>NZ_VFUW01000001.1:0-768348 GCF_006441385.1 Mesorhizobium sp. B2-4-18 | reverse complement strand
CTGTCCAGCAGGGCAGCGACCGCAACCTCTTCGGCCATTAACGGCCATCCCACGGCCGGTGGGCTCTGGCCCGCCGGCAGCGGGACTTCCAAAATTCAGGAGTACCTAACATGAACAAGATCCTTATTGCTGCCGCCGCCGTTCTGGCCCTTTCTGGCAGCGCTTTCGCCGGCAGCGACAACTATGGCTCCAACGGCGCCAATCAGGCTGCTGCCGCTTCGACCGACAATTCGAATACCGCGTCGATCGGCAAGTCGGCTCCGGCCACCTCGGCGCCTGTCCAGCAGGGCAGCGACCGCAACCTCTTCGGCCATTAACGGCCATCCCACGGCCGGTGGGCTCTGGCCCGCCGGTCCGCGGGACTTCCAAAATTCAGGAGTACCTAAAATGAACAAGATCCTCATTGCCGCCGCCGCCGTTCTGGCCGTCTCCGGCAGCGCCTTCGCCGGCAGCGACAATTATGGCTCCAACGGCGTCAACCAGCCCACTGCTTCGTCGACTGTCAATGTCGATACGTCGCATACAGGTGCGATCCGCAACAGCGATTCGCCTGTCTACAAGCTGCTCAACTCGTCCGGCGACGTGCAGAAGCCGGCCCATCAGGGTGCCGATCGCAATCTCTTCGGCAACAACTAACCAGCCTGTGCAGACAAGAAGAGCGGCGGGCCAGGCCCGCCGCTCTTGTTCTTTCATTACCGGACGGCCGTCTTCAGGCCGCCTTTGCTTCCGCTTCGTGGAGGGCAAAGGAGCGACCATCCGCATCGAAGATATGGAGATCGCCGGCATTGGCGGTCAGCCGCAGCGTCGAGCCGCGCTTGACCTCGACATTGCCCGGCAGCTTGGTCACCAGCGGCAGGTCGGCCCGGCCGATATCGACATAGACCAGCTGGACCTCGCCAAGCTGTTCGAGATAATCGACGGTCCCCTCGAACAGATAATCCGCACCGCTGGCGATCGCGAGATCTTCCGGCCGTACGCCGAAGCTGACCGCCGCTCCCTTTGCCGAAGCAGGTGTCGCGATCGGCACCGTCGCCTTGCGGCCGCCGACATGGCTGACGATGGTCGGATTGCCCGTCTTGTCGACCGTCGCCGGCAGGATGTTCATGGCCGGCGAGCCGATGAACTGGGCGACGAAGAGGTTGCCGGGGTTCTTGTAGAGTTCCATGGGCGTGCCGACCTGCTCGATGTGCCCGTCCTTCAGCACGACGATGCGGTCGGCCAGTGTCATCGCCTCGACCTGGTCGTGCGTGACGTAGATCATGGTCGTGTTGGGCATCGATTCCTTGAGCTTGGCGATCTCGATGCGCGTCGCGACGCGCAATGCGGCGTCAAGGTTCGACAGCGGTTCGTCGAACAGGAACACCTTCGGATTGCGCACGATGGCGCGGCCGATGGCGACGCGCTGCCGCTGGCCGCCCGACATCGCCTTGGGCAGACGGTCGAGATATTTGGTCAGCTGCAGGATCTCGGCGGCTTGCCGAACCCTTTTGTCGATCTCGGCCTTGCTTTCCCCACCGATCTTCATCGAGAAGGCCATGTTGTCGTAGACGGTCATGTGCGGGTAGAGGGCATAGGACTGGAACACCATGGCGATGCCGCGCTTCGAGGGTGGCACGTCGTTGACCACGTGGCCGTCGATCTTGAGTTCACCCGACGTGATTTCCTCGAGCCCGGCGATCGAGCGCAGCAAGGTCGACTTGCCGCAGCCCGACGGGCCGACGAAGACTATGAACTCGCCCGATTTGATGTCGAGGTCGATGCCGTGGAGAATGTTAAGATTGCCATAGGACTTCTTCACTTGTCTCAAATTGACATCGGCCATTGGTTTCCTCCAGTGATTCCTCGGATGTTTCAGCCTATGCGTCCGAACCAGGCGCCATAGCCGCCGAGCTCGACCGACCCGGTGCTCGCCTGCCCGGAGAACCCGTGTCCCGGCAAAGGTTGCAGGGTTCGGTTGCCGAGGTCAACCTTCGCCGGCCTTGCGCCCAGATTGAAGACGCAGACGATCTCCTCATTGCCCGACCGGCGGGTGAAGGCGACGGTGTCGCCCTGGCTTTCGATGAAGGCGATGTCCCCCTTGGCCAGCGCCGGATGGGCGCGGCGGAAAGAAAGAAAGCGCCGGTAATGCTCAAGCAGGGAGGTTTCGTCGCCTTGCTGCACGTTGACCGCCTGCGGCAGATGCTCGGCCGGTACCGGCAACCAGGGTTTTGCCTGGGAGAAGCCGCCATTCCTTGCATTGCCATCCCACACCATGGGCGTGCGGCAGCCGTCGCGGCCCTTGAATTCAGGCCAGAAACGGATGCCGTAGGGATCCTGCAGATCCTCGAACCGCAGGTCGGCCTCGCCGAGGCCGAGTTCTTCGCCCTGGTAGATGCAGACCGAACCGCGCAGCGACATCAGCAATGCCGAGATGACCTTGAGATAGGCCGACGGGTCCGCCTCGTCGGCGGCCCAGCGCGAGGCCGGTCGCATCACGTCATGGTTTGAAAACGCCCAGCACGACCAGCCATCGCTGGCCACCCGGCCAAAAGCTTCCAGCACCGAGCGGACCTTGGCGGCACTGATCTTTTCCGGCGCCAGGAAGTCGAAGGAATAGCACATGTGCACGCGCTTGCCGCCGGCGGTATAGGCGGCGACCACGTCCAGCCCGCGTTGCGAATCGCCGACTTCGCCGACCGCTGCGGTCGCCGTGTACTCGTCGAGCAGCGCGCGGAAGCGCTCGAGGAAGGCGAGGTTTTCCGGTCGGCTTTTGTCGTAGATATGGTCCTGGTAGTTGTAGGGATTGACCGCCGGCGCCGTCTGGTCGTTGCGCTGTTCCGGCGGCAGCGGCGGGTTGTTTTCCAGCCCCTGGCTGTGGAAGTAAAAATTGATGGTGTCGAGGCGAAAGCCGTCGACGCCGCGTTCCAGCCAGAAGCGGGTGACGTCGAGCAGCGCGTCCTGGACTTCGCGGTTGTGGAAATTGAGGTCGGGCTGCTCGGCCAGGAAATTGTGCAGGTAGTATTGCTGGCGGCTGGTGTCCCATTGCCAGGCCGAGCCGCCAAAGATCGACAGCCAGTTGTTGGGCGGCGTGCCATCGGGTCTCGCATCCGCCCAGACATACCAGTCGGCCTTGGGATTGGTGCGGCTCGAGCGGCTTTCCTTGAACCAGGGGTGGATGTCGGCGGTATGCGACAGCACCTCGTCGATCATCACCTTGAGGCCCAGTCGGTGCGCCTCCGCCGTCAGCGCATCGAAATCCGCCAGCGTACCGAACATCGGGTCGACGTCACAATAATCCGAGACGTCATAGCCGAAATCCTTCATTGGCGATTTGAAGAAAGGCGAGATCCAGATGGCGTCCGCGCCAAGGGCGGCAATGTAGGGCAGCCTGCCGATGATGCCCTTGAGGTCGCCGATGCCGTCGCCATTGGAATCCTGATAGCTGCGCGGATAGATCTGGTAGATCACCGCGCCCCGCCACCAGTCGCGGTCGATGGCGGGGTCTGGTTTCGAAGTCGCCTTCAAAGCCGATTGCATGGTCTCAACCTCCTTTCACCGAGCCGGCCAGCAGCCCGCGGACGAAATAACGCTGCAGCGAGAAGAAGACGATCAGCGGCACGATGATGGTGATGAAGGCCGATGTCGTCAGGATCTCCCAGTTACCGCCACGCGAGCCAAGCAGAGCATTGAGCTTGGCCGTCAGCACGATCTGATCGGGCGCCGTTCCGAGGAAAACCATTGCCACCAGGAGATCGTTCCATACCCACAGGAATTGGAAGATGGCGAAGGAGGCAAGCACCGGGAAGGACAGCGGCAGCACGATCTTGACGAAGATCTCGAAATCGCTGGCGCCGTCGATGCGCGCCGATTCCATGATCTCGCGCGGCAGGCCGGCAATATAGCTTCGCAAGAGGTAGATGGCGAAGGGCAGTCCGAAGCCGGTATGCGCCAGCCAGATGCCGAGGTAGGTCTTGGACGGCACGCCGAAGAACGTGCCGACGCCATTGTAGAGCTTCAGCAGTGGAATGAGCGACATCTGCAGCGGCACCACCAGCAAGCCGATGACGACGGCGATCAGGAGCGCGCGGCCTGGAAAGCGCATCCAGGCCAGTGCGTAAGCCGCAAAGGCCGCGATCAGGATCGGGATGACGGTCGCCGGGATGGTGACCGTTAGCGAATTCATGAAGGAGCGGCCGATGCCTTCGGAAAACAGCACGGTCTGATAATTGTCGGTGGTGAATTTCGGCGGCGCCGACGAAGCGTAGTAGACGCGCTGGCCCCTGTCGCCCTCGAACGCCTTTGGCGAGGCCATGACGAAGCTGCCGTCGGCGTTGATCTGGAGGGTCACGCCGTCACCGAGATCGGCTGATGTGCCGGCAGGATACTGCGTCGGTGCCGCCGCCTTGACGCCGAAGGCGCTTATCGCGCGCTTGGCCCCGTCGCCGAAGATGTTGCCCTGGAGAACGAACTTGCCGTCCTTTTCTACCTGTGTGGAGGCGGCCGGCAGTCGCCCGGCTTCCGTCTGGCTGGAACTGGCGAAGGAATTCCACCAACCCGAGGCGATGATCTGGTCCTTGTCGCGCAGCGACGAGACGAGGATGCCGAGCGTCGGGATGGTCCAGATCACCACGAAGACGAGCACTGCGATATGGACGCCGAAACGGCTGGCGAAGGAATTTCCGGTCGCGACGGCCATCTCAGTGCCCTCCCGTCTCTTTGTTGGCCTGGCGGATGTTCCAGACCATGATCGGAATGACGGCAATCATGATGATGATGGCTATGGTCGCGCCGCGGCCGAAATCGCCGCCGCCGCGGAACATCCAGTCGAACATCAGATTGGCCAGCACCTGGCTGTTCCATTGACCGTTGGTCATGGTCAGGACGATGTCGAACACTTTCAGCACCAGGATGGTGATGGTGGTCCATACCACCGCGATGGTGCCCCAGATCTGTGGCACCATGATCTTCCAGAAGATCTGGAACGGATTGGCGCCGTCTATGACCGCGGCTTCCAGTGTTTCTTCGGGGATGCCGCGCAGCGCCGAGGACAGGATGACCATGGCGAAGCCGGTCTGGATCCAGATCAGGATGACCATCAGGAAGAAGTTGTTCCAGAACGGCAGCGATATCCAGACCTGCGGCTGGCCGCCGAAATACTGGATGATGGCGTTGAGCAGGCCGATCTGGATCTGGCCCTGGCCACGATACTCGTAGATGAACTTCCAGATCACGCTGGCGCCGACGAAGGAGATGGCCAGCGGCAGGAAGATCAGGCTCTTGGCGATCGTTCCCCACCATATTTTGTCGGTGAGCACGGCGATGATCAGGCCGAGGAAGGTGCAGGCCGCCGGCACCACCGCCAGCCACAATATGTTGTTGCGGATGGCGTTTCGCAGATCCGGATCGCGCAGCGCCCATTCATAGTTGGCGAATCCCACGAAACTCGTGCCGCCGCGATCGAAGAAGGACAGCCACAGCGTCGCGATCACCGGATAGACCAGGTAGATGGTCAGGATGATCAGCGCCGGACCCACGAACAACCAGGGCCGCACCAATCCCTGCCGGCGCAGATTGTTGACGGCGGCCGTTCCGGACACCCCGCGCGCGGGGAAGATCAGGTCAAGCAGTTTGTTGGCGCCCCAGAAATAGGCGACGCAGCCGCCGACGCCGATGATGATGACGAATATTGCCGAGAAAATCTGAGCCGCCATGGGTCCCTCTCCCTGCGCGTGACCGGCCAGCGATGCTGGCGACCAATGCGCCGACTTTCAGTTATTCGGAACAATCGAAACGCGAAGCTTCCGGCGTGCCCCGCCGGTCGGATCCGGGCCGTAGCCCGGATCCAGCAGCAAGATGAGGAAAGATCAGGTCGCGCCGGAGCGGCCTATTTGATGGCGTCCCAGCTCTTCTGGATGTCGGTGGCGACGTCCTGGGCGGACTTGCCGCCGACCAGGTCGATCATGCCAGTCCAGAACGAGCCGGCGCCGACCTTGCCGGGCATCAGGTCGGAGCCGTCGAAGCGCACCGTCGTGGCGCCGACCAGGATCTCGCCCTGCTTCTTCAGCGCATCGCTGCCATAGGCGTCCTTGTTGGCCCCCTTGAAGGGTGTGACGAAGCTCTTCTGTGCCATCCACAATTCATGCGCGAGCGGCATCTGCAGGAACTTGATGAATTCGCGCGATGCCTTGGAATCCTTGGTGATCATCACCAGCGTTCCGGCGACTTCCAGCGGCGTCCCGAGTTCCGGCTTGGCGGCGTAGGGCGGGTAGGGGAAGAAGTCCGCATCCTGGCCAAGCTTCACGCCCTCCGGGAAGAAGGAGGGGATGAACGATGCCTGATGGTGCATGTAGCACTTCGGCGGTACGGTAAAGAGGCCCTTCGGGCTGTCGCGGAAGTCGGTCGCCGCGACCGCCTTGGCGCCGCCGTCGACCATCTTGTCGTCGGTGGCGATCTTGCCGAAGATGTCGATGGCGTTGACCACGGCCGGGTCGTTGAACGGAATCTCGTTCTTCACCCACTTGTCGTAGACTTCGGGAGTCTGCGTGCGCAGCATGATGTCCTCGACCCAGTCGGTCGCCGGCCAGCCCGTCGCGCCGCCCGAACCAAGCCCGATGCACCACGGCTTGCCGCCATCGGCGATGATCTTCTTCTCGAGTTCGGCAAGTTCTTCCTGCGTCTTCGGCACCTTGTAGCCGGCTTCCTCGAAATTGTCGGGCGAGTACCAGACCAGCCCCTTCACGTCGATCTTGTAGGGAAAGGCATAGAAGCCTGGCTTGCCGTCCTTGCCGTTGTAAGTTCCGAGCTTGGCCCAGGAGTCGCCGGCGGCGTAATTCTCCTTGACCCAGGCTGCGACGTCGTCGCCGAGCGGGGTCAGCACGCCCTTGGAAGCGAGGTCCTGGATGAGGCCCGGCTGCGGCAGGACGGCGATGTTGGGCGGGCTGCCGGCCTGGGTGTCGATGACGATCTGCTGCTCGTAGTTCTCGGACGAGGAATATTTGACCTCTGCGCCGGTGGCTTCGGAGAAATAATCAAGTACCGACCGGACAAGCGTCTCGTCCTCGCCACGCCACGGTCCGAAGATGGTCAGGGTCTCGCCCTTGAGGTCGACTTTCTTGAGGTCCTCGTAATTCGCCCAGTTGAAGCGCTTGTCCTCGCCCGGCTTGAACTTCAGTTCGGCATGCGCGGGCGCGCTCAGGGCGAATGCGGCAGACGCAACACCCAGCAAAAGCATTTTCTTCATCGGTATTCCTCCCAGTGGGTCATACACACCGGACGGAACCTCCATTCCGCCCGCCGACGCCGCAGGACTGTGACTCAGTCGCAAGGGAACCGCAACCTTTCGAACAGTCTTCCAAAGCGCTTTGGCTTTGTTGATCTCGCCACTGAATCGGGCGGGTGTCAAGGGGGAGCAGGAACTAATCGATTTAGTCGCCGTCTGCCAGGGTCCAAAAATTTGCACCGCAACATGCTTTTTCGGCACTGCAGCAGCAATTTTCGTTTCAAACCGGGCCCCGGCACGCTTATGGTCCATTTGGAGTTGGCCACGCCCTTGTGGCGTTTGGGTCGATTCAATTTAAAAGCGCTTTGAGGCAGGGAGGCCTCTCGTGAACCTCAAGCAACTCGCGCATATGCTGGCGCTTTCCCAGACCACGGTAAGCCGGGCGCTGAACGGCTATCCCGAAGTCAACGAGGAAACCCGCAGGCGTGTCATGGACGCAGCCAAGCGCCACGGCTATCGCCCCAATCCGAGTGCGCGCCGGCTGGCCACGGGTAAGTCCGGAATGATCGGCTATGTCCTGCCGACGGGTGCAGCCGTCGACATCGATCCCCATTTCGTCGAATTCCTGTCCGGTCTTGGCGACTATGCCCGCTCGCACGAGCTCGACCTTGTCCTGTCACCGACCGATGCCGATGACCAGGAAACGACCTACCGCCGCATCGTCGCCAACCGGCAGGTCGATGCCGTCTACATCTCTTCGCCGAGGCCGCAGGACCGGCGCGTGGCGCTGGTCAACACGCTCGGCATTCCTTTCATCGTCCATGGCCGCAGCGAGGGCCTGAATTTCGACTATCCCTTTCTCGACATCGACAATGAAGGCGCCTTCCACGAAGCCGCGCGGCTGCTCGTCCAGCTTGGCCACCGCCGGCTGGCGCTGATCAACGGCGACGACCGCGAGACCTTTGCCATCCACCGCGAGCGCGGCCTGCGCCGGGCGCTGGCCGCGAGTGGCCTGGCATTGGACGATCGCCATGTCTGCTCGCTCGTCATGACCGAGGAGAACGGCTATCGCGCCGCCCGGCGCCTGCTCGAACAGGACGACGCGCCGACGGCAATCGCCTGTTCCAGTTTGATCATGGCGCTCGGCGTCGTGCGCGCGGTGCGCGACCTTGGCCTCAGCATTCCCGGCGACGTCTCGCTGATTGCCCATGACGACGTTTTTCCCTGGCTGAAGCCGGAGAATTTTTCCGTGCCGCTGTCCACGACGCGCTCGTCGATCCGGCTGGCCGGCGCACGCATCGCCGAGCGGCTGGCGGCGCGGATATCGGGACTGGAGGAGGGCGCGCGCGGCGAGGTCTGGCCGGTCGACCTGGTGGTCAGGGGATCGGTCGCCGGCGCGCCGGCCTGACCACTCGCCAGCGGGGTCAATTGCTGGAACGACTTCTGCGCTGCCTCTGCCCGTTGTCTCAGCCCGCGGATTTAAGATGATCGATGAAGGCGCGCAGCTTCGGCAGGACCTGACGCTTGCCTGGATGATAGAGGAAGACGCCCGGGGTCGCGCCGGCAAAGTCCTCCAGCACCGGTTTGAGTTTCCCCTGTTCTATTGCGCCGTCGGCGACAGGCCGAGGCGTCTGCGCCAGGCCGACGCCTTGGATCGCGGCCCCCAGCAAGGTTGGATAGTCATGCGCGATCAGCGGGCCCGAGACGACCGCCTCGATCGCCCCGCTGCCGTCGGCGAAGGACCAGGGTGCGACGGCGCCGTTCGCGCGGCGCAGTCGCAGGCAGGCGTGGTGGCGCAGATCGGTGATCTGTTCTGGCTGGCCGTGGCGCTCGAGATAGTCCGGGCTGCCGACGACCACGAAGGAGAAGGGCGGCGTCAGCCGCACCGCGATCATGTCGGGCGCTATGAGCTGGCCCAGCCGGATGCCGGCATCGAATCCGCCAGCGGCGAGATCGACCATCTCGTCGCTGGCGGCGATCTCCAGTTCGATCTCGGGATAGGCCCGGCAGAACGACGCGATCATAGGCTCCAGGATCAGCGGCACGACCGCGCGGGGCACGGACAGTCGCAAAAGCCCGGTCGGCCGCTGGCCGACATCGCGGGCGACCTCGCCTGCGGCCATGATCTCCTCGAAGGCAGGTCCGGCGCGGTCGAGGAACCGCTGGCCAGCCTCGGTCAGGCCGACGCTTCGGGTCGTGCGGGCAAACAGGGCCGCACCGATGCGGGCTTCCAGCGCGCGCACCGCCTGGCTTACCGCGGACGGCGTTACCGTCAGTTCGGCCGCGGCACGGCGGAAGTTACGATGCCGCGCGACGGCCAGGAACACCTCGACCCCGTCCAACGCACCGTGCCGGATTGTGTATCTCTGCTTCATAGGCTGTTCTGATTACAGCGGATGGCCGAACTATGAAAGCAGTCTTAGCTAACGGTCGAAGTGCGCGGGACCGCATGACCACCTGTTGCGAGGAAACCGATGTCAACGCCGATGCTGTTCCAGATCCAACTCGTCCTGGGCTATGTCGCATGGCTGCTTTGCTTCGGTGCATATGGCCTGCCATGGCTGGACTCGATGGATCGCATGGCGGCGCAACGCGCCATTGCCACGCTGCACAGTTTCCGCTTCTTCGGTCTCGTGTTCCTGCTTCCGGGCGTGGTCGGCCCCAATCTGCCTGCCGGCTTCGCCATGTTCGCCGCCTATGGCGACTTCGCCACCGGGGTGCTGGCCATGCTGGCATTGCTGACGGTCAGAGTTCGCCTGCTCTTCTGGGCATTCGTCGTCGCCTTCAATGTTGTCGGAATGGCCGACCTTGTCGTCGACTATTACCACGCCATCCAGACCGACCTTCCCGAGCATGCGGAGCAGTTGGGAGCCACCTATGCGATTCCCATCGTCTACGTGCCGCTGCTGATGATCACGCACATCGCCGCGTTCTGGTTCCTGCTTCGTCCCGGCAAAGCGCGGCCTGAGCCGTCGTTGGCTATTCCTTCGCCGTCCCTGCAGCCTTGATGTCCAGCAGGCCGTAGCCGAAATCATTGTCGCGCCCCTTAAGCCCGAGATCCTTCGCGGTCGCCGCAAGCGCCTTCTCGATGTCGTCGGCCGAGCGGTCGGGCGTGGCATGGATGAGGTTGGCGATGGCGCCGCTGACGATTGCCGCGGCAAACGAGGTGCCCGTGACGACATCCGAGCCGGCGCCGCTCGGCGCCACCATGTCGACGCCCGGCGCCGAGATGAACACATAGGCGCCGCGATTGGCCTGCGGCATGAGCCCGTCCTTGGCGTCGGTGGCGGTCACGGCGATGACGCCGTCAAAGGCGGCCGGATAGCCATAGGGCGCCTTCGGCCCGTTATTGCCGGCCGCCGCCACCAGCACCATGCCAAGCGCCCGTGCATTGCGGCAGGCAGTGCCGAGCAGGTCGTTTTTCGGTCCGACGAAGCTCATATTGATGATGCTGACATTCTGGTCCGCCGCCCAGTCGAGCGCCGACAGGATGACGTCCATGGTCGACTTGCCGCCCTCGAAGGCGCGCGCATGGTAGATCCTGGCGCCCGGCGCCATGCCTTCCAGCGGGCCGACGCCGGCAATCAGACCGTCGATCGAAGTGCCGTGGTCGCGCTTTTCGATCGGCACGTCGGGCATGGCGTCGAACTGCGCGGCGATGACGCCGGCAAGCGCCGGATTGCTGTCGTCGATGCCGGTATCGATGACGGCGACGCGCACGTTCTCGCCGCTGGCCTGTTTGGCGTCGAGCGCGATGCGGTCGAAGGCATAGTTGACGATGCCGGCCGCCTGCTGCAGCGAGTAGATGTGGTTGGGCTCGCGGCGCCGCGTGCGGCCGTCGGCGGCTAGCTGCGCCAGCACCACGCCGACAGGCCGGCCATCGGGAATGCCGAAACGCACCAAAGTGGCGCCAAGCAGCCTGGACTGGCGCTGCGAGCGCACTTCTAGGCCGAAGGAAGCGGCAATCTGCTGCACGGCGCCGGCATCGCCATCGACCGTCACCAGCACCTCGTCCGGCACGAAGTCCCCGGTCACGGCGCGCCGCGATTGGACGGCGATAAGATCGGTCGGCGAGACGATCGGTCCACTGGCTGGCGGGCCGGCCTGGTTGCCCCCGGGGGAAGTCGCGGGCTCCGGCCGTGGTGCCGGCACCGGTGCAGGAGGGGCGGCCGGATTGGGGAAAAGGTCGACGATCAAGGCGGGCAGAAAAACGGCGCTGGCCTGGGCCGCACTCGACCCGCCTTTGGTGGCGCCGCCGTCCTTGACGCAGTCGGCCGCCATTGCATTGGCCTCGTTGCTGCAATCGATTTTGGCCCGCTCGGGATTGCCGTCGTTGGTCTGCGCCGACACAGGCACGGCGGCGATTGTCATCGCCGCCGCAAGGACAGCCGCAAATCGGATGACCGCCTCAGCCGCCATCAACAGGTTTCCTTCCCTCGATCACAGTCTCGGCGAAAGGCTGGGCGGCAATAAGGCTGCGCGCCTTCTCGTAGTCGGCGGCTGTCGTCGCCGGAATGGCGAGCCTGAAGATGCCATCGGCGGTCGGTCCGCCGATGATCTTGAGCTTGTTGGCGTCGAGGAAGACGGCAATGTCGGCCATCCTGGCGTCCGGCTTGAACTTGACCAGCGCAAACGGCAATTTGGCCAGATCGTCTTGTGCGCCGGCGATTTCGAAATTGCCGCCCTTGCCGCCGGGCTGCACCAGGGACTGCACCGCGATCAAGGCCAGCAGAACCGCGGCCGCCGCCCAGGCGACGCCGACCGGCACCGCCATGAAACGGGCCCAGGCCTGCGCCAGCCAGGACGATCCTGCCGGCCTGCGTGCAGGCCCGGCCTCCGCGTCCAGCGCCTTGGCGAAGCGGCTGAGCGCATCGGCCGGCGGGCGGATCGCCTCATTGGCCGCCGCCGTGCCGGAGAACTCGGCTTCCGCCTCGCCAAGTGCGGCAAGTGCCGAGGGATCGTTGGCCAGCCATTCCTCGACGGCTTCCAGATCCGAACCTTCCAGCGAACCGTTCAGGTAGAACGGCAGCAGCGTTTCCATTTCGTCGCGGCGCGACATCTTTTCAGCGGCGCTCATGGCCACCCCCTGTCGTAACCGGCGGCCTTCAGGGCTTCGCCGAGTTTCTTGCGGGCGTAGAACATACGGGTCTTGACGGTCGCGACCGGAATGTCGAGCACCTCGGCGATCTCGGTCACCGACTGGCCCTGATAATAGGCGAGGTCGATCACCGTGCGGTGCTCCTCGGGCAGGGCGTCAATCAGGCGGCGCAAGGCGGCGGCCTTATCCTCCTTCATGGTGACGACCTCGGGCGTGTCGGCGCTGTCGGGCACCGCGGCGGCGGCCTCGTCGTCGATCCAGTCTTCCTTCTTCTTGCGCAGCAGCGACAGCGCCTTGAAGCGGGCGATGCCGAGCAGCCATGTCGAGACTTCGGAGCGCCCTTCGAAACCCGGCGCCTGGCGCCACAGTTCGAGAAACACCTCGTTGGCGATATCGTCAGCCATCATTTCCGATCCCGTCTGGCGCGCCACGAAGCGGTAGACCCGCGCGTGGTGACGCATGAACAGGAGCCGCACGGCGGCCCGGTCGCCCTTCGCGACCCGGTCGACAAGCGCGCGATCGGTCTCCGTCGCCGCTGTCATGGCCGGTCGAGCCGCCTGGCTCCTGTTTGCTCTGTCGCCGATCGGTCCAAAAAGGTTCATCCTCCGCCAAGGAATTTTGGGAGGCTAACCGAAGAGCGGGGCGGTTGCCAGAGCACCCCTTCGCGCCGTTTAGGGGGAGAAGGTGCCGGCAGGCGGATGCGGGAGGCGCCAGCCGCCCGATCAGGTGAGAAAAGCCTTCGCCTTCATCGTCGCCGGCACCGGCACGCCCAGCCGGCTCAACACCGTTGGCGCCAGTTGCAACTGGTCGAGCAGCGTGTCGGCTTCCGGCCCTTTGCCTTGTCCGAAATAATACAGTGCGAAATCCTGCATCTCGTCGTCATGGCCGCCATGGTGACCGCGGTCGGTCTGGCCATGGTCGGCGGTGACCATGACCTCATAGCCGGCTTCGATCCAGCCCGGCAGGAAGGCCGCCAGCATGCCGTCCATGGCGTAGCAGGCATGGTCCATCTCGTGGCAGTCGTGACCGAAGCGATGGCCCATCGAGTCCAGCGTGCAGGTGTGCAGGATGCCGTAGTCAATGCCGTGGCGCCGGGTGAGCATGGTCAGCGTCGCGAACAGGTCGACATCGCTCGGCGTCATCTGGTTCTTGAGATTATAGCCGGTCATGGTGTGGAAGCGGCCATGCGTGATCGGTCCGCCGGGCTCGTCATATTCCATGTCCTCGACGAGGTCGAAGGGATAGGAACGGAAGAATTCAGACCAGTAGGAATGGGTAACCGCGCCGGTCCTGCCGCCGGCCTTGCTGACTTCCGAGAAGATATCGGGCTGTCCGACGCGAAACCGGTTTTCGTTGGACAGGATCCCGTGCACCTGCGGCGAAACGCCGGTGTGGATCGAGGCATAGCAGCAGGCCGAGGTCGACGGCAGCACCGAGCGCATCTTCCACACCCGCGCCTCGCCCGATTGCACCCAACCCTCGAGATTGCCCATCAGCCGGCGCCAGTTGCGGTAGGGAACGCCATCGAGGATGATCAGCAGAAGCTTGGATTGGATCGCCACCGGTTGCTCCACGCGTTTGTCTGTTGAAACGAGCGCGCCGCGTGTCGTTCGGACACGCGGCGCTTTTCAATATGAGACAGATGTCAGGCGTTCAGCCAGCATTCTCCCAGCGCGTACCCATCCATCATTTCGCCGATCGGGTTCTTGACCCATCCGCTGATCTTGTTGGTGGCGGCCGCGTCGATGAACTGGTTGAAGAAGGGCACGATCAATCCGCCTTCGTCGCGCATCATGACCGCCATGTCGTGGTAGATCGCCTTGCGCTTGTCCTGGTCGAGCTCGCCGCGCGCGGTGAACAGCATCTTGTCGAATCCCGGCCGCCTGAAGCGCGTGTCGTTCCAGTCGGCTGTCGAGACGTAACCGGTGGAATACATCTGGTCCTGCGTGGCGCGGCCGCCCCAATAGGAGAGCGAGAAGGGCTTCTTGTTCCACACCTCGGACCAGTAGCCATCGCCGGGCTCGCGCTTGATCTCGATCTTGATCCCGGCTTTGGCCGCACTCTGCTGATAGAGCTGGGCGGCGTCGACGGCGCCGGGGAAGGCGACATCGGAGGTACGCAGCAGGACCGAGCCGCTATGGCCCGACTTCTTGTAGAGGGCGGCGGCTTTTTCCGGATCGAATTTGCGCTGCTCGATGGCGGTAAACAGCGGGTAGGCTTCGTTGATCGGGAAGTCGTTGCCCACCGAGCCGTAGCCGCGCAGGATCTTCTCCAGCATTTCCTCGCGGTCCATGGCGAGCTTGAGCGCCATACGCAGATCGTTGCTGTCGAAGGGTGCGGTGTCGCAGAACATGTTGAACGGGTAGTAGCCCTTGCCAGACACGTTCTCGATACTTACGCCGGCAATGCGCTTGACCAGATCGACAACCTTCGGCTCGACGCGGTTGATCATGTGGACCTGACCGCCCTGGAGGGCAGCGAGACGCGCCGTCGCGTCGTTGATGACGACGATCTCGACCTGGTCGGCATGGCCGGCCTTGTCGCCCTGCCAGTAGTTGGCAAAGCGTTCGCCGCCATGGCGTACGCCCGGCTGGTTGACGGTGACCTTGTAGGGACCGGCGCTGATGCCGGCATTCGGGTTGTCCTTGCCGCCATTCGGCTGGATGACGAGATGGTAGTCGGCCATCAGATAGGGGAAGTCGGCGTCTGCATCGCCGAGCGTGACGATCACTTCCTTGCCGCTCGCCTTGACGCCCTTGATGTTCTTGAGGATACCGAGCGCGCCCGACTTCGACTTCTCGTCGGCATGGCGCTCGATGGTGGCGGCAACGTCTTCGGCGTTTACCGTCTTGCCATTGTGGAATTCAATGCCGTCACGGACCTTGATCGTCCACGTCTTGGCGTCCTTGGAAGCGCCGATGTCTTCGGCGATCAGGTTTACCAGCTTGTTGTCTGGGGTTAACCGGGCAAGATACTCGCCCCACTGCTTGCTGAAACTGTAGGTGACCTGGCTGAGGTTCAGGGCAGGGTCGAGGCTGTTGGTCGATTCACCGCCCTGCAGGCCGGCCTTGATGATGCCGCCCTTGACCGGGCTCTGCGCGAAGGCCCTCCCGGCCAGCGTCGTTGCCAGCGCGGCGGACACGCCGAGCGCCGCGGTGCGGCCAAGAAAGTCGCGACGCGATATCCGGCCCTGGCCAGCGAGATCGGCGAGATGATCGAGTTCAGTCTTCATGTCCTACCCCTTGTTGAAACAACGCCGCACCAGTGGCGCCCGTCCAAAGGACGTGTGGCGCCCTAGTGTTGCATGCGGATGACGGCCGCCATCCCCCCTGGTTGGCGGATCGCTGGGTGCCTAGAGCAATTCCAGGAAAAGTGTGAACGGTTTTTCCATCCGGAATTGCATAAAAACAAAGAGATAGAGCAGTTCACCGTTCCCGTGAAACCGTGAACTGCGCTAGTTCCCGGCGCTGGCCATGCGCCGCCCCTTGATCGCCTTTTCCAGCCAGCCGATCTCCATCTCCGGGACCGATGACAAGAGAAGGTCGGTGTAGTCATCGAAGGGGGGCGTCAGCACCTTGCTCTTCGAACCATAGCGCACCACCTCGCCGCGATACATCACAGCGATCGAATCGGCGATCGACTTCACCGTCGCCAGATCGTGGGTGATGAACAGATAGGCGACGTTCTCCTCCTTCTGCAGTTCAAGCAGAAGCTTCAGGATGCCGTGCGCCACCAAGGGGTCAAGCGCCGAGGTCACCTCGTCGCAAATGATCAGCTTGGGTTTTGCCGCGAGCGAGCGGGCGATGCAAACACGCTGTTTCTGGCCGCCGGAAAGCTCGGCCGGGTAACGGTCGACAAAGCCCTTGCCCATTTCGATCTTGTCGAGCAGTTCGGCGACGCGGGCATCGCGCTGTTTGCCGCGCATGCCGAAATAGAATTCGAGCGGCCGGCCGATGATGGTGCCGACGGTCTGGCGCGGGTTCATCGCCACGTCGGCCATCTGATAGATCATCTGCAGCTGGCGCAAATCCTCCTTCGGCCGGTCGGCAAGCCGGTTGGCCAACGGGCGTCCGTCGAACGTGACGGTGCCCTGCTCGGGTGGCAAAAGTCCGGTTATGGCGCGCGCCAGCGTCGATTTTCCGGAGCCGGATTCGCCAACCACGGCCAATGTCTGGCCGGGGTAGATATCGACCGAGACGTTCTTCAGCACCTTGACCTGGCCGCCGCCATAGGCAGCGGTGACGTTCTTGACCGACAGGAACGGCGTGGTGCCGGGGTTCTGCTCGGCATGTTCGATCTCGTGCACCGAAACCAGGGCGTTGGTGTATTCCTGGCGCGGTTCCTTGATGATCTGGCGGGTGCCGCCCCATTCGACCAGCCGGCCATGGCGCAGCACCATGATCTCGTCCGAGACCTGGGCAACGACGGCCAAATCGTGCGTGATATAGAGCGCCGCCACATGGGTGTCGCGGATGGCATCCTTGATCGCCGCCAGCACGTCGATCTGGGTTGTCACGTCGAGCGCCGTCGTCGGTTCATCGAAGACGATCAGGTCAGGCTCCGAGCACAGCGCCATCGCCGTCATCACACGCTGCAGCTGGCCGCCTGACACCTGGTGCGGAAAGCGTTCGCCGATGGCTTCCGGGTTAGGCAGGCTGAGCTTCTTGAACAACGCGATCGCGCGTTTCTCGGCCTCCGCCCGTGTCGCCGTCCCGTGCAGCAGCGTGGCTTCCACCACCTGGTCCATCAGCCTGTGCGCCGGGTTGAAAGCGGCGGCCGCCGACTGCGCGACATAGCAGACCTCGCGGCCGCGCAGCTTGCGGAAGCCTTCCTTGCCGCCCTTGAGGATGTCGCGGCCGTTGAGCAGCACCTCGCCACCGGTGATGCGCACGCCGCCACGGCCATAGCCCATGGACGACAGGCCGATGGTCGACTTGCCGGCTCCGGATTCGCCGATCAGGCCGAGCACCTTGCCCTTCTCCAGCGTCAGCGAGACGTCGTGCACGAGCACGATATTCTTCGGCGCCTCACCTGGCGGATAGACCGTCGCCTCGATGCGCAAATTGCGGATATCGAGCAGAGGGGTGGACTTTGCCTTCACGTCGGCCGTCATCCGCGTCCTCCCTTCAGGCTTGTCGTGCGGTTCAGCACCCAGTCGGCCACAAGATTGACCGAGATCGCCAGTGCTGCGATCGCGGCCGCGGGAATGAGCGCGGCGCCTATGCCGAACACGATCCCGTCCTTGTTCTCCTTCACCATGCCGCCCCAGTCGGCGTCCGGCGGCTGCACGCCGAGGCCGAGAAAGGACAACGTCGACAGGAACAGCACCGCATAGATGAAGCGCAGGCCGAGCTCGGAGATCAGCGGCGACAGCGCATTGGGCAGGATTTCGCGGAAAATGATCCAGGCGCTGCCTTCGCCGCGCAGCTTGGCGGCCTCGACATAGTCCATGACGTTGATGTCGACGGCGACCGCGCGCGACAGGCGATAGACGCGCGTCGAGTCGAGAATGCCCATCACCAGGATCAGCGTCACCAGGTTGGTTGGCAGCACTGAGAGCACCACCAGGCCCATGATCAGTGTCGGGATCGACATCAGGAGATCGACGAGGCGCGACAGGATCGTATCGAACCAGCCGCCGAACACGGCCGCCGAAAAGCCAAGTATGGCGCCGAGCGAGAACGACAGCGCGGTGGCCAGCACGGCGATAAACAAGGTGATGCGGGCGCCATAGATCATCCGGGACAGCAAATCGCGGCCGAGATTGTCGGTGCCCAGCCAATGCGCCGCCGATATCGGCTCCCAGACATCGCCGACAATTTCGGCATTGTCATGCGGTGAGATCCAGGGCGCGAAGATCGCCGCCAGCACGAACAGTGCCGTCAGGACAATGCCGATCAGCGCGGGGACGGGGATGCGTTTGATATCGAGCATATCAGCCCCCCTATTTCGGATGGCGGAGACGCGGATTGGCGACGATCGCCGCTATGTCCGCGATGATGTTGAGACTGATGTAGACGGCGGCGAAGATCAGGCCGACGGCCTGTACCACCGGCACGTCACGCTTGGTGACGTGATCGACGAGATATTGCCCCATGCCGGGATAGACGAAAATCACCTCGACCACGACGACGCCGACGATGAGATAGGCGAGGTTGAGCATGACGACGTTGATGATCGGCGCGATGGCATTGGGGAAGGCGTGCTTGCGGATGACGTTGAACGCCGACAGGCCTTTCAGTTCCGCCGTCTCGACATAGGCCGACTGCATGACATTGAGGATCGCCGCTCGCGTCATGCGCATCATGTGGGCGAGCACCACCAGCGTCAGCGCCGTCGCCGGCAGCGCGATCGCCTGCATCCGCTCACCGAAGGGCATGCCTTCGTAGACAGTCGAGATGCCGGGAAAGATCTGCCACTTCACGGCGAAGAAATAGACCAGCACATAGCCGATGAAGAATTCGGGGAAGGAGGTCGAGGCCAGTGCCAGCCCGGAGATCAGCTTGTCGACCCAGCCATTGCGGTAGCGCACCGCGATCAGGCCCAGGATGATGGCCAGCGGTACGGCCACGATCGCCGCCCAGAAGGCGAGGAACAGTGTGTTCCACAGGCGCGACTTGATCGAGGTTGCGATATCCTGCCCGCTCGACATCGCCGTGCCGAGGTCGCCGGTCAAGACGCCGCCGAGCCAGTGGAAATACCTGACATAGGCCGGGTCGTTCAGCCCGAGCTGCTCACGCAGATTGGCGAGCGATTCCGGCGTCGCGGATTGTCCCAGAATGGCTTGCGCGACATCGCCTGGCAGAATCTGCGTGCCGGCGAAGATCAGGACCGAGATGGCCAACAGAAGGAGGATGCCCAGCGCAATGCGCTGGGCAATGAGTTTCAGGATGGGTGAAGACATCTCTGCAAAGCCGGACTCAGGCCTGCAGCCAGCACTTCGCCAGGGCGTAGCCGTTCATCAGTTCCTGGTGCGGATCATCCACCCAGCCATCGACCTTGGCGCCGGTGGCGTCGATGAACTGGTTGAACATCGGCAGGATCAGGCCGCCGTCGTCGCGGACCATGACAGCCATGTCATGGTACATCTGCTTGCGCTTGGCCTCGTCGAGTTCGGCGCGCGCCGCCAGCACCATCTTGTCGAAGTCCGGGCGCTTGAAACGCGTGTCGTTCCAGTCTGCCGTCGACAGGTAGGCGGTCGAGTACATCTGGTCCTGCGTCGAGCGGCCGCCCCAATAGGAGGCGCAGAAGGGCTGCTTGTTCCAGACCTCGTTCCAGTAGCCGTCGCCGGGCTCTCGCTTGAGCTCGATCTTGATGCCGGCCTTGGCCGCGCTCTGCTGGAACAGCTGGGACGCATCGACGGCGCCGGGGAAAGCCACATCCGAGGTCCTGAGCAGCACGGTGCCGTCATGGCCTGATTTCTTGTAGTGGAACTTGGCCTTGTCGGGATCGTACTTGCGCTGCTCGATCTCACTGAACAGCGGATAGGACGCGTTGATCGGGAAGTCGTTGCCGAGCGAGCCGTAGCCGCGCAGCACCTTGGTCAGCATCTCCTCGCGGTCGATCGCCAGCTTCAGCGCCATCCTGAGGTCGTTGTTGTCGAACGGCGCCGTGTTGCAATGCATGATGAACACGTAGTGGCCGGGACCGGCGTGGTTGCGGATGGTCACGCCCGGCACGCGCTTGATCAGGTCGACGATCTTCGGCTCGACGCGGTTGATCATGTTGACCTGGCCGCCCTGCAGCGCTGCCGTGCGGGCGGTCGCGTCATTGATGACGATGACCTCGATCTGGTCGGCATGGCCCATCTTGTCGCCCTGCCAGTAATTGGCGAAGCGCTCGCCGCCATGGCGCACGCCAGGCTCGTTGGTCTTAACCACGTATGGCCCTGCCGAGATGCCGGCATCTGGCTTGTCCTTGCCGCCATTGGGCTGAACGATCAGGTGATAGTCGCTGAGCAAATAGGGAAGGTCGGCATTGGCCTCCTTCAGCGTCAGCACCACTTCCTTGCCGCTGGCCTTGATGGTGTCGATGCCCTTCATGTAGCCGAGCGCGCCGGATTTCGACTTCTCGTCCGAATGGCGCTCCAGCGTGGCGGCCACGTCCTCCGCGGTCACGGTCTTGCCGTTGTGGAATTCGACGCCGTCGCGGATCTTCAGCGTCCAGGTTTTGGCGTCCTTGGACGAGCCGATGTCTTCAGCGATGCGGTTCTCGAGCTTGCCTTCCGGCGACAGCTCGACGATCATTTCGCCCCAGCACTTGCCGAAGGCGAACGGCACCTGCGTCATCATCAGCGCCGGGTCGAGGCTGTTGGTGGATTCACCGCCGACCAGGCCGGCCTTCAGAGTACCGCCCTTGACCGGACCCGCTGCACGCGCCGCGCTCGAAAGCAGTGCGTTGGCGAAGGGTGCGGCGATGCCGAGCGCTGCCGCCCGGCCGAGAAAATCACGACGGCTCAGTTTGCCGGACGCAACGCGCCGGCTAAGGAATTCCAGTTCATTTGACATTTGAGTTCCTCACTCTGTTGGTTCGACTCTGCGGTCGATTTTCTTGCTTCTTGTTAAAGGGAATAATGACCGCAAGGGAAAGCGGTAAGCAAGACCGAATGCGACATGCCGTGGCGTAAATCGCACGTCGCATTTGGATCAATGATTTCAACGCTCAAACAAGCGCACGCGGGACCTTTTCGTCGAAATCGCGCTCGAAGACGAGTTTTTCGCCCTCATAGGCTTCGATTCGGGCGCTGACGATGAAGTTTTGCGTGTCCGACCGCATCTGCGCCCATGTCTCGGTACGGACCGACCATCCATTTCGCGACAGGGTCTGCGTCCAGTGTGTTTTTCCCGAGGCTGACAGGGGATCGTCAGGTTGGATGGTCCAGGTTTCGCGGGCAATGCTGCCGTTGACCAGTCCGTGGTCGAGATCGCGCACTTCGCCGAAGTCGTCCGTTATCGACAGCGTGACAATCCCGGTCTTTTCGTCGCGGTCGACATGGCGTTCGGAATTGGCGGGCCGAACCGTCTCGGTCGCCCACGGCGTAGCACCTTCCGGCTCGGCGAAAACGGCTTCGTCGCCTGTTGCCAGCAGGCGCAACGGCACCGATAGCGTGGCCGCCGACACGGTCAGTCGTACCGGCTCGGGCGAGGGCCAGATAGCGGGCCAGTAGGCGGTCGAAACGGCGACGCGCAGACGATGGCCGGCCGGCACACGGTAGGCGCATTGATCGAGCACGACACGGACCGAAACCGTCTCCCCGGGGACCAGCGCCTCGGGGAATTCATGCGAGCTGCGGTGCGTCAGATTGAGCACGCCATAGGAGATCAGTTCCGAGGCGCCGTCGGGATGCACGTCGCAGAGCCGGACAGCGATGTTGGCCTGGGGCCGATCCGAGGCAAGCTGGACCTCAAGCTCCGGCGCGCCGACGATCTCGATCGGCTTGGTGAGCTCAGGCTGGTCGAAACAGGCCGACAGCCCATCATCAGGACGCTGATCGCCCGGCAGTTCCGGTCCGAAGGTGAACGGAAAGTATTCGCCGCCGGCAAGCCCACAGGTTTGCGGCGAAGCGACGGTTGAAGGCCCTGCACCCGGAGCCATGAGCTCGAGCGCTTCAATCGTTATGTTGGACGATGGCCACTCCTGCTCGGCTATCCAGCGGCCGGGCCGCTCCGGATGCCAGCGCGCGGGACGCACGCTGTCCATCACATAGGCGCGGTAGTCGGGATCGGCCTCGACGCCGGTCTCGGCGCCCTTCAGCCAGCGGTCCCACCAGCGCAGCGCTTCCTGGAGGAAGCCGATGGCTGGCTTGGGGCCGGCATAGTGCGGGTATTTGTGGATCCACGGTCCGACGATGCCCTTGACCGGTGCCTCGATGTTGCTGACGAGGTGCGAGATCGTGTTGCGGTAGCCGTCGTGCCAGCCGCCGATCGACAGCACAGCCGCCTTGACGGCCGAAAAATCCTCGCAAATCGAACCGCGCTTCCAATAGGCGTCGCGATGCTGGTGGCTGAGCCACAGCGGCGCCATGAAGGCCAGGTTCTCCAGCCGGGTCATCCAGAGGTCGCGCCATCTGTTGTCGCCGGCAATCAGCGGATCCGGCGGCCGCGACGAATAGGACAGCATGGTCGAGGCCCAGCCGAAATTTTCGTTCAAAAGGCAGCCGCCCTTGTAGTGGATGTCGTCGGCATAGCGGTCGACGGTCGAGCACAGGCTGATCACCGCCTTGAGCGCCGGCGGCTGTTTGGCCGCCACCTGCAGGCAGTTGAAGCCGCCCCAGGAAATACCCATCATGCCGACATTGCCGTTGCACCAGGGCTGGGCCGCCGCCCAGGCGATGACATCGCAGGCGTCCTGCAGTTCCTGCTCGGAATATTCGTCGTCCATCAGCCCTTCGGAATCGCCATTGCCGCGCATGTCGACGCGGATCGAGGCGTAGCCGTGGCCGGCGAAATAGGGATGGGTAAGCTGATCGCGAAAGATCGTGCCGTCGCGCTTGCGGTAGGGCAGGTGCTCGAGGATGGCAGGCACCGGATCGTCGTCCGCATCCTCCGGCATCCACACCCGAGCCGACAGCCGGCAGCCATCGGGCATGACGATGCCCATATCGGGAAATTCGACGACCTTGCGGGGAAATTCGGTGATGATTTTCATGGCAGGCATAACGCTCCGCGGCACGAGAACTTTCAATCGCCATTCGCGACTGGAGCAGCGAAATATGCGACCTGTGCCGCTACCGCAATTCGTCGAGCAGTTCGGGATGTTTCTCCAGCAATGTCATCAATTGAATGGTCGGGCCACTCGGTTCGATCAAGCCTCTTTCATACTTGTCGAAGGCGTTCTCGCCGACCTTGAACAAGGATCCGGCCTCGCGCTGCGACAGCTTGAGCTTCGTGCGCATGCGGCGGATGGTTGACGGGGCCGGCACGCCGTCGATCTTCTCCTTGAGCGCGCGCAACCCGGCATCAACGGCGGCCATGTCGTCGCCGACATGCACACCCTCGCCATCCGATGGAGGATAGTAGCCGGGCAGGTCGACGATCATGCTCTCGCCCTTATAGGTCACGGTGAATGGACGGACTCCGCGCATCAACGTTTCTCCGGTTTCGGGGGAGACCATCCTATTCGTTTCACTGCTCTCCCTTGTCGCCATGGTCATTTCTCCTTGAATGACATGATCGTGAATTCGGTCACGACATCCGCCTGGAATTTCACATGAGAAGGATGTCACGCGCTGGCACGCGATAGACATCCTGCGACACTCGATGATCCGCGAAAGTCGTCATCGACTTCACAAACATCTTCCGCCTCATGCTGTCGATCACCTCGATCAAACCGGCGCGATCGAAGCCCAGCCCAACAGCATCCCGCAGTGCGGACGTTGTGATCGCCAGCGTGTCGACAGACCCAAATGTCGTCTTGATTGCATCAAGATCGTAAGTGGGTCAGCGTTTATCCATAATCCAGTATGCCCCCATAAAGGGGGTAACACAAGCGGCGATTGTTGAGACGGAAGCTCAGTTCAGCGGAATGTCGTTCTCAGCCTTGCTCGCCTGGTAGTCGCCCGACAATTCGTCGTAGCGCGCCGAGATTTTCCCGATCCGCTCCTCCAGCCGCTGGCGTTCGGCCCCGGCCAGCGCCCGCACCAACCTGCGGATCGAAAAACTTTTCCAATAGGCGTTCTCGGCATTGTAGCCGCCGGGGTCGAGGGTGAAGACTTCTTTCAGAATTTTGAGATCATGCGGGATGGCAAAACTGTCACGCGAATCCTTGTGGCTGAACAAATAGTAGAAGTTGTCAAAGCCGGCCCAGGTGATCGCCGACAGGCAGAGCGAGCAGGGCTCGTGTGTGGCGAGAAAGATGGCGTCCTTGGTGTCGACGCGCTCGGCCCTGGGCATCTCGTAAAAGCGCTTCAGGCAATGCACCTCGCCATGCCAGAGCGGGTTTTCCATCTCGTTGTTGGTCTCGGCCAGTACCAGCGAATGGTTGTCCTTGCGCAGGATCGCCGCGCCGAACAGCTTGTTGCCGTGGGCGACGCCTTCTGCCGTCTTCGGCACGATGTCGTGCTCGATGACGTCGAGCAGGCGGTCGATCAGCGAGATGTCGGTCATCACAAGCTCTCGTCGGGGAGGTGGATTTCGTAGGCGTGCGAGAAATGGAATTCCTCGAGGTTGGAGCCGTCGCCGCCACGGTCGACGATCAAAAAGTCCTGAGGCTCTCCGAGCGGCGTCAGCACGCCGTGCCAGAGATTGCGGAAATAGTTGATGCCTTGCCCCGGTGCGGTGACGAAGGCATGCGGCTCGCCAGGCCCGTCCTTGCCGTCAGGGCAGACGACGACCAGGAACGGACGCGGCGACAGCGGTATGAAAGCCTGGCTGCCCAAGGGGTGGCGCTCCACCATGGTCAGCTTCAGCGGCATGTCATAGGGCGTGCCGCGCACCATCGAGATCAGCACGCGCGCATTCGGCCCCGTGGCTTGCGCGGTGGCGAGGTCATGGTAGCGCTCGGCCTTGCCGCCATTGATCGGATAGTGGTTGTCGCCGCCCATGTCGATGACATCGCCGAATTCGGCAAAGGCCTCACGGGTCAGCGGCCGCGCGACAATGCGGCTCATGACGTCCGCTTCGCGATGCCGGCCCCGCCGAGCTTGGCGTGCCGGTTGACGTCCTTGTAGAGCAGATAGCGGAATTTGCCGGGGCCGCCGGCATAGCAGGCCTGCGGGCAGAAGGCGCGCAGCCACATATAGTCGCCGGCCTCGACCTCGACCCAGTCCTGGTTGAGCCGATAGACAGCCTTGCCTTCGAGCACATAGAGCCCGTGTTCCATGACATGCGTCTCGGCGAAGGGAATGACCGCGCCGGGCTCGAGCGTGACGATGGTCATGTGCATGTCATGGCGCAGATCGGCGGGATCGACGAACCGCGTCGTTGCCCAGCGGCCCTCGGTGCCGGGCATCGGCGTCGGCGCGATCTCCTGTTCGTTGGTGAAGAAGGCCTCGGGAATCTCGAGGCCATCGACGACTTCATAAGCCTTGCGTATCCAGTGGAAGCGGACAGCCGCCTTGCCTTCGTTGCGGACTGTCCAGCCGCTGGCCGGCGGCAGGAAGGCAAAACCGCCGGGGCGCAACACATGTTTCATGCCGTCGAGCAGAACCGTCAGTTCGCCCTCGACCACGAACAGGGCGCCTTCGGCGCCGGCATCGGGCTCCGGCCGCTCGCTGCCGCCGCCTGGCGCGACCTCGACGATGTATTGCGAAAACGTCTCGGCGAAGCCGGACAGCGGCCGCGACAGGATCCAGACACGCGTCTTGTCCCAGAACGGCAGGGCGCTGGTGACGATGTCCTGCATCACGCCCTTGGGGATGACCGCATAGGCCTCGGTAAAGACGGCGCGGCCGGTCAGAAGTTCGCTCTGGCCGGAATGGCCGCCCTTTGGGGCATAATAGGTTCGCTCGGGCATCCTGATCGTATCCATGGGTTCAAACCTATTGTGGAAGCATGTCCTTGAGGCGCAGCAGCGCGATGCGCTCGACCTGTTTGCAGGCGGTTTCGAATTCGACGCCACGGCCGTTGCCGATGCGGGCTTCGAATTCGGCGAGGATTTCCTCCTTTGTCTTGCCTTTCACCGCGATGATGAAGGGAAAGCCGAAGGTGGTGACGTAGGCGGCGTTGAGCTTGGAGAACAGTTCGCGTTCCTTGTCTGTCAGCGCGTCGAGACCGGCGGAAGCCTGTTCCCTGGTCGATTCCGCCGTCAGTCGCCTGGCCTTGGCCAGCTTGCCGGCCAGGTCGGGATGGGCGTTGAGCACGCCGAGCCGTTCGGTCTCGCTGGCGGAACGGAAGATGCGGCAAAGCGCATTGTGGAGGCCGCCCGCCGTGTCGTGCGCCGGGCCGAGCTCCAGCTCGTAGGCCCGCTCGGCGATCCAGGGCGAATGTTCGAAAACGCCGCCGAAGCTGTGAACGAACGTCTCGAATTCCATCTTCGACGGGCGCAGGGCGGCCGGCTGATAGGGGTGGTTTTCCTGCCAGTGCTTGGCGATGTCGATGCGCCGCGCCAGCCAGACCTTGTCGTGCGCTTTGACATAATCGACGAAGCGTTTCAGCGCCGCCACCCGGCCCGGCCGCCCGACCAGGCGGCAATGCAGGCCGATGTTCATCATGCGCGGCCGGCCGGCCTTGCCCTCGGCATAGAGCGTATCGAAACTGTCCTTCAAATACGCAAAGAACTGGTCGCCCGAGTTGAAGCCTTGCGGTGTGGCAAAGCGCATGTCGTTGGCGTCGAGCGTATAGGGAATGATGAGCTGCGTGCCGTCCTCATGCTCGAACCAGTAGGGCAGTTCGTCGTCATAGGTGTCCGAGACGTAGTCGAAGCCGCCTTCCTCTGCCACCAGCCGCACCGTGTTGATAGATGTGCGGCCCGTATACCAGCCGGTCGGGCGCTGGCCGGTCACCTCGTAGTGCAGCTTGATCGCCGCTTCGAGGTCGCGGCGCTCGTCCTCGGCGTCGTGGTCGCGGTAGTCGATCCACCTCAACCCGTGCGAGGCGATTTCCCAGCCGGCTTCCTGCATCGCCGTGACCTGGTCGGGCGAGCGCGCGAGCGCCGTGGCGACGCCATAGCAGGTGACAGGCACTTGCTCTTCGCTGAACAGGCGCAGCAGCCGCCAGAAGCCGGCCCGCGCCCCATACTCGTAGATCGATTCCATGTTCCAGTGGCGCTGGCCCACCCAGGGCGCCGCGCCGACGATCTCGGACAGGAAGGCTTCAGAAGCCTTGTCGCCGTGGAGCACGCAGTTCTCGCCGCCCTCTTCGTAGTTGACGACGAACTGCACGGCGACATGCGCGCCGCCAGGCCATTTCGGATCCGGCGGATTGGCTCCGTAGCCACGCATGTCCCTGGTGTAACGCATCGTCCCTCCGCGCCCGGCATCACCGGAAGTATGATCAGGATATCGAAAGGGTGCTTCTCGCATTCCCCTCAAAATTTTTGAAAGTGTTTTTGTCGCACTCCGCTCGACCGGGACTTATGCATCGCCTTTAATTGGCGCACAATTCATCAGTAGTGCTTGATTGTACCGGCCAATTTGTTCGTATTGGAAAATGGGAGGCGGCCAATGGCAGAGACATCGAAAGCCGATGGCGGGCGTCTGACGACCCATGTCCTGGATACCGCGACCGGCAGCCCGGCGGCGGGATTGTCCATCGCGCTCTACCGTATCGAGGGTTTGGCCCGCACGCTTCTGAAGACGGTCGTCACCAATGCCGATGGCCGCTGCGATGCGCCGCTGCTGGCCGGTGCCGACTTCCGCACCGGCGAATACGAACTGGTGTTCGCGGCCGGCGACTATCTGCGCGGCCAAGGAACGAAGCTGCCCGAGCCGGCCTTCCTCGATAGCGTGCCGATCCGCTTCGGCATGGCGCAGGCGCTGCACTATCATGTACCATTGCTGATCTCGCCATACGGCTATTCCACCTACAGGGGGAGCTGAGGCATGGCCAAGGTCAATATCCGCAGCGAAATCCGCTTCATTCTGAATGGCAGGGATGTCGCGCTGTCATCCGTGGCGCCTGACGCGACCCTGCTCGACTGGCTGCGGCTCGACCGTTCGCTACGCGGCACCAAGGAAGGCTGCGCCGAGGGCGATTGCGGCGCCTGCACGGTGCTGATCGGCAGACTTTCGGCCACCGGACTGGTCTATGAAAGCGTCAATGCCTGCATTCGCTTTCTGGGCTCGCTCGACGGCACCCATGTCGTGACGGTCGAGCACCTGCGCGGCGAAGCTGGCCAGTTGCATCCGGTCCAGCAGGCTATGGTTGATTTACATGGCTCGCAATGCGGCTTCTGCACGCCGGGTTTCGTCATGTCGCTCTACGGCTTGTGGATGAAGTCACCGGACCCTTCGGACGCCGCCATCGAAAAAGCTTTGCAAGGCAATCTCTGCCGCTGCACCGGCTATGAGGCGATCATGCGCGCCGCGCACGCCATATCGAGCTACGGCAAGGTGGCGAAGGACCCCTTGGCGGCGGAGCGCCGGGACGTCACCACACGGCTGCAGGCGTTGCACGATGGCGCCAGGGTCGAGATCGGCGCCGGCCGGACGCGGCTGGTTGTGCCGGCCGATGCCGACGATTTCGCGGCTGTTTTCGAAAAAGAGCCGACCGCCACCGTCGTAGCCGGTTCGACCGACGTTGGTCTGTGGGTGACCAAGCAGATGCGCGACATCTCGCCGGCGATCTTCATCGGCAATCTGCCGGGGCTTTGCACCGTCACGGAAGACAATGGTGTCATATCGATTGGCGCCGGCGTCACCTACACCGAAGCCTTTTCGACGCTGTCGAAACGCATCCCGGCATTGGGGCCGTTGTTCGACCGCATCGGCGGCGAACAGGTCCGCAACATGGGCACGATCGGTGGCAACGTCGCCAACGGCTCGCCGATAGGTGACACGCCGCCACCGTTCATCGCGCTCGGTGCACGGCTGACATTGCGCAGGGGCAAGACACGGCGCACGATCCCGTTGCAGGATTTCTTCATCGCCTATGGCAAGCAGGACCGCCAGCCAGGCGAGTTCGTCGAGGCCGTGCATGTGCCGGTGCCGGTAAAGGGGACAAAGTTCGCCGTCTACAAGGTCACCAAACGCCGCGACGAGGACATCAGCGCGACCCTTGGCGCCTTTTATCTGGCCTTGGCCAAGGACGGCACGGTAGCCGATATCCGCATCGCCTATGGCGGCATGGCGGCAACGCCGAAGCGGGCATCCTCTGTCGAAAAGGCGCTGCTCGGCAAGGCCTGGACCGAAGTGACGGTGGAAGCGGCTATGGCCTGCTATGCCAGCGATTTCACCCCGCTGACCGATATGCGCGCAACCGCCGAATACCGAGCTTTGGCGGCGAAGAACCTTCTGTTGCGCTTTTACGTGGAAACCACCGGCACCAAGGCGCCGTTCCAGGTATCACGCAGCGAGGCGGCCTGATGAACAAGCACGCACCATCAAACCTCAAGGCCGAGAAGATCGTCGGCGGCGTCGCCACCGACCAGCGGCACGATTCCGCCCACAAGCATGTCAGCGGCGGCGCCGTCTATATCGACGACATGCCGGAGCCGGCCGGCACGCTGCATGTCGGTCTTGGCCTGTCCAAGGTGGCCCATGGCGTTCTGAAGAGCGTCGATCTCTCGGCGGTGCGCGCGGCCCCTGGCGTCGTCGACGTGCTGACCTATGCCGACGTGCCGGGCGAGAACGATGTCTCGCCCAGCAACATGCATGACGATCCGGTGCTGGCGGAAGGCAAGGTGCAGTTCTTCGGGCAACCGATCTTCGCGGTCATTGCCGAGACGCGCGAGGCGGCGCGTCGCGCCGTGCGCCTGGCTGGGATCGAGTATGACGAGCTCCCTGCCCTCATCGACATATGGGACCTTGATCCGACCAGGGACAAGCAGGTCACGACGCCGCTGATCCTGAAGCGTGGCGATGCGGCCGCCGCAATCCAGGCAGCCCCCCGCCGCATCAAGAACCGCATGTGGCTTGGCGGCCAGGACCATTTCTATCTCGAAGGCCAGGTGTCGCTCGCCATCCCCGGCGAGGACGACGAGGTGACCGTCTACTGTTCGACGCAAGGGCCGAGCGAGACGCAGCATCTGGTCGCCCACACGCTCGGCGTGCCGAGCAACGCGGTGACGGTGGAGGTGCGCCGCATGGGCGGCGGCTTCGGCGGCAAGGAAACGCAGGCCAACCAGTGCGCCGCGATCGCCGCCATCGCCGCCAAGAAGCTGAAGCGGGCGGTCAAGGTCCGGCTCGACCGCGACGAGGACATGACCGCCACCGGCAAGCGGCACGATTTCGCCATCGACTACGAGGTCGGCTTCGACGACGAGGGCAACATCCTCGGCGTCGATTTCACCTATGCCTTGCGCTGCGGCTTTTCCGCCGACCTGTCCGGCCCGGTCGGCGACCGCGCGCTGTTCCACTGCGACAACGCGTATTTCTATCCCGCGGTGTTGGCCAAGTCGGCGCCGCTCTACACCAACACCGTCTCCAACACCGCCTTCCGCGGCTTCGGCGGCCCGCAAGGCATGATCGGCGCCGAGCGGGTCATCGACGAGGTCGCCTTCGCGGTCGGCAAGGATTCGCTCGAAATCCGCAAGCTGAATTTCTATGACTCGATGGAGGCGATCGGCGCGCGCTGCGTCACGCCCTATCACCAGAAGGTCGAGGACTGCATCATCCAGCGCATCGTGGCGGAACTGGAAGAGAGCGCCAGCTATGCGCGCCGCCGCCGCGAGATTTCCGCGTTCAACGCCAACAGCCGCTTCGTCAAGCGCGGCCTGGCGCTGACGCCGGTCAAGTTTGGCATCTCCTTCACCAAGACCGAGTCCAACCAGGCCGGGGCGCTGGTCCATGTCTATGCCGATGGTTCGGTGCACATGAACCATGGCGGCACCGAAATGGGGCAGGGCCTGCACCTCAAGGTGGCGCAGGTCGTGGCCGAGGAGTTCCAGATCGACCTCGACCGCGTGAAGATCACCGCCACCACAACCGCCAAGGTGCCCAACACCGCGCCGACGGCGGCGTCCTCGGGCGCCGACCTCAACGGCATGGCGGCGCAGAACGCGGCGCGCCAGATCCGCCAGCGGCTGACCGACTTCGCCGCCGAGAGATATCAGATACCTGTCGACCAGGTGGTGTTCCTGCCCAACCGGGTGCGCGTCGGCAACCAGGAAGTCAGCTTCAACGATTTGGTCAAGCAGGCCTACATCGCGCGTGTGCAGCTCTCGGCCGCCGGCTTCTACAAGACGCCGAAGATTCACTGGGACCGCGGCAAGGGCCAGGGCCACGCCTTCTACTACTATGCCTATGGCGCGGCCTGCGCCGAAGTGTCGGTCGACACGCTGACCGGCGAGTATGTCGTCGAGCGCGCCGATATCCTGCACGACTGTGGCCGTTCGCTGAATCGGGCCATCGACCTCGGCCAGGTCGAGGGCGGCTTCATCCAGGGCATGGGCTGGCTGACCACCGAGGAACTGTGGTGGGACGACAAGGGCCGGCTGCGCACCCATGCGCCCTCGACTTACAAGATCCCGCTGGCCTCGGACCGGCCGAAGATCTTCAACGTCGCGCTGACCGACTGGTCGCAGGCCTATGAGCCGACCATCCATCGCTCCAAGGCGGTCGGCGAGCCACCGCTGCCGCATGGCATGGCAGTGCTGCATGCGCTGTCGGATGCCGTGGCCAGCGTCGCCGACCACAAGATCTGCCCGCGCCTCGACGCGCCGGCGACCCCCGAACGCGTGCTGATGGCGATCGAGCGGTTGAAGAAAGAGGTCAAGGCTGGCGCCTGAAGGCCGGCAAACGTGCAATCCCAGCCGAAAAAGCCTATATTTTGCATTCGGGAACCGTGAACCATGAACTCGAACGTGCAAAGCTTGAAAACCTTTCTCGGCAGCGCCGCGCGACTTGCCCTGGTCGAAGTGGCCGGTACCAAGGGCTCGACGCCGCGTGAGAAGGGCGCTTTCATGCTTGTTTCGCCTGCGGCGATCTTTGGCACGATCGGCGGTGGTCAGCTCGAATACATGGCGATCGACAGAGCCAGGCAGATGCTCATCTCCCCCCTCGAGGGGGAGATGGCCGCGAAGCGGCCAGAGGGGGTCCTCGCAGGAGGCACCGCAAGGGGGTCGAGCACTGCCGCAACGACCCCACCCGGCGGCTTCGCCGCCACCCTCCCCTCGAGGGGGAGGGGAACCCGCATCGAAGTCGACGAAATCTGCGCCACGCTCGATGTGCCGCTTGGGCCGGAGATCGGCCAGTGCTGTGGCGGGCGCGTCGAGGTGCTGATCCGGCTGGTCGATGCAGCGCTGGCCGCCGAACTGGTTGCGGCGGCGGAAGCCGAGGAAGCCCATCTGCCGCACGTCTACATCTTCGGCGGCGGCCATGTCGGCCAGGCGCTCGCGTCTACGGTAGCGCTTCTTCCCGTGCACGGTGTCGTCATCGAGACGCGGGCCGAGGCGCTGGAAGGCATGCCGGAAACCGTCGAGACGCGGCTGACGCCGATGCCGGAAGCCGAGGTTCGCGCCGCCCCGGCCGGCACCGCCTTCGCCATCCTCACCCATGACCACGCGCTCGATTTCCTGATCGTCGCAGAGGCGCTGAGACGCGGCGACGCTGCCTATGTCGGCATGATCGGTTCGAAGACCAAGAAGGCGACATTCAGAAACTGGTTCCTGAAATCGGCGGACGGCACGGAGGCTGAATTTGGCCGGCTCGTCTCGCCGATCGGTGGCGACGCCGTCAAGGACAAGCGCCCGCAGGTGATCGCCGCACTGGCGGCCGCCGAGATCATGACGGCTCTAGTCGTGCACGGGGCGGCCTCAAGTTCCGACCGTCCCCATGACAGGGTGATGGCGAGTTAGACTTGCGCCGCCGCTAAGCCGGCCGTTTCAAGCCGAGATGTTCAGGCAGCGTGACCGCCGCTCTTGTCGAACAGTAGAGCATCCGCGTCCTGCCACAGGCCCTGCACGATGCCTGTGAATTCCTCCGCGCAGCGTCGAAAACCGTGTCCGAAAATCCTTCGGGCCTGCTGAAGTTGGTGGCCTCGCGCGGGTAGGGTCAGCGATGCGTTCCAGCCGGCACGGCCGTGGCTGATGACGTTGAGGGGACGCGAAGCGACGCGCCAGATTATAGGCTGATGCGCGAGGTCGAGGCGCCTCGGAATCGGCAACGATGACCCATCGGCTTTGCTCGTACCTCGACCAAGGTGCGGATTGCCCGGTCAAAACCGCGCAGGACGAAACTAAGTTCGTCCTGCAGCAGGACAAGCCCGGCGAATGGAAGCAGCCGGCGGTCACTTGCCGGCCTGTTCTACCGCCCGGCCAGGATGTCCTTGATCAGCCGCTGGCAGCGCTCCGCCATGAAGTCGAGCAGCAGGCGCACCTTGGGATCCTGCAGCTTCTTGTGCGGATATACGGCGGCGAATTGCACCGGCGTAGGCGGGGTGCTGGCGAGAATGACCTTCAGCCGCCGGTCGCGGATGAACGGCTCGACCTCGAAGCGCGGCTTGTTGATGATACCGCGTCCCGACAGAGCCCAACCGGTCAGCACGTCGCCGTCATCGGTGTCGTAGGGCCCGTGCACTTCGAATTTTTGCTGGCCGGCCGGCGTTTGCAAGGTCCAGACATATTCGCGTGCGCCGGAATAGCGCAGCATCAGGCAGTCATGTCTCCTGCCGATCAATTCCTGCGGATCCATGGGCTCGCCGCGTGCCTCAAGATATTTGGGTGCGGCGACCAACACACGTTCGCATTCCATGATGCCGCGCATCCGAAGGCTGGAGTCCTCGATGATGCCGAGCCGGAAGGCGACATCGATGCCCTCTTTCATGATGTCGACATTGTGGTCCGAGAGCCTGAGCCGCACCTCGATATCAGGGTATTTGTCGTGAAAATCGGGAATGCCCGAGGCCACCAGCCGCCGGCCGAGCCCAAGCGGCGCCGTCACCTTGATGGTGCCGCGCGGCTGGCCGGACAGTGCCGAGACGGCCGCCTCCGCTTCAGTGATCGCCTCCAGAACCTGCTTCGCGCCCGAGTAGAACACGGTGCCGTGCTCGGTCGGCATCAACTGCCGTGTCGTGCGGTTGAACAGCCGGACGCCGAGATGCTTCTCCAGTTCCTTGATACGGTTCGAGGCGACCGCCGGCGAAATGCGCATGTCGCGCCCGGCCGCCGACAGATTGCCGAGCTCGACGACGCGGACGAAGACGGCGATGTTGTCGAGATAGGCCATGCGGAGCACCTTCGCCGGTTTGCAGGGATCAACCTAGTATTTTCCAATTTTTTTTGAAAGTCATCGCACACCTCGCCTCTTTCCGTTTACGCGCCACACCGTAAAGTCGCGTCATCGGCAGGGACGACTTCAATGATGGATTTCGCGATTTTCTGGGACTGGCTGAGCTTCGCCGTGCGCTGGCTGCACGTCGTCACCGGCATCGCCTGGATCGGCTCGTCCTTCTATTTCGTCGCGCTCGATCTGGGCCTGCGCCAGCGACCAGGCATGCCCGTCGGCGCCTTCGGCGAGGAATGGCAGGTGCATGGCGGTGGCTTCTACCACATCCATAAATATCTGGTGGCGCCGGCCGAGATGCCCGAGCATCTGACCTGGTTCAAGTGGGAATCCTACGCCACCTGGCTGTCCGGTTTCGCCATGCTGTGCGTGGTTTATTACGCCGGAGCGGACCTGTTCCTGATCGATCCCAATGTGCTGCCGATGTCGGTGCCAATAGGCATCCTGCTGTCGATGGCGACGATCGGCGTCGGCTGGGTGGTCTATGATCTCCTGTGCCGCTCGCCGCTCGGCAAAAGCGACACCGGCCTGATGCTGGTTCTCTATTGCGTGCTGGTGTTCATCGCCTGGGGACTGACGCATCTGTTCACCGGCCGCGCCGCCTTCCTGCATCTTGGCGCCATCACCGCGACGATCATGTCGGCCAATGTCTTCATGGTCATCATTCCGAACCAGAAGATCGTCGTCGCCGACCTCATCGCAGGACGCAAGCCGGATCCGAAGTACGGCAAGATCGCCAAGCAGCGTTCGCTCCATAACAACTATCTGACGCTGCCCGTGCTGTTCCTGATGCTGTCGAACCACTATCCGCTGGCGTTCGGGACGCAGTTCAACTGGGTCATCGCCTCGCTGGTGTTCATCATCGGTGTCTTGATCCGCCACTATTTCAACAGCGTGCACAAACGTGCCGGCAACCCGCACTGGACCTGGCTGGGCGCCCTTGTCCTGTTCCTCATCATCATCTGGCTGTCGACCGTGCCGAAGGTGCTGACCGGTGAACCCAAGGTTTCCGCCTCGGCGCAAGTCTATATCGCTTCGGCGCATTTCCCGGCGGTGCGCGACACCGTGCTTGGCCGCTGCTCGATGTGCCATGCCGCGGAGCCGGTCTACGAGGGCATCTACCACGCGCCCAAGGGGGTGATGCTGGATACGGACGCGGGCATTGCCGATCATGCCCGCGAGATTTACCTGCAGGCAGGCCGCAGCCACGCCATGCCGCCCGCCAATGTCACAGAGATCACCGACAAGGAGCGGGCGCTGCTGGTCGCCTGGTTCGAAGGCGCGGGGAAATAAGCATGACCTCGACACTTCTGCGCGGCCGCACGCTGTCCTTCGTGCGCTGGCCGCAAGCCATCGACGACCACTCCGCCTGGCGCTACGAAGAAGATGGCGGCCTGCTGATAAGCGACGGCAGGATCGTTGCATCGGGCGCCTACGCCGATGTCGAGAAACAGGCGGGCGAGGGGACAAAAAAGATCGATCACCGGCCGCATCTGTTGCTGCCGGGCTTCATCGATGCCCATGTGCATTTCCCGCAGATGCAGATCATCGCTTCCTATGGCGCCGAACTGCTCGACTGGCTGAACACCTACACCTTTCCAGAGGAAACAAAATTCGCCAACGCGCAGCATGGCCGCCGCATCGCGCGCCTGTTCCTTGATGAGACGGTGCGCCATGGCACGACGACGGTCGCCGCTTACTGTTCGGTGCATAGGGCGTCGGCGGAAGCCTTCTTCGCCGAGTCGCACGCGCGCGACATGCTCAACATCGCCGGCAAGGTGATGATGGACCGCAATGCGCCCGAAGGCGTACTCGACACGCCGCAATCCGGCTATGACGACACCAAGGCGCTGATCGCCGAGTGGCACGGCAAGGGCCGCCAGCTTTATGCCATCACGCCACGCTTTGCCATCACCTCCTCACCGGAGCAGATGGAGATGGCCGGCGCGCTGTGCCGCGAACATCCCGACCTGCACATGCAGACGCATCTGTCGGAAAACCACGCCGAGATCGCCTTCACGCAACAGCTCTACCCCTGGTCGCGCGACTACACCGATGTGTACGAACATTACGGGCTGCTTGGCAAAAAGAGCCTGTTCGGTCATTGCATTCATTTGTCGGAGCGTGAGGCGGACGCGCTGTCGGACAGCGGTTCGGTGGCGGTATTCTGCCCAACCTCCAACCTGTTCCTCGGCTCCGGCCTGTTCGACTATCAGCGCTTTCGCTGCCGCGACAAGCCATTGCGCATCGCGACCGCCACCGATGTCGGCGGCGGCACCAACTATTCGATGCTGCGTACCATGGACGAGGGCTACAAGGTGATCGCGCTCAATGGTGAGAAGCTCAACCCGTTCCAGTCATTCTGGCAGATCACGCGTGGCAACGCCGAGGCGCTGTCGGTGGCGGACAGGATCGGCACGCTGGAGGATGGCACCGACGCCGATATCGTCGTGCTCGATGCCAGGGCGACGCCGGCGATGCGGCTCAGGATGGAAACGGTCGAGACGCTGGCGCAGGAACTGTTCCTGCTGCAGACGCTGGGAGACGACCGCGCGGTGCGCGAGGTCTATGTCGCGGGGCGGCCTGCCAAGAGCGACATCGCAATTTAGCGCTGCGGCGTGTTCCCCGCTTGACCCGGCGGCAGCCATCGGTCAAAGCGTGCGGCGAAGTTGACAGGGGAACGACATGGCCGTTGCTGACGACATCGCTCTGATCAAGAGACAGGAAGAGACGCTTGTCTTCACGGCCTTCGACGAGGCTGTCGCCTTCGAGATCGGTTCGGCCATCCGCGACCGGGCGCTCCGGGAAGACTTGCCCATCATCGTCGACATCAGGACCTTCGACCGGCCGCTGTTCTATGCCGCGATGCCGGGCTCGAACGCTTCCAATCCCGACTGGGCACGGCGCAAAATCAATGTCGTGAAGCGCTATCTCAGAAGCACTTACCGGCTGGTGCTGGAGCAGCAGCGCCCCGACCGCACCTTCAAGATCGGCGAGGGGCTCGATATTGCTGACTATGTGTTGGCCGGCGGCGGCTTTCCGGTTGCGGTCAAGGGCGTCGGTGTTATCGGCGTGATCGCGGTCTCTGGCCTGCCTGAGCGCCAGGATCATGGCGTGGTGGTCGATGCGCTGTGCGATCATCTGGGCATCGATGCAGGCAAGCTTGCTCTGCCGCCGGAAGAAAAATCGTGACGTCAGCGCTGCCCCTCACCCTCACCCTCTCCCCGTATAGAGACGGGGAGAGGGGCGTACCAACGCTGGAGCGCTTCCCTTCTCCCCGTCACTATACGGGGAGAAGGTGCCGGCAGGCGGATGAGGGGCGGGGCCAGCCTTGCGGCTATTCGCAAATCGCCGATGGCAGCCAAAGATGACCGTGCTCGATCCCAAATCCTTCCTCATCTCCATCTTCGACGCCGCCGTCTCGGCCGCCGATCCGGAAAAGACCATTCGCGATCATTTGCCGGCAAAGCCGAAGGGCCGCACCATCGTCATCGGTGCCGGCAAGGGCTCGGCGCAGATGGCGGCGGCCTTCGAGAAGGTCTGGGAGGGGACGATCGAGGGCCTGGTCGTCACCCGCTACGGCTATGGCGCCAAATGCGAACGCATCGAGATTATCGAGGCCGCACACCCGGTGCCGGACGCCGCCGGGCTCGAGGCCTCGCGGCGCCTGCTGGAGAAGGTGCGAGGGCTGACAGCGGACGATCTGGTCGTGGCGCTGATTTCCGGCGGCGGTTCGGCGCTGCTGCCGTCTCCGGCCGCCGGCCTGACGCTGGCCGACGAGATCGCCGTCAACGAGGCGCTGCTTGCCTCCGGCGCGCCGATCGCGGCGATGAATACCATCCGCAAACACCTCTCCACCATCAAAGGCGGCCGGCTGGCTGCCGCGGCCTGGCCGGCCAAGGTGGTGTCGCTGGTGGTTTCCGACATCCCCGGCGACAATCCGGCCCTTGTCGCGTCCGGCCCAACCGTTCCCGATGTCGGCAGCCGTGAGAATGCCCTGGCTTCGATATCAGCCTATGGCATGAAACTACCGGACGCGGTGATGGCGCATCTCCAGTCGCCGGCGGCCGACGCACCAGATCCCGGCGATCAGCGCTTTGCGCGCAACGAGGTGCATCTGATCGCATCGGCCGGCGTGTCGCTGGAAGCGGCAGCGGTGGAAGCGAGGCGGCAAGGCATCGAAGCCGTCATCCTCTCCGATGCCATCGAAGGCGAAGCACGCGAGGTCGGCGGCGTCCACGCGGCAATCGCCCGCGAAGTGGCAACGCGCAACCGGCCCTTCCAAAAGCCGGTTCTGATCCTGTCGGGCGGGGAGACCACCGTGACGTTGCGGGCCAAAGGCAAGGGTGGCCGCAACTCGGAATTCCTGCTTGCCTTCGCCATCGGCATCAACGGCATGCAAGGCATTCACGCTCTTGCCGCAGATACCGACGGCATCGACGGCTCGGAAGACAATGCCGGCGCCTTCGCCGACGGCTCGACCGTTTCGCGCATGCGCGCGGCGGGTGTGGATGCCAAGGCGATGCTGGCCGGAAACAATGCCTGGACGGCCTTCAATGCCGTTGGCGATCTCTTCGTGCCCGGCCCGACCGGCACGAACGTGAACGATCTCAGGGCAATTCTCGTTCGCTAAACCGGCAGATCAAGCTGCCATCAGCTTCTTCACCTGCTTCATATCCTGCAAAAACCGCTCGCGTTCGGCTTCTTTGTCGGCGTGATCCCGAATGCGCAGGATGAAGGACGGATGGATGGTGAGGAAGACACGCAAACCATCCACGCGTTCGATCACCTGGCCCCGCATCTTGGTCACCGGGACCGCCTTGCCAAGCAGGGATAGCGCCGCCGTGGCACCGAGCGCCACGGCGAGATTCGGCTTGATCAGGTCAAACTCGTGGTCTAGCCACCAGCGGCAGGCTTGAACCTCGCCGACATTCGGCTTGGAGTGGATGCGGCGTTTTCCGCGCGGTTCGAATTTGAAGTGCTTGACCGCGTTGGTGACGTAGACCTTCAGCCGGTCGACCCCGGCATCGTCCAATATGGCATCGAAAACCTTGCCCGCCGGGCCGACGAACGGCTGGCCGGCGAGGTCTTCCTGGTCGCCCGGCTGTTCGCCGACGAAAATCACCTTGGCGTTGTCAGGCCCTTCGCCGAATACGGTCTGCGTCGCATCGCGCCAAAGCGGACAGCGGCGGCATCCCTTGGCGGCCTCGCGCAATTCGGAAACCGTGTGCGCGGCATCGTCCTCAGGCGCTTCGGTAGGCTCATGCTTAGGCCAGTGCCTCGCCTGCACCTTGGCGTGGTGCGGCGCGGGCGTTGTCGGCATCTTCGCAATCATATCCCTGGCGGCCTCGTCCGCTCCTGCGATCAAGTCAGGAATGAGCGAGGCCTCGGGAAGGTTCCGCCAATATTTCTTCGGCATCTCCTTTTGCATGGCCTTCACCTTGAGGCGTGCCGGATTGAAGATGTTCTCGAAATAAGTCCTCCACAGCGTCTCGGTATCGTCCTTGTCTGGCGCATCGCCCTTGGCCGCGCCCGGCCCGATCGCCAGCCTCTCGCCATCCCAATCGGCGGACGCGTAAGGCGTCAGGATCGTCCAGCGCATGCCGGTAAAACGCCTGACGAAGAAATCCGCATTGCGCTCGACGATGAAATGGTCGGGTTCGAACCAGGCGACATAGCGTTCATCCTCGCCGTCGCCGATCTTCCGGAAGCGGACGAAGGCGTGCATCTTGTGGCTGTCGCGCCGCACCGATTTTTCCATGGCTTCAAGCCGTTTGGTGTAGGGATCCGATGCGATCGCCAGCAATTTGGGCTCGGTGCGCAGCCGCCGCAGCAGCCTGTAGAGAAAGGCGAAACGTCCGGGATCGGAATGGCAGAAGGCGGTCTCGGCTTGGCCGATGAAATCGCGTGGCACAATGAGCTCAGCGCCCTGCGGCACGTCAGGCAAGTCGCTTGGCGGCCGGTCGAGACCGGCTACGACATGCCAGCTGATGTCCTCGGGTCTGACCTCATTCAACGCCAGCCGCCGAGCCGCGTCGCGCCAGCCTGTGAAATCGGTCTGGCTTTCAAGCCAAACGGTGTGGCGGGTGAGGTCGAGCTCGGCCGGCCGCATCGTCAAAACAGCGCCAGTTGTTCGCAGGATTGCACGATCTTGCCGCGCAGTCCGGGCTTGTCTGTGAGCGCGCCTGGCGACCAGCCTTCGGCGATGATGAAGGGCCTGAGCTTGGCGATCGAATGGCAGAGCCGGCCGACATCCTCGAGCCGCAGTCGCCGGTAGCGGCGGGTTTCGAGGATTTTCGCGACAACCTTAGTTCCCAGGCCAGGCACGCGCAGCAGCGCTTCGCGGTCGGCGCGGTTGACGTCGACGGGGAACCGTCCCCGGTTGCGCAGCGCCCAGGCAAGTTTCGGATCGATGGCGAGATCGAGCATGCCATCGCTGCTGCCGGCCAGGATTTCAGGCTGCGAAAATCCGTAGAAGCGCATCAGCCAGTCGGCTTGGTAGAGCCGGTGTTCGCGCATCAGCGGCGGCTTCCGCAGCGGCAGCGATGACGAGGAATCGGGGATAGGACTGAAGGCCGAATAATAGACGCGCCGCAAATGGTAGCTGCCATAAAGCCGGGCGCTGGCGTGCAGGATGCCGTCGTCGGAGGTCTTGTCCGCGCCAATGATCATCTGCGTCGACTGGCCACCCGGGGCGAAGCGTTCGCGCTTTTTGGTCCGCAATGTCGGCTCGGCTTTTTCCTCCATCTTCCGACGCAAATTGGCCATGGAAAGCCGGATTGTCTCCGGCCTCTTTTCCGGCGCCAGCTTCTTCACGCCCTCGTCGGTGGGCAATTCGACATTGATCGACAGGCGGTCGGCATAGAGCCCGGCTTTTTCGATCAGTTCCGCCGAACTCTCGGGGATGGTTTTGAGATGGATATAGCCGGAGAATTTTTCATCCAGCCGCAGCCGCCGCGCCACCTCGACCATCTCGCCCATGGTCTCGTCAGGCGAACGGATGACGCCCGAGGACAGGAAAAGCCCTTCGATATAATTGCGCCGGTAGAAATCCATGGTCAGCTTCACCACCTCGTCGATGCCGAAGCGGGCGCGCCGGACATTCGAGGACGAGCGGTTGATGCAATAGCTGCAGTCGTAGATGCAGAAATTGGTCAGCAGGATTTTCAACAGCGAGATGCAGCGGCCGTCCGGCGCGTAGGAATGGCAGATGCCCATGCCTTCGGTGGAGCCGATGCCGCCGGATTTCAAAGAGTCCTTTTTCGCCGCGCCCGATGAGGCGCAGGAGGCGTCGTATTTGGCGGCGTCGGACAGGATTGCCAGTTTCTCACGAACAGGGAGTGCGCTCATTTGTTCATGATATGTTCTAGTAGGCCAATGCGCCATCTCATTTGATGATGCCGGCGAAAAAGTGATCGCCGCCGGTCTCCCGCATCAGACTTCGTGCAGATAGAGATGATAGTCCAGCTCGCTCACTGTGCGCGCCACGCGCAGGTACTCGGACTGCTTGATCGCCACAAAGGTGCGGTGCAGGTCCTCGCCGAGCGCGCCCTTCAGGAAGCTGGACGCCTTGGCCGCTTCGATGGCGGCCCGCCAATCGGCCGGCATCGTCGTGCGGGTGACGGCAGCTTCATAGCCATTGCCGGTCGTTTCGGGGCCGGGATCAAGCCCTTCGTCGAGGCCTTTGACGATGCCGGCAAGCACCGTCGCGGCAATCAGATACGGATTGGCGTCGACGCCTGATGGACGATGCTCGATGCGCCGGTTCTTCGCATCGCCGGCTGGCACGCGCAACGCCACCGAGCGGTTGTTGACGCCCCAGCTCGGCGCCACCGGCGCATAGGATTGCGAGACGAAGCGCCGCCAGGAATTGGCATGCGGCGCAAACACCAGCATTGATTCCGCCATGGTCTGGATCAGCCCGCCGAGGCCACGCAGCAGCGGCAGCGACCAGCTCTCGCCGGCGGCTTCCGCAAAGACGTTTCGGCCGCCCTTGTCCTGCAGCGAGACATGGAAATGCATACCGGAGCCGGCATATTTCTCGATCGGCTTGGCCATGAAGCAGGCGGTAACACCATGGCGGCGCGCCTGCGCCCGCACCAGCCGCTTCAGCATGACCAGGTCGTCGGCTGCCCGTATCACGTCCTTGCGGTAATTCAGCGTCAGTTCGTACTGGCCGGGCGCATATTCGGAAATCACCGTCTCGGCCGGAATGCCTTGCGCCTTGGCGGCGGCGTAGATGTCGGAGAACAACGGCTCCATACCGTGCAGATGGTCGACTGAATAAACTTCGGTCTTGCCCGAGACGCGGCCATCGAGCACCGCGCGCGCCGGCTGCACCTTGCCGTCGGCGTCGCGCTCATTGGCCAGCAGAAAAAACTCGAGCTCGAAGGCACCGGCGGGATAGAGTCCCTTGGCCGCCAATATGCCGACCTGCCGGGCAAGCGCCAGCCGCGGATCCGACGACATTGGCTGGCCGTCGAGATGATACATCGCCATCAGCAGTTGGCCGCGCGGTGGCTTCGTGCCGTAAAGCGGCACCAGCGTGCCCGGAATCGGCCAGGCCCTCAGATCGCCGTCGCCGCTGTCCCAGATCAGCCCGGTTTCGTGCACATCCTCGCCGGTGATGTCGAGGCCGAGAATGGAGATCGGCATATGCCGGCCGCCCTCGAAAATGCTTTTCAGCTCATGCTTGCGCACGATCTTGCCGCGCCCCACACCATTGGCGTCGGTCAGCACGATATCGAAGGCCTCGATCTCGGGATGGGCGTCGAGGAAGGCTTGCGCCTCGGTGGGCGTCGAGCCCGAAGGTGAGGTCATGATCGCACTCAAGTTTGGCTTGGGCGCTTGTCTCACGCCGCAAGCTTTGCCGCAACCGCGCCGAACGCGGCGATCAGCCGGTTGACCTGGGTGCCTGACGTTGCCGGCGAGATCAGCATCATGTTGTGGAACGGTGCGATCAGCACGCCGCGATTGACCAGCGCGACATGGATGGCAGCCTCCAGTTCCGGCGCATGCGCAACGTCCGCCTCGGCACCGTTGCGCAGCGGGCCGGGCGCGCAGATGAACTCGACGCGTGCCCCGACGCGGGAGACATGCCAGGGCAGATTGTAACGATCGATCACGCCGTTCAGCCCGGCATCGAGCCGCCGCGCCAAATGATCCATGTGGTCGTAATTCTCTTGCGTCATCACCTCCTCGAGCGTGGCGCGCATGGCGGCGAACTGCAGCGGGTTGGCCGACAGCGTCGTGCCCATGCCGGAATATCCCGGCTCTTTCGTTCTGTTATAGTCGGCATAGTGCGAGGCGACCTCCTCGCTCATGCCCCAGACGCTCGCCGGAACGCCGCCGGCAATCGGCTTGCCCAGCACGAACAAGTCGGGCTCCAGCCCGTATTTACTTGTGTAACCACCGGGACCGGTCGAGATCGTATGCGTCTCGTCGATCAAGAGCAGGGTGCCGGCTTCACGCGTCAATTTTCGCAGCGCATCATGGTAGCCAGGGTCGGCAAGTACCATGCAGGAATTGGTCAGCACCGGCTCGGCGATGACGCAGGCAACGTCCCTGTCCTTCAATGCGGCCTCGAGAGCGGCGACATCGTTGAATTCGATGACCTTGGCCGTGCGGGTCAGGTCGCGGAATTCGCCCGCCAGTCCCGGCCGGTTGACGGGCTTGCCGTCGATCAGCCGCACCATCGTCTCGTCCACCGAGCCGTGATAGCAGCCGTTGAAGACCAGGATCTTCTCCCTGGAGGTGACGGCGCGGGCGACGCGCAGCGCAAAGCGATTGGCGTCGGTCGCCGTGGTCGCGACCTGCCAGAACGGCAGGCCGAAGCGCTGCTGCAGCAGCGGCCCGATGGCCAGCGCATCCTCGGAAGGCAGCATATAGGTCAGGCCGCGCCCGGCCTGGCGGCGAATGGCGCGCGCCACCGGCGGAGGCGAGTGGCCAAACATCGAACCGGTGTCGCCGAGGCAGAAATCGTCGAGCTTGTTGCCGTCCATGTCGGTGATCGTGGCGCCTCGGGCGCTGTCGACCAGGATCGGAAACGGTGTCGGCCAATCGTTCATCCAGTGCATCGGCACGCCGCCGAAGAAGCCGGGCAGGCCGTTGCCGACCTTGGTTTGTGATCTCGGCCGCGCCTCGCGAAAGGCTGCCCCTTCCGTCTCGCGCAATTGCGCGATGCGGTCGCGGCTGATCCCGCCGATGGTCTTTGAACTGTCGCTGCCGTGCATGAAAATCCCTCTGGCTCATTCCTACTTACCCAATCCACCTCCGCAACGGCAATTGGCCGTGCGTCCGTTCTGCATTGGCGCAGCCGCCAGCGGCGGCGCTTGACCCCGCTTGCGAAGTCGGCGCCAATGCTGTCGGCAACGAGGAGCGGGGAAAGAATGCGGACGATCATCTGCGTGACGATGCTCTTCCTGTCGGCCGGTACGGCGTTCGCGACCGGCGGTATCTGGTGCACCGTCGATGATCCACAGGTCAAATTCCAGGTTGATGCCGGCGTCACCACGGGCATGGGCGGCCCGACTTTCAATTTCCGCGGCGACCTCGAAATCAAGGCAAGGCCCACGGGTGATCCATTGCGCAAGACGGTGTTAGAGGATGCGAACCTCACCCAGTATTGGCTCGACGACAAGGAACTGCGGCTGAACATCTACCACGAGCAGGAGGTCGCCAAGGTCTACAGTTCGGTCGAATTGACGATCCTGACCAGGGCCAGCGACGAGGGCGTCTATGATGGAGGCTACAAGCTCGCGGTGTATGACGGCACGGCCGACAAGGAAAGCGACGGCAAGCCCGTCGATCTGACCGGCAAGGTCTCCTGCGGGGCCGAGTGATCGGCCATCCCGGCTAGGCCGTGATGTCGATGACGCCACAGTCGCCGGCGGCGCTGCCGAAGGCGACGCGGCGTTCTTCCCTGTCCCACATCATCGTGGTGATGGCGCCCTTGCCCGGTCGCCGCAAAAGCACTTCCTTGGCGTCGGAAAAGCGCACGGCCATTACCATGCCGTCGTCGTAACCGACTGCGACGACGTCCTGGCTCGGATGGCAGGCGACCGCCGTCACCATGGCATTGCCGCGCGTGCCGAGCTCCAGCGGCGCCTTACCCATCGGGCCGTCCTTGCCCGAAAACGGCCAGACGATCGCCGCCGGCGCGCCGGAACTGGCCAGCCACTTGCCTTTCACGCTCCATGACAGGCTCTTGACCTTGCCGGGATAGCCGCTCATGCGCATGTGCTTGCCGTCGGCCAGCTTCCAGCCATGCAGGGCGTTTTCCTGCATGGTGGTGACCAGAAAGGCGCCGTCCGGCGAGAAGGTGATGCCGGTGTGCGCGCCCGCCCATTCCAGTTCCACCGGCTTGCCCTCGGCGGCGGGGAAATGCAGCGTCGCGCCATTGTAGCGGGCGACGCCGAAGCGCATGCCCTTGGGCGAGAAGGCCAGCCCCTCGACCGAGCGCGGATGGGCAAATTCCCGGGTCTTGCCATCGGCGAAGCGCACGAAGGCGGTCTTGCCCGTGGCATAGGCGATGGCTCCTTGCGGCCCGGCGGCAACGCTGGTGATCCATTTTTTTCCCGCGTTCGCCACCTCCTGGGTCTCGCCGCCGGCTTTCACGGCAAAAACCTTGCCGTCCTCGCCGCCGGTGATCAGCCGGTCGTTGGCCGCGTCATGGAAGGCGGCAAGCAGCCCGTCATTGGCCTGCACCGTCTTGTGGCCATTGTCGAGCCGATGGACAGCACCATCGGCCAGCGCGAAATGCGGCACGTCGCCGAGGAAGACGGCGGCGACGCAATGGCCTTCGAGATCAAGCGGGGCAACTGTGGGCATGGGTTATCTTTGTTCGACTGGATTAGAATTGTAGAGGCGGCTTACTCGACGTTTGCGGTTCCGACAACCATCGGGATTGGCAAGTGATGAAGGGGCAGGCGTCAAAGCAGCCCCTTGGCTCGTAGATCCGCAGCGAATGCTGCCAACGGCATCACCAGAGTCAAATCCGATCCTGTGAGACGCTCGGCGCCGTAGCTTGCATACCACTTTGCCGCCCGCTCGCTCTTGGCGTCGATGATGAGCAGAATGCCGCCCCCTTCTCCCGCAAGCCGCAGGCAGCGCAATGCCGCCGCGGCAAGCAACTGACCTCCGAGGCCTTGCCCGGCGACGGTGCGATCGGCGGCAAGACGGCCAAGCTTGAAGCCGGAAACTTCGTGTCGTGCCAAGCCTCTCGTCAGGGCTGCGGGAACGACTTCATGAGCGACGGCGGACGGCGCGATCGTATAAAAACCGAGTACACGTTCCGAAGCTGTATCGCCGATCGCGCAGAAGGTCTTGGCCGCATTCTGATCATGACTCTGTCGCGCGAACCGCTGCAGAAATTCGTTCATCTGCAGGTCGCCACAATCGAAGGACGTTCGATCGTGGCGTTTTGCTATTGGCTCCTCGTGCCAGGACGGAAGAGTCACAAAGTGTCCGGCAAGGCCGCAATCGCCGCCTTGAGCCTGGCGTTGGGTTTTGGCGGGTGTTCCAGCAGGTCCAGGATGCGCTTAAAGTCGCGGTCGGACACCTTCGTCACTTCAGCCGCATCAATCACCGCCTGCGCCGCAGGCACGATCTTATCGAGGATGAAGTCTGCCATGTCTTTGTGCGAGAGCGCAGCGGCGCGCGCGATCATCGCCTTCTCCGCAGGGGGAATGCGGATTTGGTAGCGCTCGGTCTTGTTGTCCGCAGGTCTAGGCATGGTCATTCCTCATCGCGATACGTACACATGATATGTGTACGTATCGCACAATTCAAGCTTTGAATCGTGTGGCTGAACCTAGGCCTGGCAGGCGTCAAAGCTCTTCTTCAGCCGTTCAGCGTCGAGTTCGCGGCCGATGAACACCAGCCGGCTTTCGTGCTTTTCGCCGTCCTTCCAGGCGCGCTGGTGGTCGCCCTCGATGATCATGTGCACGCCTTGGATGACATAGCGCTCGTCATCGCCCTTGAGCGCGATGATGCCTTTCAGCCGCAGGATGTTGGGGCCTTCCATCTGGGTGACCTTCTCGATCCACGGGAAGAATTTCTTCGGGTCCATCTCGCCGCCGCGCAGTGACACCGACTGCACCGTCACATCATGGATGTCGGACGGATGAGCGTGATGGTGGTGGTCGTGCCCATCGTGGTCGTGGTGATCATGATCGTGGTGATCGTGTTCATCATGCGCTTCGAGGAAATGCGGATCGTTCTCCAGCGCCCTGGACAGGTCGAAGGCGCCACGGTCGAGCACTTCCGACAGGGCGACGCCGGCGCGCGTCGTGCGGTGAATTTTGGCGGCCGGGTTGATGGCGCGGATCGTCGCCTCGACCTTGGCGAGTTCTTCCGGGGTGACGAGGTCGGTCTTGTTGAGCACGACGACGTCGGCGAAGGCGATCTGGTCCTCGGCTTCCTTGGAATCCTTGAGCCTGAGCGGCAGGTGCTTGGCGTCGACCAGGGCCACCACGGCATCGAGCTTGGTCTTGGAGCGCACGTCGTCGTCCATGAAGAAGGTCTGCGCCACCGGCACAGGATCGGCGAGACCCGTGGTCTCGACGACGATGGCGTCGAAGCGGCCGGGCCGCCGCATCAGGCCCTCGACGACACGGATCAGGTCGCCGCGCACCGTGCAGCAGACGCAGCCATTGTTCATCTCGTAGATCTCCTCGTCTGATTCCACGATCAGGTCGTTGTCGATGCCGATCTCGCCGAATTCGTTGACGATGACGGCGTAGCGCCTGCCGTGGTTTTCCGACAGGATGCGGTTGAGCAGCGTCGTCTTGCCGGCGCCGAGATAGCCGGTGAGGACGGTTACGGGGATCTGTGTCTGCGCTTCGCTCATGGCTTGCCTCGAAATGACTAGGCCCTGAAATTCAGGCCGCGAAAAGGGATTGTCGGTTCCATATAGGATGTGCGCCGGGCTTTTGCACGGGGCAAACCATGGGCCAAAGCTGCCGACCGGGATTGTCCCGGCATCATGGCCGCGGAAGCGGCCGCCGTCCCCGGCGACGGAATGATCAACGGGCCTCTTGCCAGGGCTGTCCGGTCGTCGGATCGCATTCACGCAGTGGTCGCTCCGAATTCCCTTCACCCGAAACTCGTTTGTCATCTAACTGAAATAAACATCTGGCATCACCACGGCGGACACCGCGAATGCTTGCCGGCAAAGCTGTTTCGGATGCCGGAATCTTTTTCGATCGTCGATTGCCAACCGGCCGGCTGCGTCTATGCTGTGCGCACCGGTACGGCCGAAGAGGGATGACCATGGCCAAGGCGGACAAGACTGCAACGATGAGCCGGCTGCATTCTGCGGCAAGGCTGGCAAGGACCGCGTTGGCCGCGCGGCTCCTGGCGCATGGCTTTTACGCCGGCCAGGACCAGATCATGCTGGCGCTGGACCGTGAGGACGGCCAGACGCCGGGCAATCTCGCCGGTCGTCTCGGCGTGCGTCCACCGACCATCACCAAGACCATCAACCGGCTGCAGGCACAGGGTTTTCTGGAGAAACGCGCGTCGGACTCCGATGCCCGCCAGGCCCATATCTTCCTCACCGATACCGGCCGTGAAACCATCCGCGCCATTGAGAAATCGGTGAAGAAGACCGAAAAGCAGGCGCTTAAGGGCCTCGACAAGAAGGACCAGAAGGCGCTGTTCAAGCTGCTCGCCCGCATCGAGGCCAACCTCTCCAACGAGGAACTGGTGCTGATCGACGATGACGCCGAGTCGGATGACTGATCTCTCCGGCCGTCAGGCTGCCGCGGTATTTCCGTGGATCAAGGACGACCAACGGCCCGGCGTCATGCCGAACGCTTTCTTGAATTGCCTGTTGAAGTGGCTCTGGTCGCTGAAGCCGGCCTCGATCGCGATCTGTGCCAAGGGCACGCCGGCGGCGATCATCCTGCGCGCGCGCTGAAGCCGGCGCATTACCAGGAAACGATGCGGGCTGGTCGAGAAGGCCGCGCGGAAATGTCTCGACAGGGCATAGCGGTCGAGTCCCGTGACGGCTTCCAACTCACCCGAACGCACGGGCCGGTCGAGGTTTTCCGTGAGATACTCACCCGCCAGTGTCGCCGCCCGCCACGCCGCCCCGGCTATTGGCTTTGCCGGCTTGCCGGCATGCCGGTTCAGACTTTGCATCAGTCGCGCCAGGAAGTCGTCGACGAACAGCTCGTCGAGTTCCTGCTCCAACGGCCCGAGCGCCGACAGCAGGGTCGCGCAGAAGGCCTCGTCCGTCACCACGCCGTCCCTGACGAAGGGCAGCGCCGTGCCGCCGAGACAGTCGAGCATCAGTGACGGCTCAAGATAGAGCATCCTGTAGCGCAGGCCTTCTTCCGTGCCGGCGCCGCCATCGTGCAACTCGTCCGGATGCAGCACGATGACCTGGCCGGGCAGGCTCAGCCGTGCCGCGCCGCGATAGCGGAAGGTCTGCACGCCGCGCAGCGTCACCCCGATCGCGTAGGTGTCGTGGCGATGCGGATCGAAGGCGCTGCCGTGAAACCGCGCCTCGATGCGCTCCATCCCCGCGGGGTCGCGAGCGGAGATGATGCAGTTTTCAGCGGCATCGGCGCACAAACGTCCAAGACCCTCGAAGGCCTGACGGTCTAGATCGAACGACATCGTCTCCTTCAGCCTCGCTACACGGGGCCTAACCTTGAATGGCTTGTTTTCTCATGTTCGATACGAAATTTGCAATCGTACTGCGGCAAGACCTGGCCGTCTGGCAGAAACTCAACGTCACCGCCTTCCTGACCAGCGGCATTGTCGCGCAATTCCCCGACATCATCGGCGAGCCCTATCGCGACCGCGCCGGCAATCTCTACAATCCCCTGTCGATCCAGCCGGTCATCGTGCTCTCGGCCGACCAGGCAACGATGAGTGCGATCCATCGGCGTGCGCTGGAACGCGGCGTCACCACCTCGCTCTATGTCGAGGAGATGTTCTCGACCGGCTTCGATGCCGCCAACCGCGCCGTCTTTGCCGAGTTCGCGCCCGAAGATGCCAAGGTGGTCGGCATAGCGCTGCGTGCCGAGAAGAAGGTGGTCGACAAGATAACCAAGAGCGCCCGCATGCACGCGTAGCGCCCGAAGGCTAAGCCTGACGCCGACTGTTGTTGTACCAGCGAGCTTAGGCGCGGCTGCGGGCGACAATTGGCTTGCCGGCAAGCCGCAATTCCCGCAAAGGTGGGGTTCCAGCCCAGCTTTTCCCCGGCCTGCACGTGAATCCTTCCCAAAGACATGTCGAAAGCGCGACGCCGCCGGTGGCGATCCTGTGCATGCTGACCACCTATGTCTTCTTCACCTTCCTCGACACCAGCAGCAAATATCTCGTCCTGGCCGGCGTCTCCGTCCTGATCGTCGCCTGGGTCCGCTTTGCCGTGCATGTCGTGCTGGTTGGAGCGCTGCTGCGTGGCTGGCGCGAACCGAGGCGATTTCGGCCGGTCAACCTGCCGGCGCATGTGATGCGCGGCGCGTTCCTGTTCGGCTCGACCATGTTCAATGTCCTGGCGCTGCGCTCCCTGCAACTGGCCGAGACGACCTCGATCTATTTCTTCGGGCCGATGGTGATCACCGCCCTTGCCGGGCCGCTGCTCGGCGAATGGGCCGGATGGCGGCGCTGGCTGGCTATCCTGGCCGCTTTCGCCGGGGTCCTGATCATCACGCGGCCCGGTGTCGGCGTTTTCGGCATCGGACATCTCTTCGCGCTCGGCTCGATGCTGTCGAACTGCTTCTATGTCATCATGACGCGCCGCATGTCGGCGACCGAGACTCCGGAGAGCCTGATCTTGTTCTCGGCGTTGGCGCCGACGGTCCTGCTGCTGCCCTTGCTGCCGTTTTCATTTTCCCTGCCGCATGATGGCTGGCACTGGTCCGTGCTGCTCATGCTTGGCGTGTTCGGCGGTGTCGGCCACTGGTTGCTGGTCCAGGCCTATCGGCTGGCGACGACCACAGCGCTCGCGCCATATCCCTATTCGCAAATGGTGTGGATGATCATTTCGGGCTGGCTTGTCTTCAAGCAGTTCCCCGACCGCTGGACGCTGGTCGGCGCCGCCATCATCGTCGCCAGCGGCCTCTACATCGTCCATCGCGAACATCGGCTCAGGCTGCGCAGCCGTGCGGCCTCGGATGTCGAGGCCGAGGCGCTGGCAAAAAAACTTTGATTTGGCCCGGATCGATGGCATAAGGCCGCCCTTAAACAGTTTAAAAAAAGACGGGGAGCGAAAGGCTGGCACAGAAGATCAAGCTGTCGACGATCGCGGATGCGCTCGGCGTGTCCACGGCCACCGTATCCTTGGCACTGCGCGACAGCCCGCTGGTTGCCGGCTCGACGCGCGACCGCATCAAGGAACATGCGCGCGCCATCGGCTATATCTACAACCGCCGCGCCGCCAGCCTGCGCACCTCGCGCTCGGGCATTGTCGGTGTCGTCGTCCACGACATCATGAACCCGTTCTTCGCCGAGATTCTGCGCTCGATCGAGAGTGAGCTCGACCGCAGCCGGCAGACCTTCATCCTGTCCAATCACTACGATCAGCTCGAAAAACAGCGCACCTTCATCGATACATTGCTGCAGCTCGGCGCCGATGGCGTCATCATGTCGCCGGCTATCGGCACGCCGGCGTCCGATATCGTCATGGCCGAGGAGAATGGGCTGCCGGCGGTGCTGATCGCACGCACCGTCGAGGGCGCCGACGTACCGGTGTTTCGCGGCGACGATGCCTATGGCACGGGCCTCGCCACCAACCATCTGATCTCGCTCGGCCACAAGCGCATCGCCATGATCGGCGGCACCGACCAGACCTCGACCGGCCGCGATCGCTACCAAGGCTATGTGAACGCCATGGAGGCAGCCGGACTCGACGTCAGGCCGTCCTGGCGCATATCAGGCCCGCGCACCAAGCAGGCCGGTTTCGAGGCCGCCGGGCAGTTTCTGGCGCTGAAGGACAGGCCGACCGCGGCCTGCTGCTGGAACGACCTCGTCGCCATCGGCCTGATGAACGGCATTGCGCGTGCCGGCCTTGTGCCGGGCGTCGACATCTCCGTCACCGGCTATGATGACCTCGAAGAGGCGGCGATAGCCACGCCGGCGCTGACCACCGTCTGGAACGGCCAGCGCGAGGTCGGCCGCCGCGCCGCCAGTGCGCTGCTCGACAAGCTCAACGGGCAGACGGTGCGGCCCTCGCAGGAATTGATCAAGCCGGAACTGCATGTGCGCCAGTCGACCGGCAAGCCGGTGGAGCGTGCATGACCAAGGCCGAACAATTGGGAGCCGTTGCCATTCTGGTGCCGGCCGATTTCAGCGACCACGCCGTCGCGCGTATCGACCGGACGTTCAATCGCATCGGCATCGAGCGCGCCGATCCCGCGCTGGTCACCGACGAGATGCGCCGCGCGGTGCGTGGCATCGCATCCTTTGCCGGCATCAGTGCGGCGATGATCGATGCGTTGCCGAAGCTCGAACTCATAGCCTCGTTCGGCGTCGGCTACGATTCGGTCGATGTCGGCCATGCGGCGGCGAAGAACATCATGGTCACCAACACGCCCGACGTGCTGACCGAAGAGGTCGCCGACACCGCGATCGGGCTGCTGATCAACACGGTGCGCGATCTGCCGCGTGCCGAAACCTGGCTGCGTGACGGCAGCTGGGCGAAGAAGGGCAACTATCCGCTGAGCCGGCTGACCTTGCGCGCGCGCCGCGTCGGTATTTTCGGCATGGGCCGCATCGGACAGGCCATTGCACGGCGGCTGGAGGCCTTCGGCCTGCCGATCGCCTATCACAACCGGCGCCGGGTCGAAGGCCTGTCCTACCAATACCATGACACGCTGAAGGGCTTGGCCGAGGAAGTCGACACGCTGATTTCGGTGGCGCCCGGCGGTGCTTCGACACAGAAAGCGGTCAATGCCGCGATCCTGTCGGCGCTCGGCGCGAACGGCGTCTTCGTCAACATCGGCCGCGGCAGTACCGTCGACGAGGCGGCCCTTGCGGCCGCTCTCGCCGACGGCACCATCGCCGCGGCCGGGCTCGATGTCTTCGCCGACGAGCCGAATGTCCCCAAAGCGTTGCTCGACTTACCAAACGCCTCTCTGTTGCCGCATGTCGGCTCGGCCTCGGAGCATACACGCCGCGCCATGGCCGATCTGTGCGTCGACAATCTGGTGTCGTGGTTCAGCGACCGCAGGCCGCTGACACCAGTGCCCGAGACGGCGCATGTGAAGGCTCGCCCTTGAGCGGTGGCACTGCCACACTTATTAACGTCCGCTTAACCCTTTGAAATCATTCTTCATCCTGTGTGCTGGATGAGGGAAAACGCTTTTCGCATTGATCGGTGCAGCCGCGCTGTTTGGCGGCGTTCAGCTGTTTCATGACGGCAGCGGGGAAAGCATTGCCAATGAGGCCACGCCTTCCAATGCCTACAGACTGATTGCCAATGGCGACGAAGGCGCATGCGCGGTCACGCGCGGCGCCTCGGTCTCGGATGGCCTGTCGCTGCTGACGGTGGCGCCGAATTGCCGAGGGCTCCTGCCGGGCCTCGAGCGGGCTAAATTCTGGCGCGAGCAAAACGACGGAACCGTTGCCTTCAGCGCCAACGGCATCGATCCGATCGTCACCTTTGCCGTGGCTGATGGCGATGGCTACGAATCCTACGCGCCGGCCCTGCCGTTGCTGTCGCTGGCATCAGACGGTGGGCTGAAACCTGGAAACTGACTACTCCGCCGCCGCCCGCGCGCCGGCTTTCGCGGCGGCATGCAGGCGCACCGCATCGCCGAAAGCGCGAAAAATCTTGGCGGAATTGCTGTCCGACTTGACCCAGTATTCGGGATGCCACTGGACGCCGACGGCGAAGGCGCGGGCACCCTTGACTGAAACCGCTTCGACCGTGCCGTCGGTGGCGACAGCCTCGATCTCGAGCTTCGATCCCAGTCGGTCAATCGCCTGGCGATGCAAGGAATTGACCTTGATGTCGCCGGCGCCGAACACGCCTGCCAGGCAACTGCCTGGCTTGATCGAAATGGTCTGGTGAATGGCGAAGCGCTCATCCTGTTTGTCGCTCACCGCCGCACGGTGGTCCAGCGACCCCTCGCGCTCCTGGATCTCGGTCCCCAGTGTGCCGCCGAGCGCCACGTTCAATTCCTGGATGCCGCGGCAGATGGCAAGCAGCGGCACGCCGCGCTCGATCGCCTTGCGGATCAGCGGCAGCGTCGTAGCGTCGCGCGCGGTGTCATAAGGGCCGTTCGCTTCGCTGGCATCGCCGCCATAGAGCGAGGGGTCGACGTTGGATTTCGAGCCCGTCAGCATGACGCCGTCGACCGACGACAGAAGTTCGTCGAAGTCCAGCCGGTCGCCGAACGATGGCACGAGCAGTGGGAAAACGCCGGCACCTACGATTGCTGCTTCCAGATATTGTTGGGGGGCGGCATGCCAGGTGTAGTTGTCGAACTGACGGACGTCGGTCGATATGGCGACGAGCGGCTGCTGCATTTTGGGTCTGTCTTCCATCTGGCAAGGGATATCCTGCCTTTAAAATAAGCGATCCCCGGCCATTTTTCCAGCCAAGTCTCAGCGTGTCGCATGGGCCACGAAACCGCCTGTTAGACTATAGTTGCAGGGTCGCATGGCTTCGCATCAAATCCGGCCGGCGTGCTGGACTCGACTCCTTGCCCGTGTATTGTTTCGAGCGAACCGATGCGGGAGCCGAGGATTTCCCGAACGTCGGTTTGTTGGTCCAAAAGGGAGGAACTGCATGGATCGTCGTTCATTTATCCGCAAGGCCGGCGTCACCGGCGTCGGCGCAGCCGCAGCGGCGGCCACGCTCGCCGCACCGGCAATCGCCCAGTCCAACCCCAAGGTGACATGGCGATTGGCGTCGTCCTTCCCGAAGTCGCTCGACACCATCTATGGCGGGGCCGAAGTGTTCTCCAAGATGCTGTCGGAAGCCACCGACGGCAATTTCCAGATCCAGGTCTTTGCCGCGGGCGAGCTTGTTCCCGGCCTGCAGGCCGCCGACGCCACCACGGCCGGCACGGTCGAGGCCTGCCACACGGTGGCATATTATTACTGGGGCAAGGACCCGACATGGGCGCTGGGTGCGGCGGTGCCCTTTTCGCTCAACGCGCGCGGCATGAATGCATGGCACTACCATGGCGGCGGCATCGATCTGTTCAATGAGTTTCTCGCCACGCAAGGTCTGTTCGGCCTGCCGGGCGGCAACACCGGCGTGCAGATGGGCGGCTGGTTCCGCAAGGAGATCAACACCGTCGCCGACCTCTCCGGCCTCAAGATGCGCATTGGCGGCTTTGCCGGCAAAGTGGTGCAGAAGCTCGGCGTGGTGCCGCAGCAGATCGCCGGCGGCGACATCTACCCGGCGCTGGAAAAAGGCACCATCGACGCCGCCGAATGGGTCGGCCCCTATGACGACGAGAAGCTCGGCTTCTACAAGGTCGCGCCCTATTATTACTATCCCGGCTGGTGGGAAGGCGGCCCGACCGTCCACCTGATGTTCAACAAGGCGAAATACGACGAGCTTTCGCCGACCTACAAGTCGCTGCTGCGGACGTGCGCCCAGGCCGCGGACGCCAACATGCTGCAGAAATACGACTATGTGAACCCTCCGGCGGTGAAGCGGCTGGTGGCCGGCGGCGCCAAACTGCGCCCATTCAGCCAGGAGATCATGGCCGCCTGCTTCGAGAAGGCCAACGAGGTCTACGCCGAAATGGAAGCCTCGAACGCGCCGTTCAAGAAGATCTGGGAATCGATCAAGGGCTTCCGCAAGGAGCACTATCTCTGGGCGCAGGTGGCCGAATACAATTACGACACCTTCATGATGGTCCAGCAGCGCAACGGCAAGCTGTAGGCGATCGTACTTTGCTTTTCGAAAGCCTCGGGGCATTTTTGTTCCCCGGGGCTTTTCTTTGCTCGACGGCGACGGCAATTGCCAAATGCCGCGAAGCCTGAACCTCAGCCCATACCTGGCACCACCAGCACCTTCACTTCACCAGGAGCCGGCGGGTTGGCGATCACCCCTGGCGCCTCTTCGAGCGTGACTTGCCTGGAGATCAACCGATCGATCTCGATCACGCCCGACGCGATAAGCTCGGCGGCGCGGCTATGCGTGTAGGGATTGAGGAATGAGCCCACTACCTTGAGTTCGCGGAACAACAGGTCGAAGGGCTCGAATTCCACCTTCATGCCTTGCGGCGTCACGCCGACGATAACGACGGTGCCGCCCGCCCTTGCCAGCCTCATCGACTGCTCGACGGTCTCGCGCACACCGGCGCATTCGAACACCACGTCGGCGCCACCGGGCATCAGTCCGGCCGGACCGGCGATGGCCTCGATCACATCGGTGGCGGCGGGATCGACCGTCGCCGTCGCACCGAATTCGCTGGCAAGAGCGCGCCGCGAGGCTTGCCGTGTCGACAGGATGATGGTGGTGGCCCCGGCCAGCCGCGCCAGTTGCACGGTAAGCAGGCCGATGACGCCGCCGCCGAGCACGACCACCGAGCTGCCTGGCTTGATCTCGGCAAGGTCGACGCCGTGCAGGCAGCAGCCGAGCGGCTCGCAGAAAGCACCATGAGTTGGCTTCAGATTGGCGGGAAGGACAAAGGCCTGTTTCTGCGGAATCACCACATAGTCGGCAAAGCCGCCGTCGCGGTGGATGCCGATGGCGGTGAGATTGCCGCACAAATTGACGCGGCCGGCATGGCAATGGCCGCAGCGCCCGCAGGCGATGTTGGGGTCGCCGGTGACGCGGTCGCCGACGGCAAAGCCGGAGACGGCGGTGCCGATTGCCTCGACGATGCCGGAGAATTCGTGCCCGGGTGTCACTGGCGGCCTGCAGGGGAACTCGCCGTGGAAAAGATGCCGGTCGGTGCCGCAGACACCGCAGGCTTCGATCCGCACCAGGAGGTCGTCCGGGCCCGGGACCGGTTTGGCGATCTCGCGCAACGAGATGCTGCCCACTGCCTCCAACCGCACGGCTTTCATGGCATCGTTTCCATCAATTGAAGCTCGGCGGTTGCGACAGGTCCGGCGCGGGTGCAGCCGGCTTGGCCGGCGGCGCATCGCCGAAATTCGGGGGCTGCGACAGATCGGGCGTGCTGGGCGCCGTCGGTGCGGCGCCGCCATTGGCAGGCGCGCCGCCACCGTCCGGCGCGCCGAGCGGCGACAGGCTGGGCACCCCGGGCACCGTGTAGTCGATCGTGCCGGAATCGACGGCCGTGCCCTTGTAGCGCATCACCATTTGCGGGAAGGCGAGGGTCAGGCCGATCATGATCACCTGGATGCAGACGAATGGCACCGCGCCCCAATAGATCTGGCCCGTTGTCACCGGCGCGATCTGCTTGCCGGTCAGGCGATCGAGATAGGGCACGCGGGCAGCGACCGAGCGCAGGTAGAACAGCGCGAAGCCGAATGGTGGATGCATGAAGCTGGTCTGCATGTTGACGCCCAGGAGCACGCCGAACCAGATCAGGTCGATGCCGAGCTTGTCGGCCGCCGGCGCCAGCAGCGGCACGATGATGAAGGCCAGTTCGAAGAAATCGAGGAAGAAGGCGAGGAAGAAGACGAGCATGTTGACGCCGATCAGGAAGCCGACTTCGCCGCCCGGCAGCGAGGTCAAGAGATGCTCGACCCAGATCTGGCCGTTGACGCCGTAGAAGGTCAGCGAGAACACCCGCGCGCCGATCAGGATGAACAGCACGAAGGACGACAGCCGCGTCGTCGAGGCCAGCGCCTGCTTGATCACGTCCATCGACAGCCGGCCCTTCATTGCCGCCATCGCCAGCGCACCGACCGCGCCCATCGCGCCGCCCTCGGTTGGGGTGGCGATGCCGAGGAAGATGGTGCCCAGCACCAGGAAGATCAGCGCCAGCGGCGGGATCAGCACGATCACGACCTGCTGCGCCAGCCGCGACATCATGTTGATGTTCAGGCTGCGGTCGAGGATCGCGACGATGTAGATGAAGATGACGCCGACCGTCGCGCCGAGAATATCGGCGTTGTCGCCATGAGCGGGCACCAGGTAACGGTAGGCCGCATAGGCGATCGCAATGGCCGCTATCAACGCGATCAGCAACGACACCACGCCATGGCCGAGCGTCCGCGCCTCAAGCGGCAGGGCAGGCATCGACTTTGGCCGGACGATCGACATGATCACGATGTAGAGCGTGTATAGGCCGGTCAGCACCAGGCCGGGGATCAGGGCGCCGGCATACATGTCGCCGACAGAGCGGCCGAGCTGGTCGGCGAGAACGATCAGCACCAGCGACGGCGGAATGATCTGGGCGAGCGTGCCCGACGCCGCGATGACGCCGGATGCCACCCGGCGGTCATAACCATAGCGCAGCATGATCGGCAGCGAGATCAGTCCCATGGCGATGACGGACGCCGCCACCACGCCTGTGGTCGCCGCCAGCAGTGCGCCGACGAAGATCACCGCGTAGGCGAGGCCGCCTCGGACGGGTCCGAACAACTGGCCGATCGTGTCGAGCAGGTCTTCGGCCATGCCCGATCGTTCGAGCACGATGCCCATGAAGGTGAAGAACGGGATCGCCAGCAGCGTGTCGTTCGACATCACCCGGCTGCCGTAGAAATTGTCCGGCAGCGCATAGAGCAGCGGCCAGGCGAGATTGATCGCGCCGCCCGAATAGGGCGTCAGAAGCACGCCGATGAAGAAGAACATCAAGCCGTTGGCGGCGAGCGAAAAGGCGACGGGATAGCCGATCAGCATGAACAGGATCAGCGAGGCGAACATGATCGGCGCCATGTTCTGGGCGATGAACTCCATCACGAACGCACCTCTTCGGCGAGCGCCTTGGCTTCGAGTTCAGCCTGTTCGTGCACGGAAATGAATGGGTTGGGATCCTCAATGACGCCGCGCATGATGGCGATCTTCTTGATGATCTCGGAAATGCCCTGCAGCGCGAGCAGGAAAAAGCCGACCAGCAGGATCGCCTTGGCCGGCCACACGATCAGGCCGCCGGCGTTGGTCGACATCTCGCCGCTGTGAAACGACAGCGACACGTAGGGCACGAAATAGAACACCATCAGCGTCACGAACGGCATCAGAAAAAACACATGGCCGAAGAGGTCGATCCAGTGCTGCACGCGGCGTGAAAACAGGCCGTAGACGATGTCGATGCGGATATGCTCGTTCTGTTTCAGCGTGTAGGCGGCGGCCAGCATGAAGGCGGCGCCGAACAGGTACCATTGCAGCTCCAGCCAGGCGTTGGACGAGGTGTCGAACACCTTGCGGATGACCGCGTTGGCCGCACTCACCAGGATCGCCAGCAGGATCAGCCAGGATACCGATTTGCCGATGAACTCGTTTATACGATCGATCGTTCTGGATAGAGCGAGAAGCCCTGCCATGCATTCCTCCCTGATGCGGTGACGCGCGATCGCCCCTTTCGTCGCGCCGCCTGGCCCAACCGTATGCAGTGCGTGGTCCGGTTGGTCAACAAGGGGAGGACGGATGCAGGCCATCGGCGCTCCCGGCACGGTGGAAAACCGCGCCCTGACGAAACGTCATGCAACCAAAGTCTGGCGGGATCAGACGACCTTGCCGGTGTCGCGACCGGCGCCGATCAGGATCAGCATGGCAACCAGGAACAGATACATCCAGGCGTCGCGCCATTCGACCGGGAAATAGCCGGCCCACAGTGATTCGGCCATGCCGAAAGCGGCCGCGCCCAGCGCCGCCTTTGGCGGCGAGAGATAACCGCCGACCGCCGTCACGAACAGGATCTTCAGGCCGTAGACAAGGCCGGAACCGAAGCTGACATTGCCATAGTAGAGGCTGGCCATGATCCCGGCCAGCGCGGCGCAGAAGCCGCCGAACAGCACGGCACGCCGGAACACGCCGCGCACGTCGACGCCGCACAGCGCGGCGGCCCTGGGGTCGTCGGAGACGGCGCGCCAGCACCGGCCGAAGCTTGAGCGGGCAAATACCCAGGTGGCGAGGGCGACCGCCGCCACGACCACGGCGCAGTCGAGCACCTGGATCAGCGTCAGCGTCGCCTTGAACCCGGCGGCTTCGGCGAAAACGATGGGCTCGGCCAGCATCGGCGGCAGCCACAGATCATGCGTGTCGGCGGCGATGCGGCTTGCTTCCGACAGGACGAGCAGGATGCCGAGCGTCGTCACCACGATGGCGTTGGGCGAGCGGTCGGCCAACGGCTCGAAGACGCTGCGCGACAGGACATGGCTGATGAGCGCCGCATAGAGGAACGCCGCGAGGACGCCGAACAGCACCGAAGCCAGCAGCGTCAGCCACAGCACTTGGTAGCCGAAGGCGACGCTCAGGATCATCGCCTGGCCGCAAAAGGCAAACAGCGCCCCATAGGCAAGGTTGGTGCGGTGCAGAATGCCGTTGGTCAGCACGTAGCCGAAGGCGAGCAACGCATAGAGCGCGCCCGAATGCAGCCCGTTCAGCACCTGCTGGAAGAAGTAAAGCATGCTCGACAACACCAGAAGCATCCCGCCCAAAAGGGAATAGGACAAGCGCGGAGCGGACAAAGGCGGCGATACCCTGCGCCGAGGTTGCATCGTCGAATCTAACTTGTCAAACGCGATTTATCGGTTAGATTTCCGGAAATGACAGTTGCCTGGACTCCTCACCGCTTCACCGGCGGCCTGCTCGCGCTCGACACGGCGAACACCGTCGTGCTGCGCGGCGATCCGGAGCGCACATTCGACCGCTTCGACGATCCGGCCGAAATCGCCCGCTTCGCCGACGCGGCTAGCGGCTTTCGCGCCGCCGAGCTTGGCGGCAGGCGGCTGGCGGTGTCCTCGCCGGCGGCAATCGCGCCTGTCGTGCTGTCGATCCGCGAGACGACCGATAGGCTGTTTCGAGGCGCTGTGTCGAAAGGCGCGGTCGCCACCGCCGATCTGCCCGAATTCCTGCGGTCCTGCGCCGACGGCCTGGCCGCCGGCGGGACCGAGATCGGGGCGCAGGGACGGCCGTTCGGCGATCCGGCGACGCCGATCGCCTTCGAGGCGGCACTGGCGGTTTCGGCGCTTTCCCTGCTGCGTGACGACACCGTCGCGAGGCTCAGGATCTGTCCCAATTGCACCTGGCTGTTCGTCGACAGAAGCCGCAATTCCAGCCGCCTTTGGTGCGACATGGCGGTGTGCGGCAACAGGCAGAAGGCAAGCCGTCACTATCGCCGCCGCATGGCGGCCAATGAGGTCAGGAATGCCTAGAATTCTTTCCCGCTCGACGGTTGCTGGCGCGGCGCTGATCGCGGCGATGACGCTTGGCGCTTGCCGGGATACCGGCGGTGAAGGCAAGCTGTTTGAAGTTTCCGGCAAGATATTCGTCTTCAACTACCGCCTCGCCAGGGCGACCTATGTCGTGACGCTGAGACCCTTGCGGCCGATGGGCGAGGGTCAGGTGGCGGTTGCCAGTTTCCAGAACCCCGCCGGTGGCGATCCCTTCGTGGTCGAGCAGAAGATCTGGCCGAAGCTCGACAAGGTGAGCCTGGAAAGCCCGGCGCTGACCTGCGTTGTCAGGAACAAGCCCTATGCCATCGCCATCAGCATCAAGGGCGCCGATGGCGCGGTCCTGCAGGAGATCGACACCACGCTGATGTCGACGGAAGACCAGTCCATCCTGCCCGATCGGCCGCTGGTCATCGACCAGCTCTACACGGCCAATCCCGACCTCGTCGGTCATCCCGACGGCAAGCTGCCGGGCGAGCCGAAGCCGGACTGCTCGAAAGCCGGCTGACACCTTCCGACGGCATCGATTTCGGCTGGAATTTTCGTATGCCATCGCGCTGTCGGCGCACCGTTTCATACGTGATCCAGCGCCCGCCGAACTGCTTGTCGCGCGTTGGCCGGTCCTTTCGATTTTGTTTGACCTGCCTTGCAAGGGGAGAAAGGATGCGTCATCCGATCCCGACGTTGGCTGCTGCCCCGCGCGGCCTTCGCAGAGGAAATGCCTGATGACGCTGCATGATGTCGCGCTCGACGACAAGTTCGATCTTGGAAAGGAGCGCATCTTCCTGTCCGGCGCGCAGGCGGTCATTCGCATGCTCCTGATGCAGCGCGAGCGCGACCGCCGCGCCGGCCTGAACACGGCAGGCTTCGTCTCTGGCTATCGCGGGTCGCCGCTCGGTGGCCTCGACATGCAGCTGTGGAAGGCGAAAAAGCAGCTCGCCGGGGCCGACATCGTTTTCCAGCCCGGCCTCAACGAAGAGTTGGCCGCCACCGCCTGCTGGGGCTCGCAGCAGACGGAACTGCTGGGCGAGGGCAGCCATGATGGCGTTTTTTCGGTCTGGTACGGCAAGGGGCCGGGCGTCGATCGTTCGGGCGACGTGTTCCGCCACGCCAATCTCGCCGGCTCGTCCAGACATGGCGGCGTCCTTGCGCTCATGGGTGACGACCACATGGCCGAATCCTCGACCAATGCGCACGCCACGGAATTCCTCTTCGTCGACACCATGGTGCCGATCCTCAACCCGGCCGGTGTCCAGGAGATCATCGACTACGGCCTGTACGGCTTTGCCATGTCGCGCTTCGCCGGCACCTGGGCGGCGATCAAATGCGTCAAGGACAACATCGAATCGACGGCTTCGGTCGATGCCTCGCTCCAACGGTTGAACATCGTCGTCCCGGATTTCGACATGCCGCCGGGCGGCCTCAACATCCGCCACGAGATCGACATGCTCGGCCAGGAAGAACGGCTGCATGAGCACAAGCGTGCCGCTGCCTCCGCCTTCATCCATGCCAATGGGCTGAACAGGATCGTCTATTCGGGCGGCCACAATCCGAAACTCGGCATCATCACGCTGGGCAAGAGCTATCTCGATGTCCGCCAGGCGCTGGAGGATATCGGCATCGACGAGGCGGCCGCCAACCGCATCGGCGTGCGGCTGTTCAAGGTCGGCTGCCCCTGGCCGCTCGACCTGCAGCACATCGCCGACTTCGCGCGCGGTCTCGACACCATCGTCGTCGTCGAGGAGAAACGCTCGCTGATCGAGGTGCAACTGCGCGAAAGCCTTTATGGCACGGCCTCGCAGCCGGCCATCGTCGGCAAGAAGGACGAGCGCGGCGACTGGCTGTTTCCGGCCAAGGGGGCGCTCGACCCCAACGAGATCGCCATTGCGCTCGGCGAAAGAATCCTCAAGACCATCGGCCCATCCGAAGAGATTTCGGCCAGGGTAGCCAAGCTACGCCAGTTCCAGGCGATGCTGGCCGATGCCACCGACATCGGCTCGCGCACACCCTTCTTCTGTTCGGGCTGTCCGCACAATTCCTCGACCAAGGTGCCTGACGGCTCGATCGCCGCCGCCGGCATCGGCTGTCACTTCATGGCGCTGTGGATGGATCGCAACACCGTTGGCTTTACCGCCATGGGCGGCGAGGGGGCGCAATGGGTCGGCCAGGCGCCGTTCTCCAGGCGCGACCACATCTTCCAGAATCTCGGCGACGGCACCTACAACCATTCCGGCACGCTGGCGATCCGCTTCGCCCTCTCGAGCGAGGCCAACATCACCTACAAGATCCTCTACAACGACGCCGTCGCCATGACTGGGGGCCAGCCGCATGAGGGCGGGCTGACGGTGGACATGATTGCCAGGCAGGTGCGGGCAGAGGGCGTCGACCGCATCGCCATCGTCACCGACGAACCCGACAAATATGCGGGGAAGGCCGAATTCCCGGCCGGCGCCACTATCCACCACCGCGACGACCTCGACCTCGTCCAGCGCGAGCTGCGCGACGTCAAGGGCGTATCGATCCTGCTCTACGACCAGACCTGCGCCGCCGAAAAGCGCCGTCGTCGCAAGCGCGGCACCTTTCCCGATCCCGACAAGCGGGTATTTATCAACGAACTGGTCTGCGAAGGCTGCGGCGATTGCGGCGTGCAATCGAACTGCGTCTCGATCCAGCCGGTCGAGAGCGAATTCGGCCGCAAGCGCAAGATCGACCAGTCGAGCTGCAACAAGGATTTCTCCTGCGTCAACGGCTTCTGCCCGTCCTTCGTCACCGTGCACGGTGCCAAGATCCGCAAGGCCGAGGGCCTGGCCGGCGGGACCGACCCGCTTGAAGGCGTGCCCATGCCAGCCGAATTCCCGCTCGGCGTCGAGGGCTGGGCGGCGATCATCGATGGCGTCGGCGGCACCGGCGTCGTCACCGTCGGCGCCGTGCTCGGCATGGCGGCGCATCTGGAGGACAAGGGCTGCGGCATGATCGACATGGCCGGCCTCGCCCAGAAGGGTGGCTCGGTGTTCACCCATGTCCGCATCGCCCGCACGCCGGAGGACATCAATGCCATTCGCGTTTCGGCGGGAAAGGCCGACCTCGTGCTCGGCTGCGATCTCGTCGTGTCGGGCGCCAAGAAAGTGCTGACGGCGGTGCGCGAGGGGCATACGATCTTCCTCGCCAACACCGCCGAGATCATGCCGGGCGAATTTGCTCGATCGGCCGATTTCTCGCTGCCGATCGAGCGCCTGAAGAAGGCGATCCGCTCAGCGGCCGGTGACGACAAGGCGCATTTCTTCGACGCCACCCGCACCGCCACAGCCCTGTTCGGCAATTCGCTGGGCGCCAACATGTTCATGCTCGGCTTTGCCTTCCAGTACGGCGGTCTGCCGCTCTCGGCCGAAGCCGTCGAAAAGGCCATCGAATTGAATGGTGAAGCGGTGGCGATGAACATCGCTGCTTTCCGCTGGGGCCGCCGCGCCGCGCATCAGCCGGATTTCGTGCGCGGCCTCATCGCCCAGCCCGGCCCGACGATCGCCGGGAAGGCTGCTCCGGCCGCCGAGACACTCGACGATATCATCGCCCGCCGTGCCGCCTTCCTCACGGCCTATCAGAACGCTGCTTACGCTAAGCGCTACGCCGACAGGATATCGACGCTGCGAGGGTCAGAAACGAAGGCCGTGCCGGGTTCGACCGCCGTGACCGAAGCCGCCGCCAAAAGCCTGTTCAAGCTGATGGCGATCAAGGACGAATACGAGGTTGCGCGGCTTTATACCGACGGCTCCTTCGCCGCCGCGCTTGGCAAGCAGTTCCAGAGCTACGAGAAACTTGAATTCCATCTCGCCCCGCCGATCATGGGACGTCGCGGCAATGACGGCAAACCTAGGAAATCGAGCTTCGGCCCTTGGATGATGAAAGGCTTTCGCCTGCTGGCCGCGATGAAGGGCCTGCGCGGCACGGCCTTCGACCTGTTCGGCTACACCGCCGAGCGGCGCATGGAGCGGCAATTGCTGGCGCAGTACGAGGCCGATCTACAGCTCGTGGCCAGCTCGCTGGCGCCGGGCAAGATCGAGGCCGCGGTAGCCCTGGTCTCGGTCCCGGCGCTGATCCGCGGCTATGGCCATGTCCGGCAGGCAAGCGCCGAAAAGGCGGCGGGCGAGCGCTCCAGACTGCTCCAGCGACTGACCCAAATCATGCCGGTACCGGTTCTCAGTGCCGCTGAGTGATTTCTCCACCCATGCCTGAAGCCTGCTGCAAGGTTCCTCTTGCCGAGGCGGGTCGGCCGAAGCTGTAGCTTAAGCCCTCTGTCTAAGCCTTTCTTAAGGCGGTTGTGGCATGACAAGGCTTAGCGTTGGGCCGATCATATGGGCAAAACAAAGACCGAAAGCATCCCCGCGGATGTCTATATCCAATTTGTGCGGTCGTTGTTCGACAACGCGCACATGTTGGTGATCGGTGGCGCGTGCTACTGGATCCTCGGATTCATGATTTATCTGCGCACGCAAAATCCGTTGTTTCTGGCCTTTTCTTTTATTCTACTGCCGATCAGCCTTCTGCGTTATTTCGGTATTCGCAGCTTCCTGAAGACGGGCGGCGTGATTGCCGACGTCGAACACGCACACCGATTGGAGCGCAGTTACATCCTCAAGGGCTGCTTGCAGGGCCTCGGATTGGGTGCGCTTTGCTTCGTGTCGATCTATGTGTATCCCGACCCATTCGCCGAACTGGCGGCAATGTCGCTGACCCTGGCGACCTTGGTCACGGTTGTCGCCCGTAATTACGGGTCTCCGCGCATGGTGCGGATTTTTTCTGTAACCTTCATCGGTCCGGCGGCGCTAGCGCTCCTGCTGCGTCTGGATGCCCCGTCCGTCGTCCTCGGTCTGATGATCTTCCCGATGACGTTCATTACCATCAACAGCGCCGACCATGTTCGCAATGTGCTGTTTTCGGCGGTCATCGGCCACAAGCAGGCGAAAAGCATAACGCGCAAGTTCGACCGCGCGCTCAACACCATGTCGCACGGCCTGGTCATGCTCGGCCCTGATGGGCGCGTCGCGGTCGCCAATGCCGAGGCCGCCCACCTGATGTCGCTGAAATCGGCCGACGCGCTGCTCGGGCGTTCCATCCACGGGCTTCTGATGCGCGGCGTCGCCGGCGGCATGCTGGCGCCGAAGGACTGCCGCTACGTCGAGGCGCAGCTGACGCGCGCGCTGCGCGAGGGCAGGGACCGCAAGGTTCTTGTTTCGCTCGCCAACGGCCAGCATTACGAATTCTCCGCGCGCGAAGGCAGCCAGGAACTCGGCGTGATCACCTTCGAGGATGTCACGGCGCGCGTCGAAGCGGAGGAAAAGATCCGCTTCATGGCGCGCTACGACAATCTCACCGGCCTCCCCAACCGCGCCTACTTCCATGAACTGGTCGGCGAGCTGATGGCCTCCGGCGACCGCGATCGCCTGTGCGGCCTCGCCGTGATCGACCTCGACGATTTCAAGAGCGTCAACGACACGCTCGGCCATCCCGTCGGCGACGGGCTGATCTACGCCGTGGCCGACCGGCTGGCGGCCATCGCCGGGCAAGGCCTTACCGTCAGCCGCTTCGGTGGCGACGAGTTCATGCTTTTCTTCGACCGCATCGATGACGAAAGCCATCTGGAGAGCCTGCTCGACCAGATTTTCGCCGAGTTGCAGGGAGAGGTCGACGTGGCGGGCCACGGGTTGCGGATCCAGGCCAGCGCCGGCGCGGTGCTGTCCAAGGTCGGCGGAACCGATGTCGACGCCATGATCGTCAAGGCCGACCTGGCGCTCTACAAGGCCAAGGAACTTGGCAAGAACGGGTGGCGGCTGTTCGAGGCGGCGATGGATGCCGCATTCCGCAATCGCCAGCTGATGAAGGCGGATCTGCGCAGCGCCGTGGAAGGCAGGGAACTGCGGGTCGTCTACCAGCCCATCGTGGCGATGAACACCATGCGCATCGCCAGCTGCGAGGCGCTCTGCCGCTGGGACCATCCCGATCTCGGACCGATTTCGCCTGGCATCTTCATTCCCCTGGCCGAGGAGATGGGCATCATTTCCGAGATCAGCACCTTTGTGCTGCATGCAGCTTGCACTGAATGCGCCAAATGGCCTGACCAGACCAGCGTCTCGGTCAATCTCTCGGCGAGGGATTTCCGCAGCCGCGACGTCATCCAAAAGGTGCGCGATGCGTTGGCTAACTCCGGCCTCGATGCTAGCCGCCTGGAGATCGAAGTCACGGAAACCGCGCTGCTCGACGACAAATCCCTGACCCGCCAGTATATCGAGGAACTGAAGCAGCTTGGCGTCCGCATCGCTCTCGACGATTTCGGCACCGGCTATTCAAGCCTGAGCTATCTCCACAAGCTTCCGCTCGACAAGATCAAGATCGACCGGTCGTTCGTGATGGACGTCACCCACAATCCGCGCTCGCTCGAGCTGTTGAAAGGCGTCGTCGACCTGACTCGTGTCCTGGGGCTCACCGTCACCATCGAAGGCGTGGAAACATTCGAGCAGCTTAAGGTCCTCATGCATTCGGTGAAGCCGGATCTTGTCCAAGGCTTCCTGTTCGGCGCGGCGCTCAGCGCGTCGGGCATCGAAACGATGTCGAACGTCACCTGGCCGTTTGCCGCGGATCTGCGTCTCGCCGCCAAGCGCACAGTCGGCTAGCTTTCGTCGCAAATTCTGCCAATCGAAGTTGATAAAGCGCGTGCTTGGGTCGTGCGGTTGGTGCGAACCAGAATATTTTTATCGGCGGCGAACAAATCCAACCAAGACGCGCAGTAGTTTTGGCCGATTTTGAAGAAGCGAAAAGGTTTGACCGGATCGACGCATCTGTCGAAGCGGAACGCTCCAGTGCTTTTCGCGCCCGAGTCTGCAGCGCGCCCTTCATGAGAATGAAGCCTTGGACTAGAACATCCAAGCTGCCCCTTCAGCAACCACTCCGCAGCCAAGGACCTCCGGCTGTTAAGGTTAACAAGTGGTAAACCAACGGGATCCAATTTTCGGCTTGTGTCTCATTTCAACTCGAATAGCCTGTTCAAAGGCGGATACGAGGACTTGAGAATGGATGCTGCGAGAAACGATGCGCGGGCCGGCGCCAGCTCCAATGCTGGGTCGGCGCTGAACCAGTCGATCATGCAATTGCTGGAGCATGTCGACTACCGTCTCATCACTGGAGGCGAGGATCTGGAGGCGATCTACCGCCTTCGCTATCAATCCTACCTGCAATCGGGCATGTGCGGCCCGATCGCCAGCGGGATGTTCGAGGATCGCTGGGACAATCTGCCGAATTCCTATCGGTTCGGCGTCTATTTCGATGGACACCTGGTCAGCACGTTACGGCTTCACTACATTTCCAGAGAGCATCCTCATTCGCCGTCCGTCGATGCCTATCCGGAAATATTGGCCGAGCGGCTTGCCCGCGGAGAGACGTTCATCGACGGGACTCGTTTCGCAACCGATGCCGACAGTGCGCCCGCGCCCGGAGTTCTGCCTTTTCTCACGCTCAGGCTTGGCATGGTGGCCGCTTCTTACTTTGGGCTTACCGCAGTGCTAACGCCGGTCAAGATCGAGCACTCCGCTTACTATGCTCGTATCTTTCATGCCGTTCAGAGGACAGAGGGCAAGGTGTTCCCGGGAGTCCTTGCGCCGATCGCTCTGTTCGAAATCCCGTGCGGCGAAAACTTGCGCCAGACACTCGAACGGTTCCCGTTCTTTAAGTCGACAGCCGTGGAACAGCGGATGATGTTCGCCAATCCGGCCATCAACCGGCTGACGCCGCTGTCCATAGTGCCGACGGCGAAATACTACCGCGATGCTGCCTGAACGGGCGTCGTCCTTGCATCTGAACCTTCCCGCGGCTTCGCCGTTATAGGGAGCGGCATCGCCATCGAGGATCGCCGCGATCCTGCCCAACGGGCATTTCGCCCCGGGCTCCTGTCGCATTGTTCGTGGGAAGGAATACGGTCATGACCATCCACTCGCTCGCGCTCACACCGCTTATCTCGCTGATCGCCGGCGTGCTGATCCTGATCATGCCGCGGCTCCTGAACTACATCGTCGCGCTCTATCTGATTGTCGTTGGGCTGCTCGGGCTTTTTCCTCACCTTGCTGGCTGAGACGCTGGGCAGGGCTCGCGCAAAAGCCATCCCGCGGGCATCGGCCGCCAGTTTCAATTTTCCCTTGAGGGAGTTGTCGGCTGCGATGCGGCAATAGCGCCATTGCCCTGCGCCCAGCTTTTCGGTATGTGCCTGAAAGATGTCTTCGAAGGGGTATTCCTATGGCTGAGCACACGCCGAGCGGTCCTGTAGAACTGGGCGCGAAGATGGACTATGCCGAGCATGACCGCACCTATGCGGGCTTCCTGGCGCTGGCCAAATATGGCTCGCTCTTCTGCGGCGCGCTTCTCCTGGCGATGGCTTTCGGCTTCTTCGCGGGCGGCTTCTTCTCTGCGCTGATCCTGTTCGTGCTTATTCTGGCAGTCGGCGCCTTCATTCTGCGATAGACCTTCCAAAACGCTCTTGCGGTTGACGTCGCCGGATATCCCGGTCGACACTTCGCGCAGACAGGTTCCGGCCGAAAGGATCATGCGGTGGGACAGACGGTTTTCATCCCTCGTGAGCTCGACGCGAACGAGCCGCGTGTCGCGGCTTCGCCCGATACGGTGAAGCGGCTGACGGCCCTGGGTTTCGACGTGATCGTCGAAGCCGGAGCCGGCACCCGCTCGCGTATCCCCGACGAAGAGTTTGCCAAGACGGGTGCTGTCATCGGCAAGGCCTCGGATGTCGCCAATGCCGATGTCGTGCTGAAGGTTCGCCGGCCAACGGATGCCGAGCTGAAGAGTTACAAATCCGGCGCCGCGGTGATCGCCATCATGGATCCCTACGGCAACGATGCGGCTGTCGCGGCCTTGGCCAAAGCCGGCGTCACCGCCTTCTCGATGGAGTTCATGCCGCGCATCACCCGCGCGCAATCGATGGACGTCCTGTCCAGCCAGGCCAATCTTGCCGGCTACCAGGCGGTGATCGACGGAGCCGCCGAATACGACCGGGCGCTGCCGATGATGATGACGGCGGCTGGCACGGTGCCGGCGGCCAAGGTCTTCATCATGGGCGTCGGCGTTGCCGGCCTGCAGGCGATCGCCACCGCGCGCCGTCTCGGTGCCGTCGTCACCGCCACCGACGTTCGGCCCGCCGCCAAGGAACAAGTCGCCTCGCTCGGCGCGAAGTTCCTCGCAGTCGAGGACGAGGAGTTCAAGGCCGCCGAGACGGCCGGCGGCTACGCCAAGGAAATGTCGAAGGAGTACCAGGCCAAGCAGGCGGCGCTGACCGCCGAACACATCGCCAAGCAGGACATCGTCATCACCACGGCGCTGATCCCCGGCCGGCCTGCGCCGAAGCTGGTGTCGGCGGCGATGGTCGCCTCGATGAAGCCGGGCTCGGTGATCATCGACCTCGCCGTCGAGCGTGGCGGCAATGTCGAGGGCGCCGAGGCCGGCAAGATCGTCACCACGGTCAACAATGTGAAGATCGTCGGTCATCTCAACGTGCCAGGTCGCATCGCGGCATCCGCCTCGCTGCTTTATGCCAGGAACCTGTTCGCCTTCGTCGAGACGCTCGTCGACAAGACGACCAAGACGCTTGCCATCAATCGCGACGACGATCTGGTCAAGGCAACCATGCTGACCGACGGCGGCAAGGTCGTTCATCCGGCCTTCGCCAAGGCCGACCAGCAGCCTTATGTCGAGCCGGCCGCGATCCCGGCCACGACCATGGTCGCCGATGCCACGGCCGCGCCCAGGAAGGCCGCGCCCGGGAAGCCCGCCGCATCCAAGTCACCCTCGCCGAAGCCGAAAGGGACCGCGTGATGGACCAGACCTTGCAGAAAGCCCTGGATCAGCTCGACCAGGCAAGCGCTGCCGTTCGGCTCGCGGTGCAGAACCTGGCCAATGCCCCAGGCGGTGCCGACGCGGCCGGTGATGCCGCGCATGCGCTCTCGGGCGGGGCCATCGATCCCTTCGTCTTCCGTTTCGCCATCTTCATCCTGGCGATCTTCGTCGGCTATTACGTCGTCTGGTCGGTGACCCCGGCACTGCACACGCCGCTGATGGCCGTCACCAACGCCATCTCGTCCGTCATCGTCGTCGGTGCGCTGCTCGCCGTCGGCATCGCGGCCTCCGGCGTCGCCGCCGGCTTCGGTTTCGTCGCGCTGATGCTGGTCTCGGTCAACATCTTCGGCGGCTTTCTCGTCACCCAGCGCATGCTGGCCATGTACAAGAAGAAGGACAAGTGACGTGACCGTCAATCTCGCCTCCTTCCTCTATCTGGTATCCGGCGTCCTGTTCATCATGGCGTTGCGCGGCCTCTCGCATCCGACCACCAGCCGGCAGGGCAATCTCTACGGCATGATCGGCATGGGCATCGCCATTGCCACCACGCTGGCGCTGGCAACCCCGTCCGCCGGTCGCTTCGGCCTGATCGTGCTTGGCCTCGCCATTGGCGGTGGCGTCGGCGCCGTCACCGCGCGCCGCATCGCCATGACCTCGATGCCGCAACTGGTCGCCGCCTTCCACTCGCTCGTCGGCCTTGCCGCCGTCATGGTGGCGGCCGCGGCCATCTATGCGCCGGAAAGCTTCGGCATCGGCACGGATGGCGACATCCATGCCCAGGCGCTGGTCGAGATGAGCCTTGGCGTCGCCATCGGTGCCATCACCTTCACCGGCTCAGTCATTGCCTTCCTGAAGCTCGACGGCCGCATGTCGGGCAAGCCGATCATGATCGGCGGCCGTCACGTCATCAACGCTGCCCTTGGCGTGGCCCTGATCGTGCTGATCGTGCTGCTGGTCACCACGGAATCGAAACTGGTGTTCTGGCTGATCGTTGCCGCCTCGCTGGTGCTCGGCGTGCTCCTGATCATCCCGATCGGTGGCGCCGACATGCCGGTGGTCGTGTCGATGCTGAATTCCTATTCCGGCTGGGCGGCCGCCGCCCTTGGCTTCACGCTCGGCAACCTGGCGCTGATCATCACCGGCGCGCTGGTCGGCTCGTCGGGCGCGATCCTGTCCTACATCATGTGCAAGGGCATGAACCGAAGCTTCATCTCGGTCATCCTCGGCGGCTTCGGCGGCGAGACCGCCGCTGCGGCCGATGACGGCATCGAGCGCACCGTCAAGCAGGGTTCGGCCGACGATGCCGCCTACCTGATGATGAACGCGCAGAAGGTCATCATCGTGCCCGGCTACGGCATGGCGGTCGCACAGGCGCAGCATGCCCTGCGTGAAATGGCCGACAAGCTCAAGGCCAATGGCGTCGACGTCAAATACGCCATCCACCCCGTCGCCGGCCGCATGCCCGGTCACATGAATGTGCTGCTCGCCGAAGCCAACGTGCCGTACGACGAAGTGTTCGAGCTCGAGGACATCAACTCGGAGTTTGCCCAGGCCGACGTCGCCTACGTCATCGGCGCCAACGACGTCACCAACCCGTCCGCGCGCGACGACAAGTCGTCGCCCATCTACGGCATGCCGATCCTCGACGTCGACAAGGCCCGCACCTGCCTGTTCGTCAAGCGCTCGCTCGGGTCCGGCTATGCCGGCATCGACAACACGCTGTTCTACAAGGACGGCACCATGATGCTGCTCGGCGACGCCAAGAAGATGACCGAGGAAATCGTCAAGGCGATGGATCACTGACCGGTCGGTCTTGATCGTCGAATAGAAAGAGCCCGGTCGATGCCGGGCTCTTTAATTTTGGCGTGATGCTGCCTTCAGCCGTTGGTCAGGAACACCGCTTCCTCTTCATCGCGCTGCCTGCCGCCGAGCGCTGCGGCCGCACTGGCGATGAAGGCGCCGATGACCAGCGACAAGGCGCCGAGAAGCGCGAAAGTGGCGCTTGCTTTCCTTGCCGTGTCGGCCGCCTGCTTCGCCTTGACCTTTGCGTCCTGCGCCTTCGCCAGCACCGTATCGACACGCGTCTTGGCATCAGCCTCGGAAAGGCCGGTGCGCGCGGCGACCAATTGCGCAAGATAGGTCTTGTCTTCCGCCGAGACCTCGCCGGCGACGGCACCGGCGATCAGGATCCGCGAGGCCTGCCCGGCCGCGGCGGCTTCGTCGGCAGGATTGGCGGTGGCCAGCTTGGCCGGATCGGCCGGGCGGAACAGGGAATCCACCAGATAGGAGGTCGCATTGTCGGTCGATGCACCGCTGGCATTCGCCGAGGCCCCGGCCGACGCACCCATGGCAGCTCCCGAGGCCACGGTGGACGCGGCCTGTACACCTGAACCAATCGCGGCGGAAAGTGCCGAGCCAAGCACGCCGGCGACCAGCAAGGTGGCCAGCGCCCAGGCGAGAAAGCCGTGCGCGGTGTCACGGAAATAGACTTCGTCGGTGTGGATGCCGACCCATTTGGTCCGCAACCGGCCAGCAAGGTAGCCGCCTACACCGGCGGACAGCCACTGCACGATCACCAGCCAGACGGCGGTGGAAACCGCGAAGGTGGTGATCGACGCGCCAGAGCCCGACCATGGTGAAACCATGCTGAGCCCAAGGCCTGAGCCGAGCAACATAAGGATGAACGTCAACGTCGAGGCCGCGAAAGCGCCGGCGATGATCGGTCCCCAGCTGACGGCGGTGGAGGACGATTCCGTGGAAGCGGATACGTCGACAGCCGATAGGGTGGACTGCATCGACGCCCCCTACCGTACGAACAGCATGATGAGGATGATGATCGGAATCGGAATGCCGAGCAACCAGAGTAGAATGCCGCGTCCCATGAAAAGCCTCCTGCAAGAAATTGTGATGGACACTGTCACAATGTCTTCGAAGGCCTTCTGTTCCGGCGCATCCTCATTATTGGCGCGGGCACGAGCTATGCCAATCTGTCAAAAAGGCTGTGCGAAACCTCAAATATCCAGGTTGGCGACCGACAGTGCGTTGTCCTGGATGAACTCGCGCCGAGGCTCCACCTCGTCACCCATCAGCCGCGAGAACAGGCTGTCGGCATCGGTCGCATCGTTGACCTTGACCTGCAGCAGCGAACGCACGTTCGGGTCAAGCGTGGTTTCCCAGAGCTGCTCGGCATTCATTTCGCCGAGACCCTTGTAGCGCTGCATGGTCAGCCCCTTGCGGCCGGTCGCAAAGACCGCGTTGAGCAGCGCCAGCGGTCCCGAGACTGTTTCGGACACCTCCTTGCGGCGCAGCACCGGCGGCGCCCCGTAGACTTCGCTGAGGCGCTGCGCGTAGCGATCGAGCTGGCGTGCGTCGGCGGAATTGATCAACGCCATGTCGAGATGGGCGTATTCCTTGACGCTGCGCACGGTGCGTTCGAAGACATAGCCGCCGATGCCCTCGTTCGAGGTCGACATGCGGCCGGTCCAGCCGCGCTCGGTATCCTCGGCAATGATGTCAAGGCGTTGCGCGATCCGCTCCGCCATCGCGTTGGCGCGGCCAAGATCGGCGAAGATTTCGGGATTGAGCCCGCCGGCGATCGCCGCCTGCTCGACGACGTCGCGGTTATAGCGCGTGTGCAAGCCGTTGATGAGCTGGCGCACGGCAAGCGCATCGGCGACGGCGCCGTGCAGATCCTGTCCGGTCCGCACTTCCCCTGAGCCGAGCGTAAGGGACGCTTCCTCCAACCCCGAATCGATCAGGAATTCTTCGAAGGCGCTCTCATTCTTGATGTATTGCGAGCTCTTGCCGCGCGTCACCTTGTAGAGCGGCGGCTGGGCGATGTAGAGGTGGCCGCGCTCGATCAGCTCGGGCATCTGCCGGAAGAAGAAAGTGAGCAGCAAGGTCCTGATATGGGCGCCGTCGACGTCCGCGTCGGTCATCAGGATGATCTTGTGGTAGCGCAGCTTGTCGGCGTTGAATTCGTCCTTGCCGATCGAGGTGCCGAGCGCGGTGATCAGCGTGCCGATCATGTCGGAAGAGAGCATGCGGTCGAAGCGGGCCCGCTCGACATTGAGGATCTTGCCGCGCAGGGGAAGGATTGCCTGGTTTTGGCGCGAACGGCCGCCCTTCGCGGAGCCGCCGGCCGAGTCACCCTCGACGATGAAGATTTCGGACTTCGCCGGATCGCGTTCCTGGCAATCGGCCAGCTTGCCGGGCAGCGAGGTGACGCCCAGCGAGGTCTTGCGGGTGATGTCGCGAGCCTTGCGCGCCGCTTCACGCGCCGCCGCGGCCTGGATCACCTTGTCGACGACCACCTTGCCCTCGGTCGGATGCTCTTCGAGCCACGTGCCGAGCGCTTCGTTGACCAGTCCCTCGACCACGGGACGAACCTCCGACGAGACCAGCTTGTCCTTGGTCTGCGACGAGAATTTCGGATCGGGAACCTTGACCGACAGCACCGCCGTCAGGCCCTCGCGGCAATCGTCGCCGATCAGCGAGACCTTTTCCTTCTTGGTCAGCCCCGAAGATTCGCCATAGCCGGTGATCTGGCGGGTCAGTGCGCCGCGAAAACCGGCCAGATGGGTGCCGCCATCGCGCTGCGGGATGTTATTGGTGAAGGCCAGCACATTCTCGTGGTAACTGTCGTTCCACCACATCGCCACTTCCACGGTGATGCCGTCACGCTCGGCCCTGATGGAGATGGGCTTTCCGATCAGCGGTTTCTTGACCCGGTCGAGATATTTGACGAACTCTTCCAGGCCGCCATCATAGTGCAGTTCATGCTTCACGACGTCGGCATGACGGGCGTCTGTCAGAACGATGCGCACGCCGGAGTTCAGGAAGGCGAGTTCGCGCAGCCGGTGCTCCAGCGTGCCGAAATCGAATTCGACCATGGTAAAGGTCTCGGACGACGGAAAGAAGGTGACCTCGGTGCCGCTGCGGCCCTCATTGGTGCCTGGGCGCTTGTCCTGCTCGTAGCTGCCGATCGCCTTCAGCGGCGCATCGGCATTGCCGTGGGTAAAGCTCATCTCGAAGACCTGGCCGTTGCGGCGGATCTTGAGCTTCAGCCAGGCCGACAGCGCGTTGACCACCGAGACGCCGACGCCATGCAGACCGCCAGACACCTTGTAGGAGTTCTGGTCAAACTTTCCGCCGGCATGCAGCTGCGTCATGATCACTTCGGCCGCCGAAATGCCTTCGCTGGGGTGAATGTCGGTTGGAATGCCACGGCCATTGTCGATAACCGTCACCGAACCGTCGGGATTGAGCGTCACCGAAACCAGGTCGGCATGGCCGGCCAGCGCCTCGTCGATGGCGTTGTCGACCACTTCGTAGACCATGTGATGCAGGCCCGAGCCGTCATCGGTATCGCCGATATACATGCCCGGCCGCTTGCGGACGGCGTCCAACCCCTTCAAAACCTTGATGGAATCGGCGCCGTATTCGGCTTCAGCGCCGTTTGTGTTCTCGGTCTGGTCGCTCATAAAAACCTGTTGTCTAGATGCCGCTTTTACAGCGCGAAAAATCGGCCCCGAATCGCGCTTCTGATATGGGGTAGATATAGGCGCTAAAGGCGGTTTTTCCAAGGTTTGCAGGCATTTCCGGCGCGAATGCCGAGCCGGCAGCCGGCTATTTTTTTCGGGCGTTGAATTTAGCCAGGAGGCCGCGCAAATATTTGACCTGGATTTGTCCCTGGGCGCCAGCCGGCCCGTCTGGTCGAGCTCCAGCGAAACCAAGTTTCCTCAGCGCCGCTTCCATCGCTTCGCCGCCTTGGGCGGGGTTGGCAAGCGGCCGGACCAGCCGGTAGTCGTCATTGGCCATGACCAATGGCCACGTGCCGCTCGGCCGCCGCGATAGCGGTGGTCGCAAGCATCAGCAGCATGGCAAACAGCAAACGCAGTCGAACCGCCCCCGGCTCAGTCGTTTGCCGACCATTCCACCTCTTTATGGCGCAAGCAAGCCGCGCTGAGGCGGCTCTCTCAGGCGGCGCGCATCGGTTTCAACGCCTCGCTCCAGCGCAACAGTTCGTCCAGCATGGTCTTGGTCCCGCTCCGCACTTGCTCGCTGGCATCGAAGGCGCCGTTCTCGTCGAGCAGTTTCTGGTACAGCGGCAGCGCGACACCTTCCGGGATAGGCATGATCCCGACCGAGGTCAGCAGCGGCTTCAGCGCCTGCGCCGCGCGCAGGCCGCCGGAGACACCGCCATAGCTGAAGATCGCAGCGGGCTTGTATTTCCATTCGCGGGCGAGATAGTCGATCGCGTTGATGATCGCGGGTGCGGCGAAGTAATTGTATTCCGGCGCCACGAACACGAAGGCGTCAGCGGCATCCATCGCCTTCGACCAGGCCTTGGTGTGGTCGTTCTGATAATTGCCGAGCCTTGGATGATGCGGTTCATCCAGGGCCGGCAGGTTGAACGCGGCTATGTCGGTCAGCACTGGCTCGAATTTTCCGTGTTCGCGTACGAACGTCTCCAGCCATTCGGCGAAAACCGGGCCAGCGCGGCCGGGCCGCGTGCTGCCGATGATGATGTTCAACTGGTGCTTCAAGGCAGGCTCCTTTGTCAGGCAGTATCTGTTGGTGACTGCCACTACGGCAGAGCGTTCCAGCAGGCAAGGTTGGATCCCTGAAGGAACGGTCACGATCGGATGAACAGACCGTCCGCCCTGGCGTTCCCGCCGTCATCGGTCCGGTTGCCGTTCGGTGACATGGACGCCGGAGGTGGCAGCCACTACATTGATGGGGACAGCGGAGCACTTCATGGACACGCAGCCCGCCCCATTCGTTCCTCCCGCCCCGAAGCCGCGCACGTCGCCGCCTTCGACGCTGGAAATGATCCGCATCGTCTATCGCAACCCGCTCGAACTCTGGGGCGAGCCGACCTACAACGAACCCTGGATTTCTGCCAAGGGCGCTGGTGGGCCGCTGGTCATCGCCAATGATCCGGGCCTGATCCGCCATGTGCTGGTCGACAACGCCAAGAACTACAAGATGGCGACGGTGCGCCAGAAGATACTGAGGCCGATCCTGCGCGACGGCCTGCTGACGGCCGAGGGCGAGGTGTGGAAGCGGTCGCGCAAGGCAATGGCGCCGGTGTTCACGCCACGCCACATTTTCGGCTTCGCCCAGCCGATGCTGAAACGGACGCTGGAGTTCGTCACCCGTTACGAGGCCGGCGGCACGTCCGATATCGCCCATGACATGACGCTGCTCACCTATGACATCCTGGCCGAGACGCTGTTTTCCGGCGAGATCGCGGGCGAGCCCGGCAGTTTCGCCAACGAGATCGACCGCCTGTTCGAAACCATGGGCCGCGTGGATCCGCTCGACCTGCTGCGCGCGCCCGACTGGCTGCCGCGGCTGACCCGTATCCGCGGCCGCAAGACCATGGCCTATTTCCGCAAGATCGTGACCGACACGGTCAAGATGCGCGAAGAGAAGTTCAGGCGCGACCCCGATGCCGTGCCGCAGGATTTCCTGACGCTGCTGCTCAAGGCCGAAGGCCCCGACGGACTGACGCGCCCGGAAGTCGAGGACAACATCATCACCTTCATCGGCGCCGGCCACGAGACCACGGCGCGCGCGCTCGGCTGGACGCTCTATTGCCTGGCCGAATCGCCCTGGGAGCGCGACCGGGTCGAACAGGAGATCGACCGGGTGCTGGCGCGCGAGCCCGATCCGGCGAAGTGGCTCGACGCCATGCCGCTGACACGCGCAGCCTTCGACGAGGCGCTTCGGCTCTACCCGCCGGCGCCATCGATCAATCGCGAGCCGATCGTACCGGAAATGTGGAAGGATCTTTATATCCCCAAGCACGCCGCCGTGCTGGTGATGCCATGGGTGGTTCATCGCCACAGGAAGCTGTGGGACCGGCCCGACGCCTTCCTGCCCGAACGCTTCCATCCGGGAAACCGTGAAAAGATCGACCGCTTCCAATATCTGCCCTTCGGCGCCGGCCCGCGCGTCTGCATCGGCGCCAGCTTCGCCATGCAGGAGGCGATCATCGCGCTCGCCATCCTCTTGTCACGCTTCCGCTTCGACGCGACCGCTGAAACAAAACCCTGGCCGGTGCAGAAATTGACCACGCAGCCGCAAGGCGGTCTGCCGATGCGGGTCACGCCTCGCCCTCGCTGAGGGCCGACGCTTCCTATACCGCGGGCTTACGCTGCTGGAACTGGCCGGCGGCGCGGAAGCGCCAGAGATAGCTCGGCAGGATCGTCGCGATCGATTGCGGCTGGATGCCGAGCCCCGCCAGTGTCCGGTTGGCCTTGGCAGCTTCGTCCGAAACGATGTTGTGCTCGCGCAACTGCATCACCTGGTCCTTGGTCAGCAGCGGATTGGGCAACAGGCCGAGGATCGAGGCCTGGATGTTTGCCATCCACCACGGCACCGGCACCAGCAGGCGCTTGCGCTCGATAACCGTGAGCAGTTCCTGCATGCACTCCTTGAAGGTGAGCACGTTGGGGCCGCCGAGCTCGTAAACCTGGCCGCCATCGATCTTGCCGTCGACCGAACGCGCGACAGCCTCCGCCACGTCACCGACATAGACCGGCTGGAACTTGGTCTGGCCGCCGCCGATCAGCGGCAGCACCGGCGAATAACGCGCCATATTCGCGAACCGGTTGAAGAAGCTGTCCTCCGGCCCGAAATTGATCGACGGCCGCAAGATCACGGCATCGGCGATCGTCTCCAGCACGGCCTTTTCACCGAGCGCCTTGGTGCGCGCATAATCCGATTCGGAATCCGGATCGGCGCCGAGCGCCGAAATATGGGTGAGCCCGGCGCCGACGGAGCGCGCCGCCTCGGCGATGGCGCGAGCACCGAATTCGTGCACGGCGGAGAATTTCTGCCGGCCGCTCTCATGCAGGATGGCGACGAGATTGACGACATGGTCGGCACCTTGCACGGCGCGGTCGACCGACCAGCGCACGCGCACATTGGCCTGCACCGGCTGGATCTGGCCGACATTGCCGAGCGGCTGCAAATGGCCGGCAAGGTCGGGCCGCCGGCAGGCGACCCTGATGCGATAGCCGCGCTTGGCTAGCGCCCGCACGACATGACGGCCGACAAAGCCTGATCCGCCAAAGACGACGACGAGCTTTGGGGTCTGCAGGATTTCGGTCATGGCGGGCTCCGGCGCGCGTTCCAGATGGCTTGGCTGAGCCGTTTCATAGTCCGTTTTGCGCCAAAGGCAAAGGGTGACGCGTCGTCGCGTCATTCTTGTTTTTCGCGCGATTCCAAGAAAAAGCAAGGCCCGGTATTCCTGCGACAAGCGCATCAATCATGTCTTGGCCCTGCGAGCGACAGACGCAGGAAACCCCGCCGAAGCGGGGTTTCCCGGATGACATCCATGAGGTGTCAGGGGCCGACGAGCGGCCTGACCTGAGACGGTATCAGGAGGGCCTGAAGCAAGTACGCCCACCCCAGCCCTGAACATCCGACATGGTGCCACCAACCTTCTTGCAGGCGGCGACGAAATCGGCGCTGCAGTTGGCGAATTTCGCATGGCCGTTCTTGCAGTAGTGGTCCTCGGTGGCGCCGCCACCCGGCGCGGTAATGACGCCCGGGTTGGCCGGCTTGACCGGTGCGGCCTTCAAATTGGCAGCCTGCGTGGCGCCCATGAAGGAACCGAGCAGGAGGACGGCGGTCAGCATGGTGGTCTTGGTGTTGGTCATGATGATTTCCTTTGATTTGAGGTTGGGTTTCCGGGACGCGAAGGGCGATGCCTTTCACGCGAAGCAGACTTTCGATTTTGATTTTGCTGTTCCCCGGTCTGGATCGGGCAAGCTCACCTTGCCCTGGACAAACGTTGGTCGCCCGGGCGCTCAAAAAGGTTCAGGACGCGCGCGAAAAAAAACGCGCACAACCGCGCGTCAGGCGGGGGCGGCCAAGTAATCGTCTGCAAAGAAAGGAGAAGAAATCAGGCCGAGTAGCGTTCGGCGAATTCGGAGATGCGCTGGATCACTGCCTTGGGCGCGGTGATGCCGCGCGCCTGCGCCTTTTCGGCCGCTTCGACGCGGGCGCGGCCTGGCACATGAACGCCGAAGCGCCGCCGCAGCCGGTCAAGCTGGTCTTTCATGCGCTGCTCGAAACCCGGGTCGAGCAGCTTGGGCTCGACGGCAAGCACGAACAGGCCGGTCCCGGGGCTGTCCGGGCCGCCGCTGAACCATGGCGCGTCGAGTGACCAGTTGGCGCCCGACAGGCCGGCCGCCAGCACTTCGACCATCAGCGCGATGTTGGCGCCGCGCTGGCCGCCGAAGGCGAGCATGGCGCCCTTCATGGCCGCCGCCGGATCGGTGGTCGGGTTGCCGCTGGCGTCCAGCGCCCAGCCTTCGGGAATCTTCTTGCCGTCCTCGGCGGCCTTGCGGATGTTGACAAAGGCGGTGGCGCTCGACGACTGGTCGATGACCAGCGGCGCGCCGTCGGCGGCGGGGGCGGCGAAAGACATCGGGTTGGTGCAAAAGACCGGCTTGACCGAGCCTGAGCCGGCCAGGACGGCCGGACCGTTGGTTGCGGCGAAGGACACCAGCCCCTGCGCGGCCAGCCGGCCGGTGAAGTAGCCGAGCGCCCCGCAGGTGTAGGCGTTCTTCTGCGAGAAGATGGCGACGCCGAACAGTCTTGCCGCCTTGGCGAGGTCGTCGATGGTGCGGTCGAAGCCGGTATGCGCCAGCCCGCCGCGTGCGTCCGAGAGATAGACGGCCAGCGCCGGCCGGGTGATCACAGGATCGGCATTGCCGTCGATGCGTCCGGCCTCGAGCGCTTCGAGGTAGTCGATGAAATGTGTGAGCCCGACGGCTGCAAGTCCCTCTGCCTCGGCCGCGATGATCGAGGCGGTGAGCGATTGCGCTGCTTCCTCGTTGGCGCCGGCGCCAAGTGCCGCCATCCGGCACAGCCCTTTTGCCTGGTCGAGACTGAGTTGCATGGCGATTGCCCTTAGTGAGTAGTGAGTAGGGGTTGGTGAGTGGTGAGTTGTGGAGTGCGCGGCAGCCACTTCCTACTTACCAATCCCTACCCACCACTCACTTGAACCTAGCCGATCTTGACCGGGATTCGTGCCTCGATCCGGCTGAAGGCGAAGACCAGAATGCCGGTGATCGCCATATAGATCAACGCCAGGAGCAGCAAGGGCTCATAGGTGAGATAGGTGTCCTGCCGCACCTTGGACGAGACGGCGAAGATGTCGATCACGCTGATGGTTGCCACCAGCGGCGTCGATTTCAGCTGCAGCACGGTCTCGCCGGTCAGCGTCGGCAGCGCCCGGTAGAAGGCTTGCGGCAGCCAGATGCGGCGGAAGATCTTCCAGCGGCTCATGCCGAAGGCGCGGGCGGCTTCCAGCTGCCCCTTGGGCACGCCGGCAAAGGCGCCGCGCATCACTTCGCCCTCGTAGCCGGCGAAGGACAAGGTCAGCGCCAGCACGCCGTACGGCCAGGCCTGCCTGAGATAGGGCCACATCCAGGATTCGCGGATCCATGGATATTGCGGGAAAAGCGAGCCCAGCCCGTAATAGAGCAGCCATAGCTGCAGAAGCAGCGGCGTGCCGCGGATGATGGTGCAGAAGACTTTCGCGGGTGCCGCGACCCAGATCGAGCCGGCCGCCTGCGCCAGCCCCACGGGCACGGCGATCATGAAGCCGAGCGTACAGGTGACGGCCAGGATCCACAGGGCACGCCAGATCCCCATCAGGCCCATTTCCCAATATTGCGGCAGCCAGTCCCAGCGCATAAAGAAGGCGGCTGACGCCACCAGCCCCAGCGCGATCAGGATCAGCACGATGCGATGCGGCTGCAGCCAGAGCGATGCGCGCGCCGCCGTGTCGATGATGACCGTTTCGCTGGTCATCAGCGTGCCTCCTTGATCGAAGGCATGCCGCGCCGCGCCCATTTCTCCGCGCGGCCAAGCAGGAGGTTCGAAACCAGTGTCACGCAGAGATAGAGCACGCCGGCGGCGAGGAAGAAAACCAGATATGCCTTGGTGACGCCCGCCGCCTGTCGTGTCGCCAGTGTCAGTTCGAAGAAGCCGACGACGGCCAGCAGCGCGGTGTCCTTGGTGGCGATCAACCACAGATTGGCGAGGCCCGGAATGGCGAAAGGCAGCATCGCCGGCAGCGTGATGCGCCGCAACAGAAGGCCGGGAGACATGCCGAAGGCGCGGGCGGCTTCGATCTGGCCCTGCGGGATAGCGAGGATCGCGCCGCGGATGACTTCCGTCGAATAGGCGCCCTGGACGAAGCCGAGCACGGCGATGCCGGCCACCAGCCCGCTGATGTCGACACGCTGGTAACCCATCGCCGTCAGCACCTGGTTTATCAGGTCGGTGCCGGCATAGTAGAGCAGCAGGATCAGCACCAGTTCCGGCACGGCGCGCACCACGGTGGTGTAGACCGCGAACAGGTCGCGCACCACGGGTCCGCCGTAAAGCTTGCCATAGGCACCGCAGGTTCCAATCAGCAGGCCGACGATGGTCGCGCCGACGGCGATCTCTAGCGAATGCAGGAGCCCGAGCAAGAGCGTCCCGCCCCAGCCGACGGGAGCCGGCGAGAGCAGTTCGACGATGCCGGCCGCGGAGGCCGGAAGAAAGGATTCGATCAGCTTCGCCCCCGGATTGCTGGCTCTGTCCGCCGGCACCAGCAGCCGGCGGCAAGCATGCGTGGACAGGCCGGCTGGAGGACGAGGGCGTCAGCGCCCTGTCCTCCAGCCGATGCGAGGGTCTCAGTTCGACTGCGTGGCGCCGCCGTAAATGTCGAAATCGAAATATTTCTTCGAGATCTCGTCATATTTGCCGTTGGCGCGGATCGCCTTGATGCCGGCGTTGATCTTCTCTTTCAGGGCGGTGTCTTCCTTGCGCACGCCGGCGCCGACGCCCGGTCCGAGCACCTCGTCGTCAGGGGCCACCATGCCCTTGAGATCGCAGCAGGCCTTGCCCTGGTCGGTCTTGAGGAACTCCTTGAGCGCGATGGAATCGGCCTGCACCGCGTCGAGGCGGCCCGCGGCGAGGTCGTTGTTGGCTTCGTCCTGCGTCTGGTATTCCTTGATCTCGGATGCGGTGGGGCCGAAATGCTTCTTGGCGTAGACGGCATGCACCGTCGACACCTGGACGCCGAGGACCTTGCCCTTGAGATCGTCGGGCGTGGCGCCGAACTTCTGGTCCTTGGGGCCGATGATGGCGGTCGGGGTGTTGTAGTATTTGTCGGAGAAGTCGATGGTCTTCTTGCGTTCGTCGGTGATCGACATCGACGAGACGATGAGGTCGATCTTCTTGGTGGTCAGTGCCGGGATGATGCCGTCCCAGGCGACAGGGGTGATGACGCAGTCGAGCTTCTCTTCGGCGCACACGGCGTCGATGAAGTCGATCTCCCAGCCGACCCATTTGCCCGAAGCATCGGGCGAGGTGAAGGGCGCGTAGGGTTCGGCGGCGACGCCGATCTTGACCGGATCGGCCTTGGCCACGCCCATGGCGGCGACGCCGAGCAGCAGCGCCGCGGCGAATGTCTTCAGAACAGTCTTCATTTCAGAACTCCCAGTTTGTTGTTGGTTCCCGGTTTTCTTCCGTCCCGGCCTGTCCCTAGCCGATGTTGCGGATGAACTGCTTTAGCCTTTCGGACTTGGGCGCGCCGAAGATCTGCTCCGGCGGGCCTTCCTCCTCGACCAACCCGTTGTAGAGGTAGACGACGTGGGTCGCGACCTCGCGGGCGAATTTCATTTCGTGGGTGACCAGCACCATGGTGCGGCCTTCACGGGCCAGATCGCCAATCACCTTCAGCACTTCGCCGACCAGTTCGGGATCGAGCGCCGAGGTCGGTTCGTCGAACAGCATGACGCGCGGATTGATGGCCAAGGCGCGAGCGATCGCGGCGCGCTGCTGCTGGCCGCCGGAGAGATAGGCCGGATAGACGTCGCGCTTCTCGGCCAGACCGACGCGCACCAGCAGCTTTTCGGCCTGGGCGACAGCCTGGTCGCGCTTGACGCCCAGCACATGAACGGGAACCTCGATGACGTTTTCGATCAGCGTCATATGGCTCCACAGGTTGAAGTTCTGGAACACCATGCCGAGCTTGGAGCGGATGCGTTCGATCTGCCTGCGGTCGGCCGGAATCGTATGGCCATGGCTGTCCGCCTTGAGCTTGATCTCCTCGCCATTGACCCGGATGATGCCGCTGGTCGGGTTTTCCAGGCAGTTGATGCAGCGCAGCAGCGTCGATTTGCCTGAGCCCGAGCCGCCGATGATGGCGATGACCTCGCCGTCGCGCGCCGACAGCGATACGCCCTTCAGCACATGCAGTTGACCGAATTTCTTGTGCAGGTTCTCGACATGGATGGCTTCTGCGGCGCCGTCCTGCGCCTCGCCGGATGGGACTTTGGCAGCTGCCACAGCGCTCACCAAATGACCTCCATATCGCCGCCGGCGGTTCGTCGAACGTCTATCCGGCTAATCAACATACGCTGTACTGCCTCGCTCCAGACCTCAAGCATGGACCCAACAGAGCGAGCCCGTCAATCCCGCTCATTACGGCACTTGCGGCCTTGTTGTGCAAGTGTATAAATAACCTCTCATGAAATTTTCTCGGTTTTTTTCAGCTTAAAAAGGGCATCGATGAGCGCTTTCGGATCTCAGTCCATGGCGGCGCCGCTACGGCGCGTGCTGATGCGGTCGGCGGCCAACGCCATGCGCGACGCCGACCGGGCTGCCTGGCACTATGGTCCGGGATTCAACCCGGCGAAAGCGGCCTCGCAGCACGCAGTCCTTGCTGAACTGGTGGCGGCGTCCGGCGCCGAGATCGAATGGATCGAGGACAAGGCCGACGGACTTTCGGATTCGGTGTTCACGCACGACCCTTCGCTGATGACCGACCGCGGTGCGCTGATCCTGTCCATGGGCAAGCCGCTGCGCGCCAGGGAGCCTTCGCTGCATGAAGAAACCTACAGAAGGCTGGGCATTCCGATCCTTGGCCGCGTCGAGGCTCCTGGCCAGGTCGAAGGTGGCGACTGTGTATGGGTGGATGCCCGCACGCTGGCGATCGGGCGCGGTGTCCGTTCCAACCAGGAAGGCATCCAGCAGGTTTCCAACCTGCTGTCGCCGCTGGGGATTTCCGTATACGGCTTTGATCTGCCGCTGTGGCAGGGCGAAGAGGCGTGCCTGCATCTGATGTCGGTTATCAGCCCGCTGGCCGACGACCTAGCGCTGGTCTATTCACCGCTTTTACCGGCCCCTTTCTATCAGACGCTGAAGGCACGCGGCATCCGGCTGGTCGAAGGCGACGCCGAGGAGTTCGCGGCTTCCAACGGCCTCAGCCTCAACGTGCTGCCGACCAGCCCGCTCAAGGTCATTGCGGTTGCGGGCTTTCCCAGGACCAAGGCCGCCATGGAAGCCGCCGGATGCACGGTTGAAATCTTCGAGGCGGACGCGCTCTGCATCGCCTGCGAAGGCGGGCCGACATGCCTGACGCGACCGATCCTGCGCCAATGAATGGGCGCCGTAAGTTCCGTCGCGAGGGCGAGGAGCGGCGGCGGCAGGATCTGATCGAGGCGACTCTGGACAGCGTGGCGGAATATGGCCTTCAAGGCGCCAGCCTGCGCACCATCGCATTGCGTGCCGGCGTCACCGCCGGGCTGATCCGGCATTATTTCCCGGGCAAGGAAGAATTGCTGCAGGAAGCCTATACGGCGCTGGTCGACCGCATGACCGAGCAGGCGAAGGCGGCATTGGTCATGGATGATGCCTCGCCGCGCCAGCGTCTTGCGGCTTTCATCACCGCCAATCTCAATGCGCCGATCATCGACGCGCGGGTGTTTTCGCTCTGGGCAACCTTCATCGGCCGCGCCAGTGCGGATCCCGCCCTGGCCCGTGCCCACCGCGAAGGCTACCTTGGCTTTCGCAACGAGGTGGAAGCAGTTGTGGCCGACGTGCTGGCCGCCGAACAGCACAAGCCGGACGCAACCCAGTTGCGCCACCATGCCATCGCGATCAATGCGATCATCGACGGGCTCTGGATCGAAGGCTGCCTGGCCGGCGAGATGTTCTCGCCCGGCGAATTGGCGGCGATTGGCATCAAGGCTGTCGAGTCCGAACTCGGCCTCGCGCCGCTGGAGCAATTCCTGGAAAAATGAGAAGCGGTTTTCCCGGGAAAAGCGCGCAGCGCTTCCCCCTTGGGAATTGCGTAGAAACAAAGAGATAGGGGAGAAAACCAATGACCACTGTGGGCGAAGCGCTCATTTCGCTGCTCGAGGCGCATGGCGTCGACACCGTGTTCGGCATTCCCGGCGTCCACACGGTCGAACTCTATCGCGGTCTTGCGCGCTCGAAGATTCGCCACATCACGCCGCGCCACGAACAGGGCGCCGGCTTCATGGCCGACGGCTATGCGCGCGCCGGCGGCAGGCCGGGCGTCGCCTTCGTCATCACCGGGCCGGGGCTGACCAACACCATCACCGCCATGGGCCAGGCGCGCGCCGATTCGGTGCCGATGCTGGTGATCTCCGGCGTCAACGCCACCGACACGCTCGGCAAGGGGCTTGGCTTCCTGCACGAATTGCCCGATCAGCGCGGCATGATGGAGAAGGTAGCGCTGTTGTCGCTACACGTGACCGGGGCCAGCGAATTGCCCGGTGCGCTGGCGCGGGCTTTCGCCCTGTTTTCCTCGTCTCGGCCCGGCCCTGTGCATATAGAGATCCCGACCGATATCATGGTCAAGCCGGCGGACGGATTGTCGGCAGCCTTGAGCAATGCCGGGCCGCCGGCGCCAGAGCGTGCCGCCATTGCCAGGGCTGCCGAACTCGTCGCCACCGCACGCCGCCCGCTCATCCTTGCAGGCGGCGGCGCCAAGAAAGCCGATGCGGCGCTGCGGCGCCTTGCCGAAAGGCTGGGCGCGCCGGTTGTCGAGACCACCAACGCGCGCGGTCTCATGCATGGCCATCCGCTTTGCGTGCCGGCAAGCCCAAGCCTCAAGGCGGTTCGCGCGCTCATGGCCGGGGCCGATCTGGTGATCGCCGCCGGTACCGAATTCGGCCCGACCGACTATGACGGCTATGGCGACGGTGGCTTCGTACTGCCTTCGAACCTGATCCGTATCGACATCGGCGCCGACCAGCTTGCGCGGCGTCCGGTGACGGTCGCCGTCCAGGCCGATTGCGCCGAGGCGATCGAGGCGCTGCTTGCGGCGATCGATCCCGCCCACAGCGCTGGCGAAGATGGCCATGGCCGCGCCGCGGCGGCGCGAAAGGCCGCTTTTGCCGAGTTGAGTCCGGCCTATGCGGCGCAAGTGCGTGCCGTGGAAATGATTCGCGACGCTTTGCCCGGTGCCATCATCGTTGGCGACTCGACCCAGCCGATTTACGCCGCCAACCTCTATTACGACCACGACCGGCCCGGCGGCTGGTTCAATGCCGCGACCGGCTTTGGCGCGCTTGGCTACGGTCCGCCGGCGGCGATCGGTGCGGCACTTGCCGTGCCCGATGCGCCGGTTGTCTGCCTGACCGGCGACGGGGGCTTCCAGTTCACCTTGCCGGAGATAGCGGTGGCGCTCGATTCTGGAGCGCCCGTCATCTTCGTGGTCTGGAACAACAGAGGCTATCGCGAGATCGAGACCTCAATGCTCGATGTCGGCGTGGAACCTGTCGGCGTGTCGCCGGCGCCGCCGGATTTCTGCAAGCTTGCCGAAGCCTATGGCATTGGTGCCGAAAGGCTGGCCGATATCGACGCCTTGCCACAGGCGCTCAGGCACGCCCGGGCAACGGGGCTGCCGCGCGTCATCGAAGTCACGGTCGTCTGAAACATCCGGGCCGTCCTTGCCGACAGGAAGCGGACCATTTGCCGGCTTGGTTTTTGCAAGACCTGATCCGCTTCCGGGCGGCTTCGTTATTCGGCGATGCCCTGACGCATGCAAAGACGTGACGGCTGCCATGTCGAGATATCGGTTGAGTGATCGACTGAAAGGGGCGACGCTTCGCGTCGGCGCGGCAAACCAACGACAGCGGCAAACCAACGACAAAAGTCATAAAAATGACAGGAGCGGTCCAGGATGACGGAAACACTTGAAGGCAGGCACATCGTTGTGACCGGTGGAACCGGCGCGCTCGGTGGGGCGGTGGTCGGCAGACTGCTGGAACAGGGCGCGATCTGCCACGTGCCGAACGCGCATGCCGCGGCACCTCAGCACTTCCCCTTCACCACGCACGACAATGTCAAACTGGCGCACAATGTCGATCTCTCGGACCCCGCCAAGGTCGAGGCGTTCTACAGCCAGGTTCCTGCCTTGTGGGGATCGATCCATCTGGCCGGCGGCTTTGCCATGGCGCCGGTGGAGAAGATCGAATCGGCGTCGTTTGCCGAGATGATGGACACCAACGCCCGCACCGCCTTCCTGTGCAGCCGCGCCGCCATCCGCTCGATGCTGGCGTCGGATACTGCCGGTCGCATCGTCAATGTCACGGCACGCGCCGGGCTCGACCCGCGCCGCGGCGCCGGCATGGTCGCCTATACGGCCAGCAAGGCGGCGGTCGCGGCCATGACGGTCGCGATGGCGGAAGAATTGAAGGCCCAGGGCATCCTGGTCAACGCGGTGGCCCCATCGACGCTCGACACGCCGGCCAACCGCGCCGACATGCCGGATGCCGATTTCACCAAATGGGTCAGCCTCGAAGCAGCGGCCGAGGCAATCGCCTATCTCGCCTCGCCGGCCAATCAGGCAATGAGCGGAACGCTGGTGCCGCTCTACGGCAGGGCCTGAGCGGAGAGCGTCGAAGCCGGGCAGCCGGCGTCGGATCCATCGGCGTTGCGGTAGCTGTAGATACGCAGCGGCGATGAAGCGTCCGTGGGACACTCCCTCAACCAAGCCGGCGGCTTGCCTTCCATCAGGGCCGCCGCGAAAGGGTAGGCGGCTTCGAGACCTGGCGACGGCGCGCCTCGCCAGGCACAGATCGCGACATGTGTCGCCTTCGACGCGTCGAGAATCGCACGCGGGTCGGCGGTCATGGGGTCGAGAAAGCGGTAGCTCCGTTCGATGCCCTTGGCCGAAGGGTGGTTTGGGATCGTCACCACCTTGGGGCCGTCGGCCAGCGCGACGAAATGCGATCCGATGAGCGGTGGCGAAAAGACGATGGCGCCCGACGGCCAACCCCGTTGCGCTCCGAAATGATCGAGGTCGCAACTGTCGGCGAATTCGGCGGCGGGTATCGCCGCTTGGGAGGGTCTGACCGCCAGATGGTACAGCGCCATGGCCCCGGACAAAACCAGACCGGGCAGGATCAATGCGTATTTGCGCGATGGCGCCGGCACGGGAGATTTCAAGTAGCGCCGCAGCCCCGAACCTTGCGGCAGCAGGCTCTCCAGCACGAAGATCAGGCCGATGCCGGAGAAAATCGGGAGATAGCGGAAGTAGCGGAGATAGTCGATCGCCAGCACCAATCCGAGCAGCGAAAACAGGGCCAGTATGACCAGAGGCCGGCTGCGGCCATGCGACCCGGTGCAGATGACGACCGGCGCGAGCGCGCCGACGAACAGCAGCAACATGCTGGGAAAGCCTGACGACAGGACGAAATCGGAACGCCGGAATAGACTCAGCTCCTGAAGAATTCTGTTGAGCATGTTGTCGCGGACATAGGCGTCCATCGACGCGTAAGGGCCGTCCAGGCATTGCGGAAACAGTTTCACCAGCGCCACCAGGCTGATGGCGGCGAACACCAGCAGAAGCGCGGCCCGCATTGCCCAGCCGCCACGCGTGCCGACAAGCCGAGGTACGACGGCGAATGAGAGCCCGGCGGCGGTCAGCGCCAGCACATGCGGCGCGGAATAGGTATCGCATTTGACCGCGGCATAGGCCGAGGGCGCGACGGTAGCGGCGAACAGGCCGATCGCGCCGATCGCCAAGGCCACTCCAAAGCCGGTGATCCCTGTCGCACTCTCGTCGCGGCCGGCGATCCAGTCGAAGGCGTAGACGGCCATCACCAGGGCGAAGAACGGTGCGAACTCGGCGCTGATCGCGATTGCCAGGGCTGTCAGCAAGCCGTTGACGAAGGGCGAAAGGCGATTCCGCGACAGCAACAGGACCAGGGCGGCAAGCAGAAGCAATATCTGCAGATTGTGATAGTCGATCCGCCCCGGCGCGTATTCGAAGAAGGTGCGCGCGGCGAAGATCAAGGCCAACGGCAATGCAATGGCCGGATAGGCAAAGCCCATCGCGACAATCAGCCGGTTGTAGAAGTAGAGCGCGGGTACAAACAGGAGCAGCGGCACGACAAAGCTTGCTGCCATCAGCGCCGGCTCGAAGCCGGCGAACGGCGCGAGCAGCCACGCAAAAGCGGCATAGGGCAGGTCCACGATCCATGGCCAGTGCGAGATGTAGGGCTCGGGCTGGGCAATGCCGGGCATTGTCCGGTCGAAGATATTCCCGGTCTCGAGCAAGGTGCGGATCTCGTGTATTTTGAGAAGGTCGTCCGCATCGGCATTGAGCCGGAAGCCCAGGGACCAGAGGACGATCATCACCGTCACCATGCCGCAGAAGCAGAAAAGGGCCGGTGCGCTCATATAAAGACGCGGCAGCCACGAAGATTGCGCTGCGGCCCTGTCGTCGTCATTGCACATGGAAGGCTTCCCGGGACGACTGCCAAATACGCGAGGAAGTTTATCTTGCCGTAAAGAAAGACCCCGCCGGAGCGATCCGGCGGGGTCTTTGTTCAAGCCGCACGAAAATCGTGCGGCAAGCGGTTAATCCTTAGTTGCCCTGCTTCTTCAGCGCGGCACCCAGGATGTCGCCCAGCGAAGCGCCGGAGTCGGTCGAGCCGTACTGTGCGACGGCTTCCTTCTCTTCGGCGATTTCCAGCGCCTTGATCGAGACCTGCAGCTTGCGGGTCTTCTTGTCGAAGGCGATGACGCGGGCGTCGACCTTCTGGCCGACGGTGAAGCGCTCGGGGCGCTGCTCGTCGCGATCGCGGCTGAGGTCGGAGCGCTTGATGAAGGTCTCGATGCCGCTGTCGACCAGCCGCACTTCCAGACCGCCATCCTTGACGCCGATGACTTCGCAGGTAACGACGGCGTTCTTGCGCAGTTCGCCTGACGTCGCGGCTTCGCCGACCGTGTCCTTGGCCAGCTGCTTGATGCCGAGCGAGATGCGCTCCTTGTCGATGTCGACGTCGAGCACCTGCGCCTTGACCATGTCGCCGCGATTGTACTCTTCGATGACCTGCTCGCCCGGACGGGTCCAGTCGAGGTCGGACAGGTGCACCATGCCGTCCACGTCGCCTTCGAGGCCGATGAACAGGCCGAACTCGGTCTTGTTCTTGACCTCGCCCTCGACCTGGCTGCCGACCGGATGGCTCGAGGCGAAAGCCTGCCACGGATTCTCGAGCGTCTGCTTGAGGCCGAGCGAGATGCGGCGCTTGGCCGGATCGACTTCGAGCACCACCACGTCGACTTCCTGCGTCGTCGACAGGATCTTGCCGGGATGCACGTTCTTCTTGGTCCACGACATTTCCGAAACGTGGATAAGGCCCTCGATGCCCGGCTCCAGCTCGACGAACGCGCCGTAGTCGGTGATGTTGGTGACGGTGCCCTTGATCTTCTTGCCGATCGGGAACTTGGTGCCGATCTCGGACCACGGATCGCTCTCGAGCTGCTTCATGCCGAGCGAGATGCGGTGGGTTTCCTGGTTGATGCGGATGATCTGCACCTTGACCGTCTGACCGATGTTGAGGATTTCGGTCGGATGGTTGACGCGGCGCCATGCCATGTCGGTGACATGCAGCAGGCCGTCGATGCCGCCGAGGTCGACGAACGCACCGTAATCGGTGATGTTCTTGACGACGCCTTCGACAACCTGGCCTTCCTCGAGGTTCTGCACGATTTCCGAACGCTGTTCGGCGCGGCTCTCCTCAAGCACGGTACGGCGCGACACGACGATGTTGCCGCGGCGGCGATCCATCTTGAGGATCTCGAAGGGCTGCGGGTTGTGCATCAGCGGGGAGACGTCGCGGATCGGGCGAATATCGACCTGGCTGCGCGGCAGGAAGGCCACGGCGCCGTCGAGGTCGACGGTGAAGCCGCCCTTGACCTGGTTGAAGATGACGCCTTCGACGCGCTCGCCCTTGGTGAACTTCTCTTCGAGCTTGACCCAGCTCTCCTCGCGGCGCGCCTTGTCGCGCGACAGCACGGCCTCGCCCAGCGCATTTTCGATGCGCTCGACCATGACTTCGACCGTATCGCCGACCTTGAGCGTCGAATCCTTGCCCTTGACGCCGAATTCCTTCAGCGGCACACGGCCTTCGACCTTGAGGCCGACATCGATGATGGCCATGTCTTTTTCGATCGCCAGAATCGTGCCCTTGACGACTTGGCCTTCGCCGGAATGACCGGTGGTAAATGATTCTTCGAGCAGGCTCGCGAAATCATCGCGAGTGGGATTTGCAGCAGACATTGTTTCTCCTGGAGTACCCCGCATTTTTCGCGGGGCGGGCGCCGTGGGTTAGCGTTGCGTTGGCCTGCCGGCGTTCCGGGCTGCAAAAGCCCTGGGCCGCTTTTCAAGCGGCAATTCCGGCGCATGAAGAATGCAGGCAGGCTGGTTCGTGCCCGATATGGGTATTTTCTTCGCCTCCGGCAACCGGAAGCAGCATGAAACCCGGATCAGGCCTTGTTTCTCTTGGCCAGCACGTCGTCGATGACGGACATGGCCGCGAGAAACGCGGCTTCTATAGCCATTTCGCTGGTATCAAGCAAGTGCGCGTCGGCCGCCGGCTTCAGCGGCGAGTCCGCCCGGCCCATGTCGCGCTCGTCGCGACGCTGGATATCGGCAAGGATTTCGGCGAAATCGGCGGTGCCGCCGATGCTTTCGATCTCAGCCAGCCGGCGCTTGGCGCGCACCTCGGCACTTGCCGTCACATAGAGTTTTATGTCGGCGTCGGGGCACACGACCGTGCCGATGTCGCGCCCGTCCAGCACCGCGCCCGGCGGCGTCCTTGCGAAGTCGCGCTGCTTTTCGACCAGGATGCGCCGCACCGTAGGGAAAACCGCGACCTTCGAGGCGGCCTCGCCAACCGCATGCGCCGACAGCACCGCGCGGTCGAGCTTTGCCAGATCGACCTGGCGGGCGGCGGTTTCTGCCGCCGAGACATTGTCGAGCGGTAGGCCCAGCCGCAGCAGCGCATGGGCGACGGCGCGATAGGTCAGGCCGGTGTCGAGCAGGTTGAGGCGGTAGTGATCGGCGAGACGGCGGGCGAGCGTGCCTTTGCCCGCGCCGGCCGGTCCGTCGATGGCGATGGTGAAGGGGTGGGTCATTGGCGGGCAGACGCCTTACGCATGGAAATAGGCCCCCGCGACTTCGTCATCCTGGGATCTGCGCCGCGTCGCTGCGCTCCTTGCTTCGCCCCAGAATGACGAAGCACGGGATGTCGCCAGCCAATCCCCAAGGTTTGCGATTGCCACTATCGCTCGATCTCCGCGCCCAGCCCCTTCATCAAGTCCATGAACTCCGGAAAGCTCGTCGCGATCATGGCCGCGTCGTCAATGGTTACAGGCTTTTCAGTCGCCAGGCCCATCACCAGAAAGCTCATGGCGATGCGGTGGTCGAGATGGGTCTGCACCGTCGTATCCCGGTCGTTGGGGTGGCCGCCCAATCCCCTGCCGCCTGGTTTGCCGCGCACGGCAAGCGAAGCTTCGCCCTCGGTGCAGTCGACGCCGTTGAGCTTCAGCCCGTTGGCGACCGCCGACAGCCGGTCGGATTCCTTCACCCGAAGTTCCTCCAGCCCCTGCATCAGCGTCTCGCCCTCGGCGAAGCTGGCGGCAACGGCCAGCACCGGGTATTCGTCGATCATCGACGGCGCCCGCTCGGGCGGCACGGCGACGCCTTTCAGCTCGGAGTAACGAACGCGCAGGTCCGCGACATCCTCGCCGCCGGCATTGCGCGGGTTCAAGATGTCGATCTGGCCGCCCATTTCCTGCAGCGTGAGAAGCAACCCGGTGCGGGTCGGGTTCATCAGCACGTTTTCGATGACAATGTCGGAACCCGGCACGATCAGCGCCGCCACCAGCGGGAAGCCGGCCGAGGACGGGTCACCCGGCACGGCGATGGTCTGGCCGGTCAGCTTGCCCTGGCCTTCGATGAAGATGTGGCGCACGCCGCGTTCGTCGGTCTCGACCGACAGGTTGGCGCCAAAGCCCTTGAGCATCTTTTCCGTGTGGTCGCGCGTCATGACAGGTTCGATGACGGTGGTGATGCCGGGCGTGTTCAACCCGGCCAGCAGCACCGCCGACTTCACCTGCGCCGAGGCCATCGGCACGCGGTAGGTGATCGGGGCCGCGTGCTTCGGCCCATGCAACGTGATCGGCATGCGGTCGCCGGGCGTGGCTTTGAGCACCTGCACGCCCATCTGGCGCAGCGGTTCGAGCACGCGACCCATCGGCCGGCCCGACAGCGAAGCATCGCCGATAAAAGTCGTCTCCATGTCGTAGGTGCCGACGAGCCCCATGGTCAGCCGCGAGCCGGTGCCGGCATTGCCGAAATCGAGCGGACCTTCCGGCTGCAGCAGCGCGCCGTTGCCGGTGCCGCGGATCACCCACTCGGCGCCGCGTTTCTCGATATGCGCGCCCATCGCCTTCATGGCCGCGCCCGTGCGCATCACATCCTCGCCCTCGAGCAGGCCGGTGATGCGGGTTTCGCCGGAGGCGAGCCCGCCGAACATGAACGAGCGGTGCGAGATCGACTTGTCGCCCGGCACGCGGGCCGTGCCGGAAAGGGCTGGTGACTTGCGGGCAGTGGCCGGCTTGGCAGCGGCGGCGTGAGACATGGAATTTCCCTGGACGGATTGCCGGCGTGCCGGCGCTTTTCATTTGTTGCGGCGGTCTCGTATCACGGCGGGGCGAAATGGTCATCCCCATGCTTGTCACTTGGCGCGAGGCCTTTCAGTGCTTGGTTTTGTGACGCCGGCTTTTCGCTTTGACAGCGCTGCAAACTGTGGTTAAGGGGACCACTCTTTTATCGACGAGGCTTGCCGTGGCAAAAACCGAACTTGGCACAAAACGCATCGACCCGGAAACGGGCCGGAAATTCTACGACCTGAACAAGGACCCGATCGTCTCGCCCTATACGGGCAAGACCTATCCGCGCTCCTATTTCGAGGAAGGCAAGATCGCCGCCGTCGAGGAGGAAGAGGAAGTGGCCGAGAAGGAAGTGGACGCCGAGGAGGAAGAGGGTGTCGAGGTCGTCTCGCTCGAAGAGGCGGAAGACGACGCCAAGAGCGACGATCTTCCCGATCTCGGTGACGACGAGGATGACGTCGACCTCGGCGACGACGAGGATGACACCTTCCTTGCCGACGAAGAGGAAGAAGACGACGACGTTTCCGACATGATCGGCGTCGGCGACGACGACGACGAAGTCTGACAAAGGCTTCGAACGTAAGCGTTTGCCGGCTTTCACGCCCTGTGAAGAAAAAGCCGCCGATGAAGGCTTGATATCTGGGAATGGCGGGGTTAGAAGCCGCCTGCACTAACGGCGCGGTCTTCCAACCCGCGCCGATCTCTCGCCGGAAACGGCGCCGGCTGACTGCCGGGAGTGGGGCCATAGCTCAGTTGGGAGAGCGCTTGAATGGCATTCAAGAGGTCGTCGGTTCGATCCCGATTGGCTCCACCAGTTACCTTCCAGGGCAAGGAAACGCTTTGTTTCGGCGGGACATCTCCGACCTGTTCAACCATTGGCGATGCCTGATTTGCGCGATCACGGAACGTCAGCGCCGAACTCGACGGCAAATCCCGCGTCGATCGCGCTTCGCGCAATGAGATCGCCAAGTTCCCAATCCGTGAGTTCGCAAAGCGGGAACATTCTCCTCACCTCGTGGCTCACCTCGGATATCGAAATGCAAGGCCTGTCGACGGTGTCGATCAGGCAGCGGACAATCGCTTGGCGAACGTCCGACAGGGTAGGCGTCTGCGCGAGCGCAGGCATCTCCGCCCCCTACGAATGGAGTTGCGGCGCTACGCCATCGGCCGAGTTTGTGTCGAACGCCACGGGTACGCCGTGAACGAGGGATGCGGTCGCCAGCAACTCCTCCAACTCGCCGTCGGTAGCCCTGCATGCGGGTATGAGTGTTCGGATGGCGCGTATTGCCTGCGCAATGGAGAGAAAGCGTGCCTTGCCCCTGGAAAGAACATAGGCTTCGGCGGCTCTTTCAACCGTGATGGAGTGAAAAGAGTTGGTCATCGAGAATTCCTCCCTGAACCCTGACCAACATGGTTTACGGCAGGACTTCGGTGGTCTTCAAGCCTATGTCCGGTTCCAGACAATCAGCCAGCCCCTGCGCTGAAGTGATGTTGCTCCTCCTCGCCATAGGCACCATCCGTGAGTTTTATCATTCCGGTACGGTCGACGATCGTGATCTCGCCGCGCTTGGCATGAACCAGCCCCCGATATTCGAGCATTTGGAGGGCGGTGGTAACGCCCGGGCGCCTGGAGCCAAGCATGGTCGCCAGAAATTCATGCGTCAGGTAGATGATATCTCCTTCAGCGCGATCGTTGACCATCAGCAACCAGCGGGCGAGCCGTTCCTCGATTTTCGAATGGCCATTGACCAGCGCCGTTCGCGACGACTGGACCAGGAATGCGTGGGCGTAGCGAAGCAGCGACGGGCGAAGGGTCTGGCTCTCGGCAATCGCAATGCGCAGACGTTCAACCGGCAGACACCAGCCGTTGCTGGCGACTTGAATATAGGTTTCATTGGGAGATCGGTCCTGGCCGAGAACGACCGCTACCCCGGTCATGCCGTCGCGGCCGATGATGCCGACTTCGCTTTGCCGCCCTCCGGTCATGGCGGCGACCACCGACGCGATACCGGTTTCGGGAAAATAGACATGCTCGATCGGCTGATGCGCGATCTCCAGCCGGGCTTTGATGGCCAGTTCGACGTGATGCATCGACGGCCGTAAAAGCCCGAAATCCTCAGGCGTGAGGGTTTTCAGAATATGGTTGCGAAAGGTGGATTGAGGCATGGCTCTTCTCCCTATCGGGCAAGAGCATGTACCCTCTTACTGTCGGCTGCATCCGGACAAACGGCGGCCGATGGCTGATCTTACGCTTCATGCGCGGGCTTGGCAAACGACTCGCCCGCTTGGAAAGCTAACTAAGCGTTGACGTCAAGCGTCCCGGGGGCCGCAGCGCTGCCAGACGCCGAGAAGGCTTCAGCCGAGAAGGTCCGCGGCGACTTCGAGCGTGTTGCGGAAAGAGGTTTCGAGGTGGTGTTCCATCGCTTGTGCGGCGCCCTCGGCATCGTGCCGCTTCAGGGCATCGAGAATGGTTTCGTGCTGCTCGATCGTCTGTTCGCCATAGCCGGGCTTTGGAATGGCGAGATAGCGGCCGCGGTCCATCTGCGCCTTGGAGATGTCGACCGCTCGCCAGATCATCGGCAGGCCGCAGATTTCGGCGATGGTGCGATGAAAGACATCGTCGAGTTGGATCGCGGTGGCATATCGGCCGCGCGCGATGGCGAGCTTGTGCGCCGCCATATTGTCCTCCAGCAATTCGGCGGATGCCGGCGTGAGCTTGATGGCCGCGCGCCTGGCGCTCTCCATTTCCAGCGCCCGCCGGATGACGTAGGCCTCCTCGAGGTCGGCGCGGCTGATCGGCGCGACATAGGTGCCGGTCTGCGCCAGGATATTGACCAGGCCTTCGTCGCTGATGCGCTTCACCGCTTCCCGCACCGGGGTGCGCGAAACGCCGAGCGCTTCGGCGATGGCCACCTCGTTGATCACTTCCCCCGGCTTCATCTGTCCGACGACGATCAGGTTGCGGATCTTCTGATAGATCTGATCGCGCAGCGGCAAAGCCCGATTGAGGGTCGAAGGGTCAAGGTCCATGGCAAATCCGCAGCGTTCGTTCACCAGAAATGATCGGAGTATATTGGAACGTAAATTGGAATGCACCCAATGCGGAGGCGTCCCTGTCGACAATGGGGGGGTGGCCAATTCACTCGACGCCTGGAAGGAGGCCGCCGACCCTTTCCAAGGCGGCGCAAGGACAACGTCAACGCGGTCGAGCCGGTCCTCTCCGCTCCCAGGCGGCGGGCATGAGGAAGAATTTCCAATTGCGTGCGCGGATTTAGAATAAACTAACTCTACAGAATTTATAGAATAAGCAATCTGCATGGGCGATCTGTTTCCTGCACAGGACCACGCCATGCCAGCATTTCCGCGTTTACTCTCAACCGTGCCGGAGCCGGGCCGCTGCCACCGAACCACAGGAGGCAAGGCATGACCCAAGATGTCCCCGACCGCATCAAGGTTCTCTGGTTCCTGCCGACGCATGGCGACAGCCGTTATCTCGGCACGACCGAGGGCGGCAGGGCCGTCGATCTGCCCTATCTGTCGCAAGTGGCGAAAGCGGCCGACACGCTTGGCTATTACGGCGTGCTGTTGCCGACCGGCCGGGCCTGCGAGGATTCCTGGGTGATTGCCTCGGCGCTGGCGCCACTGACAGAGCGGCTGCGTTTCCTCGTCGCCGTACGGCCCGGCTTGCAGTCGCCGACGCTTGCCGCGCGCATGACAGCCACGCTCGACCGCATCTCCAACGGCCGCCTGTTGATCAATGTCGTCACCGGCGGCGATCCGCTGGAAAACAAGGGCGATGGGATCTTTCTCTCGCATGCCGAGCGCTATGAGGTGACGCAGGAGTTCCTCCAGATCTACAAACGGGTGCTGAGCGGTGAGACGGTCGAGCACCAGGGCAAGCATTTCCGCATCGAGGACGGAAGGTTGCTGTTCCCGCCGGTGCAGGCGCCCTATCCGCCGCTCTATTTCGGTGGCTCATCGGATGCTGGATCGGCAGTCGCGGCGCAGGAAATCGACAAATATCTGACCTGGGGCGAACCCCCGGCCGACGTCGGACGCAAGCTCGATGCCGTGCGCGGACTGGCCGACAAGGCCGGCCGCAAACTCTCCTTCGGCATTCGTCTGCATGTCATCGCCCGTGAAACCACTGAACGGGCCTGGGCCGCCGCCGCCAGCCTGATCAGTCGGCTCGACGACGCGACGATCGCTTCGGCGCAGAAAGTGTTCGGCCGCATGGATTCGGTCGGCCAAGCGCGCATGAGCGCGCTGCATGGCGGCAACCGTGACAAGCTCGAGATCGCGCCCAATCTATGGGCCGGCGTCGGCCTGGTGCGCGGCGGTGCGGGAACGGCACTGGTCGGCGACCCGGATACGATCGCCGAGCGCATCGATGAATACCGTCGCCTCGGCATCGACACCTTCATTCTGTCCGGCTACCCGCATCTGGAGGAAGCCTATCGCTTCGGCGAACTGGTGCTGCCGAAACTGCCGACCGATCATCCGGTCAAGTCGGCCGGGTCGTCGGTCAATACCGGGCCGTTCGGCGAGACCATTGCCGGTGACCATCGGCCGAAGTCGCTCGCCAGCGCCTCGTGAACGCGCTGCCTCCGGTCCGCCGATCGCGCGTCGCCATAATCGGCGGTGGTTTTTCCGGCGCGGCGGTCGCTTGGCACCTTGCGCGGGCGCATGGGCCGGAGCGCCTGTCGATCTCGGTGATCGAACCGCGTTCCGCGCTCGGCGGCGGTCTTGCCTATTCCAGCGATGAGCCGTCGCACCGCGTCAACGTCCCGGCCGTCCGGATGAGCATGGTTCCCGAAGACCAGCAGCATTTTGCGCGCTGGCTGGAGGGCAGTGGCGAAATCGAGCGGGACCCGGATGCGCTGTGGAAGAACGGCGACGTATTTCCGCGCCGGCGGGTGTTCGGTCGCTATGTCGCCGAGCAGCTCGCACCTTGGCTCGAATCGGGCGCTATCCGTCATGTCGAAGCTCAGGCCACCCGGGTAATTCGAGCCAACGGCGCGGGCTGGACCGTACAGACCTTAGCCGGACCTGTCGCGGCCGACATCGTCGTGCTCGCCGCGACTCATCCTCTGCCGGCCATCCCGGCAGCACTTGCCCTGTTGGCTGAAGCACCTGGCTTCATCGCCGATCCCTACGCGCCGTCGGCACTCGCTGGGATCGGGCCGGAGGCGTCGGTCCTGATCGTCGGCTCCGGACTGACCTCGGCCGACATGGTGGCCGAGCTTGACCGCCGGGGTCATCGCGGCCGCATCCTGGCGCTGTCGCGCCGCGGACTGCGTTCGCGCGGCCACCCGGATATCAGACATGAGCCCTTCGGCGACTTTGCGTCGGTGCCGGCCACATCCGCACTTGGCCTGCTGAAGAACATTCGCGCCACGCTGGCCGCGGCGCGAGCCGCCAACGTCAACTGGCAGTCGGTCTTTGACCAATTGCGCATGCAAGGGCCGGTGCTGTGGTCCGCCCTCGCTCCGCAAGAGCGGGCAAGGCTGGTCCGCCAGCTGCGCGTGTTCTGGGACGTGCATCGCTTCAGGATCGCACCGCAGGTGGCTTCCGTGCTCGACCGCCGCCAGACCGCCGGCACATTCGACACCATTGCCGCCCGGCTTGTCGCGTCGAACGACGAGGGCGACAGCCTCGCGGTCAGCTTCCAACGGCGCGGACAGACGCGAATCGAGACGGCAAGCTTTGATGCCGTCATCAACACGACGGGGCCGGCCCACGGGCAGGCGCTCCAGTCAAATCCGGCGCTGCGTTCCCTGACTGAGGCCAGTCTGATCAGGGCGGACGCATACGGGCTCGGTATCGAGACGAGCTTCGATAGTCGCGCCGTCGGTGGCGATGACAAGGCGGTTGTCGGGCTTTTCGTCGCCGGTCCGCTGGCGCGAGGCACCTTTGGCGAACTCATGGGCCTGCCGGAGGTTGCTCGCCATGCCCAAAGGGTCTCGGTCGAGATCGCGGGGCTGCTCGACACATCTTCTTCAGGCGGAGCGGTTGGCCCCAATGCCGGGGGCGTTGCGGTCGCGGGCTGACAACCGCAAGCCGGCATGGCCGGGCAAAATTGGTATTTCCGTCCCGCAAGTGCGCCAAAAACGGAAAATCCTCCTTTGTATATAAATTCCATAAACATAATAAATATAGCGACACCGGCTGCGGCTGGACCGATCAACAGCCTGACTGGGAGACAATTCATGGCACATGCAGGAACCGACGCGGTCAAATTCGCCTACTGGGTGCCCAATGTTTCGGGCGGCCTGGTGATCTCCGACATCGAGCAGCGCACCAGCCATTCAGCCGAGTACAACCGCAAGCTGGCACAGATCGCCGAAAAGGCCGGTTTCGACTACGCGCTGAGCCAGATCCGTTTCACCGCCGGCTACGGCGCCGACGAGCAGCATGAATCGGTGGCATTCAGCCATGACCTGCTGGCCGCCACCACGACGCTGAAGGTGATCGCCGCGATCCTGCCCGGCCCTTGGAATCCCGCGCTGGCGGCCAAGCAGATTGCCACCATCAGCTACCTGACCAACGGCCGTGTCGCCATCAATCTCGTCTCCGGCTGGTTCCGTGGCGAGTTCCACGCCATCGGTGAGCATTGGCTCGACCATGATGAGCGCTACCGTCGCTCCGAGGAATTCATCCGTGCGCTGCGCGGCATATGGACTGAAGACAGCTTCACCTTCCGAGGCGACTTCTACCGCTTCAACGAATACTCGCTGAAACCGAAGCCGCCGCGGCCGCTGCCCGAGATCTTCCAGGGCGGCTCGTCGCGCGCGGCACGCGACATGGCATCACGCGTCTCCGACTGGTATTTCACCAACGGCAACACGCCGGCCGAAATCGCCAAACAGGTCGATGATCTCAAGACCAAGGCAAAGGCCAGCAATCATTCCGTCAAGGTCGGCGTCAACGCCTTCGCCATTGTCCGCGAGACCGAGCACGAGGCCAAGGCGGTGCTTGCAGAGATCATCGCCAGGGCCAATCCGGAAGCGGTCAACGCCTTCGGCCACGAGGTCAAGAACGCCGGCAAGGCCTCGCCGGAAGGCGAGGGCAATTGGGCGAAGTCCTCCTTCGACGACCTCGTCCAGTACAATGACGGTTTTCGCTCCAACCTGATCGGCACGCCGAGACAGGTTGCCGAGCGCATCGTCGATTTGAAGAGCGCCGGCGCTGATCTCATCCTGCTCGGCTTCCTGCATTTCCAGGAAGAGGTCGAGTATTTCGGCAAGCATGTCATCCCGCTCGTTCGCGAGCTGGAGGATGCCGGGCAGGCGGCTTCGCTGGCAGCGGAATAGTCATCTCTCCAAGGCTGGCCGGGTAATCCGGCCAGCACCCGAATGAAGGTTTTCAAGCGCGCTCGATCTTTTCGGGCGGCATCGAGAATTCGTGCGCCTGCGGGCGAAATCGAGGACGATTGGAATGCCGTTGCCCAGCTATGCCATAGGCGTGATGGAAGCCTCGGTCTATGCGCCGGAAGTTTTCGCGCGCGGCCTGCCCTCGGCGCTGCAGCCGTCCGAAGGTCATACCGCACCGGTAACAGGCGCTGCGGTGGCCACATCTCCGATGCTTTCACTCCAGGCCATCGGCCTGTCGTTCGGCGGCGTCGTCGCGCTGGCCGATATCGATCTGTCTGTTCGATCAGGTGAAATCCGCGCCATTATCGGCCCGAACGGCGCCGGCAAGAGCTCGCTGATCAATGTCATCAGCGGTGTCTACCGGCCGGATCGCGGCCAGGTCCAGCTTGCCGGAATCGACTATGCGCAGGTGCCGACGCAGCGGCTGGCGCATCTCGGCGTCGCCCGGACTTTCCAGAACCTTGCTTTGTTCAAGGGACTGAGCGTCCTCGACAATGTCGCCACCGGCCTTGCCTACAAGGTCCGTTCCAACTTCGCCGGCCAGGTGCTCGGCATCGGACGATCGCGCGGCGAGCGACGTGAGACACGCAGCCGCGCCGATCAGATTCTCGAATTTCTCGACCTCACCGCCGTGCGCGATCGTCTTGCCGGCACGCTGCCCTACGGGCTGCGGAAGCGGGTCGAACTCGCCCGGGCGCTGGTCGCGGAGCCGCGCCTGCTGCTGCTCGACGAACCGATGGCCGGCATGACATCAGGTGAGAAAAGCGAAATGGCTGCTTTCGTGCGCGCCGCGCGTGACCGCTTTGCCACGACCGTCGTCCTGATCGAACACGATGTCGGCGTCGTCATGGGCCTGTCCGACCGTGTCGCCGTTCTCGACCATGGCCGCAAGATTGCCGACGGCACACCCGACGAGGTCCGCAACGACCAGCGCGTCATCGATGCCTATCTGGGCGTCGCCTCAGACAATGAGGACGGGGCGGGCATATGATCGCCGACTTCGACTATCAGTTCTTCATCGAGGTGCTCGTCGGCGGGCTGCTCTCCGGCGTCATGTATTCGCTGGTCGCGATCGGCTTCGTGCTGATCTACAAGACCTCGGGCGTGCTCAACTTCGCCCAAGGCGCGATGCTGCTGTTCGCCGCCCTTACCTTCGTCAGCCTTGTCGAACGCGGTGTTCCGTTTGCACTGGCGTTGGTGGCAACGTTCGCCATCATGGTGGCGATCGGCATCGCCATCGAGCGCACGGTGCTGGGGCCGCTAACCAACAAGCCGCCGATCACCCTGTTCATGGCGACGCTTGGACTGTCCTACATCATCGAGGGCGCCGCCCAACTGATCTGGGGCACGCAGGTCCATGGTCTTGACCTCGGCATCGAGGATGTGCCGCTGGAAGTCGGCGGCGTGCTGATCAGCCAGTTCGATATTTTTGCGGCGGTGGTCGCGGCCGGCATGGTTCTCCTGCTGTCGCTGTTCTTCCGCTACACCCGCATCGGCCTCGCCTTCCGCGCCGTCGCCGACGACCAGTTCGCCGCACTCGCGGTTGGCCTGCGTCTGCCACTGATCTGGGCCACCGTCTGGGCGGCGGCTGGCCTAGTCGCGCTGGTCGCCGGGCTGCTCTGGGGCGCCCGCCTAGGGGTGCAGTTCTCGCTGTCGCTGGTGGTGCTCAAGGCGCTGCCGGTGCTGGTGCTTGGCGGCTTCGATTCCATTCTTGGCGCCATTGTCGGCGGGCTCCTAATCGGCGCCAGCGAGAAGCTCGCTGAGGTCTATATCGGCGATTATTTCGGCGGCGGCATCGAGAGCTGGTTCGCCTATGTCGTCGCGCTTGTCTTCCTCCTGATCCGTCCTTCCGGCCTGTTCGGCCAAAAGCTCGTCGAAAGGGTCTGAGCCATGGCCGCGACTGCAAGCGACTTTTCCGCCGTGACGGTGCTGCCGAAATGGGTGGCCCCCGTACTCCTGCTCGCCTTCGCCTATGGCGTCGTGCCGCTGATCGGCTCGAGCTACCTGTTCGAGGCCATCCTGCTGCCGTTCCTGGCGCTCAGCCTCGCCGGTGTCGGCCTCAACATCCTGACCGGCTATGCCGGCCAGGTTTCGCTGGGTAGCGCCGCTTTCATGGCGGCAGGCGTCTTTGCCGCCTATAATTTCAACCTGCGCGTCGAAGGCCTGCCACTGATCGGCAGCATTTTCCTCGCCGGCATCGTGGCCGCCGCGATCGGCATCGTCTTCGGCTTGCCGAGCCTGCGGCTGAAAGGTTTTTACCTGGCGGTTTCGACGCTTGCCGCGCAGTTCTTCGTTCAATGGGCGCTGACCAAGTTCAGCTGGTTTTCCAACAACTCTGCATCCGGCGTCATCGACGCGCCCAGGCTGTCGTTTTCAGGCTTCACACTCGATGGCCCCGTCGGCCGCTATTTCTTTGCGCTGACCATCGTCGTCATCCTGACCTTCTTCGCCTATCGGCTGGTGTCGTCGCAGACGGGACGAAACTTCATCGCCATCCGCGACAACGAGACCGCCGCCCGCATCATCGGCATCCCGGTCTTGAAGACCAAGCTTCTGGCCTTTGCCATCTCGTCCTTCGTCATAGGCGTCGCCGGTGTCATCTGGGCGTTCGCTTATCTCAGGACCGTAGAGCCGGATGGCTTCGATCTCGACCGCTCGTTCCAGATAATGTTCATCATCATCATCGGCGGCCTCGCCTCGATCCGCGGCGCATTCTTCGGCGCCGCCCTGATCGTGGTCTTTCCGCTCGCACTGTCGCGCCTCGGCGGCTTCCTGCTTGGCGATATCTTCGATTCGGGCGTGCTCGACATGAGCCAGCGCATCGTGCTCGGCCTCCTCATCATCCTGTTTCTGATCCTCGAACCCGACGGGCTGGTGGCCCTGTGGGACAGGATCCGAAGACGGCTCCTGTTCGCTTGGCAATCGACCTGAGCCCTCGCAGTCCAGAATCCTATTCGAAGATGAACCAGAGGCCGGACCAAAGACGGCCCATACCGGGAGTACCTAGCCATGACCTTCCTCAGCACCATCAAGGCGGCGGTTTTGTCCGCGGCGATGATCGTGTCGGTGGCCTTGCCATCAGCTCATGCCGACGAACAATATTTCCCGCTGCAGAGCTATCGCGTCGGACCCTACGCGGCCGGCGGCACCGGCTTCTTCGGCGGCTTCATCGATTATCTCAACCTCATCAACATCCGCGACGGCGGCGTCAACGGCGTCAAGCTGACCTGGGACGAGTGTGAGACCCAGTATGAGGTCGAGCGCGGCGTCGAATGCTACGAGCGGCAGAAGAGCCATGCGGGTGCCGCTGCCTGGAACCCGCTCTCAGTGGGCATCGCCTATGCGATGATCGACCTATCACCGCCGACAAGGTGCCGCTGATCACGGTCAACCATGGCCGCACCGACTCCACCGACGGGCGCGTCTTCCCTTACGTCTTCCCGCTGCTGCTCAACCCCTACAGCGAGACGTCAGGCATCGTGAACTATATCGCCGCCAAGGAAGGCGGCATCGACAAGCTCAAGGGCAAGAAGATCGTCGTGCTCTATCACGGCTCGCCCTACGGCAAGGAGACCATCCCGATATATGATTTGCTGGCGCAGAAATATGGCTTCACCGTGCAGCAGATCGAGGTGCCGCATCCCGGCAACGAACAGCAGTCGCAATGGCTGACCATCCGCCGCGCCAAGCCTGATTTCGTCGTCCTGCGCGGCTGGGGCGTGATGAACCCGGTGGCGCTGAAGACGGCGGTCAAGGTCGGCTATCCCGTCGACCACATCGTCGGCAATGTCTGGTCGAATTCGGAAGAGGACGTCATCCCCGCCGGCGATGCCGCCAAGGGCTACACCGCCATCACCACCCAGGCCTCGGGCAACACCTATCCGGTGGTGCAGGAGATCGTGAAGACCGTCTACGGCGCCGGCAAGGGCAATCTCGAAGACAAGTCGCGCATCGGCTCTGTCTACCACAATCTCGGCATCGTCAACGGCATCCTGAATGTCGAGGCGATCCGCGTCGCGCAGGAGAAGTTCGGCCATCGCACGCTGACCGGCGACGAAGTCCGCTGGGGCTTCGAACACCTCAAGCTCGACCCGGCCAAGGTCGAGACGCTCGGCGCCAAGGCCCTGTTCCACTCGATCAATGTCAGCTGGGATAACCACGAGGGCGAGGGCTACGTGACCTTCCAGCAGTGGGACGGCAAGAAGTGGAACGTCGTTTCCGACTGGATCGCGCCGGATTGGGCGCTGCTGCGGCCGATCATCGAGAAGTCGGCCGAGGCCTATGCCGCCGAGAAGGGCATCAAGCTGCGCACCGCCGACGATGCCAACGCCGTGACCACCAACTGATCTCCGGGCCGGGTGCCGTGGACACCATCCGCGGCGCCCGGCCCATCCGCAAAGCACGGAAACAGCCATGCCGAACGACGACATCATCCTGGCCGTGGACGCGGTCCACGCCACCTATATCAACGCCATCACGGCGCTGCATGGCGTCAGCTTCGAGATCAGGCGGGGTGGGATTCTGGCGCTGCTCGGTGCCAACGGCGCCGGCAAGACCACGACGTTGAAGGCCGTCTCCAACCTGCTGCCGGCAGAGCGCGGCCAGGTCAACGCCGGCTCCATCCGCTATGATGGCTCGGATGTCTCGCGCCGCAAGCCGGGCGATCTCGTACGCGCCGGGCTGGTCCAGGTGCTGGAAGGCCGTCACTGTTTCAAGAGCCTCACCGTCGAGGAAAACCTGGTCGCCGGCGGCATCGGCCGCAGCGGCCGCCGAGCCGAAATCAACGCGGATCTCGAACGGGTTTATTCCTATTTTCCGCGTCTCAGGGAAAAGCGCCGGACATTGTCCGGCCTCACCTCCGGTGGCGAACAGCAGATGACTGCCATCGGCCGCGCGCTGATGTCGCGGCCGCGCCTGCTGGTTCTCGACGAGCCCTCGATGGGGCTTGCCCCGCTCATCGTGCAAGACATCTTTCAGACGCTGAAAAAACTCAACCGCGAGACCGGTCTGTCGATCCTGGTCGCCGAGCAGAACTCGGCGGTCGCGCTTCGCTATGCCGACCACGCCACTGTGCTCGAAAACGGCGTCTCGGTCCTGTCCGGCGCGGCCGCCGATCTTCGCCAGCGCGAGGATATCAGGGCGCTCTATCTCGGCCAGCAGCCGTCGCCCGCCGCCAAGCCATCCCGTCTCCACGCCGTTGCCTGAACCGAAATTTGAAGGAGCAATGAAATGACCGTCTCGACCGTCAAGACAGACCATGCTTCCGCCGCCGTACCGCCGGTCGCAAGGCCCTCGGCACCAGCACACATCATCAGGGACGATGCGGAGGCGATCGCCATCGCCCATGCGCTCGCCGCCGAATTCGTCAAGGGGGCGTCCAGGCGCGACCGCGAGCGTATCTGGCCGGTTGCCGAGCTCGACGCCTTCTCCCAAAGCGGCCTGTGGTCGATCAATGTGCCGAAGGAATTCGGCGGGCCGGAACTGTCCTATGCGACGCTGGTCAAGGTGATCGAGATCATCTCGGCGGCCGATTCCTCAATCGGCCAGGTCGCGCAGAACCATCTCGGCGTCATCGCGGCCATCCGCACCGTGTCGGATGTGGGACAGCAGAAGCTGCTGTTCACCGAGGCGCTGAAGGGCACCCGGTTCGGCAACGCCTTTTCCGAGTTCGGTTCGAAGCGCGCCGCCGATTTCGAGACCCGCTTCACCGACGCCGGCGACCATGTCGTCGTCAACGGCCGCAAATTCTATTCGTCCGGCGCGCTGCTTGCCCATCTGGTGCCGATCGTGGCGCTCGATGACGAAGGTCGCGCCTGGTATGCCATCGCCGACCGTGGCGCGCCCGGCCTGACCATTATCGACGACTGGTCGAGCTTCGGCCAGCGCACGACGCTCTCCGGCACCGTCATCATCGACAACGTCAAGGTGCCGAAGACGTATCTGGTGCCGGGCTACAAGGGCTACGACAAGCCGACCGCCGACGGCGCCATCTTCCAGATAATCCAGGTGGCGGTGGACACCGGGATCGCCCAGGCGGCGATCGACGAGACGGTTCACTTTGTCAGGACCAGGAGCCGCGCCTGGATCGACAGCGGCTTCGACAATGCCTGGGACGATCCCTATACCATCCAGGCTGTCGGCGACCTCACGCTGCGCCTGCACGCGGCGCAGGCGCTGCTCGAAAAGGCCGGCCATGCCATCGACAAGGCGGTGGCCGAGCCGACAGCCGAAACGGTCGCGCATGCTCAGATCGTCACCGCGGAAGCAAAAATCCTGTCGACCGAAATCGCCATCGCGGCAACGAACAAGCTGTTCGAACTGGCCGGCACGCGCTCGACGCTGGCCGAGCACAATCTCGATCGCCATTGGCGCAACGCCCGCACGCACACGCTGCACGATCCGGTGCGCTGGAAATATTCGATCCTCGGCAAATATTTCCTCAACGGCGAGAATCCGCCGCTGCACGCCTGGAGCTGATCTGCCGGAGGCGGGCGGCGCGGGCTGCGGTCGACCTGGTCGTCGCCGAGTGGCTTTGCCCTGACGGTTATCCCCTTCCGGATGCCGGCGGCGGGTGAAAGCTTACGCCCAATTTACGACCATCGGTTACACCGGTTCCTGTCTGATTCGTTCGGGACAGGAACCCCATGAGCAAAGCCCTCACGACCTTCGCACTCGTCTCCGTCTTGACCGCCTTGCTCATGGCGCTGAGCCTTGCGGTGGCCCGTCACGGCTATCCCTATGGGGCGATCGGCGTCAAGCGTCTCGACGGCATCGCCGACGCCGGAACGTTCATTCCGCTTGCGGCAATTTTTTTCTTCAGCGCGCTGTTGATGATGATCCTGCCGATCCGCGCGGCCAGTATCGTCCTCCTCCATGCCGCCGATGCGATCTTCTGGACTGTCATCGTGCTGTTCGCCACCATCGTCGGCGGCCTGCTCGCCCGATGGGCCTTCGGTCAGGGCAGCGCTCTTCTGGCGTTGTTGAACTGGCGGTTCCTGTTTGCCGTGGCGGTCGTCGGTTGCCACTTCGTCATGAACGAGTTGCGCCGCAACGTGCTGCTGCGCAGCCTGTTCTTCGTGATCTTTGCCGCCGCCACGCTGGCCTGCCTGTTCTGGTCGTTTACGCTTTAGCCGGAACCTACCATCCTATCGCCGCCTGTTCTTCGTTCCATGGCGAAGCGCTATCGGGATCACGAGTTCGGAGTCTTCGGGCTACCGGCCGCCGGAGACCGCTTTCGCGACGTAGCGCGAAAAATCCTCGACATCCGCAGCCGAAGGCTCCTGGCCGGTGAAGCTGCGCAGATACGCGGCAACATGCGGCAGGCGACTGCTCATCGGTTCGTTGAGTTCGAGCGAATAGTAGCCGATCTGCATGAAATAGAGCACGCGAGCGCGAACGAACGCGTCTTCCTCCTCATAGCCATGACGCAAGAACATGCCGCGGATGGCAGTGACGCGTTCTTCGTCGGCCTCGTCGAGCGCACGCCGGATGGTGGGGGAGCGTCGAGCCCATGCCCGGATGGCGAAATCCAGCCGGGGGTCGAACAGCTTTTCGTCCACCCAGCATTCGAAAATGCTCATCACCCCACGAATGACAGTCGCGGAAGGGCGTGCGGCACGCTCGACGATGAATCGGGTATTGGTCTGCCGCCAATGGTCCAGCAACTGGTCGAGCAGATCCTGCCGGCTCTTGAAATACCAGTAGAAGCTCGAGCGCGAGACATCGAGTTGCTCGCCAAGCGTCAGCACGCGGACGCGTTCGACGCCGTCCGAGATCAGGGTTTCAAGCGCCAGCTTCAGCCAGTCTTCGCGAGTAGCCTTGACGTTGCCGGTGGCGCCGGCGCGCTGGATCGTCGTTTCGAGTGCTGCCATCTTGACGACGCATGACACGCCACACCAGGCAAATCAAGATTGTGGGCATATCTGTACAGGGCAATCCGGCCTTGACCCGGAACGCTGCCCGCCCATGTTAGCCGGATTGCTCGGCGACGCGGCTCTGTCGCCGCTGCCGCGAGGACGTGAGTGCAGGCCCGGGGACTTTTGTCGCGGTCTCCAGGCCCAGTGCGTGCTTTCCCGCAAGCCAATTGTCTGGCAAATACCACTTCAGACAGATGCCGCCGCGCGGCCAACAGCCAGGAAGGCAAGGACATGACAGCGTTTCGAAAAAACCTCATCGATGGTGAATGGGTCGGCGATGCCGGCTCCCGCAACATCAACCCCTCGGATACCGGCGACGTCGTCGGCGAGTATGCTTCGGCGGGGGTCGAACAGGCGGGCCAGGCGATAGCGGCGGCCAAGGCGGCGTTTCCAGCGTGGTCCCGCTCCGGTCCGCTGGCGCGCCATGCGGTGCTGAAAAAGGCGGCCGACGAGATCATGGCGCGCAAGGACGAACTCGGCCGCAATCTGGCGCGTGAGGAAGGCAAGACGCTGGCCGAGGGCATTGGCGAGACGATCCGCGCCGCCCAGATATTCGATTTCTTTGCCGGCGAAACATTGCGCCTGTCGGGAGAGGTGGTGCCAAGCGTGCGGCCGGGCGTCGGCGTCGAGATCACGCGCGAAGCGGTCGGCGTGGTCGGCATCATCACACCGTGGAATTTCCCTATTGCCATTCCCGCCTGGAAGATCGCTCCGGCGCTGGCCCACGGCAACACCATCGTCTTCAAACCGGCCGAGCTCGTTCCCGAAAGCGCCTGGTCCATCGTCGACATCCTGCATCGCGCCGGCCTGCCCAAGGGCGTGCTCAACCTCGTCATGGGCAAGGGCTCGGTGGTCGGCCAGGCGATGCTCGACAGCCCCGACGTCAACGCCATCTCCTTCACAGGCTCGGTGGGAACCGGCAAGCGCGTCGCGGCGGCAAGCGTCGAGCACATGCGCAAGTTCCAGCTTGAAATGGGCGGCAAGAATCCGCTGGTCGTGCTCGACGATGCCGATCTCGCGGTGGCTGTCGATTGCGCGCTGAACGGCGCCTTCTTCTCGACCGGCCAGCGCTGCACGGCCTCGTCGCGTTTGATCGTCACCAAAGGCATCCACGACCGTTTCGTCGACGCGCTCAAGGAGCGCATGGAGAAGCTGGTGATCGGCGACGCGCTCGACGCGCAGACACAGATCGGCCCGGTCGTCGACGCCACCCAGCTCAAGCAGGACGAGGACTATATCGCCATCGGCGTCCGTGAAGGCGCCACGCTCGCTTTCGGCGGCGAACGGCTCGACCGCAAGACGCCGGGCTTCTATCTCAAGCCGGCGCTGCTGACCGAGGCCACCAACGCCATGCGCAGTTCGCGCGAGGAGATTTTCGGCCCCGTCGCCAGTGTCATCCGCGTCCAGGATTATGACGAGGCGCTTGCCGTCGCCAACGACACGCCGTTCGGCCTGACCTCGGGCATCTGCACCACGAGCCTCAAGCACGCCACGCATTTCAAGCGCAACTCCGAAGCCGGCATGGTGATGGTCAACCTGCCGACGGCGGGCGTTGATTTCCACGTTCCTTTCGGTGGTCGCAAGGGCTCGAGCTTCGGTCCGCGCGAACAGGGCCGCTATGCCATGGAGTTCTACACCACGGTAAAGACCGCCTATACGTTCGCGGGATAACCTGGCGCGCCGGCCGACCGCCGGCGGACCGTCACTTCCTCTGGAAACGGACCGGTGCAAAGGGATGACATTGCAGGACCTGACCTGGCTCAACCCGCCGCCGCACCATGCCATCGAAGGTGATGGCGTGCGCGTGCGCACCGGCAAGGAGACCGATTTCTGGCGTGAGACCTTCTATGGCTTCTGGCGCGACAACGGCCACTTCCTGTATCGGCGGGTCGAGGGCGATTTCACCGCCGAAGTGACCGTCAAGGGCGACTACGAGGTGCTTTACGATCAGGCCGGCCTGATGGTCCGGCTGAGCGAAACGCACTGGATCAAGGCCGGCATCGAATACACCGATGGCCTTGCCTATTTCTCCGTCGTCGTCACCAACGACACCTCGGACTGGTCGCTGGTGGCCATTGCCGCCGGCCCTGACGGCGTCAGGATCCGCCTGACCCGCCACGGCGAGGCGGTCCGCGTCCAGTATTTGGATGCTTCCGACGGCCATTGGAAGCCGGTGCGGCTCGCCTATTTCCCGACCTCGAAGATCGTCGATGTCGGGTTGATGTGCTGTTCGCCGCAGCGTGAAGGTTTCGAAGTCACGTTCTCCGGATTTTCGGTCGGTCCGCCGATTGCGCGGGATCTGCACGACTGACCCTGGCAACCGGGCTCCGCGTGGCGTGTGCGAACGGACCGGTAGGACATTGCGGCCCCAAGGCCCTTCCGGCTCTCGGCATAGGCTGGAAGCGTTCGGGAACGCTGTCCGTCTTCCACGTCTGGTGGATCGGTGGGATAATCGGCGGCTCATGGGGTGATCGGAGATGGTTGGTCGTCATCGCCGTCATTGTCCAGGACAAGCCCGGCACGGACGGCATCGCGGATCGCCTGCGGGCCAAACCTTGCCCATACGGCCTGGTTGGCGCGCACGCGCTGCCTTGCCCGGCGCCCGGCGTCGCGTGAAAGTTGGACGGCCATGGCGGCCAGGCCTTCGTCGCTGGCCGACAGCAGCACCTCGTCGTTCTCGACCAGGCCCAGGCCCTCGGCCGCGAGCGGTGTCGCGATCACCGGCACCCCCCAGGCCATCGCCTCCAGGATCTTGATGCGCGTGCCCCCGCCCGCCCTGAGCGGGATGATGCTGAGATGCGCGCTGGACAGGAGCGGCCCCACGCTTTCGGGATCTTCAACGAGCTCGACATCGGGCAACCCGCGCAGGGCCAGCACGGCCGGTTCCGGGCCGCGTCCGGCGAGAACCAGCTTCGCGTCGGGCAAGGCCTGGCGGATGCGGGGCAATATGGTCCGGGCCAATCGCACGGCGGCGTCGACGTTTGGAGGATAGCCGAGATGACCGATGAAAAGGATCACCGGAAAGCCGCTATTGGCCGACGGTTCCGGGGGCAGTACATCGGGAATCGCCTCGATGTTGGGAATCCCATTGGGAACGACATCGATGGGCATCGCGCGCCCGCCAAAGCGCATCAGCTTCTCGCGATCCTCGTTCGAGCAGACCCAGACCCTGTCGACAAGGGCGAGCGCCTTTCTTTCGAGATGCCTGATGCCAGGCACCGATGCGGCGACGGAAAGGCGCGATGCGGTCGCTTCGGCGCGTTTCATCTGCGCGGACAAGTCGGACTCGACATTGTGCATGTCGAGGATGAGCTGCTTTGCCAGCGATCGCAAAGGCCGCAGCAGCTTGAACAGGCCGATGCTCTCGACCACCACGGTGTCAGGGCGGAATTCGAGGATCAGTGCTTCCAGCCGCGCCAGGGCCGCGCGCGAAATGCGATGCTCCTCCCTTATACGCCACCATCCGATGGAAGCCGTCCGGGGCTCTCCCTCGATCGACAGCGCCTCGGTGCGGATCAGCGGATTGGGCGCGGTCATGGCGATGGCCCTGGGCCGCACCGAGGCCAGGCAGACCGGTCCGAACGCGGCCGCCGCCACGGCATTGCGATAGTTGCGCAGATCCGCGCCGGAAGTCGGCGGAAACGCCGGCTCATGGCATACGATCAGCACGCGTCGCCCGCTGCCGCGCGCCGGCATGTCGGCATCGGGCCGCGCGCTCAAGACGGACGCCCGACGCTTCGCGCCAGGAGTTGCGCAAGCTCTTTCTCGGACGACATTAACGAGGCCCCCGCAGCCACAGAAATCAGCTTCGACTTGTTTAGCCGAACCGTGCTTTCGTCAAGCGCTGGATCACAGTCTGATGCCCGGCGCGCTTGCCTTGCGGATCGGTCGCAATGCGGATCCGGCTGGGACCGAGCGCAAAGGCTTATCGCCTGGACCAGGCCAGCCAGCGGGCCGCCAGGCGCCTGCGCAATGAAGTGAACCGTGTCCGTCGGTAAGCGTCGCCCGCCATCTTGATGCCTTGCGCCTGTGTCGGGAAGGGATGGATGACATCGGCCAACGCATGCAATCCCATGCCCGAACGGATAGCGAGGGTCACGGCATTGATCATCTCGCCGGCATGGCTGGCGACGACCGTCGCCCCCAAGATGCGGTCGGATCCCTCCCTGACGTGGATCTTGACGAACCCTTCCTCTTCGCCGTCCATCACGGCGCGGGCGACATCGTGCATCAGGACCGTATAGGTCTTGACCGGAATGCCGTTGCGCCGCGCCTCCAGGGGATAGAGACCGACATGGGCGATCTCCGGATCGGTATAGGTGCACCAGGGGATAACGAGTTCGCTGAGCCTTTCGCGGCCGCGAAACAGGGCATTGCGCACGACGATGCGCGCTGTTGCCTCGGCGGTGTGGGTGAACTTGTATTCGAGGCAGACGTCGCCCGCCGCGTAGACATTTGGGTTGGTGGATCGCAGATAATCGTCGACCTTGATGCCGCTGGCGTCATAGGCCACGCCGGCTTCATCGAGGCCCAGGCCATCGACGTTAGGTGAACGGCCGACGCCAGTGATGATCTCATCGACCGTAATCGTCGTCGTGTCGCCATCCCGCATCAGGTCGGCGGCCTTCTTCTCGCCCTCCATCCGCACCGCCACCACTTCGGTGTTCAGCCGCACCTCGATCCCCTCGCGCGCCAGCGCATCCGAAAGGATCTGCGCGGCGTCGCGCTCCTCGCCGGGCAGGAACATCGGATCGCTCTGCGCCAGGATGACCTTGGCGCCGAGCAGGCAGAAAGCCTGCGCCGTCTCGCAGCCGAGCGGCCCGCCGCCGATGACGAGGAGCCGCGGCGGGCATTGCGTAAGGTCGTACATGGTCTCGTTGTCGAGATAACCGGCCTCGGCAAGCCCCGGAATCGCGGGCCCGCTCGCATGCGCGCCCGTCGCGACCAATGCCTTCTTGAAATGCAGGGTCCTGTCCGCGACCACGACGGTGTCCGGTCCGGCGAAGCGCGCTTCGCCGAAATAGAGGTCGATGCCCTCGGCTGCGACGGAAACGGCCGCATTGGCACGGCTGATCCGCTGCCGTATCTGCCGCATCCGTGTCATCGCCCGTTGAAAGTCGACACGAAGGTGGTCTGGCGGGTCGCCGCCAAAGCTCTCGGCATCGCGCATATCGGCATAGAGCCTGGCCGTGCGGATGATCGACTTCGACGGGATGCCGCCGACATTGACACAGGCACCACCGATCAGCCCGCGTTCGATCAGCGCGACTTTCGCGCCAAGGCTCGCGGCGTCACGCGCGGCGGTCAGCCCGGCCGGCCCGGCGCCGATGACGACGAGATTGTAGGGGCCGTTCGGGGTCGGGTTCTTCCAGTGCGCGGGATGCGCGCCCCTGATCAGTTCGACATCATTGCTGTCGACAGGGAAGACGGCGGCTCTCGTCGGTTCACGCGACATCGCGCCCTCCGGGTACCGGCCGCGACAGCCATCCGCCGGTGAAACCCGCCTTGCCCAGGCCGCGACGGATATGGGGATTGGAACGCATCAGCCCCCAGATCAGTCCGGAACGGTGGTTTTCGATCATCATCACCGCGATGCCCTGGTCGAGCCCGTAATGGCCTTCCGAGACCCAGCCGTTGCGGCCGAATTTGCGGCGGTTGGCCAATGTCGGGTTGAAACCGCTCGGCAGGCGGAAATCGTCGAGAACCTCCGGATAACGATCGACGAGGTGACGCAGCGCCGCCAGGCAAATGTCCGGCGCGAAAGGCAGCGACGCCGGATAGGACCATGGCGCGATTGTCCCGTCATCCGGTCCGAAAGGCGCGCCGCGCGCGGCATAGCCGGAAAACCGGTGGGTCCGCCGCTCCACGCTGGCGCGGAAGCCGCCCGGTCCGTCTCCGGCCGAAAGACCCCACAAATTCTCGCCATAGCCGTCAAAGCCGTAAGGGTTGTGCCGGGCGTAGTCGCGGTGAAGGTATGTCGAGCGGCGGCTGTTTTCGAAATAGTCCGAATTCTTCTCCCGCATGAAAGCGTCGCGGATGCCGGCGAAATCGATCCAGGCATGCGAGAACTGGTGCATGAACAGCGGCCCGCCATAGAGCACGTCGTGGCCGTAGATGTTTTCCCATTGATAGGTCGCCGTCCAGGCCTCGTAGCTGTCGTCCGAGGTCGGGCGGTCCGGAGAAGCCATCGACAGCACATAGAGGATCGTCGCCTCGTTATAGCCTTCCCAGCCATAATGCAGAAAGCCGCTCCTCGGCTTCCAGCCCTGGCGGAGCGTCGGGCTGCTGCCTTGCGCCCATCGCCAGTCGACGCGCCTGTAGAGCGCCTCGGCCAGGAGGCGGATTTCGGCTTCGTCGTCGTTGTCGTCGGAAAAATACGCGCTCGCCACCAGCATGCCGGCTATCAGCAGGGCGGTATCCACCATCGACAGTTCGCAGCGCCAAACGCGCAAGCCGCTCCTCATGTCGAGAAAGTGGTAGTAAAAACCCTTGTGGCCGGTGACGTCGTGACCGCTGCCTTGCGTGCTGGTCTGGAAAAAGCGTAGCGCCGCAAGGGTCAGGCGGGCAGCCGCGTCGCGCGTTATCCAGCCACGTTCGACGCCGATCGGATAGCAGGACAGGGCAAAACCGACGACGGCGATGCTGCACGGCGAACTGGGCCGCGACGTGTCGGCGACCAGCCCATTGTCGGGGTTCACGTTCTCCAGGAAATAGCCGAAGGCGGCGCGTTGACAGCGGTCCAGCAGTTCGTCATCGGCCAGCGCGGCGGGATCTGCTCTAAGCAATCGATAAAAACTCCAGCCTGATGGCAGCAACGCCTTGCGCAGGTACTGTGACATCGAACAGAAGGGTATGACCGTTGAAGGCGATCGCTTGCGCCTGTTCCGGCATCGCCGAGGCCGCATGCAAATGCTCTGCCATTGCTCGGCTCAGGTAATCCGGACTTCCCATTGTCACCCATAGCGCCTTGGGGTTGGCATTTGCCGCATCGACGCGTCGGATGGTTGCCGTGTCGGGCCGCCGTGCATTCTCAAGTTGAATATGCACGATCTCGTTCGCGACCGGATGCCGCGGCAAGGCGAAGTTGGAAATCAGCACGGTCAACGAATTTCCGTCGCGCACGGACCAACTGTCGACGGTGGGATGATTGCCTTGAGTCGACAGGATTTCGGTTCCAAGGCCATGTAGCATTTCGAAGGCACGGTAAGCCGGTTTGGCGACGCCGTGAAGGTTCATCAGGCCGAAACCACCATGAAAGGGTAGGGATGGAAAATAATTCTCTTCGAAAATATCCGAAAAGGTCCAGTAGCTGTAGCCCTGAACCAGCCCTCTCGCCTCCATGACCGTCTTGACGATGAAGGCGGCGGCATAGGGCTCGTCGTGCATGGGATCGCGCGGGTTCGACGATGTGCACCATTCGGTGTAGTAGAGCGGACGGTCGCCTGCCTGCCGTCGTGCGGTGCGCGCTTCCTCGCGCAGGACGCTTCGCGTGCTTTTCGAGAGCTGGGCTTCGGTGTCGTCGCCAGGCTGGCCGAAGGCATCGGTCGGATAATGGTGCGTGCTGACGAAGTCCGCGGGAAGGCCGTTCTGGCCACAGTAAGCGATGAACTCATCGATCCAGGCATTGTCGGCTGTGGCTGGTCCGCCGACCTTCAAATGCGTGTCAACAGATTTGATTGCTCTTGCCGTGTAGGCATACAGCTTGAAATAATCCTCCTGTTTGCCGCTGCCGAACGCCTCGAGATTGGGTTCATTCCAGACCTCGAAGAACCATTGCCGCACCTCGTCGAGGCCGTAGCGATCAACCCAGTGAGCGACGAGCTTCGAAATCAGCGTCGACCACTGGTCGTAGTCCTTCGGCGCGCTGACATTGGCGCGATAACGGAAGACGATCTTTCCGGACGACGACAGCATCGTCGGCGTGAAACTCAGCTCGACGAAGGGGCGCATGCCGATCGACAGCAGGAAATCGAAGATCTGATCGGCATTGAAGAACGAATAGAGCGGCTTGTCGTCCTGGTCGATGAGCGTGCCCATGTCGTCATCGAGCAGCCCGTGAAAACGGACATGGCGAAAGCCGAGTTCGTCATGCGCCCGGCGCATCTGCGCCTGCCAGTCCGCGCGCAGAGCGAGCGTCGCGTGGCCGCTGCCGACCGTATGTTCCCAGAAGTGGGGGAATTCCTCGCCTTGGACGCCGAGATCGCAGCGAAAGGTCACACCCGTGGAACTGTCTGAAATCTTTGCCGTTTCTACACCTTCCATCCCCGACTATACGTCGGCGATGGCATATCGTTGCCTGCTCACGCGGATTTGTAGTGCATCAGTAGGTGGCGCGGCCGCCCGAGACGTCGAACACAGCGGCCGTGGTGAACGAGCATTCCTCCGAGGCGATCCATGAGATCAGCGCCGCCACTTCTTCGACCTCGCCGAACCGCGCCATCGGTATCTTGGAGAGCATGAAATCGATGTGCTCCTGCTTCATCTGCTTGAAGATCGCGGTGCGCACGGCGGCTGGCGTCACGCAGTTGACCGTCACCTTGGTTTTGGCGAGTTCCTTGCCCAGCGACTTGGTCAGGCCGATCACCGCCGCCTTCGAGGTGCTGTAGGCGGAAGCGTTGGGATTGCCTTCCTTGCCGGCGATCGAGGCAATGTTGACGATGCGGCCATAGTTGCGCTCGAGCATGTGTGGCACCAGCGCCTTGTTGCAGTAGAAGACGCCGTTGATGTTGATGTCGATGACCCCACGCCAGTCCTCGACCGAATAGGACCAGGTGGTCATGTTGGGGCCGGTGATGGCCGCACTGGTGACCAGTATGTCGACCGCGCCGAAGGCGTCGATCGTCGATCGTGCGGCGACCTCCACACTTGCCGCATCCGCAACGTCCAACGTCACTCCACGCAGGCCGGGAACAATGGCTTTCGCCTGTTCGATCTGTGCGGGATCGCGATCCCAGACGCAGACGCGCCCGCCTTCGTCGACGATCCTCTGCGCGACCGCCAGTCCGATGCCCGAGGCGCCCCCGGTGATGACCGCCGACCGGCCTGAGAAGCGCCCCGCGAAATTCATTGGCATGTGTTCCCCCTGTTCATGTTGGCTGAAGGCGCCCCGCGTGCTGGCCGGTCCTGGGACTGTGAGGTGACCGCCGACCGAGTTCAAGCCGGCATGCGGCCGGATCGTCTGGGCCAATCGGCCGGATTATGGCGCCGTTCATTCGAGTTGGTCGCGCAGCGCTTCCACCATACCCACCACGGCGAGGCCGATCTAGGCATGCGCATGGACTAAGGAAACCTCAAGGGACGCGCCTCGTTCCTGATGGGCAGTCGGAGCACATGACCGATTGGCCCGTCCACGGCCGAGATCTCTCGGCGATCGCCGCGCTGTAAGACAAGGTGACCGGATTTGCCATTGAGCACGGGGTGCGATAGGTTATATTGCACTGCACAATGGAGGCGCCGTTTCTTGTACGACCCTGTTTGCGGATATGCCGGCTGGTTTGCGGCCTGCCGGTCCTGGGTCGTGTCGACGGGACCGTGAGATGAAAATTCCCAAATCCCTGCTCGTCGATCCCGAGAAGAATTCGGTCTATGGCAGCTTTGCCGTTGCCGTTTCGATCTGGGCGTTCTCCTATTCCGTCATTTTCGGCCAGGTGCTGATCCTGGCCTATTATGCCGTCTGGCTTCCGCTTATCCTGGTCGACTACCGGCGTTTCCTGCGGCAACTGTCCAGCGCCTGGCTGCCGCTGCTCTTTGCGGCCTATGTCTGCTTTTCCATATTCTGGTCGCAGGCGCCCGGCGTCACCGCCAGAACGGCGGTCCAGTACTTGTCCCATATCGCCTGCGCCTATGTCGCCGCACGCACCGTCAGCGTGCGCACCCTGACAATAGGCGCCCTGGTCGGCATATTCTTCGTCCTGCTCTATTCGCTGAAAGTCGGCGCCTATTCCGAGGACGTCCTCGACGGCACCTATAATTTCGTCGGCGCCTTCGCCTCCAAGAACCAGATCGGCTTCGTCGGCTCGCTCGGCATCTATTTCTCGGTCGTGTTCCTTGCTTTCCTTCGGCGTGGCCGGCTGAGTTTCATGCTGACCGTGCCGGTCGTGCTGTTGTCGGCCTATGTGCTGGTCGTCTCGCATTCCGCCACCTCGATGGCCTCGATACCGGCGGTTCTGGCGCTGGTGGCGCTTCTTGCGATGAGCAAGCTTTTGTCGCGACGCTACCGCCGGGTGATCTTCCTGGTCGGCGCCGGCATGATCGTCGTGGTGGCCATCGTCGCCCTCAATCTCGGGCTCATGGACTTCGTGCTTGGCATCTTCGGCAAGGATTCGACGCTCACCGGGCGGACTTATCTGTGGGAGCAGGGCTGGAACGCCGCGATGCGATCGCCGATCCTTGGCGTCGGCTATGCAGCCTATTGGGTGCAGGGCTTTGCCGAGGCGGAGCGGCTGTGGAACGAATTCTACATCAGCACCCGCACCGGCTTCCATTTCCACAACACCTATGTCGAAGCCCTTGTCGAACTCGGCTTCACCGGGGCGGTGCTGATATCGCTGATCATGCTGCGCACGCTCCTCGGCCACATCGCGGCGGTGGTCTTCAAGACATGGCAGGCCGAATCGGTGGTTCTGATCGGCGTGATGGTGCTGCTGCTCATCCGCTCCTTCGTCGAGGTCGAGATACTCAACCCCTACATCATGGGTTCATTCCTGATGTATTTCAGCTTCTTCAAGCTGGCGAGGCTGCCGGTCACCCGCACGCGATGGTCGCCGGCTTTCGAGCCGGGGGATGCCAAGGCCGGACAGGCAGCCTGGCCTCACCGTCCCGCGGCAGCCGAGTAATGATGAGAGTCCGCTAAAGCCATCGCGGGAAAACCGCGTAGCGGTTCCGTTCGGGATTGCGTCAACAGCCATTCTGGTTTTCCGGTGCTGAAAATATATCAGCAAAAACCTCCGCCAAGCAGGCTTGGCGGAGGCTCAAGGCCCTTGCGCTATGGATCGAACGCGGCGGGCCGCGCGACCTTCCGCGTCTCTACTGGCTGGCTAGCGGCGCCAGCTTGATCTTGATCACATCGCCAGGCAGTACCGGTGTGTCTTCCTTGGCGGCGATTTCGCTGGTCTTGCCGTCGACATTGCGCACCAGCGAATAGAGCAAGGTAGGTTGCTGGTCGTTGGTGATGGCGGCCGTCGTTGCCGGATCCGTGGCCTGGGCTATCAGGCCTTTTTGCATATTCACCTTCAGCGCGGCCTCGTTCAGGTCGGCTTCGGTCTGCTGGCGATCGGCGGCGAGGCTCGAACTCAAGGTGTTCTGGGCGTCGATGGCGTCCTGCGTGGCCTTGCTGATCGCCTGCTTGGCGGTCAGGATGGCTGTCTCGTAGTCCAGGATCTTGCCCTGCAGGTCGGTAACGGACTGCTGCGAATCCAGAAGCCTGGCATTGGCCACCAGTCCCTTCTGGGCCAGCGGACCGATGCTGGCCAGCTGTTGCTGGGCCAGGTCGACCTGCTTCTGCTGGTTGACGATCTTCTTCTGCAGCGATTCGATTTCGGCCTGCAGCACACCCTTGAGATCGTCGAGCGCCTCGAGCTTGAGCTTCAGCGCCTTCTGGTCGGCGGTAAGGATTGTCATCTCGTCGGCGACGATGGTCGGCAGCCGCGGATCGCCTTCGACCTCCTTGGGTGCCTCAAAACTCGTCTTGCCGGCCATATCGGCGTCGATGCGGGCGCGCTTGACGATCAGCCGAACGCGCTGGTCGTCGGAGATATCGAAATTGCCCTTGGCGGTGACCAGGTCCTTGCCGAGCTGGGGACCGTAGTCGGCGTTGCGCCTGATGCCTCCGGCGACGCTGATCGCTTTCAGCACCGTAAGATCGGGCACAAAGGGAAATTGCCCGGGATTCTGCACCTCGCCCGAAATGTAGAAGGGGCGGAACTGTGCCATTTCGACCGAGGCTTCAGGCTTGTCCGATAAAGCGAGCTTGTGCTGCAGCGCCTCGCCGATCGCCGCGGCGACCTCCGCCGTAGTCTTGCCGGCCGCCGGCAACTCGCCGACGAAAGGCACCGACAGCGTGCCTGCCGGGCCGATCGTATATTGGCCATTGACCGACGACCAGTCGCGGAACGTGCTTTCGACGGTCTGCCATTCCGCGATGCGGATGGTGAGCTTGTCCTGGGAGCCCAGACGGTAATCGTCGGCGGCGGCCATCTGGGGAAAAGCAAGCGACATCGCAAGGCAGGTCGCCACGAGCCGCGAGCGGCCGGAAAACGGGCCGCTGCCAAAGGCTTCGAAAATGTCTATCTTCAACTGAGCGTTCCGATCCGTTTTAGCCCCATCGCCCGATGAGCTTGCCGCCGGATGCCTTGATCCTGCCGGCCGATCAGTAAGAGCCGCGCGACATCCAGACGGCCGGCACTGTTCTGATGATGATGCGAACGTCCTCGAACAGCGACCAGTTCTCGACATAGTGGCGGTCGAACGCGACGCGGCTGTCATAGGAAACGTCGTTGCGGCCGCTGACCTGCCATAGGCCGGTCAGGCCGGGCCGGGACTTCAGATAATAGACAGCCGCGCTGCCATAGATTTCCAGTTCGTCCCGGACCACCGGGCGAGGCCCGACAAGGCTCATGTCGCCCTGGAGGATGTTGATGATCTGCGGCAATTCATCGAGGCTCAGCTTGCGCAGCACCGTTCCGACGCGGGTGACGCGTGGATCGTTCTTCAGCTTGCGGGTCGCTATCCATTCCGCATTGGCCTCTGGATTGGTGGCGAGATAGGCTGCCAGCACCTTGTCGCCGTCCGGAACCATGGTGCGGAACTTGAGGCAGGAGAAGAGCCGTCCGCCGCGCCCGATTCGGCGGTGACCATAGAAAACCGATCCGCCATCGGAGAATTTGACGAGCAGCGCTATCATGATGAACAGCGGGCTGAGCGCGATCAGTCCAGCCAGCGAACCGACGATGTCGAAACTCCGCTTGATGAGGCCGCCGATCGGCGGCGGAAAGTCGGTGTCGGCCTGCGAAAACCCCGCCGTGGCCGACTTGGCAATATCCCTCATACGGAAACTCCATGCGTTGAACGAATGGTTTACCGCACGATACCAAAAAAATGCTGCAGCGCAACACACAATTTCCCACGCCGCTGAAATAGTCGCGTCATGAATTGACTAAATAATAAGCTCGCGCTGCACAAATTTCGAAATGTTTAGCACATTTGTGACAATAAATGGGCAAGCATAAAAAAATTCAGACGTTTTTGGGGCGTTTTGTGGGCGGCGCGTTCCCATTGTCGGGATCCGGAGCATACGAGTCCTTAATGACGATGCTATATTCTGGACTATTCACCTAAAATACCATCTAATATTACGGGTTGTACTCCAGATTTACAATGGCTGCAGGTTGAGTGAAATGCGGCCGGGTGCGTTGCAGCATGGCAGAGTCGAACGCGTAAGCTCAATCAAAAATATGTGCGGTTGCCCTTGCCGCCTTCTGCTCGCCTTAATAGAATTGCAAATTATACCTGTCACGGTGGCGACAGGTTGAAAGGCCGGAAGCAACCGGTCGAGAGCGGGTGGTTTAACAAGCCCGCATCACAAGGGACGGCGCTCGGGTGGGGCTATCGTTGGATATACCCGAGCCGGTTTATGGGCTGTTGGGTATGTCGCTTCCAAAATTCATCGTTGGGATGCTGTTCGCGCTCGCGATCGTCGTCGCCTGGTCCTGGCTGGGTGGAGCTTCGCTTGGCACGACACTGCTGCGTGTCATCATCTGCGCGGTGGTCATCCAGGCCGGTTATTTCGCGGTCGTCTATGCCATGATCGCCAGGAGCGCGCCAACGCCGGCCGACAGGCTGCGCGAAGCCGAGAGAAAGCAAAACTCCACCGAAGTGCCCGAGGGCGAGAAGCTGGGCAGCGTCCGGCGGGGGCTGCATTAGATCCACGGGGACATCATCGTCCTCAGGCCACATCAGCGGGTTCGGTCTCCGACTGTTCTCCCGACAGCATCCGGGATAGCCGGCTCCCCGGCTTCGCCTTCAACCGCTGATATTGCCCGACCTCCACCACACGACCATCCTCCATCGCCACCACCCAGTCGGCGAAGGCGATCATCGACGGCCGGTGCGCGATGGTCAGGATCGTCATTGCGCCGCGCAGGCCGTCGATCGACCGGGCGATAAGCGACTGGTTCTGCCAGTCGAGCGCGCTTGTCGCCTCGTCCAGGATGAGCAGTGACGGCTTGCGCAGCAACGCGCGTGCCAGCGCGATGCGCTGGCGCTCGCCACCCGAGAGGCGCACGCCGCGGTCGCCGACCACGGTATTCAGCCTCAGGTCCAGTCGGTCCACGAAATCGCCGGCGTGAGCGGCGCGCAGTGCCTTCCACAAGTCGTCCTCGCTGGCCTGGGGCGCGGCAAGGCGCAGGTTCGCCGCGATCGTGTCATGCAGCAGGAACACGTCCTGCGGCACATAGGCCACCTGATCGCGCCAGCGGCGGCGATTGCCGGCATCGAGCTCGACGCCGTCGACGAGGATCTTGCCGGTGGTCGGCTCGAGCAGCCCGAGCAGCATGTCGGCGATCGTGCTCTTGCCTGACCCGGACGGGCCGATGAGCGCCGTGACCTTGCCGGCCGGAAGGCCGAAGGTGATGTCGCTCACCACTGCCTTGCCGGCGCCGTCGTCATAGACAAAGGAGACGTCGCGAATGTTCAGCCCCGTATCGAGGGTCAGCTTGCGGGCATCCGTGGATTCGACGTGGCCAGGCTCCCGTTCGGCGTCGAAACGCGCCTGCAGGTTGCGCATTGCCGTATAGGCGGGCAGGTTGATCAGCACCTGCTGGGCCTGCGTCTGCATGTCCATGAAGCGCGGCGCGATGCGCATGAAGACCAGGAGCAGCACGACGATCTCGGCCAGCGACAGGTGGAAGCGGACCAACGCCACATAGATGAAGACGCTCAAGCCCACGACGCTCGCCACCTGGAACACGGCGGTGCCGATCGAAGAGTTGCGGACATAGGCGATATTGTCGGCCTTCATCTTTTCGAGCGTGACCTGCAGCTGCGCGAAATAGCTGGCCTCGACGTTCAGGCTCTTGGCCACCTTGATGCCGCCGAGAAATTCCGAGACCGTGCGGTACTGGTCCTGGCGATTGGTCGTCAGGATCCGGCCGAAGGCGGTGGCTCGCGAGCGAAATGGCTGCAGCGCTATGAACATGACGATGCCGATGACGACGGCAAACGCCGTCATGACCGGCGAGATGAACATGGAAATCACCAGATAGCCCGCCAGCAGCACCGCGATCTGCACCAGCATCAGCAGGGCAAAAGCCGCCCCTTGGACACGGTCTATGTCGCCGGTCAGGGCATGGTCGAGATCGGAGCCGCGCATGCGCGTGAACACGCCCCAGCGCGCCTTGCCGATGCTCTCGAACAGGTTCATGCGCAAGCGGTTGATGAAATCGAAGAGCAGCCTTGCCATGTACACCGACTTGAAGCGGTTGAAGGCTGCCTGCACGGCAACAAGCCCGACCAGCGCGCAAAGCACCGTCGTCAGCTGCAGCGTTCCGCCGGGCACCAGCCAGTGCACAAACTCGATATTGGGCAGCCTTACCGCGAAATCCTGGTCGGCACGGCCGACCAGGTGCAGCAGCGGCACCAGCAGCAGGATGGAAACGCCTTCCGTCAGGCTGCCGAGGATCAGGAACAGCAGCGCCGTCCAGGTTCGTCGTCCACCGATCCGGGCAATGACCGCGCCGAATGCCGCGACATCGCGAAACAGCGACAGGCTGAAGACCGATGACCTAGGCATCGCCAGCCAATTCCTTTTCGATCAGCGCCACAGCCTCGCCGATCCTGTCGATGCCCGTCGGAACGTCCAGCCGGCACACGCCGACATGGTTAGCGATCGCTGAACAGTGGCGAAGATGCATCGCCGCGAAATCGCCGGAGAGCGCCGCGCGGCCAAACCGCGTCACGTAGGAGAATTTGATGATGGCTGGCAAGGCGGCGATTTGAGGCAGGAGGGTGATCCCGGCCCTTGCGCCGCGCTCGAGGATGTAAATCCTGGCCGCCGGCACCTTGTTGCCGGAGAAGGCGCCGTGCAGGCGATGCTGCATCTTCTCGATTGCCGGATGCACTTGCGGTCGCACTTGCGCTTGCCCAAGCGAGATCGCCGCCGCGGCGTCGGCGGCAAGCTTGATCTGCGGAAATCCCGGAACGATCATCGGTTCGTCCGGGTTGGTGAGATCGAGCGCCACGACGTCGTCGGTGAGCAGGTCGTGTCCGGCCCGGATCAGGGCGCTTGCCGTCGTCGACTTGCCGGCGCCCTTGTCGCCCATGAAGATGGCGCCCCTGCCGGCCACCGCGATCGCGCTGGCATGCAGCACCAGCAGGCCGCGCTGGTGCAGCAGCAGCGCCAGCACCGGCCCCAGCAACGGGAAGGCAAGCAAGGCGTCGTCGACGCCGGGCGCCGGCTGGACATCGATGCGGCGGGCGTCGCTGATCAGGAATGCGCCGACGGCCTCCCAGGCCAGATACTGCCGGCCGGGCTCGAAACGGAAGACGGTCGCTGCCTCCGCCGAAGGCTCGGGCATATCGATCGGGCCGATGACGATCTCGATGTCGGCCGTTGCCGGGTCCGCCGGCTCCAGTTCGGGCAGCCACACGTCGGACGCGATGAGCAGGCCGTAGGCGCGGTAGTAACTTCGTTCTCCCGCTGTCCTGTCGCGGTTGGGAAGACGGTCGAGATCGCCGGCGAACGGCTCATGGCGAGACATCATGCGGGGCTCCCGCCATGCTGGACCTGCCGCAGCCACAGCGACAGCGACGCCGAGCGCCAGACATACTGGACATCGAGCGGTGCCGCCTGGTCCGGCTGGCGCAGCAGCCGCGCATAGGCGGCGTTTACTTCCGGCAGGTTGACATAGGGTGCGATGCGACCCGCATCGCCGACCAGCAACTGCTCCAGCAGGTCGCGATGGTTGCGCACCATGCCGTTGACCAGATTGGCGGTGAAATCGATCTTGTCGCGCCGCCACTGTACCGCCGCCGGCAGGATGCCTTCCATGGCCCGGCGCAGCACGTAGCGGCCAAACCCATGACGGAGCTTCTCCTCGCCCGGCAGCCCCAGGCAGAATTCCACCAGCGGCTTGTCCCAGAAGGGATACCGCGGCTCGATGCCGAAATTGGCGGCGGCCTTGTCCAAAACTTCGAAAGAGTGCGGAACATAGCCGTTGGACAGGATCCAGCGGTGGCTGAGCGCGTCGCTGGCTTGGACGCCGGGCGGCATGTAGCCAGCCCGATGGAACCGGTCGATGAGCTCGGTTCGCCTGGCAAGGTCCGGATTGATCAGGTCGCGCCAGCTGCGGCCACGCTTCGATCGGGCAGGCCTGCGCATCCTGTTCAGGGCTCGGTTCCCCAGCTGTCTCAGCCTGGCGATCCGCCAGGCCGGCCCGTAAATGGTCAGGAACTGGAAATACAGGCCGAGCGTGCTGTCGCCATAGGTGTTGGAGGCGCTTCGGACCTCGCGCCAAAGGTCCAGCCACCTGCCGCCATTGGCAAGCTCGTGCAGATGGCCATGTCCCTGTGAAACGACCTCGTCGCCGCCATGGCCGTCGAGGAGCACTTTGATGCCCTTGGCGCCAGCCGTCCGATAGATACCGCGGGTCAGCGTCAGGCCCGGCGCCAGGAACGTGCCTTCCTGTTCCTCCAGCACCCGTTCGAATTCAGCGAAGGGTGCATAATTGCCGACTGGGATGAACGTGGGATCGGCCTTCTGCTGATCGAGCACGGCATCGATGAACGGGCGCTCGTCCATCGACGAACCCTTTTCGAACACGAGCGAGAAGGTCGGTAGCCTCGGCTTGCGCTCGGCCGCATTTTGCACTCCCGCCACGCAGGTGATCGAGGATGAATCGAGGCCGCCGCTCAGCATCGCGCCGATCGACGGACTTCCTCGCATGCGGTTGCGGACCGATTGCGCGAACAGATGGGAGAATTCCTCCGCGGCATCAGGCCGCCGTGCTCGCTGCGATGGTTCGATCTGCCAGTACCGGCGCAGCACCAGACGTTGCGCGGCGACGGTGAGGCTGTGACGCGCCGGCAGGGCGAAGATGTCGCTGTAGGGCGTGGACTGCGGGTCATCGGGCAGCCCGGCCAGGAAGCCCGAAATCCGGTGCTCGCTGAGGCGCGCACCGACCCCGTCGAGGCCGAGCATTGGCCCGATCTCGGAGGCAAAGGCAAAGCGGCGTTCCGCTGCGTGGTAATAGAAAGGCTTGACCCCGAAATGGTCTCGCGCGCAAAACAAAAGCTGCCGCTCGGCATCCCAGATGGCAAAGGCGAAGTCGCCTTGCAGATGCACGGGGCACGTTTCACCCCAGCGCAGATAGGCCCGCATCAGCAACGCCGCATCGGCGACTGAGTTGTCCCTGATGCCGAGCCTTGCGAGCAGCTCGTCGCGGTTATCGAGCCGGCAATCGGCGGTGATGGCCAGCTTGCCGCCGGCCATGGTCAGCGGGCCGGGGCCGGCTTCGTCGGTGGTGTTGAGCCAGGCATGGCCAAGCGCGACGCCGCTGTCCTGCCACCACGCGGTTCCGTCGGGACCACGATGGCGCATGCGCGCCAGCATCTGCTGGATGTCGCTCGCCGCTTCAGCCGGCGCGGGGCCTTGTCGCAGCAGGATTCCGGCTACGCCGCTCATCGGCTGCCGTGGTCGATCAGGTGGGCGAAACCATCGACGGATCCGCCAAGCACGATGTGGTCATCGCTGACCAGCCAGGCATGCGCCTTCAATTGCTCGCCCGTGCCGCGCTCGATGCCGATGCGGATGTTCGACGCATTGCCCTGGCGCGCGAGGAGGTATTGGCCCGACAGCGCCTGGGTCAGGCAGGTGGCGCCCGGAACGAACCGTGCGGCGGCCGCAACCCCCCAGGCGACAAGCCGCAACTCGCCCATGCTGGCACACTGGTGCGCGTTGAGCCGCGTCACCATCCCGCGGACGCGGTTGTAGGAGAACAATGTCAGCCCGAGCCGGACGGTCGTGACCACCAGCAGGCACCGGCACAGGAAAAGCGCTTCCGAGCCGCTCAAGGACAAGATCCTGGCCAGGCCGCGCCTGCCAGGCCGCTGCTTCATCGGCCGGGGATTTCTCTGCGTCACAGCTCTTTGCCGCGCAACCATGGCCTTCTGCGACGCCTGCCTAGACGAGTGCCTCATGCTCAAGCCTCGCAAGCCCGTTTTCCGCCAGGCCTTTCAGCAATGCGTCGACGTCGGCTTTGCAGCGTTCGGCGTCGACATTGTAGCGAGCGAGGACGGCGCTGCGGATGTCCGCGATCGGCTTGGGTTCCTGGATCAATTCCCAGATGAAGGCGCCGACACCGTTGAGGCTGTAATAGATATTGGACTTCAGGTTGAGAAGCGCGAGGCCATCGCCGAATTCGCAAGCAACGGCATCCTTGGTGGCCTTTACGCAATCGTGCTCGGATGGGTTCCAGTTCATCCTAAAACCTCGTTTGCAACACACGGTCTACGTGTCATCAAGTTCAATGGAAAGTCGGGGATTTTCATCCCCGGCTCCATTTCATTGTCTTCGATCCCGGAGGCCCAACGTCATTCCTCCAGAATCAGGCTGGTCTCAGGAGAACGTCAGGTCGCCAATCGGGGTGTGCGCGGGAAACGACGCGTCGATTGCCGTGCTGCCACCACCGCCTTGGGTAATGGTTTCGATTGAACCATGTACTATCAGGTTTGGCGTTTCGTACTCATGCTTTTCAACATTCTGTTCCATTTTACTCTCCATAAGGACTGGAAACGGCCTGTCGATTGCCGTCAGCACTTTCATGCTGCATCGCAATAGCTGCACAGCAACATTTATGAGTCAAGCCTGATTTACCGGTCGTTAATCAATTATGGGTTGCGGACGTCACCCCGCGTGTAAGAAATCCACCTCTTTCGAGATGAAGCCGGGTGTGATTGCCCCTCGTCACAGGAGATTCCGTAAACCATTGATTTTGCATAACAAGACGAAGCCAATGCTTGGCCATTGCCATTGGACAACGCCGAAAGATACTCAACTTTCAGCTGATCCCATCGATGGCCCGGCCGAAGCGCTGCGCTAGGGTAGGAATTCGTCCATACATCTCATCCCCTTCCGCGAAGCCAGCAAACGCTATGGTTGTAAAATTTCGCACTGCGAAAGGAAAGGCTTTACGGCGCCGCCGTTTTTGACGATGCTTTGCTTAGCAGCTGCAGCATACGCTTCGCGCAAACCGCTTTTTGGAGACTGTGCGCTCAATGGCCTTGCCGGAAAGCTCCTATGAAAGACTGCGCGCCACCGACTGCGCCGACGAGATCGCTTATGTGCGGGCATGCTTACGGTTATATTTCGCGGGGCCGGCCGCCTCGGCCGGTGAAACGTGGACGCCGGGCCTTTCCGACGCTGTCGTCACTGATATCGCCAGGTTGAACAAGGTCGGTACCTTCGTCTTGAAGGCGCTGTCGCGTACGCCGGCGCATGAGAGGCCGGCCGAACTGTTCCAGTGGCTCGAAACCTATCGCAGGAGGACGGTGTCGATGAACGCCGCCTGCCTGATGGATTCGATCGCCATTCACGAGGCGCTGCTCGACAGGCGGATTGATTTCGTGTTCCTGAAAGGGCCGTTCCAGCAGCATCTGCTTTACGACGATCATTTCATGAAACCCTCGGGCGATATCGATATTCTGGTTTCGCCTGCCGGGTTCTTGAAGGCACGCGAAGCGTTACGCTCGATTGGCTACGAAGTATCGGGCAAGTCGCGTTCGGTCTGGTGGGTCCGCTTCCTCGGCGAACAGCACATGATCCGTGGCAATGGGTCGAAATCATCCACTGTCGACCTTCATTACCGGCTTCAGCAGCCCGGCTCGCCCAGTCCGCGCGATGCCGACGGGTTCCTGCGGCGAAAGCGGCTGGTCGAGATCACCGGCGCCGAAGTCCCGTTCACGTCGGCTGCCGACACGCTGATGCTGGCCTGCATCAGCGTCGCCAAGGCACTGTTCAACCGGGAGCCTTGCGCCGGCTACGTCTGCGATATCAGGGCCAGCGCCAGCCGTCTCGGCCACGCCGATCAGCAGCGTGTGCTCGATGCGGCGGTGAGCCAGGGGCTGGAGGACACGCTGCTGCTCGGCCTGCGTTCCGCCGATGTGCTGCTCGGCGGCACCGGCACGCTTCTGTCGGAGCGGGCCAAGCCGATCCTGTCGCGCATCGGCAATGAAGACCTGCTCAACATGGTCATCGCGCCATGGCTGTCGTCGTTGCGCTGGCCGCAGCGACGCACGGTGTTGTGGGAATTATGCGGCCGGGCTCCGGTCCGTTACCTTTCCGAGGCCGGTTGGGCGGCGTCGGCGGACATCAGCCGCCGCATCTTCGAACGGCCGGCCGGCCCGTGAAGGCGGCGAATATCGAACGCGTACAGGGCGAGGGCAGATCGGAACCTGTGCAAGAGGCAATTCCATGTCGATGACGAAATCCCAAGTCTGCGTGATCATCGCGGCCAAAAACGCGGCGCGAACGATCGCCGTCGCCATCGCGTCCGCGTTGCGCGAACCGGAAGTCGGGGAGGTCGTCGTCGTCGACGATGGCTCCACGGACAATACGGCCGAGGTCGCACGCTCCGCCGACGATGGCAGCGGCCGGCTTGCGGTGATGCGCCTCGACGTCAATCGCGGCCCTTCTTTTGCCCGCAATGCGGCGATCGCCGGTTCACGAGCCCCGTTCATCAGCATTCTGGACGCCGACGATTTCTTCCTCGAGGGCCGGTTTCGCAACCTGTTTGTCGGCGCCGATTGGGATTTCGCCGCCGACAACATCATGCTCATCAGGGATGACGCGGCTGGCGATGCAACCAAAATCGTCGCCCCGGATTTTGCCGCCGATCCGGAATTCCTCGATTTCGAAGGATTCGTGGAAGGCAACATCTCCAGGCGCCGCGTCCAAAGAGGCGAACTCGGCTTCTTGAAGCCGGTGATCAGCCGTGCCTTTCTCGACCGCCACGGGTTGCGCTACGACGAGAGCCTGCGGCTAGGCGAGGACTACGAGCTTTACGCGCGAGCGGTCGCCCACGGGGCACGGTTCAAGGTCATCCGTTCCTGCGGCTACGGCGCCATCGTCCGCGCCGATTCACTCAGCGGCCGCCACAAGACGCAGGATCTGAAGCGGCTGGCCGATGCCGATCTGGCGCTGCTGGCGATCGACAGCCTGCCGGAAGGGTCGAAAGCAGTGCTACGGCGGCACGAGCGGCATGTGCGCGACAAATACCGGCTGCGCAATTTCCTCGACGTGAAGGCCGAGCGGGGCCTGGCTTCTGCCGCGGCCTACGCCTTCGCAAGCCAATCCAACCTCGTCCCCATCGTCCAGGGCGTGGCGTCCGACAAGATCGAGGCGCTGTTTCGCAGTGTTGGCCTGGTCTCCAGGAACAAGCACGTGCCGCCGCTCCGTTTCCTGATGGCTGGAACCAGTACCGGCAAAGGACGGTAAAGCGTGGTGTTACCTGCCGACCGCGAGGCCGCCACGCAACCATTTCCATCGGATTTATGAGTTTACGAATTGGGTGGTTGCCTCGCGGCTCTGGGGATGGCAGTCTATGTTGCGGTGCAACAAATTAAACGACCAGCCGAACTGGCCCCCGATCGGACTGGTGCGAAGTCTCTCTTCGTCAGAGGAGTTGGGCGACGCGGTTACGAGTTTTCAGCCCCGGTTGCGGGGATCGGCCAGTGGCCTGGCCTGAAAGCCGGTCCAGGAAGCCGGCGATGACGGGAATTTAAGTTCATGGCCTCGATATTCGGCTTCAGATCAAGGGATCCGGCCCGCGACAGGCAGACCGACGTTGCGCGCCTGGACCGGCTGGCGAAGCTGTTCGAGCAGATCGCCGCCGAGATCGAGGCGGAGAAAACCGGCTTGGAGAGCCGCTACCGCAAGGAGGCGACCAACGCGGCCTTTCTGGTCGAAGCCATGGAAAACGGCTCCGCCTCCGATCGCCGCTCGTCCGAAGTCAGCGCGTTGACGCAGTCGATCCTGAACAGCGAGCGCCGCATCGCTGCGCTGTCGCGCCAGGGCGGCAGGATGCACGAGCTCCGTCATTCGCTGGACGTGGTCTTCGACGAGAATACGAGCACCGATCCGGCGGCGGTCGACCCCGCCAGGCAGGCGGGAGCCGGCCGAAATTGAAGGCGGCGGCGCGGGACCGTTACGGCGAAGGTGATGCAAGGCTGGACGTCGGGAGGGTGATTGAAAAGGTCAAGGTTGGCCCGTTTGGAAGCGGTTCGAACGTCGACTTTGGGTTGGGGACACAGCGCAAAGGTGAGTCACTCATGAATTCGGATCCAAAGACCATGTCCACGACAGCAATAGACGCCCCTTCAGCCCTGCATTTCTGGCGGCGGTCTGGTCTGGCGGTCGCTTTGCTGCTGGTCGCTCTTGGCAGCCTGCCGGCAACCCCGTCTCATGCGCAGGATATCCAGTCCGCGCCCTCTTTCGTCGACGATTTCAAGAATTTCGACCGCGAGCGCTGGTACGTTTCAGACGGCTGGACGAACGGCAGCCATCAGAATTGCACCTGGTCGAAAGGCTTGGTCAAGCTTTCCGATGGCGTTCTTTCGCTCGGATTCGCGAAGCAGAAGACCAAGGATCGCGAGTTCGCCTGCGGCGAGATCCAGACCAAGCAGCGTTTCGGCTATGGTACCTATGAGGCGCGGATGAAGACCGACACCGGCCCCGGCCTCAACGCGGCTTTCTTCTCCTATATCGGCCCATCCGACAAACAGCCCTGGGACGAGATCGACTTCGAGATCCTGACCAAGGACACCTCCAAGGTGCAGGTCAACGCCTATATCGCCGGCAAGGGCAAGAACGAGAAGCTGGTCGACGTGCCGGGCGGCACCGACAGTGCCTTCAACGACTATGCCTTCGTCTGGGAGAAAGATAGCCTGCGCTGGTATCTCAACGGCCAGCTGGTGAACACCATCACCGATCCCGCGAAGCTGCCCAGCCATGCGCAGAAGATCTTCTTCAGCCTTTGGGGTAGCGACACCATGAAGGGCTGGATGGGAGCGTTTGCGGACCCGGGCCGCAAGCTTTCGCTGCAGGTCGAGCGGGTCGCGTTCACCGCGCTGGGTCAGCCCTGCCAATTTCCGGAATCGCTTGTGTGTAGTGTAAAAGAGCTGGGAAAGACGAATTGAACCGGCAGGGCCGAGAAGCGGTCCGCTGCCCTGGATGGGAATGAAACCGAATGAACTTGACGGTGTTTGGAATTGGCTATGTCGGCTTGGTGCAGGCGGCGGTGCTTGCCGAGGTTGGCCACCAGGTTGTTTGCGTCGATATCGACGCAAACAAGGTGGAGCGGCTCAATCAGGGCCTCGTTCCGATCTTCGAGCCGGGTCTTGAAACCATCGTCAGGGAGAATCACGCCGCCGGCCGCATCAAGTTCACCACCGATGCGGCGGCAGCCGTCAGGCACGGCGAAATCCAGATGATCGCGGTCGGCACGCCGCCGGGCGAAGATGGTTCGGCCGACCTCAAATATGTGCTGGCGGTCGCCGAGACCATCGGCCGCGAGATGGATACCGCCAAGATCGTCGTCGGCAAGTCGACCGTGCCGGTCGGCACCTGCGAAAAGGTGAAGGCCAGGATCGCCGAGACGCTGAAGAAGCGGGGCCGCGAGGATCTGAGCTTCGACGTCGCCTCCAATCCCGAATTCCTCAAGGAGGGCTCCGCGGTCGCCGACTGCATGAAGCCCGACCGCATCATCGTCGGCACGTCGAGCGAGGAAACCGAGGCGGTGATGCGCGAACTCTACGCGCCCTTCAACCGCAACCACGAGAAGATGATCGTGATGGACGTGCGCAGCGCCGAATTCACGAAATACGCCGCCAATTGCATGCTGGCGACCAAGATCAGCTTCATGAACGAGATGGCCAACCTCGCCGAGCAACTCGGCGCCGACATCGAGGAAGTGCGCCAGGGCATCGGCAGCGACCCGCGCATCGGCTATCACTTCATCTATCCGGGTCTCGGCTATGGCGGCTCGTGCTTTCCCAAGGACGTCCGTGCCCTGATCAAGACCGCCGAGGGCGTCAAGTACGACGCCAAGCTGCTGCGCGCCGTCGAGGAGCGCAACAATGACCAGAAATCCGTTCTGTTCGACAAGGTGCACCGCTATTTCAAGGGTAACCTCAAGGGCAAGACCTTCGCGCTGTGGGGCCTGGCCTTCAAGCCCAACACCGACGACATGCGCGAGGCGCCCGCGCGCGTGCTGATGGAGGCGCTCTGGAACGCCGGCGCGGCCGTGCAGGCCTATGATCCCGAGGCCATGCAGGAATGCCAGGCCATCTACGGGCTGCGCGACGACCTGCTGTTGTGCGGCACCAAGGAGGCGGCTCTGCGCGGCGCCGATGCGCTGCTGATCGCCACCGAATGGAAGAGTTTTCGCGCACCGTCCTTCGATGCGCTGAAGGATGCGCTGACCACGCCGGTCATCTTCGATGGCCGCAACCTTTACGATCCCAAGGTCGTGGCGCGCCACGGCATCGAATATCACTCGATCGGCAGAATGGCGGCATGAGATCGGGCGCGGAGAGCCGAAAGCAGGATCGGGCCAAACGCCCGGCGTAGAAGGAATTGTAGCTGATGGTGCTGGACGTAAAGCCCGAGCAAGTCACCAAAGATCATTTCGATGTTGTCGCGATCGGTTCCGGCTTCGGTTCGGCTTTCTTCCTGCATGAATTCGCCAGGCGGCGTAAGGCGCGCATCCTGGTTCTGGAGTGGGGTCGCCACAACACGCATGAATGGCAGCTTGACCAGAACGTCAACACCGACATAGACGACGAGACGACCTACAGCACCAATTCCGACAAGCCGTGGAATTACACGATCGGGCTGGGTGGCGGGACCAATTGCTGGTTCGCGCAGACGCCAAGATTCCACCCCAATGATTTCAGGCTGAAAAGCACCTACGGCGTCGGCAATGACTGGCCGATCAGCTACGACGATGTCGAGCCGTTCTATTGCGACGCCGAAGACATCATGTCGATCTCCGGCGATCCCGACATGGCGGCGATGCTGCCGCGCTCGAAGCCCTTTCCGCAGCCACCGCATCGCATGTCGACGCCGGACAGGATGATGAAGGCGGCCCAGCCCGACCAGCATTTCGTCATGCCGACCGCACGGGCGCGCGTGCCGACCGCGCAACGCAGCTCCTGCTGCGCCAATCTGCGCTGCTGGCTGTGCCCGGTCGATGCCAAGTTCACCGCCAATAACGGCCTGATGCATGTCTTCGAGCATCCCGACGTTTCGGTCTGCCTCGGCTCCGAAGTGCGGCGGCTCGACCATGTCGGCGGCACGGTCCGTTCGGTCGCCTTCGTGCATGAGGGCAGGGAATATCAGGTAAGCGGCGACCTCTTCGTTCTCGGCGCCAATGCCATCCAGAGCGCGGCGATCATGCTGCGCTCGGGCCTGGGCGATGAATTCGTCGGGCGCGGCCTGCATGAATCCTATGGCTGGAATTTCGAGGTCTATCTCGACGGCGTCGACAATTTCGACGGCAGCACCATCACCACCGGCCTGAATTTCGGCCTCTATGACGGTCCGCACCGGTCCGAGCACGCGGCGGCCCTCGTTTATTTCGAGAACCGCTGGCAGCACGGGATGCGCGCAGAGAAGGGCCGGCTGCGCCAGGCGCTGCCGCTGGTCGTGGTCACCGAGAACCTGCTCGATCACGAGAATTTCGTCACCCTCGACGAGGCTGACAACGCCTTCGTCTCCTTCAAGGCGCCGTCGGACTATGCCGTCAAAGGCATGGCCCGGGCGCTGGACAAATTGCCCGGACTGCTTGCCCCGTTGCCTGTCGAACGGCTCTTCGACCGCGGCATCCGCCCAACGGAATCGCATGTCCAGGGCACGTTGCGGATGGGCACCGGCCCGGCCGATTCGGTGATCGACAGCAACATGATCCATCACCGGCTGAGAAACCTAGTCGTCGTCGGCACCAGCACCTATCCAAGCTGCTCCTGCGCCAACCCGAGCCTGACCGCGGCAGCTTTGTCCCTGCGCGCGGCGAGCCGGATGGCGTGAGGGGGAAGGAGGTAACCGATGATGGAAATCTCACGGCGCTCGGTCTTGGCCATCATGGCTGGTGGAGTTGCATCGACTGGCGTGGCCTTCGCGGCGGTGTCTTCGTTTTCGGACGAGGACCTGGTTCGCGTCACGCTCGAAAAATACCTCGGCGGGTTGAACATGCGCATCGAGCACCTGCAGCAGTTCGTGCTGGAGTTCCGCAACCGCAATCCGTGGCTGTTTCCCAGCGAAAAACTGGGCGACGCCGTCACTTTGCTCGAGACGGCGAAGCTCGGCCAGGCACGCAAGTTGTTGCCCAAGCGGAAGCAGCGCGACCTCCGGCATTTCGACCGCTGGGTCGTGGCCGAATTTCACATGTTGACGGACTACGCCTCGCGCAGTTCGCCTAGTGATCCCATCCGGTTCACCGGATGGCAGCCATGCACAAATCCGTTCGCGACGCTTGATCCGCCAAAGACTGCGTGAGGCTGCACTTGACGCTGCCGTTCATCGGCCGTGGGCATTGAAACGCGATAGACGAGGAGCCAGGACCATGAAAGTTCTCTTTGCAGGCGGCAATGGCTACCCACCGGAGTTCAGCGGCGGCGTCCAGTCGAGCACTCATCATCTGGCCGAGCAGTTGATCGAGCATGGGCATGAGGCCGCGGTGCTCGCCGCGCTGTTTGGCGATGGTGTCTTCGGCTTCAAGGCGCGTGCCAAGATGAAGCTTTTGCGCCAGCCGGCGGTCGTCGACAGTTTTCCCGGCTACCCAGTGATTCGGGCGTGGTTTCCGTGGGAGGCGGCGGCCTTCGCCGTCAACAGGGTCAAGCCGGATGTGGCGGTGGTTCAGTGTCACAAGTCGGTTCCACTCGGCAAGGCGTTGCAGGCCAAGGGCGTGCCGCTGGTCGTCTACCTCCGCAACGTCGAGTTTCACGAGCTTGGGGGCGACCTGCGCGACCTGCATTCGGCGCTTTATATCGCCAATTCCGAATTCACCGCGCGTACCTACGCCAGGGAGTTCGGCATCGAGGCGGCGGTGATCCCTCCGACCATCAATCCGGCCCACTACAGCACGCCGACTTCAGGCCAGTTCGTCACCCTGATCAACCCTTATGAGGAAAAGGGCTTCGAGCTTGCGGTGCGGATCGCCGCCGCGTGCCCCGAAATCCCGTTCCTGTTCGTCGAAAGCTGGAAGCTGGCGGACGATCACCGGGCACGCATCGAACAGACGATCACGCCGCTCGGCAATGTCACGCTGGAGAACCGCACCAGTGACATGAAGACGGTCTATGGCCGCACCCGGATCCTGCTGGCGCCCAGCAAATGGGAGGAGGCCTGGGGGCGGGTTGCCTCGGAAGCCCATTGCAGCGGCATTCCGGTCGTCGGTTCGCGCCGCGGTGGCTTGCCGGAAGCGGTCGGCCCTGGCGGCACGGTGCTCGACTATGATGCCCCGCTCGCCGAATGGGTCGCGGCCGTCAGGCTCTTGTGGAACGACAACAAGGAATATCAGCGGGTCTCGGCCCTCGCGCGCGGCTTCGCCGGCCGGCCGGAACTCGACCCCGACCGTCAGTTCGTCACCTTCTTCTCGATACTGGACAGAGCGGTGCAGCAGCGCGCACGCCAGGCCGCGTAGCCAAGCAGCGACCCGATCGGTTCTGCATCAGGCTGGGCGCTTGACCCTGTTCTTCAGCGTTTCATAGCCGCGTGCACCGAGCAGGGCGCGGGCAATGGTCTTGGCGGCGCTCTTGCGGCCCTCCTGCGAGTTGACCTGGCGCAGCCTCGCCGGCAGGTTTCGCGCGGCCTGCCCAAGTGCTGGGAGCGACAGCGCATCGGGAAAACTGACCATGTGCGTCTCGACGCACAGGACCGGTTTCCCCGACAGTTTGGCAATCCTCAGCGCTTGGGCATGTTCGCTTTCGATGAACAGGATGGCGTCGGATTTGCGATAGAAATCGGCCTTGAAACTGCCATGCGCGCCAAGCCGCTGGCGCTCCGCCTTGCTCGGCAGATCGAGCATGATCAGCTTGTCATACTTGATCTCGTGCTTGGCGAGCCACGCCTCCGTCAATGCACGGTATTTCTCGAGCCGGCTGGTGACCAGCCAGCCGATCTTGTGGGTCACGGCATGAAGCGGCCGCGCTTCGCTGAGGAATTTTTCATAGGCCGGCCCGTCGTCGTTCTCGGCCTCGGTCGGATCGAGACACAGCACCCCGTCTATATCGACACAGCATTGCGCCAGGAATTTATGATGCATGAAGTTCCACTGGAACATGCGCGGATGCGGCACGATCTCGAACACCAGATCGGTCTCCTGATGCTCCGGCTCCAGGCCGAAGACGGCGGCAAAGGTGTAGTCAGCCTCGATACCGCCGCTCTTGATGCGGGCACGGGCGTCGCGCATCGCATTACCGCCGGCGATGCTGTCGTCGATCACCAGCACCTTGCGCATGTCCGAAACCTTGCGGTCCAGGGCCGCGCGGCGCTTGGTGATGCCTGACGTGTAGACCCTGCCTTCGAGGAAGGAGTCCAGGTCAGTCATCGGAATGTTGGCCGCAAGGCTGACCAGCGTCGCCGCCAGCACGCCGCTTCTGGGAACGCCGACCACCAGGTCGATGTCGCGTGGCAGCCGATGAAGGTTGCTCACGATGGCGTCGTTCATGTCGGAGATCGATCGGTAGTGCATGGATCAGGCCTGATGCTCGGGTGGGATATGGGATAGACGACAAAGGCGCCGAAATTATTGCGCCTCGCGCGGCGTCGCCGCCGGCGCCCTTGCCGGCAGCATTTTCAAGGCCTCCCGCAAGGCTTCGCGCCCGGCGGCGAAGGTCAGCGCGACGACGATGGTGATCGCGTAGGCCAGGATGACGCCGCTTGCCAAGGCGACGACATGCTGCTGCGGCAGCATCGGCTTGACCAGCCAGACCGCCCCAAGCGCCAGATGCGCGCCAATCACGAACGGCGCTGCCGTGCGCAGCACATGGCTGGCTCGCAGCGGTCCGCTCTTGCCGACATAGAGCCATAGGAAGGGCGTGCGCAGATACTCGCTGACCGCATAGGCGACCGCCACGCCGAGCGCGCCGTAGGGCAGGCCGAGCGCGAAGGCAAGCACCGAGGTCACCGCCGTGATGATGCCCCAGCGCATGAAGTCGCCGGACCGGCCCTGGCTGACGAAAAGCCAACCAGCCGGATTGTTGAGCGGCTGCAGCAGGCCGGCAAAGCCGAGCGCCAGGAAGATCGAGGCGCTGGCGCGCCACTGCTCGCCGAGCACGAAGGGGATCAGCACATCCGACATCGCGGTGGCGAAAGCGACGCCGGGCAGCGCCACCAGAAGGATCAGCGGCATCACGCGCAAATAGGCGCTGCGATAGCGGTCCGGCTCGTCCTTCAGTCGCGACAGCGCCGGCACCATCACCTTCGACAGCGGATTGGTGATCTGGCTGAGCGGGAACAGGAGCAGCTTGTAGGCGCGGTCGTAGAGTCCGAGCTGGGCCTCGCCCCAGTATTTGCCGATCAACACGTTGTCGAGATTGCGGGCGAAGAAATTGGCGAAATTGAAACCGGTGATCCCGGCACCGAAATTGATCAGCTCGCTGATCCCGACGACCTTGCGCGGCATGCCTGGGCGCCAGCGCGAGCTGGCCCAGTAGCACAGCGTCGGCAGCACCGCGCCGGTCAGCGTGCCGGCAAACAGCGCCCAGTAGGAACGGTCGATGAAAGTCCAGGCGATCGAGACGGCCAGCCCCGCGACGGCCCCGGCGACGTCGATGATCGCCAGGCGACCGAACTGCATGCGACGCGTCAGCAGAGCCAGATGCTGGGCGCCTAGGCCATAAGCCAGGATCTGCAATCCCAGTGCCGCCACCAGACCGGCGACGCGCGGCTCGCCATAGAACGCGGCGACCAGGGGTGCCGCGCCCGCGAGCACGCAGGCGAGGACCGCGCTGACGGCGACATTGATCCAGAAGAGGTAGTTCACCTCCTCATGCCGGATGCCCGATTTCTGGATGGTCGCCTGGGTCAGGCCGAAATCCTGGAACAGGGCGATGAAGGCGAGCACAGGAGCGCACATGGCCACGACGCCGAAATCCTGCGGCGACAGGAGTCGCGACAGCACGATGACGGAAATGATCTGCGTAGCGACCCGCACCGATTGCGCCATTGCGGTCACGACGGCACCGCGGCCGACCGATTTGCGCAGTGAGCCTTCCGGCGGATCGAATGGATTGGCTTCCAAATTCAGGATTCCTGATCTTTGCGCGGATTTCGGAGCCCCGAAATCCACAACCGCCGCCGACCACAAACTACGGCAATAATTTTGCAGTGCAACAGAAAACGTGGAACGGTGCGCCAAAAATGTTGCGATGCAGCAAGAGCTGTACTAGGCTTCCCCTGGGTGGGTCAAACAGCGGTCGAGTTTTCATGCTGCATGTCTTGTACCTGGTACATGATGTTTCCGACCCGGCGGTTCGCCGGCGGATCACGATGCTCAGGACAGGTGGCGCCCGGGTTACCCTGGCGGGCTTCCGCCGCGCCGCCACTCCGATTGCCGACATCGAAGGCTTGCGGCCAATCGACCTTGGCGCGACGCGCGACGGGCGATTCGCCCAGCGCCTGGCGGCGGTGGCAAAAACAGCGGTTTCGATAGGTTCGAAGCTCAGGGACGTGCCGAAGCCCGACATCATCATCGCGCGTAACCTGGAGATGCTGGCGCTGGCCCGCCGCGCCCGGTCGGCTTTCGGCGCCGCTGTCCCGATCGTCTACGAATGTCTCGACATTCACCGCCTGGTGCTTCGCGACGATGTCCTGGGCAAGGCGCTGCGCGCCACCGAGCGTCATCTGGCGCGGGATGTGCGGCTGCTGGTGACCAGTTCGCCCGCCTTCATCGCCAACTATTTCAAGCCTTTCCGCCAGGTCGCGGCGCCGGTGGAACTGGTCGAGAACAAATATTTCGAGGCGGCGGCGATTCTGCCCGCCGAGCGCGAGGCGGTGGAAGGACCTCTCGCTCCGCCGTGGCGGATCGGCTGGTTCGGGGCGCTCCGGTGCCGCCGCTCGCTCGAACTGCTGGCCGGTTTCACGCGTCACATGGAAGGCCGGTTCGAAATCGTGCTGCGCGGCCGCCCGGCACTTTCCGAGTTCCCGGATTTCCATGCCTTCGTCGATGCCGAACCTTACATGTCGTTTCGCGGGCCGTACCGCAACCCGGAGGACATGGCGGCGATCTATCACGACGTCCATTTCTCCTGGGCGATCGATTTCTTCGAGGAGGGACAGAACTCCGAATGGCTGCTGCCCAACCGCCTTTATGAAGGCTGCCGCTTCGGCGCGGTGCCGATCTCGATGGACAACACCGAGACCGGACGGTTCCTGCGGCAGCGCGAGATCGGCGTTTTGCTGCCGCAGGCCACGCCCGAAGCGCTCGAAACCGCGCTTGGCGGGATGGAACAGCACCGCTTCGGCAGGCTGAAGGCGCGCGTGCTGGCCCACAATCCGAGGATGTGGAGCTACGATCGCAGCGACTGCGGCGCGCTAGTCGAAAAACTGCGCGGCCTGACCACTGTGCGCGGGCCGCTCGCGACCGAGGCCCTGGCATAGGATGGACATCGCCCGATGACGCAAGCGCTTGCCTCCACCCTGATCGTGATCCCGTGTCTCGACGAGGCGACTCATATCGGTGCGCTGCTCGACCAGCTTTGCCCGGCGGCGGAACGGCTTGGCGCGCGGATCGTCGTTGCTGATGGTGGCAGCACCGACGGCACGCTGGCCATTGTCGGCGAGCGCCAGAGGAACGACCCTCGCATCATCCTGCTTCACAACGAAAAGCGCATCCAGAGCGCCGCGATCAACCTGGCGGTGGCCAAATTCGGCGAGGGTGCGCACTATCTGATCCGCATCGACGCCCACGGCGGCTATCCCGACGACTATTGCGACCGACTGGTCGAGGAGGCGTTGGCGACCGGGGCGGATTCGGTCGTGGTGTCGATGCTGACCAGCGGCAGCGGCACGGTGCAGAAAGCGGCGGCGGCGGCGCAGAACTCCAAGCTCGGCACCGGCGGCTCCAAGCATCGCCATCTCTCCGCCGGGGAGTGGGTCGACCACGGCCATCACGCACTGATGCGGATATCGGCCTTCCAGGCCGTCGGCGGCTATGACGAGACGTTCAGCCACAATGAGGATGCGGAACTGGACTATCGGCTGAGGCGGGCCGGCTACAGGATCTGGATGAGCGGCAGGACGCAGATGGTCTATTATCCGCGGACCTCGCTGCGCGGCCTTTATGTCCAGTATCTCGGCTATGGCCGCGGCCGCGCCAAGAACGTGCTGAAACATCGTGTGATCCCGAAGGTCAGGCAGATGGTGCCGCTGGCGGTCTTCCCGGTGGTTCTGCTGGCGGCCTTCTCCTTCGTGCACTGGATCGCGGCGCTGCCGCTATTGCTGTGGGTGGCGGTGTGCCTGGGCTACGGCCTGGTGGCGGCGATCAGCCAGCGCAATGCCGATATCGCGCTTGCCGGCGTCTCGGCGATGGTCATGCATTTCGGCTGGTCCGTCGGCTTCTGGCTGCAGCTTCTCGGCCTCGGCACGCGGCGGAGGGCGGCGTGATGGCGGTTGAGGTCAAGCATCGCAGCATCGACATCGGCGTGTGCACATTCCGGCGGCCGGAACTGGCCGACACGCTGCGCTCGCTCGCCGCCCTGGCCATGCCTGACGGCTTCGAGGTCGGCGTCATCGTCGCCGACAATGACGACACGCCGAGCGCCAGGGACCTGGTGACGGTGCTGTCGCAGGAATTGAAGTTGCCGGTCCGCTACCGGCATTGCCCGGCCCGCAACATCTCGATCGCTCGCAACGCTTGTCTCGAGGCCAGCGAGGCTGATTTCCTGGCCTTCATCGACGACGATGAGACCGCTACGGCCCACTGGCTCGCCGAACTGGTGGCAACGGCCGAAAAAAGCGGCGCCGCCGCGGTTCTCGGCCCGGTGCGCGCGCTCTATCGTCCGGATGCGCCGGAATGGATGCGCCGCGGCGATTTCCATTCCACCTTGCCGGTCCGCGTGCACGGCGAAATCCGCACCGGCTACACCTGCAACGTCCTGCTGCGCAGGGCATCCGACAGCTTGCGCGGCCGCCGCTTCAGCCTGGCGCGCGGCCAGACCGGCGGCGAGGACACCGAATTCTTCGACCAGATGCACAAGGCAGGCGGCCGGATCGCCTTTGCGCCGGAGGCATGGGTCGACGAGGCGGTGCCGAGGGCCAGGGCCGCATTCGACTGGCTCAGCCGCCGCCGCTTCCGGGTTGGCCAGACGCACGGCCATCTCCTGGGCCGCGGCGCCAGCGGCATCGCGCGAGTAAAGCAGGCCGGCCTTGCCGCGGCAAAGGCCGCTTTTTGCTTCGCCGCGGCACTTCCGGTTGCAGCCAGTCCGGTCCGCAGGAACCGCAGTGTCTTGCGCGGCATCATGCATGTCGGCGTTGTCAGCGGTCTTGTCGGTATCCGCGAACTGCGCCTCTATGGCCAGCCTTCACCAGGGGAAGGAGGCAAGCGTGCAGCCTGACATTTCGTCCGTGCCCGATGTTTCCTTTGTGATCGCCGCCTACAATGCCGAGGCAACCCTTGATAGGGCGGTCGCCAGCGCCATCGCCCAGAAGGGCGTCAGCCTCGAGATCATCGTCGTCGACGACAAGTCGCGTGATGCCACGCTTGATGTGGCGAGGGCCTATCCCGAGCATGTCGTGCGTGTCGTGGCGCTGGAAAAGAACAGGGGCCCCGGAGGGGCCAGGAATGCCGGGCTCGACGCCGCCCGCGGCAGGTGGATAGCGGTTCTCGATGCCGACGACGCCGTCTTTCCCGGACGCGTCGCCGCCATGATCGGCCGCGCCGAAAAAGCGGGCGCCGAGATCGCCGTAGACAATCTCCAGGTCGTCCGTGAGGACGGCGTGGTCGAGGACGCGATGTTCCCGCGCCGGTATCTGGAAGGCCTGCGCGAGATTTCGCTGGCGACCTACATCGCCGGCAACGTCGTCTTCGGATCGAAGTTCAATCTCGGCTATCTCAAGCCGATCTTCCTGCGCCGGTTCCTTGACGAAAACCGGCTTCGCTATGACGAGAAGCTGAGGATCGGCGAGGACTACATCCTGTTTGCCGAAGCCCTGGCCATGGGCGGCAGATGCGTGGTGGAGCCTGAAATCGGCTATGCCTATCATATCCGCAGCGGCTCCATCTCGCGCGTGCTCGAGCCTCATCACGTCGAGGCGATGCGCAAGGCCGACGAGATTTTCGCTCAAACCCATTCGATGGACGCGGCCGCGCAGGCGGCATTCGCCCGGCGCGGCCGCAGCCTGCGCAAGGCGGCCTCGTTCCTGGCGATGGTCCAGCACATCAAGGCGCGGTCCCCGCTCAAGGCGATCCGGACGGCGCTCAGCGACCCGGCGGCGGTCAGGCATATGGGCATGCCGATCGCCGCGCGGTTGCGAAGAGTAGCGGCACAGTTTGCCGTGGGGGCGGGGAGGTGAAGATGCAGGCACATGGAGGGATTTTTCGTGGCCTGTGAATGGACTGTAGTCGATCTCCTCAGAAGGAATTTGCGATGAAGAAAATCAGGAAGGCCGTGATACCGGTGGCGGGGCTTGGAACGCGGTTCCTGCCGGCGACCAAGTCGATGCCGAAGGAAATGCTTCCCGTCGTCGACAGGCCCGTCGTGCAATATGCGGTGGACGAGGCCTTCGAGGCCGGCATCGAGCACATCGTCTTCGTCACCGGCCGCAACAAGGCGGTCATAGAGGACTATTTCGACCTGCATCCGGAATTGATCGGAACCCTGGAGCAAACTGGCAAGAAGACTCAGCTGGAGACGCTCGAAAGCATGCTGCCGGTGGCCGGCGCCACCTCCTTCATCCGCCAGCAGTCGCCGCAAGGCCTCGGCCATGCCGTCTGGTGCGCCCGCGAGGTCATCGGCAACGAGCCCTTTGCCCTGCTTTTGCCTGACATGGTCTCCTTCGGCGGGCGCGGATGCCTGGCCGAGATCACCGACCTCTATGCACAGACCGGCGGCAACGTCATCGCCGTCGAGCGTTGCGATCCCACCGAGACCAACAAATATGGCATTGTCGGCCGTGGCGCCGACATTGGCGGCGGTTTCGAGGTGACGGCCATGATCGAAAAGCCGGCGCCGGCCAACGCACCGTCGAATTTCTACATCAATGGCCGTTATATCCTGCAGCCCGAGATATTCCAGCTTCTGGGCAACCAGCAGCGCGGCGCCGGCAACGAGATCCAGCTGACCGACGCCATGGTTCGCCTGTCGCAGGAGCAGCCATTCTTTGCCCAGCCTTTCAAGGGGCGCATGTTCGACTGCGGGTCCAAGGAAGGGTTCATCCAGGCCAATATCGCCTTCGCGCTGGCGCGCGACGATATGAAGGGTCCGGTTTTCGAGATGCTCCGGGAGTTCGTCCGGACGCATGAACGCCAGGAAGAAGCCGCATAATGCCCATCTTTCGGGAGTATTGTCGGGTGGCTGACGGCGGAGGCGCCGGCCGGCTCCGCGCTGTCCGGCACCAAGCGTGTGTCGCGCCTGCCAATGCTCCCGATCTCTCGGGGGCCTGCGAGCGAGACAAGCCAGAATTGGACCGAAGATGAATTATGCCAATTTTCCTCTCGACAAGAGGATGCCATTGCCGAATTCGGAAGCAGGAGACGGCGACGACTTCATCGACATCGAGCGGCTGCTTGGCATGGCCGCACGGCAGGCCAAGGTGGTTGGCGTGTGCGCCATCATCGGCCTTTTCCTGGGCATGCTCTATCTGCAGACCACGCCACCAAAATTCGTGTCGGTTTCCAGCGTGTTGATCGATGAAGGTCTGAACAAGATCGTCGACGACATCTCGGCGGCATCGACGACGATGCAGACCGATTCCGCGATTCTGAGCCAGATCGAGATCCTGACCTCGACGCGGCTTGCCGCCGTGGTCGTCGACAAGCTCAAGCTCGACCAGAACGACACGTTCATGAACCCGCCCCAGTCGGCCCTTGCCCAGGGCGTCGGCCTGGTCCGTGGTCTGATCCAGTATGTTCGTCCGAGCAGCCCGGTCATGCCGGGCGTCGGCGATATCACCAAGCTCGACCCCGCCGCGCGCGATGCGCTGATCGCCACGTCGCGCCGCGACTACGCCATCCTCAAACTGCAGAACGAGATCCGGGCGGATCGCGTCGGGCGAAGCTACGTTATCGCGCTTGGCTACCAGGCGACGGATCCGGCATTGGCGAAGGCCATCACCAAGGCCTATGCCGACGCCTATCTCGCCGACCAGCTCGACGCCAGCTTCGACGCCACCGAGCGCGCGGCGGTCTGGCTGCAGGGCCGATTGACGGAGCTGCGCGAGAGCTCGCAGCAGGCATCGCTGGCGGTCGAGAAATTCAGGGCCGAACACGGCCTGTCCGCCAACAGCGACGGCCAGCTGATGAGCGACAAGCAGCTCGCCGACCTGAACGCCCAGCTCATCGTGGCGCAGGCCGACACGGCGCGTGCCAGCGCCCGTTACCAGCAATACAAGTCGATCGTCGACAGCGGCTCGGACAACGCTTTCAAGGATGCCGCCATATCCAGCGACCAGCCAGCCAGCTCGGTCATTGCGGCGCTGAAGACCCGCTACCTCACGGTCGCCAAACGGCAGCAGGATGTCGAGGCGAATTTCGGCCCGCAGCATCCGCAGGCGGTGGCGCTCGCCAAGGAGAAGGCCGACATCTCGACGCAGATCTTCGGCGAACTGAAGCAGCTCACCGAAAGCTACCGCAACGAGTATGAGGTGGCGTTGGCGCGCGAGACCGCGCTCAGGGCCAATGTCGCCGCCGCGCAGGGCAAGAGTTCGATCGACAACCAGTCGCAGGTCCAATTGCGTGATCTCGATCAGAAGGCGACGGCACTCTCCACGCTCTACCAGACGTTCCTCGGACGCTACGAGGAAGCCGCGCAGCAGCAATCCTTCCCGGTCGGCAAGATCCGCATCATCTCGGATGCGTCGACGCCGCTTGCCGCCTCGAGCCCGCGCACCGTCATCGTGCTCGGCCTTTCGTTGGTGCTCGGGGTTCTGATGGGCGCCGGCTTCGGCGGCCTCAACGAGTTCAACGAGCGGTTCTTCAGGACCGGCGAGGAGGTCCGCGACCGCGTCGGCCTCAAATTCCTCGGGTACCTGCCGACCATCGGCAGCAAACCGAGCAAGGAAGACAAGCCAGCCGAACCCGATCTCAAGGTCGCCAGGTCGCCGGCCGCCATCGAAAGGCGCGCACGGATGCGGGTGAGCATCGACGCTCCGGCATCGATGTTCTCCGAAACGCTGCGCAGCGCCAAGATCGCCTTCGATGTGGTGATGGAAGGGCAAGGGAGCCGCGTCATCGGCGTGATCTCGGTCCTGCCCGGCGAAGGCAAGTCGACGGTCGCGGCCAATCTCGCCGGGCTGCTCGCCGCCAATGGCTCCAGGACGCTGCTCATCGATGGCGATCTGCGCAATCCGGGCCTTAGCCGCAGCCTCGGCATGGAAGCCGAGCAAGGCTTGATGGAAGCGGTGGTGAGCGGCCAGACCTGGCAGTCCGTCGGCAAGATCGACAGGCAGACCAAGCTGGCGATCATCCCGGCTGTGCTGCGCGGCCATTTCTCGCACACCAGCGAGCTTCTCTCCTCGGCCGGCATGCGTCGTTTCATCGAAAACGCCAAGGAGACCTTCGAATACATCGTCGTCGATCTGCCGCCGCTTGGCCCGGTGGTCGACGCCAAGGCCTTCGCGCCGCTGGTCGACGGCTTCGTGCTCGTCACCGAATGGGGCCGCACGCCGCGCGCCATGGTGCGCTCGATGCTGGAATCCGAGCCCTATGTCGCCAACAAGATCGTCGGCGCGGTGCTGAACAAGGTCGACCTGAAGAAGCTCGCCAAATACGGGTCGTTCGGCGCGTCGGAGAAATTCTTCGACAAGTACTCGAGCTATTATCTCGACAAGTCGGAAGTGCGTTCGAAGGCGGCGGTCTGAGATAAGGCCGTTGCCATCATGTCTTGAACCCGCGCAGCGGTTCTCATTCCGAATCGCGCAAAGTTTCGGCACCGTCCGGCCGCCGTTCATGCGGCCGGACATGAGGCGGAGCGGCGTATAGCTCGAGGCTATGCCGCCTTCAGCCGGTAACGGAAAAGCGTGTGGTCGAGCAGCAGCCGGATGCGCGGTTCGGCCTCGGTTGCCACCAGCCAGCTTGCCGCGATCATGGTCGCGCCGACCATTGCCATCGACAGGAGATAAGGCAGCCCGGAGCGCACCATGGCGCCGAGCATCGCCGCGCCGATGACGTCGTGGATCAGATAGAGCGGATAGGTCATCAGGCCGATCCGGCGCCAGCCGCTCCATCTGAGATCAAGCGTGAGCGACCACGCCATCAGCGCGATGGCCGCGAGGAAGATCAAGATTGGCGGCCCGTACGGCATCACGGCTCCGACTTTGATGCTATGGACGTCGACGGAGCTGGCGATCTGCAGCACCCCACCGCCGAGGAACAGCAGGCAGAAGCCAAGGCGAGACGCCGTCACCGCCTTGAACCGCATCAGCCAGATGAGCACGCCGACCGCGAAGAATGAGCCATGATGCACCAGCACGAGCTGCAGCCACCGCGTCTCGGCGAAGGCGGACCAGCCGAGCGGATAATAAAGGCACCAGAACAGCGTGCTGATCATGCCGATGACGATCGCAACCCTTTCCATCAGATGGAAACGGCCGAGCCGCAGCAGGATCCAGACGATGGCGTAGAAGGCGATTTCGATGCCGAGCGTCCAGTAGACGCTGTCCACCCAGGGACCATAAGGCGCGAACAGGCCGGTGCGCACGAGCCGAACCACCGCATCGGTCGGCCAGCTCAAGCCGATCAGCAGCAACAGCGCCGTGGTGATCGGGGCACAAATCCAGACCGCCGGCGCCAGCCTTTTGACCCTTGCCTCGAAAAACCGCAGCGGCGTCGAATTCTCGGCGCTGAAGGCAATGACGAAACCGCTGATGACGAAGAAGATCTCGACGCCTACCCAGCCGGACCCGACCCAGGCGCCGATCCCAGGCTGCGCCGGAACGCCACCAGTCGCTTGCGCCGAGATGCCGTCGGGATAGGCCCACACCCAGAAGCCGTAGTGATAGACCATGACCAGCACGGCGGCGAGAAACCGCAGGATGTCGATACCGCCAAAGGTTATTTTTTTCTGAGCCATGCGATCCAATCGAATGGCCCCCCGCGGAAACTGTAGGGCGGAATGTTGCATCGCACAATCTACGATTGCGCCCAGCGGTCATCACAAAGTTCGCCGCGTCGCAACATCGCGCAACGGTAGCTCCAGTCAGGTTCCCGGCAGTGCTCCTTACACGCCGATTCCGCGCTCCGTCAGGGCAGCGGTGATCTCATCGAGGATGGCGGGGTCGTCGATGGTTGCAGGCATCATCCACGCTTCCTTGTCGGCGATCTTCTGCATGGTGCCGCGCAGGATCTTGCCCGAGCGCGTCTTGGGCAGGCGCTTGATCGTCACCACGGTCTTGAAGGCGGCCACCGGGCCGATGCGCTCGCGCACCAGCGCGACGACCTCCTTCTCGATGGCGGCGCCGTCGCGCGCGACACCGGCGTTCAGCACCACGAAGCCGAGCGGAATCTGGCCCTTCATCGCATCGGCGATGCCGACGACGGCGCATTCGGCGACATCGGGATGGGCGGCCAGCACCTCTTCCATGGCGCCCGTCGACAATCGGTGGCCGGCAACGTTGATGATATCGTCGGTGCGGGCCATCACGTAGAGATACCCGTCCTCGTCGATCATGCCGGCATCCGCCGTCTTGTAGAAGCCGGGGAACTCATCGAGATAGGCCTGGCGGAAGCGGGCATCGGCGTTCCACAGGGTCGGCAGGCAGCCCGGGGGCAGCGGCAGCTTTACCACGACATTGCCGAGCGTGCCGCGCGGCACCTCATGGCCGGCATCGTCGAGCACGCGGATATCGTAGCCGGGCATCGGTACCCCGGGCGAGCCGTACTTCACCGGCAACAGGCCGAGCCCGGCGGGGTTGATCGTCATCGGCGATCCGGTCTCGGTCTGCCACCAATGATCGACAACCGGCACGTTCAGCTTCTGCTCCGCCCATTTGATGGTTTCGGGGTCGGCGCGTTCGCCGGCCAGGAACAGGGTGCGGAATTTCGACAGATCGTATTTCGGCACGAACTCGCCTTTGGGATCCTGCCCCTTGATGGCGCGGAAGGCAGTCGGCGCGGTGAACAACGCAACCACGCCATGTTCCGCGATAACGCGCCAGTAGGTGCCGGCGTCGGGCGTGCCGATCGGCTTGCCTTCGAACATGATGCTGGTGCAGCCATGCAGCAGCGGGCCGTAGACGATGTAGGAATGGCCGACCACCCAACCGACATCGGACGCCGCCCAGAACACTTCCCCGGGCTTCACGCCGAACTCGTTTTCCATCGTCCATTTCAGCGCGACCATGTGGCCGCCATTGTCCCGCACGATGCCCTTGGGCTGGCCCGTCGTGCCTGACGTGTAGATGATGTAGAGTGGGTCGGTGGCCAGCACCGGCACGCAGTCGACATTGGCGCCGGCTGCGCGCTCACGAGCGACGGCGTCGGCATAGTCGATGTCGAAATGGTCCTTCAAATCGCAGCGCAACTGGTCGCGCTGCAGGATCAGGCAGGCGTCCGGCTTGTGGCGGGATATCTCTATCGCCTTGTCGAGCAGCGGCTTGTAGGCGACGACGCGGCCGGGTTCCAGGCCGCAGGACGCCGAGATGATCAGCTTCGGCCTGGCGTCGTCGATGCGGGTGGCGAGCTCATGCGAGGCAAAACCACCGAAGACGACCGAATGCACGGCGCCGATGCGGGCGCAGGCGAGCATGGCGATGGCCGCTTCCGCCACCATCGGCATGTAGATGATGACGCGGTCACCCTTGCCGACGCCGCGGTTCTTTAACACCGAGGTCAGCGCCACCACCTCGCGCTTCAGTTCGGCATAGGTGAACTTTTTCACCGTGCCGGTGATGGCGCTGTCGTATATCAGCGCGATCTGGTCGGCCCGCCCGCCGGCGACATGCCGGTCAAGGGCATTGTAGCAGGTGTTGCAGGTCGCGCCGGTGAACCAGCGGCCGTAGACGCCGGCGGTGGCATCGAACACCCTGTTCCAGGGCGAATACCAGTCGATGGCGCCGGCCGCGTCGGCCCAGAATTTTTCCGGGTCGCGTTTCCAGCCGTCATAGATCTCGTGATAGCGTGAAGCCATCCGTACCCTCCCGGAAACCATTTGCCGTCTTTGCAAACAGCCTATGCTGTTTTTTCCGGCGCTGTCTTCCCTGATTTTCGTTTGAACCGGTCTTGTCCTGACCGGGATGCCCGCTGTCCGACGATATCGAGCGAGAGGATGTGAGCGCATGCGCCATCAATGGTCGATCGAGGCCAGGCTCGAGGAACCGTCCGACCTCCTACAGCCTGTCGGATCCTGTGAACACCGGCCGGCAAGCCGGCGGTGATCGTCGTGCTGGTGCAGCGCTTCAGCCAGGGCTTTTTTAAGGGTGCGATCGCCGCTTCATAGCGGTGACCGAACAACCCGCTGAACAATTCGTCGATTGCCGTCTAACAAGCCGGATTCGTTGGGCGAATGTCGACGGCGCTAGATCGGCAAGGCCACCAGCATGAGACCGACGCCGCCGAAGATCAAAATGGCTGTCGCCAGAGCTTTTCGATGACGTTCGAAAGTCGTCGGAGCTCGCTCCCAATTGTAACGCATACGCTATCTCCCCAAGACCCGAGGAGTTCTTACCTTATCTCAGGGAAGAAAAGCAACGGTGCCGCCGGTCAGCATGCTTGCCTGGCGCGCCTTTCCGGCGACTATTTCTGGGACGATTTTCGACTCTGGATGGATGTTGCGGCCTCACGAGAGTATGTCCGCAAAATAAAGCCACGCGAGCCATCCCGGCCGACCAATAGACAGCGCCCCACCACCGCGCTATCTCATTTCCGGGTTTTGCATGGCTTTTGGGGTTCGTTATGGAAATTGCCTCTGGAACGGTTCTGCGACTGGCGGACGATGCCTCGGTTCAGCATGTCGGCGACGGCGCGGTGGTGCTTTTGGCGCGCAGCGGCCAGCTTTATACCTGCAACGGGACGACCGAAGCCTTTCTCGACAAGGTGGATGGCGCGCGCAGCCTCGGCCAGATCGTCGGCCTGCTTTGCGAGGAGTTCGAAATCGACAAGGGCACGCTTGACGAGGACATGGCGGCGCTGGCCAGCGATCTGGTCTCGGAAGGCATTCTCGCTGCTCCAGGCTTGATGGCTGAAGGCACCGCTTGATGGTGGACGGTCCTCTCCTGCGCGCCTTGTTCCGCTGTCATCTCTGGGCAAGCGCGCGGCTGATGCCAATTCTCATTGCCAATCGCAGCTTCGAGGACGTGCTGAAATGGGCGCCGCTCGCCTCGCCGGCGCCCTATCGCGGCCTGCCTGCCCCCTACATTGTCGCCCGCGTCAACCGTGCCGTGCGTCATCCCTGGCTGATGCGTGACCGCAGATGCTTGCGGGAGGGCTTGCTCGGCCATCGCTTCCTGCGCCTTGCCGGTTTCGATCCGCAGCTGCGTTTCGGCGTCGATCCGAAGTCGCTGCAAGCGTCGCGGCTGGCGGCGCATTGCTGGGTGTGCCTGGACGGCAAGCCGGTGGTCAGTGACAGCCTTCCCGGCATGGTCGAGATCTACCGTCACCCCGCCACCGCCGCCACGAAGGTGCGTTCCGCTTGACCAGACCTTCAGTATTCTATGACCTCAATGGCCAGATCCTCGGCATATCGGCCGAGCGCCCCGGCCTGTGGCAGGATTTCGACGGGATGCTGGGCACCTTGCGTGTCACAGGTCCCGTCGAGCCGGATTTTCGTCTCGAGATCACAGAGGCGGACGTTCTGGACGAAGCGCCCAGCGGATCGCTCGTCTTCGAGGGCGAGATATCGGAGGACGGCTACTGCCGGATGATCGCGGATGGCGGCACGGTCCATCTCGTCTTTCCCGAACGCCAAGCCGTTGTCGTCAATGACGAGGAGGGTTGGGCCGAACTCCGGGTTCGCCCCGGTGCGAAGGCCGCCTGGACGCCATCGATGCTGGTGTTGGACGCAGCACTCGACGCAGGCGGCCAGCATATGCTGCACACGGCCGGGCTGACGCTGCCGGGCCGCGACGCCGTCGTGCTGGTCCATGCCCCGAGCGGCACCGGCAAGACCACCACATCGCTGGCCTTGGCAACGCAAGGATTCGGCCTGTGCTCCGACGACGCCATGATCCTGAATCTCGCTTCCCCCACGCCTGCCGCCTGGGGTTTGCCGCGCCATGTCAAGATCCATGAGAAGACCGCGCGGATGATCCCGCTTGTGGCGCCATGCCTCGGTCTGTCATGGGACCGCAATGGCGAACAGGCTGTTTCGCTGGAAAAGCTGAGTGGGATCATAAAAATCGAAAGTCCGACCGCCCGTCCGGTCGCAGCGCTCCTGCATCTTGCGCGATCCGGCGACGAAGAGACCCGGCTCGCGCCCATGGCCCGGACCGACGCGATGGTGGCGCTGGCGATGGACAATGTCCGCACCGGCGCGACCGGTCTGCTGCCGCTGCAGAAGCGCAGGTTGGCGGCGATCCGCGGACTGGTGTCGTCGGTGCCGACCTTTACCCTGGAAGTAGGCGTGCGTCCGGCCGATGCGGCGGCGCTGATAAGCGCTAGGTTGGCATCACTGGACTGACGATCCGCTCAAGCGGCGTATGGCCTGGCCTTGGCCAGCCGCTGGATCCAGCGAAAGGCATCGCGGCGTAGCCGCGAGCCGATCTTCTCCCGGGAATTGACCCTGAGCAGCGTGTTGGTCGTGATCAGCTTCTTGGCCAGTCGGATCGACAGGTCGGGCTTTATTCGCCCGGCGAGTGCCAGCGCATGCGGTTCGTCGAACAGCCGCCCGGTTACGTTGAGCACGATCGCAAGTTCGAGTTCGATGCCGGTCATGCGCGCGGCGTCGAGCAGGCGGGTTTCCGAAACCGGGGATTGCAGCGCCCTCACACCTTGCAGCACGTCGACGCAAAGCTGCAGACGGTGGAATTTGTGGCCGCCGGCGGCATGCACGATGGCGATTGTCAGAAGGGCGGCCGGCGTATCCGTCGCGTCGCCATCGATGATGCCAAGCTCGCGAAAACCCAGCGACAGGCGCCGCCGCATGCCGATGTCGTGCACAAGGTCGCCATGCAACTCGACCAGCAGGCTGGAATTCTCCTTTTCCAGCCATTTGAATTCCTGCAGCCGGTAGGATTCGGCCTCGTTGCTGGCAAGCTCGAAGCCGCATGCCGCAATCACCCGGTTTGCCCGCGCAAGGTTGGCGGGCTCGACCATGATGTCGATGTCGGTGAAAGGCCGGTCGGATACATTGCGATAGAGTTTTCGCGCGAAGACCGGCCCCTTGACGATCCGCGCCGGAATACCCTCCGCCGCCATTCCCTTCATGATGCGGTCGCCATGGTACTGAAGCAGCATCGACTGGCCGGTGGCGATCGTCGCCCTCTGGCGCAGGTCGTCGAGTTTGTCTCGCAAACCAGTATCCGACGGCAGGTGCGCATCGCCACCCTCCCCGAGCTTGCGCAGCATGATCGGGAGGACGCCGTGGAATTCGGCATTGTCGAGCAGGGCAGATAGGGCCTTCGCCGATAAATTGTCCCCGCCCGCCGCAGCCTCCGGATCGGCGAAGCGCAGCAGCAGTTTTTCTTCAGCTGGAGTAAGAGACGGCAGCATCGATGCGGACAAATCCATCGTTAAGTGGATTGTCCGGAATGGTTGCAGAAAAGGGCGGCTGAAGCCAGCCTTACACGCCCCAGCGCAGCGCGGCGGTGTGGACAGGTGCGTCCCACCATTCCGTCAGTTCGTCGTCGAGCAGGGTCAGCGTGATCGAGCAGCCGGCCATGTCGAGCGAGGTGACATAGGTGCCGACCAGCGACCGGGTAACCGTCACGCCATGTTGCTCGAAAATCCGGCGGGCGCTGTTGTACATCAGATAGAGCTCCATCAGCGGCGTGCCGCCGAAGCCGTTGACGAACAGCAGCGCGGGTCCTTTCGCCCTGTCGTCGAGATCGCCCAGGATCGCAGCGCAGATTTCTTCGACAATCGCATCGGCGCTTTTCAGCCTGTCGCGCCGGCGGCCGGGCTCGCCATGGATGCCGACGCCGAATTCCATCTCGCCTTCGCCGATGTCGAAGGTCGGTTTGCCGGCAGCCGGCACGGTGCCGCTGGTCAATGCCACGCCCATCGAGCGGGTGGCGTCGTTGACGCGGTCACCCAGCGCCTTCAACGCCGGCAACGCCACCCCGTGCTCGGCGGCGGCGCCAACGATCTTTTCCACCACCAGCGTGCCCGCCACGCCGCGCCGCCCGGTTGTGTAGGACGAATTCTCGACGGCGACGTCGTCATTGGTGACGACCTGCAGCACGCCATCGGACATCTCCGCCGCCATCTCGAAGTTCATCACGTCGCCTTCGTAGTTCTTGACGATGAACAGGCAGCCGGCGCCGGTGTCGACGGCTTGCGCGGCCGCCAGCATCTGATCCGGTGTCGGCGAGGTGAACACCTGGCCGGGACAGGCGGCGTCCAGCATGCCACGGCCGACAAAGCCGCCATGCAGCGGCTCGTGGCCGGAGCCGCCGCCGGAGATCAGCGCCACCTTGCCCGGCTTGAGCATCTTGCGGCGGATGAATTTGTGCTCCTCGCCAAGCACAAGGATGTCGGCATGGGCGGCCGCGAAACCGTCAAGGCTCTCGGTCAGTACCGTGTCCACCGAGTTCATGAATTTCTTCACGGCCGTCTCCTCCCGAAATAGCCAGCATCAAGGGTCGTTCAGCCGCTCTTGCCGGTGATGCTGGTGACCTTCTGGATGAATTCGTTGATCGCTCGGTCGAGCGCCGCATTCTGCTTGTCGTCGCCGAAATCCGGCACGATGAGCGAAACGTGCCTTGTCTTGCGCGCGCCCGCGGCGACCGAGATCTTCCCGGGATGTGCCTGGTGATAGGCGGCAAGAAACTGGTCCCGCTCGGCCTGGCTGAAATGGCAGACGGAAAAGATGGCCGGCAGATGTTTCGACGGAATGGGAATCGAGTAGCTCGGGCTCGAAATCTGCGTGACGAAGCTGCGGTGCTTGCCAAGCGCATCGGCGAGCCGCTGGCGCATGCCGGACGGCCGCTGGTCGATGACTTGCGACAGGATCGTCTTGTAGGCGCGGATCGCTTCTTCGGAACCGGGTTCGGGTTTGATGTCGGCCATGCCTGCCGTGCCTAGACCGGAACGTCGGCTATGGCCGCCTTGGCCATGGCGAGTTGCGCCGGCGCCACGGAAAGATCGCGCAGACCGGCTTCCAGCAGCGAGGGAATAGAGGCCGGGTCGCCGCCGGCATCGCCGCACAGGCTGACGGCAATCCCGGTCTCCCGTCCAAAGGCCGCGACCGAGGCGATCAGCCTCAACACCGCAGGATGGCGGACTGAATTCAGGTGTGCCACAGCGGCATTGTCGCGCGCGGCCGCCATCACATATTGCGTCAGATCGTTGGAACCGATCGACAGGAAGGCGACGCCGGTAAACGCCTCCGGCGCGATGGCCACCGAGGGCACTTCGACCATGATGCCGAGCGGCGGCATTTTTTGCGCGATGCCGCGCGCGGCAAGGGCTACCCGCTCCTCGGCGAACAGGGCGGCGGCGCTTTCATACTCTGCTGATGTGGCGATCATCGGAAACATGATTTTGAGATTGCCGTGTGGCGCGGCGCGCAGCAATGCCCTGATTTGAATCCGGAATATATCGGGCCTGGCCAGCGACAGCCTGATGCCGCGCAGGCCAAGGAATGGATTGCCTTCCTCGACGGTGAAGCCTGGCACCGGCTTGTCGCCGCCGGCATCGACGGTACGGATCGTCACCGGTTTTTCGCCGGCCCATTCCAGCACCTTGCGATAGGCACGATACTGCGTCTCCTCATCCGGTAGCGTCTTGCCGAACAGGAATTCGGTGCGCATCAGGCCGACACCGTCGCAGGTCGCGATGTCGATGGCATCGACATCCCTAGGGTCGGCGATGTTGACCTGTACGCGCACCGTCGTGCCGGTTTTTGTCACGGCCGGCCGCGCCAGAAAAGTCCGTGCCTTACCCTGGCCGGCGGTGAAGGAGGAGGATGACTGCCGGAACGAGCCGATCTCGGCGGGCGAGGGCGCCAGGACGATATTGCCGTGCTCCGCGTCGAGCAGTGCCATGTCGGCAACAGCGGCAAGCGGCTCGCGCAGGCCCACGACCATCGGCACGCCACGCGAGCGTGCCAGCATGGCGACATGGCTGGCGGTGCTGCCTGCCTTCAGCGCGATGCCGCCGCCATGGCTCCAGTCGGTTTCGAGAAAGCGCGTCGGCGCGATGTCCTCGCCATAGAGGATGGCGCCGGACGGCGCGGCTTGGTCACTGTCCTCGGTCAGGGCACGCAGCACCTGGTCCCTGATATCCCGAAGGTCCGTGGCGCGGGCGCGGAAATAATCCTGGTCCGAAGCCTCGTAGCCGGCGATCTCGGCATCGAGCGCCTGCCGCCAGGCCGTGTCGGCGGGTGTTCCGGAAGCGATCGATGAGAAGGCCGGCCCGCTCAGCGCGTCGTCTTCCAGCATGGCGATGTGGAATTCGAGTATGTCGGCGGCATCTTTCTCGGCGGTCCCGACCATGGCCACGAGCCGGTTCACCGCCTTGCCGATCGCGGCTTGCAGCGACGTCCTCTCCTCGACGGAGCTTGCCTTGCTAACGTAAACGCCTGCGGGCCGGCCGAGGTCGAACAGAGGTCCCTCGGCATAGCCGACCGAGGCAGGAACACCCTCAATGCGCATGGCACGCGTTCCCAGCGGGTGAGCGCAGGCGCGGATCGGCCTCAAGCCGAGCGGACATGGCCGGCGTCCTCGTCGAAATCGCGCTGCACCAGTTCGACCAGCGCGCGGATAGCATCATCGGCACCATCGCCGTTGGCCCTGATGTGCAGCACCGTGCCCTTCGGCGCCTTGGCCGCCATCACCTTGACGATGCTTTTTGCATCGAACCATGGGCCGTTGGCGGCGAGTGCAATCTCCACCTCGGCGGCAAAGCTCTTGGCCAGCTTGGTGAACTTCACCGAAGGACGCGCATGCAGGCCCACATCGTGCGTGATCAGGATGGTCGCTTCGGCGGTTGCGGACATGTGTTCAAAAATCCCGTTCGCTCACGACGGCGACAATTCGTGCGCCGTCGCCACCACTTCCCGGAGCGAGGCGCCGCCGGATGCCTCGGTCGCCGCCATCACCGCGCCCTCGACGATCGGCGCGTTGCAGACGATGATTTTGTGCGCACGCGGTTCGCCGATCAATTCCACCGCCATTTCCGAATTGGTCTCGGCGCCGCCGAGATCGACAAGAATGGCGACGCCGGCGTCCGACCAGGCCTTGTCAATGGCGCCCATGATCGCCTCGACATTGGTGCCGAGCCCGCCATGGCCGTTTCCGCCGCACCACGCAAGCGGCACCTCGTCGCCGACCATTTGGCGTACCATGTCGGCCGTGCCCTCCGCGACCAGCGGCGAATGCGAGACGATCACGATCCCGACATTGCTCATGCCTTGCCCCCAATGATTTGCGCCAGCGTGCGCACCAGCAGCGCGGTCGAGCGCGCGCCGGCATCCATATGGCCGATCGAGCGGTCTCCGAGGAACGAGGCGCGGCCGCGCAGTGCCTTCATAGGCACCGTCGCGTCGGCGGCAGCGTCGGCGACGTCGGCTATTTCAGCCGCCGTCCTTTCCCCGGCCAAGGCGTCATGCACCGGCCGCAGCACATCGAGCATGGTTTTTTGCCCTACCTGCGACTTGCCGCGCGCGGCCACCGCTTCGATCGCCTTGCGGAAGGCAGCCGTCAGATTGGCGCGGTCGGGTTCCGCCGAAATCTCCTTGCCGAGCGCCATGAACAGCGTGCCGAACAGCGGGCCGGAAGCGCCGCCCACCGTCATCACCAGCTTGGTGCCAATTGCCTTCAGGGCGTCCGGCAGCGGCTTCGCGGCGAACACGTCCGCCTCGGCCCGTACGGCGTCGAAGCCGCGCTTCATGTTCAGCCCGTGGTCGCCGTCGCCGATCGCCTGGTCGAGCGCCGTCAATTCCTCGGCGTGCGCGGCAATCGCATCCGCGGCGGCCGCGATTAGCCTCGAAAGGTCCAGCGCCGTCATGTCGCCCGAATTCCCGGTTTGCACCTTGCCGGCAGTAGCGAAAGAACGGTCGTTCGACAACTGGTGCATGCTTCAGGCCGTGACAAGCAGTGTGGCGGCGGCCGCGAACACCTCTGACACGGCATGAGCACCGGGATCGACCACGCCCTGCAATCCGGCACCGACATAGGCGGATCGCCCGGCTTTTGCCTTCTCCATGGCCGCGGTGGCTTCCGCACCGCGCCGGGCTGCCGCCGCCGCGTCGCCAAGGCCCTTGCCGTCGAGGGCCTTCAAGGCCGGTTCCAGCGCATCGATCATGGTGCGATCGCCGGGTTTGGCGCCACCGTAGAAGGTCATGCGTTCAAGCCCGGCGAGCAGGGCCTTGGGCACACCGGCGCCACCGTCCAAGGCCCGTCCCGCCGCCGTGAAAAAGATCGACAGCAGCACTCCGCTGGAGCCGCCCATCGATGCGCTCAATATGTCGCCCACTGCACCTAGGGTCGCCGCGGGGTCGGCAAGCGGCAGCGTGTCGAGCCGATCAAGAATGCTTCGTGCGCCGGTCGCCACCGTCGAGCCGGTGTCGCCGTCGCCCGCCTTGGCGTCCAGTCCGTTCAATGCCGCTTCGAGCGAAATCAGCTTCTCGCAGACCGTGACGATCAAGCGCCTGGTGCCGGCATCCTGGCTGGCCCTGTGTGCCGCGCATTGTCCGGCTGCTTTCGCTATCGGTACGACAGCGGGCGCAACGAGCGGCTTGGCCGGCATCCAGGCGTGCGGGCCGACTGGCGCCAGCAAGGCGGCCTCGCGTGCCGCATCGAGCCGGATCAGCGACAGCGAGAACCCGTTCATGTTGAGTGCCGTCATCAACGGTCCGGGGCCGATTGTGAACTTCACTGTCTTTGCCAGCGGTGAGGCAAGCACCGCATTGGCAACCAGCGACATTTCGAGCGGCGGCACGGAGCCGAGATTGTTGATCAGCAAGGCATGGCCGGCCTTCGCGTCGAGCCGCCCCGCGAGGCGCTCCGCCATGACAGCCACCAGCTTGTCGGCACTCTGCACCGCGATGCGCTCGACGCCCGGCTCACCGTGGATGCCGAGGCCGAGCTCGCCATCGTTTTCGCCAAACCTGTCCTCGTGCGGCTGGCCGGGAATGGAGCAGGACGACAACGACATTCCGAGCGAGATGATATCCTTTGCCGCCGCACGCGCGGCCGCCGCGACGGATACCAGGTCCTTGCCGGCTTCCGACAGATGGCCTGATATCTTGTGCACGAATAATGTGCCGGCAACGCCGCGCGGCTGGGTGATGTAGGGCAGCGCGATGTCGTCGGCGACGATCACCATCTCGACGGCAAAACCTTCGGCGCGCGCCTTCTCGGCAGCGAGGCCGAAATTGAGCCGGTCGCCGGTGTAGTTCTTGACGATCAGCAGGCAACCGGCCGGTCCGGCGACCGCGCGAATGGCCGCCAGCACCGCTTCGACGCTCGGCGAGGCGAAGATCTCGCCCGAAACCGCCGCCGTCAGCATGCCCTTGCCGACGAAGCCGGCATGCGACGGCTCGTGCCCGGCCCCGCCGCCGGAGACGACGGCAACCTTGGACTTGTCCCAATCGGCGCGCAGCACGACCTTGATCTCGGGATACCCGTCGAGGCGCGCGAGGTCGCCTGAGCCAATGGTGCGCAACAGGCCGTCCAGGGCCTCGGTGACGATCGTTTCCCTGCGGTTGAAAAAGTTCTTCATCGAATTCGTCCCGTATTCGCAATCTTCAATCAGAAGCCGGCGTCGCCTTGGCGGGGGGCGCCGAAACCGCTCACATCAGTCGTTGTCCGTCGGCGCCGAAATAGAGCGGCGAGCGGTAGCGGATCACCACCTTGTCGCCTTGCGCCAGATCGGTGTCGGGATCGGTCAGCGTCACCAGCTTCTTCGGCCCCACCGTCACGTGCAGATGGTTCTGGTCGCCGAGATGCTCGACCCAGTCGACGACGCCATCAGCATGGCCATTCACGGCCTTCTCGATCGCCAGGTGCTCGGTGCGCGCGCCGATTGTCCTGGTGCCGGCCGGCGCGCCGCCATCGGGAAGCAGCCCAGTCGGCAAAAGATTGATCGCCGGCTGGCCGAGCCTTGCAGCGACATGCAGATTTGCCGGTTCCGAATAAATGGTTCGTGGTGAACCGATCTGCACCAGCACGCCGTCGGCGAGGATGCCGATCCGATCGGCCATGGTCATCGCCTCGATCTGGTCGTGCGTGACGTAGAGCATGGTGGCACCGAGCTCGGACTGGATGCGCTTCAATTCGAGCCTGAGATCCGCGCGCAGCTTGGCGTCGAGCGACGACAGCGGCTCGTCCATCAGGTAGATGGAAGGCTTGCGCACCAGCGCGCGGCCGATGGCGACGCGCTGCATTTCGCCGCCCGACAATTTGGTCGAACGGTTGGCAAGCTTGTGATGGATGCGCACCATCTTCGCGACCTCCTCGACCCGGCGGCGGATTTGGTCTTCCGGTATTTTCCGCGCCGGCGAGCGCAGTGGGAAGGCGAGATTGTCGAACACCGACAGATGCGGATAGAGCGAATATTGCTGGAAGACGAAGGCTGTGTCGCGCTCGGCCGGTGACAGGGTCGTGGCATTGTGGCCGCCGATCTCGATCGTGCCTGCATCCGGCCGTTCCAGCCCTGCGATCAGCCGCAGTGTGGTCGTCTTGCCGGCGCCGGTCGGCCCCAGCAGCACGACGAATTCGCCGTCCGATATATGCAGGTCGAGCCCGCTGACGGCGACATGGTCGCCGAAGCTTTTGGTCACGCCTTTGATGTGCACGTCAGCCATGCTGCGCTCTCCCCAACGACGCTGTGTCGTGGATTGCCGTTCTCACCGCGCGCCCGGAGCCTTTTTCGAACAGCGACAGCCGCGCGCCGTTCAGTGTGAGGCCGACATGGTCGCCAGCATTGAGCCGGATTTCGGCCGGCACCCGAGCCTTGATGATGCCGTCCGCCGTTTCCACCGCGACGATCTGGGTGGTGCCGAGATATTCGGTGCCGTATATGGCGCCGCGCAGCTTGGATGCATCGTCGAAGCGGATATGTTCGGGGCGAATGCCGAGAGCCATGTCGGCAGGCGCTACGTCCTCGCGCACCTCTGGCACTGCCACTGTCGCCCCCTGGACGACCACCTCCTTCGCGCCTTTTGTGAGTCCGCCGCCAAACTTCAAAAAATTCATCGGCGGCGAGCCGATGAAGTCGGCCACGAACATGGTAGCGGGGCGGTCGTAGATTTCGCGGGGGCTGCCGAACTGCTCGATGACGCCATGGTTCATCACTGCGATCTTGTCGGCCATCGACATGGCTTCCATTTGGTCATGCGTGACGTACACGGTCGTCGCGTGGATGCGGTTGTGCAGTTCGCGCAGCTCATGGACCATTAGGTCACGGAATTCAGTGTCGAGCGTGCCGAGTGGCTCGTCCATCAGGAAGCATTTCGGCCGCCTCACGATGGCGCGGCCGAGCGCGACGCGCTGGCGGTCGCCGCCGGCAAGACCGGATACGGATTTGTTGAGCAGATGGTCGATGCGCAGAAGCTTCGCCGTCTCCTCGACGCGGGTGCGGATCTCGGCCGAGGGCATGCCTTGCGCCAAGAGCGGAAAACCGATGTTCTTGCGCACATTCATGTGCGGATAGAGCGCGAACAGCTGGAAGACGAATGCGATGTCGCGCTCGCGGGCCCTGAGCATGGTGACGTCGTCGCCGCCGAGCAGGATCTGGCCGCCGGTCGGCAGTTCGAGCCCGGCGATCATTCTCAGTGTCGTCGTCTTGCCGCAGCCCGATGGCCCCAGCATGACGAAGAACTCGCCGTCCTCGACGACGAAGTTGGAATCCTGGACGGCGACGAAATCGCCGAAGGCCTTTCTCAGATGTTGGACGCGAATTTCGGCCATGATTATTCCGGGAACTTCGAGACGATGATGAACATCACCGTGCCGGCGAGCATGGTGATGAAGGAATAGGTATAGAGCGACAGCGCGAAGGGCTGGAACAGCATCAGGAAGCCGATGGCGATCAGCGCCGTGGCAATGTTTTCCATCAACCCGCGCCTGGCCCAGCGGGGCCAGCGCGATTTCCTGGAGATGGCGGAGCGCCTCATGCGTAGCTTCCTCCCTTTTCCCCGTTCAAAGGGAGAGATGGTTGCCAGGTGGTTCCCCCACTCCGTCGCTGCTCCGCAGCGCCACCTCTCGCCCCTCCGGAGGGAGAGGAAGGGAGCCTGGCTGAATCAAGTTCGCGCCCTTCCTCTACCCCGTCGATCGGGGGAGAGGTGTCGAGCGAAGCTCGACGGAGTGGGGGGCGACTTATTCCCACACTAATCATTTGCGCACCGCACCGAAGGTGATGCCGCGCAGCAATTGCTTGCGGAGCAGGATGGTGAAGACCAGGATCGGCACCAGGAAGATCGTCGTGCCGGCCGCCACGGCCGGCCAGTCCTGGCCGCCTTCGCCTATGATGGTCGGGATGAAGGGCGGCGCTGTTTGTGCCGTGCCGGAAGTCAGCAGGGCTGCGAACGCGTATTCGTTCCAGGCGAAGATCAGGCAGAAGATCGCCGTGGCGGCAATGCCGGTGGTCGCCTGCGGCAGCACGGTGCGCCAGAAGGCCTGCAGCCGCGTGTAGCCGTCGATCATCGCCGCCTCCTCATATTCGCGCGGAATCTCGTCGATGAAGCCCTTGAGCAGCCACACCGCGAGCGACACGTTGACCGCCGTGTAGAGCAGGATCATGCCGAGGGCGGTGTCCGACAGGCCAAGCTCGCGGTACATCAGGTAGATGGGAATGGCGACCGCGATCGGCGGCATGAAGCGTGTCGACAGGATGAAGAACAGAAGGTCGTCGGCGAGCGGCACCTTGAAGCGCGAGAAGCCGTAGGCCGACAATGTGCCGAGAAAGACGGCGCAGAAGGTCGAGCCGAAGGCGATGATCAGCGAATTGATGAAGCGCGGCAGGAAGTTGGATGGTCCGGCGATCACCATGTTGCGCTTGCGCACGGTCTCGTCGCAGAAGCCCGTCGCCGGTCCGAGCGAGTTGATATATTCAGGCGTCTGCCTGGTGCGCGTCGTGAACAGGTTGCAGTAGCCCTCGATGCTCGGCTGGAACACGATCTTGGGCGGATAGGCGATCGAATCCGGCGGCGTCTTGAAGCTGGTGGCGAAGATCCACAGGAGCGGCACGATCGAGATCAGCGCGTAGGCGATGATGATGGCGCCGGCGATGCGCTTCGAATTCGACGAGGGCGCGACGACCGAATGGGCTGTGGTCAGGCTCATCTCTGCTTCACCTTGTTGAGCGCCTTGACGTAGATGTTGGCGAGACCGAACACCGCGACGAACAGGATGATGGCGAAGGCAGAGGAATAGCCGGTACGCCAGCTCTCGAAGGCCTGCCGTTTCAGCGTGATCGAGGCGACTTCGGTGGTCGAGCCCGGCCCGCCGCCGGTGAGCAGGTTGACCATGTCGAACATCTTGAAGTTCTCGATGCCGCGAAACAGCACCGCCAGCATGATGAAGGGCAGCGCCATCGGCAGCGTGATCGACCAGAACTGCCGCCAGTTGGAGGCGCGGTCGACCTCGGCCGCTTCATAAATATATTCGGGGATCGAGCGCAGGCCCGCGAGGCAGATCAGCATCACGTAGGGCGTCCACATCCAGGTATCGACGATGATGATCGACCACGGCGCCAGCGAGACGTTGGAAAGCATCTGGATGCTTGTCGGCGGAATGCCCGACACGAACGAGATGACATAGGAAAACAGGCCGATCTGCGGCTCGTAGAGGAAGCGCCAGAAATTACCGACCACCGCCGGCGACAGCATCATCGGCACCAGGATCAGCGTCGTCCAGAAAGCGTGGCCGCGAAACTTGCGGTCGATCAGCCAGGCCAGCGTGAAGCCGATCAGCGTCTGCAAGAGGATGGTCCAGAACACGAAATGCGCCGTCGTCTGCATGGCGATCCAGATGTCCTGGTCGCCAAGGATGCGCTGGTAATTGGCGAAGCCGAGGTTCTTCACCACCTCGTTTGGCCGGTTCGCGCGAAAATTGGTGAACGACAGGTAGATCGCCCAGAACAGCGGGAAGATGTTGATGGCGAGCAGCAACAGGATCGTCGGCGAGATGAACAGCCAGGCGAGGCCCTTGTCGCTGATGCCCCGGACCTTGCGGGCCAACGGTTCCGGGGTCGCCCGGGCAACGGTCTCCGCGGTCCGATTGAGCATGGTCAGTCCTGCTTCGGTCACTTCGTTCGTCTCTGTCATGGAATTTATCTGAACCGCGTCCCGTGCCAAGGGCGGCACGGGACGCGGGGTCATGGCTCGGGAGGAGCCTTGCGGTTGTCGCGGCTACATCTTGCCGTCGTCCTGGAAGACCTGCGTCCAGTCCTTGACCAGGCCGTCGAGAGCATCCTTGGCCGAACCCTGGCCGGCGACGACATAGTCATGGAAGCGCTTCTGCGAGGCTTGCAGCAGTGGTGCGTAGCTCGGCTCGGCCCAGAAGTCCTTCACGATCGCCATCGAGTCGAGGAAGGTTTGCGCATAGGGCTGGCTGGCCGGGAATTTCGGGTCCTTGACCACCGCGTTGAGGCAGGAATAACCGCCGAGCGACCACCATTTGGCCTGGACGTCCTTGTTGGCGAACCACTTGATGTATTTCAGCGCCGATTCCTGCTTGTCGGAATAGGAGACCACCGAAATACCCTGGCCGCCGAGCTGGGCGAACTGGGCGCCGCCGGGACCCTTGGGATTGACGAAATAGCCGATCTTATCGCCGCCGACATTCTCGTCCTTCTGCAGGCCCGGCCATGTGAAGGCGAAGTTCATGTGCATCGCCACCTGGCCGGATTTGAAGGCATCGACGCCTTCGCCCATGTAGCTGTTCGAGGCGCCCGGAGGGGTGCAGCAATCGTAGAGCGCCTTGTAGAATTCCAGGCCTTTGACGGCGTCTGGCGAATTGACGAAACCTTCCATCTCGTAGGGCTTCTTCGGGTTCTCGTATTGGAAGCCATAGCTGTAGAGCACGTCCATGGCGCCCATGGTGATGCCTTCCGAGCCGCGCTCGGTGTAGATCGAGGCGCCATAGACCGTCTTGCCGTCGACCTGCCGCTTCTGGAAGAATTCGGCGATCTGCTTCAACTGGTCGAAAGTGGCCGGCGGGCCGAGGTCCCAGCCATACTTCTCCTTGAATTCCTTCTGCAGTTCGGGCTTGGAGAACCAGTCCTTGCGGTAGGTCCAGCCGACGACGTCGCCCATGGCCGGCAGCGCCCAGTAGTTGGGCGTGTTCTTCGGCCATTCCGAATAGCCGACGACGGTCGCCGGCACGAAGTCGTCCATGCTGATCTTCTCCTTGTCGAAGAAGTCGTTCAGCTTGACGTAATGGCCGTTCTCGGCCGCGCCGCCGATCCATTGGCTGTCGCCGATGATCAGGTCGCAGAGCTTGCCATGCGAGTTCAACTCATTGAGGAAACGATCGGCGTAGTTGGTCCACGGCACGAACTCGAATTTCATGCCGATGCCGGTTTCCTTGGTGAAATCCTTGGACAGTTCGACCAGCGCGTTGGCCGGGTCCCAGGCGGCCCAGCATAGCGTCAGGTCTTCAGCGTGCGCGGCGCTCGAGACGGCTGTCGACGCTGCGATCGCCGAGGTCAGTCCCAACGCCAGTTTCAAGCTCGATTTCATGCCTTCCTCCCATTTGCGAAACACGTCCGGATGACGGTCTCAAGATCCCTCAACCTCTCTCCTCAGAGGCCCAAACATGGCGGCGTCGTCGCGTCGCGGATGTTTAGTAATTTGTTTAGTGATGCAATTTTTACTAAACAAGGCAAGCGAATTCGTTGCTGCGCCGCAACATGCTGAAGCCGGTCTCTGAAAATGTTGGGAAAAGCGCCGGGCATCAGGCGGACGAGCGCGGAATGCGATACCCCTGGCCGATAGTCCGCGGGTTCAGTCGACCCGTTTGGTGCTCACCATCACCGTCCGGATCGGTGGCGCCGGCGGCAGCAGCGCGCGGATGTCGCCGAAGGGAAATGTCGGCTCGAAGCGGAAGGCTTCGGCCAGCGAACCTTGCGCGCCGTTGCACTGGCCCGAGCGAAAAAGGTTCTGCGTCAGTGCAATGTCGACGAAGCGGTCCGGGTCCTGCGACTGGTGCATGCGGATCGCTTCGGTCTTGATGTCGGCATGGGCGGAAATATCGACATAGTGCGTCGGCGAGAATCCGGTGCCGCCCATCGTATCGGCATGCAGCACCGGAACCCCGAACGAAGCAGCGATGCGCACGCCGTCCGACAGCGCGCGGTGGTCGGCATGATAGTCGTTGGGCGCGTGCGTGATCACAAGATCCGGCTCGATCTCGCTGATCAGCGTTTTCAGCGCATCGATCAGTGCGGCGTCGGCCACAAGCCCGCCATCGGGAAAGTCGAGGAAGCGGGCTGCCGCCCCGAGCAGCGCGGCCGCGGCCATTGCCTCCTCGCGCCGGACACGAGCCAGAACAGCGGGATCGCTCTTGCCGCCCCTGGCACCATCGGTGGCAACGGCAAAAGTGAGTTCTGCGCCTTGCGCGGCATAGGCGGCCATCGTACCGAACATGAAGATCTCGATGTCGTCTGAATGGGCACCGAGTGCCAGTATTTTCAACTCTCTCTCCCCGGAAATGAAAAACGTGCCGAACGGAATCCTGCTCGCCCTGATCGCCTATGCAAGCTATTCGGGCAGCGATGCCGTTATCAAGAGCCTGGGCGGCCAATTCACGGTGTTCGAGATCGGCTTCTTCTCGACTTTGTTTGCTGGCTGCTTCCTCTTCTTCAGCCGGCCGGCCAACGAGCGCTGGCGTGATTTCTGGCGTGCCAAACGTCCCTGGGCGGTGCAGGCGCGGGCCTGGGCCGGCATCGCGTCGGGCGTGCTCAGCGTCTATGCTTTCACCACCATTCCGCTGGCCGAGACCTATGCGCTCATCTTTCTGGCGCCGCTCTGCGTCACCATTCTATCCACGGTGATCCTCAAGGAAAAGGTCGGGCCCTGGCGCTGGCTGGCGGTGGTCGCCGGCTTTGCCGGCGTCATGCTGGTTGTCAGGCCGGGCTTTCGCGAGCTGCACCTTGGTCACCTTGCCGCTTTCACCATCGCTTTCCTCGCCGCCACCAACGTCATCCTGATGCGGTCGCTGGCGCAGCAGGAAAAACGCACGACCATGCTCGGCGTGCTGATCGGCTATGGGCTGCTGTTCAACGGCATCGGTGCCGCCGCGACCTCCTTCACCGTCCCGGATGGAAAACAGCTGGCATGGCTGGTGATGGCGGGCGCCTTCACCGCGTGTGGACAATTGCTGCAGTTGCTGGCCGCCAAATACGCTCCGGCCAACCGGATTGCGCCGACGCATTATTCGCAGATCGTCTGGGCGGTCATCCTCGGCGCGCTGTTCTTCCGGGAATATCCGGACTGGCTGTCGCTTGTCGGCCTCGCCGTCGTCGGCGGATCGGGCCTGCTGACCATGGTGCGCGAGGAAGTGCGGCTGGGCACGGTGCGCTGGAATCCGTTTTCCCGCACACGGCTCTAACCGGGCCCTGGTGCGATAAAGTTGCACGGCGCCCGCGACCGCTGATATGCGGGCGTAATGACGACCAAACCCTTGCCGGAACTTCCGGTATCCGCCGTGCTGCCGGCGCTGAGCGAGGCGCTCGGCTCTGGCAACAGCGCCGTGCTGGTCGCGCCGCCCGGTGCCGGCAAGACCACGCTGGTGCCGCTGGCGCTGCTCGACGCGCCCTGGCTGGGCACGGGCAAGATCGTCTTGCTCGAACCGCGCCGGCTCGCCGCCCGCGCCGCCGCGCGCCGCATGGCCGAGTTGCTGAGGGAAGAGCCCGGCGCCACCGTCGGCTACGCCATGCGCATGGAAAACCGCACCTCGGCGCGGACGAAAATCCTGGTCGTCACCGAGGGCGTGCTGGCGCGCATGATCCTCGACGACCCGGAACTGCCCGGCGTTTTGGCGGTCATTTTCGACGAATTCCACGAGCGCTCGCTCGACGGCGATTTCGGTCTGGCTCTCGCCCTCGATGTGCAAGGCGCGCTGCGGCCGGATCTGCGTCTGCTGGTGATGTCGGCAACGCTCGACGGCGCACGGGTCGCGAAACTCCTGTCGGGCGCGCCGGTGATCGAAAGCGAGGGCCGCGCCTTCCCCGTCGATGTCAGATACGACGAGCGGCCGGCCGGTGTGCCGATCGAGGACGCCATGGCCAAGGCGATCCGCGCCGCCCTTGCCGACGAGAGCGGCAGCGTGCTTGCCTTCCTGCCCGGCCAGCGCGAGATCGAGCGCACGGCCGAGCGGCTGGCCGGCAAGGTCGGCGCCGACACCGATATCGTGCCGCTCTATGGCCAGCTCGACGGCAAGGCGCAGGACGCGGCGATCAAGCCGGCGCCGCCAGGCCGCCGCAAGGTGGTGCTGGCGACCTCCATCGCCGAGACCTCCATCACCATCGACGGCGTGCGCGTCGTCATCGATTCCGGCCTGTCGCGGCTGCCGCGCTATGAGCCGGCCAGCGGACTGACCAGATTGGAAACCGTGCGCGTCAGCAAGGCCTCCGCCGATCAGCGCGCCGGCCGCGCCGGCCGCACGCAGGCGGGCGTCGCTATCCGGCTGTGGCGTGCCGAGCAGACGGCGGCACTTCCCGCCTTCACACCCCCGGAAATCCTCGAGGCGGACCTGTCGGGTCTGCTGCTCGACTGCGCCGCCTTCGGTGTCGCTGATCCAGTCAGTCTTGCTTTCCTCGATCCGCCGCCGGCTCCCGCGCTCAATGAAGCACGGGCGCTGTTGCGGGCGCTTGGGGCCGTCGATGAAGCAGGGCGGCTGACGGACGCCGGCGCTGCGATGCGCAAGCTCGCTCTGCCGGTCCGGCTGGCGCATATGGTCGCCGAGGCGGCCAGCAGCGGTCATGGTGGTGAGGCGGCCATGCTTGCCGTGCTGCTGACCGAGCGTGGCCTTGGCGGTGACGGTGCCGACCTCGAACGGCGACTGATGCGCTTTCGCACGGAAAGATCGCCGCGTGCCACGTCGGCGCGCCAGCTTGCCGAGCGCCTGGCCAGGCATGTAGGCGGTGCGAAGACCAGCGGAGCTGTTCCAGCCGGAACCCTGCTCATCCACGCCTGGCCGGATCGCGTCGCCAAGGCGCGCGGCGAGCGCGGCCGTTTCGTGCTGGCCAACGGTTCCGGCGCCATGCTCGACGCCGGCGACCCGCTGGCGGGCGAGCCGTTTCTGGTCGTCGCGGACCTGCAGGGCAAGGCGCAGAATGCCCGCATTACGGCGGCTGCGGCAAGCAGTGAGGAGGACATCCGGGCAGCACTTGGCGGCAGGATCGAAACGCGCCGGCAGACGAGTTTCGATCGCGACAGGCGCGCCGTGCGGGTGCGCGAAACCGTGCGCCTTGGGGCCATCACGCTCGCCGAACGCATGTTGCCGCCGCCGGCCGGCGCCGAGGCCGACCGCGCCATCATCGAGGCCTTGCGCGAGCACGGACTTTCCCTCCTGACCTGGAGCAAGGAGGCGCAGACGCTGCGCCACCGGCTGTCCTGGCTGCACAAGGGCTTGGGCGCGCCCTGGCCCGACATGTCGGATGAAGCGCTCATCGCGCGCCTCGACGACTGGCTGCTGCCTTTCCTGTCCGGTGCGGCCTCCCTGGCCGCCATCGATCCCGGAACTGTCCTGGCCGGGCTGGCGTCGCTCGTGCCGCAAGACCTTCAGCACAAGGTCGAAGCGCTGGCGCCGACTCATTTCGACGCCCCGTCGGGCAGCCATGTGCCGATCCGCTATGACGGCGAATGGCCGGTTCTGGCGGTGCGCGTGCAAGAATTGTTCGGCCTCGACCGCCATCCGTCGATCGCCAACGGCACCGTCCCCTTGACGCTTGAACTGTTGTCGCCGGCGCACCGGCCGATCCAGACGACGCGAGACCTGCCTGGCTTCTGGCGCGGCTCCTGGACCGATGTGCGCGCCGACATGCGCGGCCGCTATCCCAAGCATGTCTGGCCGGAAAACCCATTGCTCGCCGCCGCCACCGCCCGCGCCAAGCCGCGCGGGACCTAGCCTTTGCTGGTTTGCGGCTGTAATCCATGGCCATGATCAACATCCTGAACACGCCCGACTTTCAGCAAAGCCAGCGACTGCGCCTCAACACGCTGATCCGGCTGCGCTGGCTGGCCATTGTCGGCCAGAGCGTGACCGTGCTCGTCGTCGCCTACGGCCTGAAATTCCCGCTGCCGGTCAGTCTGTGTTTTGCCCTCATCGCCTGTTCGGCCTGGATGAACCTGTTTCTGGCCTTTCGCTTTCCGGCCGCGCACCGGCTCACCCCGTTCGCCGCCTTCGGCATCCTGGTCTTCGATAGCCTGCAGCTTGCCGGCCTGCTCTACATGACCGGCGGCCTGACCAATCCGTTCTCCCTGCTGATGACCGTACCCGTCGTCATTTCGGCGACATCGCTGCCCCTTCGCCTCACCGCCATCCTCGGCGGGCTGGTGATGATCGCGGCGACCTTGCTGGTCTTTCGCCATCTGCCGCTGCCCTGGTACGAAGGCGCGCCCCTGGTGATGCCCTTCATCTATGTCGCCGGCATGTGGATGGCGGTGCTGTCCTCCATTGCTTTCACCGCCATGTACGCCTTCCGGGTGGCCGCCGAAGCCCGGCTACTGGCCAACGCGCTCGCCGCCACGGAACTGGTGCTGCAGCGCGAGCAGCACCTTTCCGCACTCGACGGGCTGGCGGCGGCGGCGGCGCACGAACTCGGCACCCCGCTCGCCACCATCACGCTCGTCGCCAAGGAGATGGAAAAGGCGCTCGGCAGCGATCCGAAATACGGGGAAGACGTGAAGCTGCTGCGCTCTCAGAGCGAGCGTTGCCGTGAAATCCTCAAGCGCCTGACCAGCCTGTCGTCGGAGGGCGAGGCACACCTGTCCCGCCTGCCGCTGACCTCGCTGGTCGAGGAGGTGACCGCGCCACATCGCGACTTCGGCATCTCGATCAAGCTTCGCCCTGGCGAGCGGACCGGGCCGGAGCCGGTCGGGCGCCGCAATCCCGGCGTCATCTATGGTCTCGGCAATCTGGTCGAGAACGCGGTCGATTTCGCCCGCAAGAGCGTCACCGTGCGCTGGAGCTGGGACGAGGCGACGGTCTCCTTCTCGATCACCGATGACGGCCCGGGTTTCCCGCCCGAGATCATCGACCGCATCGGTGAACCCTACATGTCGACACGCCAGGGCACGGAAGCCGGAGGCGGCCTCGGGCTCGGCCTGTTTATCGCAAAGACATTGCTCGAACGTTCGGGCGCCACGCTCGACTTTCGCAATTCGAGCGGCCTCGGCGAAGGGGCCGTGGTGCGGATTTCGTGGCCGAGAAGCGTCTTCCTGAACCCGGAATCGGCCCCAGCCACCATGTTTGACACTGCGTAAATTGGACAATGGCCCCGCAAAACTATATCTGCGTAAAAATAAGGCAGCAGGAATTTTCGAGACGATGACAGGCGATGAGAACAGTGGGCCTATGGTTGAAGGCGAGGACACCTCGCTTCTGATCGTCGATGACGACAAGCCGTTCCTGACCCGTCTGGCCCGTGCCATGGAAACCAGGGGTTTCGTGGTCGAGACGGCGGAGAGCGTCGAGGAGGCCGTGGGCAAGGCGCGCGCCAATCCGCCCGCCTATGCGGTGGTCGACATGCGGCTGGGCGACGGCAACGGCCTCGATGTCGTCGCCGCCATCCGCGAGAAGCGTGAGGACTCCCGCACCATCATCCTGACCGGTTACGGCAACATAGCCACCGCGGTGACGGCGGTGAAGCTCGGCGCCGTCGACTATCTGTCGAAACCCGCCGACGCCGACGATGTCTTTGCGGCATTGACCCGCACCACCGGCGAGCGCGCCGCGCCGCCGGAAAACCCGATGTCGGCCGACCGCGTGCGCTGGGAGCATATCCAGCGCGTCTACGAAATGTGCGAGCGCAACGTTTCAGAGACCGCACGCCGGCTCAACATGCATCGCCGCACGCTGCAGCGGATCCTGGCCAAGCGCGCGCCGCGCTGAGAGACTGTTTGGAAATTCTGCTCTGGCGGCCATCTGGCGGCGTTTTCTGCGCTTCCCTTGCTCACGGACGAATGTCCGCTGCGCTGCGGTTCTCAACCACCATATGACCAGTCAGAGCGAATTCGAAACAGTCTCCGAGGCGCTGAAAAGGGTCCCATGCTTGCCCGGCGGCCGGACTTTGCGCATCATTGCAAATGACGCACGCCGGCAGGCGGCATGACGGAGGCGACATGCAGGATTTGAAGCGACGGCCGGTTTCCGTCTTCCGCGAGTTCCTCGACAGCGAGGCGGCCGGCGGCATCATCCTGATGGTGGCCGCCGCCCTTGCCCTGATCGTCGCCAATTCGCCGCTCGCCGGGACCTACTTCTCGGTTCTCCACGCCTATCTCGGCCCGCTCAGCGTCTCGCACTGGGTCAATGACGGGCTGATGGCGGTGTTCTTCCTGCTCGTCGGGCTGGAGATCAAGCGCGAGATGCTGGACGGCCAGCTCTCGACCTGGCCACGCCGGGTGCTGCCCGGCATCGCGGCGGCCGGCGGCATGGTGGTGCCGGCGCTGGTCTATGTCGCCGTCAACAGCAACAATTCGGCCGCACTGTCCGGCTGGGCGATCCCGACCGCCACCGACATCGCCTTCGCGCTCGGCGTCCTGTCGCTGCTCGGCAGCCGCGTGCCGGCCTCGCTGAAGGTCTTCCTGACCGCGCTTGCCATCATCGACGACCTCGGCGCCGTCATCATCATCGCCATATTCTACACCAGCGGCCTGTCGCTAGCCTATCTCGGCGCGGCCTTCGCCGTGATTGCCGTGCTCGTCCTGCTCAACCGTATGCGGGTGATGAACCTTGTGCCCTATCTCGTGCTTGGCGCCATCCTGTGGGTACTGGTGCTGAAGTCCGGCGTCCATGCCACGCTGGCCGGCGTGGCACTTGCGCTGACCATTCCGCTCGAACGCTCGGCCGGCATCGGCCACGACCTTGACCATTCGCCGCTGCACCGGCTCGAGCACGGCCTGCACAAGCTGGTGGCGTTTATCGTCATCCCTATCTTCGGCTTTGCCAATGCCGGCGTTTCGCTCACCGGCCTGAGTTTTAGCGCCCTGATCGAGCCGCTCACGCTGGGCGTCGCAGCCGGTCTCGTCGTCGGCAAGCTGGTCGGCGTCTTCGGCTCCTCCGCGCTCGCCATCCGCTTCGGCCTCGCCGACCTGCCGGCCAACGCCGGCTGGCCGCACATGATCGGCATTTCGCTCCTGTGCGGCATCGGCTTCACCATGAGCCTGTTCATCGGCCTGCTCGCCTTCGCCAACGACGTGGCGCTGCAGGACGCGGTCAAGGTCGGCATCCTTGCCGGTTCCTTCATCGCCGCGCTGCTTGGTGCCGCGGTGCTGCTGATGGCCCCGGCTGTGGGTGGCGAGGAAGAGACGGAGTAGCCGTTCCGGGCTGGAGCATCTGGCGGGCGTCAATTTCAGGGCTGCGATTACTCGCTCTCCCCCTCCAGCACCGGCACCGCGACACCCGCCAGTTCCGCCGCCAGCAGCCGCGCCGCGCCGGCGCGCGCGATGCGCAGCATCAGCGCCTTGCGCGTCGCCGCCGCCATGCGGTGCTCGGGCGCATCACGCAAGATCTCGGCGCCATAGCCGTCGGAGAGAATGAAGCCGCATTCCTCGGGAAAGATTTCGGCCGGCACGCCGGGATGTGTGGCGAAAAAAAAGCGGTCGGAATGCAGCCGGTAATCGGGCCATTTGCGGTCGACGCGAAAATCCTCGATCGAGGATTTGATCTCGATAATCCAGATATCGCCCTGCCGCGTCAGCGCCACGAGATCGGCGCGCCGGCCGGTGGCCAACGACAACTCGGGCAGCACATGCGCGCCCATCTGCATCAGCAACCGCTGCACGCCCCGCCGCACCAGCATGGCGCGCTCGGACTGGCGACCGTCGATCAGAGGGTTCAGGAGAATCGGGGAGATGATTGGCATGGCAGGTACCATGCCAGACTTTGTTCACGGTTTGAACCCGGTTTTTAACGGCGATTATCTGGTTGACAAACCCAACATGATTACGTAGGGTAAGGACATAGGAGATTTCCATGTCCGTTCTGTCCCGCCCCGAGTTCCATGACGAAGCCAAGGCTTTCGAGCATGTGGAATCGATACTGTGGCCCAACGGTCCCGTTTGCCCCAAGTGCGGTAGCGTTGATCGCCACTACGCCTTGAAGGGCGTTCGCACCAAGCCCTCCAAAAAGAACCCGCACGGCATAGAGCGGCACGGCCTGTACAAGTGCAGCGCTTGCCGCTCGCAGTTCACCGTCCGCATGGGTTCGATCTTCGAGGAGAGCCATTTGCCGCTGACCAAGTGGCTACAGGCTATCCACCTTATGTGCGCCTCAAAGAAGGGCATCAGCGCCCACCAGATGCACCGCATACTCGAATGCACCTATGAGGCCGCTTGGTTCCTGTGCCATCGCATTCGCCTTGCAATGGCGTCTGGCGAGCTTTCCCCGATGGGCGGCAATGGCAAGACCGTCGAAGTTGACGAGACGTATATCGGTCGCTTGAAGGATACCCCGGTAAAGGCCGGCACTTCTCACAAGAACACTGTCGTTACGCTTGTCGAACGTGGTGGCCGCGCCCGTTCCTTCCACGTCGATACCGCCCGCATTGGAACCGTCATGCCAATCGTTCGCGCCAATATCGCCAAGGAAAGCGCGTTGATGACGGACGAGGCTGGCATGTATCGCCGCGTGGGCCAGGAATTCGCTTCGCACGATGTCGTCACGCATTCCAAGGACGAATACGTCCGCTACGAAAGCGCCAAGACCGTCCATACAAACACCGTGGAAGGCTTCTATTCGATCGTCAAGCGCGGCATGAAGGGCGTTTACCAGCATTGCGGCGAACAGCACTTGCACCGCTACCTTGCCGAATTCGATTTCCGCTATTCGAACCGTATCGCCATAGGCGTTGATGACGGCACCCGCGCTTTCATCGCCTTGAAGGGTGCTGCCGGTAAGCGCCTCACCTATCGCAGACCTGCTTGACGCGAAGCGAGCGCACTTCCGCAGGCCGGTGCAGTTGGAATTGCCGCTCTGGCGATACTCGCACCGAAAGAAAAATGAATCATTTTCAATGGGTTACTAGTTAACCGATTGATTTGACAGGATATTCCTGAAAAGCATATTGAAAGCGGATAGGAAAAATGTCATATTTGGGGTGGCAGGCAAGCGCCGGAGCCACCCCGAGTTGCCTTCGGGCAGCAGCATTCTAGCAATGTGGATCAGGGGTCCGGGGGCCTGTCACTTATTCAGTTCGGCGATAAACGCTCCCTGCTCTTTGCTGAGTGGGGAGCGCCCTATTGGCGGGATCAGGGTAAGGCCGCAGTTCAATATGCGCTTGTGTTCTTTGAGGTAGCGAGCCTTGAGCGAGAGTGCGTAGCGGGGTTCAACGTTCCCGTACTCGTCAGGTTCTAGACCAGCACATGTTGCACTGGTAACGACATCGGCAATCTGTAGACCGGCGCGCACCGCGTGGTTTTCGACCCGTATGTTTGCAGGATCAAACACATTCCAATCTATTGAGCGGACCGGCTTCATCAGCTCGCGCCCGTCCCTCATAAATTCAAAATAATTTCGCATCACTTGGTAGTCGGTGCCAGCACGGCGAGAGAAGGTGACGAAGAGGTTCGCCGGGCCGTTGCCATCAAGGCGAGCCTTTTCTCGGCAAGCCGCTGTAAGGCGCTCCAAAAGCCAGCGGACCAGGTAGTTGTAGAGGTGCTGCTTTCGCTTGAAGACTTCCAACTCCTCACTGTCGAGGATCGTCTCCTTGTTCGAGGCTATGACGCAAATGCCGAGAGGTTTCTCACGAAGAACATTGCAAGCGGCAACGCGCTGGTGGTGATTGAGGTACCGGAAATGGATATCCCTTTGGTTCTGTTTCTTGGGAAACAATGATACGATCTCATCACGCCATAATGGCATGAAGCGGTCGTTGCTATCCGAAACAAGCACGGCCCCGACACCAAGCCAACGGGATTGGCCGGTGGTTCCGGGGAGACGAAGTTTCCCGAAACCCTCGTCTCCCGCTTCATCAACGTAGGCCGAAAAAGAACAAGGCATCACGCATGGGAATCTCGGAAAAATCCAAGAGTCAACTCGACAAGTTTAAAGACGCTGCGCGGGATCTAAAAACGGACAATTCAGACAAGGCTTTCGAGGCCATTGTGGACAAGATCGCCCATGCGCCGAAGCTCACCAATGAGCAGATTAAGGAACTGCTACGCCGCCAGCGTATGGGACGCTAGGCTTTCGTTAGCTTGCCGGTTTCTTCCTTCACAAGGCGGCGTTGCCACATAGCGTACTCCGCTTGCGCATGTTCCACGGCCTTCTTGTGAAGCGCGGCCTTATAACCCTTGAAGACGGGGTACTCATTGACCGCAAGCAGACTGTCCAACTTGCTGCCGAGTTCCTGCATAGTGAGCGTCCGACCCCTGATCGCGCTCGATTCGGCGTAAAGCAGAAATTGCTCGCAAAGAATATGGAGCACATATAGCTCGTCGTGGTCCAAGTAGTTTTTGCCGACTTGTGCCTCCTGCACGGTTGGCATGTTCCCGCCGAAACTGACAACGCCCATGTTGGGCTTCTTGTGGCTAGCTCGGGTGAGGATCAATCCTGCGGCGGTGTTCTGATGAACCGCGTAGTGGAACTTATCCTGAAGCATGGAATAGAAGCGCTTGCAGGGGTCCGAGTTCGCTTCGTAGTCGCTGGATGCTTCCTTGAAAACCAGCCGGACGGATTCATAAACATTCTTTTCGTCGGCGCGCAGCTCGCGAATTCGAGCTGCCAATTTTCGTAGCGCATTCGGGTTGTCTCGAAGGCCAGCTTCGTTGATGGCATAGCCATCAACTACGTAGGCTTTTAGGGTGGACATTGCCCATTTGCGGAATTCAGAAGCTCGCGGGGATTTGACTCGGAAGCCAACGCCCAAAATCACATCCAGATCGTAGTGCGTGATTTCGCGCGTGACCTCCCGAGTGCCCTCCTTTTGAACTACCGCAAATTTTGCGGTAGTTGCCGCTTCGCTTAATTCCCCTTCAGCATAGATGGATTTGATGTGGTGCCCGACTGTATCAGCGTCACGCTCAAACAGGTCGGCGATCTGATTGGCCGTCGCCCAAACGGTTTCGTGGTCAACATCCAGGTTGAAGCTAATCGCAATCTTGCCGAGCTTGAACTGCACTAATTCAAGCTCCAACTGCTTTGCGGCTTCTTGGGTTTTCTGCGCAATGGTCTTCTTCGGCGGGGTTGCCATGGATCGAATCTCCGATTCTGTTTACGCAACGTAACACAGGTCGAAGCGTTCTTGTTATGATCCGCGAAGCTGTCCCCAAGCTGGCGCCACCCATTCCCCTACGGCTGGGTAGCGGGGTGGCGAGCGGCTAGAAGCCCCTATCTGTTGAATTGAGCCGCTTCCGGTTTTTCAAATCAGCCCTATAAAAGTTAATCGCCAGCAACGCTGGCAACCCGATGCCGCCGACAACAACCAGCGCGATTGGGCCAAACCACCTGTAAGCCAAAACCCCGATCAAGCAGAGGATCATGGTTCCTATGAAACTGCTGAAGGGCACTAGCATGATGGCTAACTTGTAGCACTGTCATAGTCAGAGTCCTATGATTTGATTGGGTTTGTCAACCGGATAATCACCTTTTTAACGGCGATTATGTATTTGACAGACCTGGAGGGAGTTTGCCGGCTGACCGGGGCGGCTCGGCGGTTTGGGGGGACATCAATACGGGCAAAACCGCCGAGCCTGACTGGCGGCGGCAAATTTGGGGATTTGGGAGTTCGCCGTCAGCTTTGACCAGGATATCGCAGGGTTGACCGGTTGGCGTCATTCGAACGAAGGGCGGCGTTTCCGCTCGAGTCCATGTAGCAGCGGTCCACATTGCGCCTATGTTCGGTCCGCTCTTTCTGACCTTTCGCGGGAGGTGGGGAGCCACTACCGCTGCCAGAAGCCACGGTGCACCGATACAAGTTCATCCTCAATTTCGGGGAAGGGGCCGTGGACCTCGATCTTCTTCTGCCCAGAGCCGAGCACAATTCGCGCGGACAGACTCATCGTCGGATTTTCGGGATGGTCGCCTGTCAGCGCGAGAAGCTCGGTCTCCTCGAAGCCATAGACCAGCTGGCCGATATTCGCCCAGTAGAGCGTTCCGGTGCACATCGCGCAGGGCTCGCCCGTCGAGACCAGCGTGCATGTCCAGAGAAACTCCGGCGGATAGGCTGCCGCCGCGCGCCGCGCAAGTTCGGTCTCGGCGTGATGCAGGGTGTCGATATTGCCTTGGCGCATGAGGATTGCGTCGTCGGGGCCGACCAGCACCGCGCCGAACGGATGGTGGCCGTGCGCGGCAGCCTCGCGGGCGACCGCATCGGCGGCGCGAAGGTGGGCGAGCATCTGGTCGCGGGTCATGCGCTCTCTCCGGTCATTGGGGTCACCGGCCGGCGACCAGCGGCAGTACTTTTACCCTACGCTGATATCAGAGCGCGCAATATACCACACGAACCCATGCTGGCGGCTTCACGAGCGCGTGGCAAGGCGGCTAACGCCGCCTCCGCCCAGGCCACCGTCTTCAACAGGTGGTCTATCGCTTCCGCGGTTGGGTTTGCCGCCGGCCAACGCCGCCCCCGCCATGTCATCCAAAATCGGGCAGTCCGGCCGCTCGTCGCCATGGCAGGCGTGAACGAGCTTCTGCAGCGTCGAGCGCATCGATTGCAGCTCGCGCACCTTCTCCTCGATGGCGGTGACGTGGGCGGCGGCGATTGCGCGCACGTCGTGGCTGGCGCGGCCGCGATCCTTGTAGAGCGCCATCAGCTGGCGACAATCGTCTATCGAAAAGCCGAGATTGCGCGCGCGGCGCAGGAAGGCCAGCCGGTGGATATCGTCGCCCGAATAATCGCGATAGCCATTGGCGGCGCGCGCGGGCGCGATCAGGCCGATCTCCTCATAGTAGCGGATGGTCTTGGCCGGCAGGCCTGAGCGGTGAGCGGCGTCGCCGACATTCATGACGGATCCTCGAGTTTCGCGGGCCTGCGATTCAGGCCCATTGAATTTCCTTCACAATCCGGTGAAGTATGTTGCCGAAATGCCATAGTGATACGCATACCAGCACGTAAGTCCCCGCATATAGGCATCGTGTGCTTGGCAAGCAAAGCAAATGCCAGCATGAATGATGGCGAGAAAGCGGCCGACTCGTGCCGCTCTAGTTTGGGCGGGGCACCGGATCACCACATGCGCATGAAGTCGCTTGCAACAATCGCCGCATTGGCGCTGTCCACTGCTATTGCCGGTTGCAGCACCATCGGCGGGCAGATGTTCTCCAACGACTATGGCGCGGTGACCGATGCCGGTTACCAGCTGCCGCGTATTCCGATCGAGAAGGTCCCCTCGAAGTACCATCGCCAGGAAGTGAGTTACGACTCCAAGGAAAAGCCCGGCACCATCATCGTCGATACGCAGAACAAGTTCCTGTACTTCGTCGAAGGCGATGGCCGGGCAATCCGCTACGGGATCGGCGTCGGCCGTGAGGGCTTCGAATGGCACGGCACGGCCCATATCGCCATCAAGCGCGAATGGCCGACCTGGACGCCGCCTTCGCAGATGATCAAGCGCCAGCCCGAACTCGCCAAGTTCGCCGGCGGCATGGATCCGGGCCTGAAGAACCCGCTCGGCGCGCGCGCCATGTACCTGTTCAACAAGGGCGGTGACATGGGCTACCGCCTGCACGGCAGCCCGGAATGGAACTCGATCGGCAAGGCCATGTCGTCGGGCTGCATCCGGCTGATGAACCAGGACGTTATCGACCTCTACAATCGCGCCGAGGTCGGCGCCAAGGTCATCGTTCTTTAGACCATGATCCCGGAAAGCCTGTCCGCTTTTCCGGCATATCGTGGTTAAACTGGAAGTCGCCTTTCATACGCGGACCGTCTAGGCAACAACGGACGTCCCAAACAGAAAACCGGGCAATTCGGCCCGGTTTTTTGTTGTCCGTGGGTGGGAAATTGCCGTCTAAGAGACCTGCTCGACCTGCTGCACTTCCGGCACGAAATGGCGAAGCAGGTTCTGGATGCCGTGCTTCAGCGTCGCCGTCGAAGACGGGCAACCGGCGCAGGCGCCTTTCATGTGCAGGAACACGGTGCCGTTCTCGAAGCCGCGGAAGGTGATGTCGCCGCCGTCCTGCGCCACCGCCGGGCGCACCCGCGTGTCGAGCAGCTCCTTGATGGTGATGACGAGTTCCTCGTCGGCCTTGTCGTAGAATTCGCCGGTCTGGCTGGTCTCGGCGGCGGGGCCGGCCTTGGCCATAACAGGCGCACCGGACATGAAATGCTCCATGATCGCACCGAGGATCGCCGGCTTCAGATGCTGCCAGTCCGGGCCGTCCTTGGACACGGTGATGAAATCGTAGCCGAAGAACACGCCGGTGACGCCGGGAATTTCGAACAGCCGCCCAGCCAGCGGCGAGGCAATGGCCGCACTGTCGGCATCGCGGAAATCGGCGGTGCCTTCTAGGAGCACTTCCTTGCCGGGCAGGAATTTCAGCGTCGCCGGATTGGGCGTCGACTCGGTCTGGATGAACATGGCCGTCTCCATGCCCGTTTTGGGCAACTAGTTTGGAATAGTTCTAAATAGGCTCTATCGGCGGGACATTCAAGCGAAACGCATCGCCGGAACGGCTGGCTGGCGGAATGTTTTTGCGACTCATGCCAAGCACTGTGAAGTGCGTCGAGATTCGGGTCAGGCCGAGTCGAAAATGATGGTTTCCGAGAACCGGAGCGGAGCGTACTTGAAGCACGTGAGCACCGGAAGCGCAGGAAGCCGCCATTTGCAGGCCGGCATCACCCGAATGTCGATACACTTCAGGCGAGGCTGTCGATCTCCTCATCCGACAAATTCTGCGGCACCACGGTCACCGGGATCGGAAAGGCAGCACCTTTGCCTGCCACGGCACCGACCAGCGGTCCCGGACCTTCCTTGCCGGCGCCGGCTGCCAGCACGAGGATGGCGATGTCCTGGTCTTCCTCGATCAGCTTGTGGATCTCTTCCGTCGGTTTGCCCTCACGCACCACCATCTCCGGTTCGATGCCGAGCTTCTGCCGCACCTTGTTGGCGTAGCCGTCCAGCGCCGCGCGCGCCGTGGCGTTCGCCTCCTCGCGCATGATCTTCTCGACCCCCAGCCAGTGCTGGAAGTCGTCCGGTACGATGACATAGAGCAGCACCAGCGTGCCGCTGGTGCTCTGCGCCCGCTTCGAGGCGTAGGCGACGGCGCGCTCGCATTCCGGCGTGTCGTCGATGATCGTCAGGAATTTCCTGCGGTGACCGGCTTCGCGGCTGAGGCGTTTGGAGACCATGTCTATCTACTCGGTGTCTTTTCGGCCGCAATCTGCCACCGCCGCTAACCGGCGGCAAGCCGCCGGCCTTGTGCCAGTGTTGTGCGCCGCGTTCAGCCCTGCAGCAGCCCGATAATGTCGCGCACCGTCTTCATCGTCGTTTCGGCGAGCACGCCGGCGCGTTCGCCGCCATCCCGCAGCACGGCGTCGACATAGGCGCGGTCGCCCTGGATACGGCGCATCTCGGTGGCGATCGGCGCCAGCCTCTCCACCGCGAGATCGGCCAGCGCCGGCTTGAACACAGAGAACTGCTGGCCGCCGAATTCCTTAAGCACATCGGCCTTCGACATCTCGGCGAGACCGGCATAGATGCCGACCAGGTTCTCCGCCTCGGGCCGGCTTTCCAGCCCGTCGACCTCGCTCGGCAAGGCCTCCGGGTCGGTCTTGGCCTTGCGGATCTTCTTCGAGATGGCGGCGGCATCGTCGGTCAGGTTGATGCGCGACAGGTCCGACGGGTCCGACTTCGACATCTTCTTGGAGCCGTCACGCAGCGACATGATGCGCGCTGCCGGCCCGCCGATGACCGGCTCGGTCAGCGGGAAATAGCCGTTCACCGTCTCCTCGCCTATCCTCATCTCGACGCCGACGCCAAGACCGGCGATGCGGTCGGAGAAATCGTTGTTGAATTTCTGCGCGATGTCGCGTGTCAGTTCCAGGTGCTGCTTCTGGTCCTCGCCCACCGGCACATGGGTGGCGCGATAAAGCAGGATGTCGGCCGCCATCAGCGAGGGATAGGCAAGCAGGCCCAGCGAGGCGTTCTCGCGGTCCTTGCCGGCCTTGTCCTTGAACTGCGTCATCTTGTTCATCCAGCCTATGCGCGCCACGCAATTGAAGATCCAGGCGAGCTCCGCGTGCTGCATCACCCGCGACTGGTTGAAGACGATGTGCTTCTTCGGGTCGATGCCGGAGGCGAGGAACGCCGCGGTGATCGACCGCGTCTGGTCGGCAAGGTCGTCATGGACAAGCTGGGCGGTCAGCGAATGCAGGTCGACAACGCAATAGATGCAGTCGGACGTATCCTGCAGGGCGACGAATTTCTTGATAGCGCCGAGATAGTTGCCGAGATGCAGATTGCCGGTCGGCTGAACACCGGAGAAGACGAGTGGCTTGAAGGCGGACATGGTTTTCCTCATGGCTTGTGGAGGGCCGTATAAGCGTGATTCCGAAAAGTTGCGGACTTTTCGGAGCCAATCGTGCGGCTGGAAACCGCGCGAGGCGAAAGTCTGCGACGGCGCGCTTATGGACGAGAGCGCGGGCGGGATCAAGACCGGCCAGGCGGGATGCTCGGCCGATCTATTCGTCGAGTTCTGATTTTGCCACGGACGGGCCGGCTTCTGTCCTCCGGCGCCCCACATTGCGCCGGATCATGCTGAAATCGGCGCCGCCGGTGGCGAAAGCGGTGGCGAAATAGAGCAGCGCCCCGCCGGCCACCAGCGCCAGCACCGTCGTCGCCTTGACGACCAGCGGCGAGCCGGGGCCGATCCTTGTGGCCAACCAATGTTCGGCGAAATAGAGTGCGACACCCATGACCACCGCCGACAGCACCAGCCGTGGGATGCGCCTCAACAGCGGCACGTCGCGGCCCCAATGGCCGCGCCGGATCAGCACGGCAAGCAGCATCAGCGCGTTGACCCAGCCGGCGACGGCGGAGGCCACGGCGATGCCGGGTGCACCCATCCTCGGGAACAGCGTCAGCGCGGTGGCGACGTTCACCGCCACGGAGATTGCGGCGAAGATCATCGGCGTGCGCGTATCCTCGCGGGCGAAATAGCCTGGGGTGAAGGCCTTGATCAGCACGAAGGCCGGCAGGCCGAGACCGAAGATCGCCAGGATCGCCGCCACGACAGGTGTCGAATGGTTGGCGGCGAACGCGCCGCGCTCATAGACCAGCCGCACGATCGGCTCCGCCATTACCCAGAGCGCCGCCGCCGCCGGCAAGGTCATGAACAGGGTGAATTCGACGGAGCGGTTCTGCAGATTGGCTGCCTCGATCAGATTGCCTGACTTCAGCGCCCGCGACAGTTCGGGCAACAGCACGATCGCCACCGCGACGCCGACGACACCGAGCGGCAACTGGTAGACGCGGTCGGCATAAGCCAGCGAGGACACGGCACTGTCCTGCGCCGAGGCGATGGCCGTTCCGATCAGCTGGTTGATCTGGGTGATGCCACCGGTGATCGCCGCCGGCAGCGCCAGGATCAGGAGCCGCTTCACGTTCGGCGTCATCCTAGGCCGGCGGAAGCCGATCGAGATGCCCGCATTGCGCACCGCCACCCAGACGATGGCGAGCTGCACGACGCCGGCCGCCAGCACGCCCCAGGACAGGCCGAAGCCGACAGCGTGTGCATCCAGTCCGTGGTACCAGGCATAGCCAAGCACGCTGATGAGGATGATGTTGAGGAAGGCCGGCGCGATTGCCGCGGCGAAATAGCGCCGCAAGGAGTTCAGCATGCCCGCCATCATGGCGGCGAGCGACATGCAGATCAGATAAGGGAACATGATCGTCGCAAGCGTGACGGTCGTCTCGAACTTGCCCGGCGTGTCGGCAAAGCCCGGCGCCACCAGGTAGCGCACGATCAGCGGCATCGCCAGTTCCATGGCGATGGTCAGCGCCAGGAGCGCGGTGAACAGCACCCCGAACACCTCTTCGGAAAAACGCTTGGCGCCATCGGTGCCGTGTGTCTCGATCTCCTTGGCGAACAGCGGCACGAAGGCGGCATTGAACGCGCCCTCGGCGAACAGCCGGCGAAAGGTGTTGGGGAACTGGAAGGCGGCATTGAAGGCGTCCGCGACCGGTCCGGTGCCGAGTGCGGCCGCCATCAGCATCTCGCGACCGAAACCGAGCGCACGGCTCATCAGCGTGCCGGACGCGACGGTAGCGAATTTCTTGACGAGACTCATGCGTTCGCAAACTGCCTGTGGGATTGGAAGAAGGGGATGATGGCCGTCACTCGGCGGCTGCCTTGGCCTTGCCGCCGCGTTCGAGCGCTACACCTTCGAGCGTCGCTATCAGCCGGTTGCGGATGGTGGCGATGCGGGCCGGGTTGTCGATCTTCTGGCCGGTCAGGTCGGTGACATAGAAGGTGTCGATGACCTTCTCGCCGAAGGTGGTGATATGCGCCGATGCGATGTCGAGCGACAGGTCGGACAGTGTTCCGGTGATTTCCGACAGCAGGCCGGGGCGGTCGAGCCCCTCGACCTCGATCACCGAAAACCGGTTCGATAGCGCGTTGCGGATTTCAGCGCGTGGAGGGATCTTGAAAACCTTGGATCCGCGCCTTGGCTTGGTGCGTTTCTCGATCATCTCCGGCAGCCAGCTCTTGCCCGACAGCACGTCCTCGATCAGCCGGCCGACACGCTCGGCGCGCCGGCGTTCGTCCTCGTCGCGGTCGAATTCCCTCGAGATCAGGATCGTGTCCAGCGCGCGGCCGTCCGACGTGGTGAAGATCTGCGCGTCGACGATGTTGCCGCCGGCGCCGGCGCATGCCCCGGCGATGACCGAGAGAAGACGGGGATGGTCCTGCGCCAGCACGGTGATTTCGGTCACCGCCTCGAACTGGTGGGTCTTGACCATGGTGGCGAGCTTGTTGCCCGCCGCGTCCGCCTCGCGGATGAATTCGGCGTGGCGAAGCTGGTCCGGCAGGTCCACGGTCAGCAGGTAGTTTTCATAATGCAGCCCGACATAGCGCTTGCGCGCCTTGTCGGGCCAGTCGGCGAGCGCCTCGGCCAGGCGTTCGCGCGCCGCCGCCGTGCGTTGGGCGCGCGAGACTTCCGAAAAGCCGCCGGTCAGCAGCAGTTCGGTTTCGTAGTAGAGCGTACGCAGCAACTGGCCCTTCCAGCCGTTCCACACGCCCGGTCCGACGCCCCTGATGTCGCAGACGGTGAGGATCAACAGCATCTTCAGCCGCTCGACCGATTGCACGATCGAGGCGAAGTCCTCGATCGTCTTGCGATCGTTGAGGTCCCGGGTCTGCGCCGTCATCGACATGACGAGGTGGTTCTCGACCAGCCAGGCGACGGTTTCCGTATCGGCCGGCGAAAGCCCCATATGCGGGCAGATCCGCCTTGCGATTCTGGCGCCAGCCTCGGAATGGTCCTCTGGTCTGCCCTTGGCGATGTCGTGCAGCAGGACGGCGACATAGAGCGCCTCGCGGCTTTTCTTCAGCCCGGGCATCAGCGCATGCGACAGCGGATGCACCTTCTCGCCGTCGCCGCGCTCGATCTCGGCCAGCACGCCGATGCAGCGGATCAGGTGCTCGTCGACCGTGTAGTGGTGGTACATCGAGAACTGCATCATGGCGACGATCTTGCCGAAATCCGGGATCAGCCGGCCCAGCAATCCCGCCTCGTTCATCCGCCGCAGGTTGAGCTCGGCGTTGCGGTCCGAGGTCAATATGTCGAGGAACAGCCGGTTGGCTTCCTCGTCGCGCCTGAGCGACTTGTTGACCAGGCCGAGCGAACGGGTGAGCAGTTTCAGCGCATCGGGATGGAATTCCAGCCCGTGCTTGTCGGCAAACCAGAACAGCCTGAGAAGATTGACCGGGTCGCGCTCGAAGACGCCGTCGTCGGCGATGTTGATGCGATGGTTGTCGACTATGAAGTCCGACGTGCCGGCAAGCTTGCGCTTGCGGCGCTGGAAGGTGAGGAAGATGCGGTTGAAGCCGGGAACATGCTTGGCCTGCTCCTCCTCCAGCGCGGCGCAGAAGATGCGGGTCAGGTCGCCGACATCCTTGGCGACGAGGAAATAGTGCTTCATGAAGCGTTCGACCGCCGACAGGCCGGGATGGGTCGTATAGCCGAGCCGTTCGGCGATCTCGCGCTGAATGTCGAAATGCAGCCGCTCCTCGGCCTTGCCGGTGAGGAAGTGCATGTGGCAGCGCACCGCCCACAGGAAATCCTCGGCCTTCTGGAACTCGCGGTACTCGGCTTCGGTGAAGACGCCTTTTTCGACCAGTTCCTCGCCGGTGCGCACCCGGTAAAAATACTTGCCGATCCAGAACAGCGTCTGCAGGTCGCGCAGGCCGCCCTTGCCGTCCTTGACGTTGGGCTCGACCAGATAGCGGCTTTCGCCGGCCTTGGCATGGCGCTCGTCGCGTTCGGCAAGCTTGGCCTGCACATATTCCGGGCCGGTCGTGCGCACCACCTCATGGTCGAAGCGCAGCATCAACTCGTCATAGAGCTTGCGTTCGCCCCACAGGAAACGGGCTTCCAGGATCGAGGTGCGGATGGTGATGTCGGTGCGCGACAGCCTGAGGCACTCATCGATGTTGCGGGTGGCATGGCCGACCTTCAGCCCCATGTCCCACAGCATGTAGAGCATATATTCGACCGTCTGTTCGCCCCATGGCGTCTGCTTGTAAGGCAGCAGGAACAGAAGGTCGATGTCGGATCCCGGCGCCAGCGTGCCGCGGCCATAGCCGCCGACGGCAACGACCGCCATGCGTTCGGCCGAGGATCGGTTCTTCACCCGGTAGACATGGGTTGCGGCAAAATCGTAGAGCGAGCGGATCAGCTCGTCCATCAGGTGCGACAGCCGTTCGGCGCAGGCATTGCCGCCGCCATCTTGTCTCAGCATGGCCTCGGCTGTCTTGCGGCCCTCCGCGAGACGCCCCTTGAGAAGCTGAAGGACGGCCGTGCGGATGGCCTTGCTGGAACCGTCGCCGGCGCTGGCCGTGGTCAGCGCGGTCATCTCGCGACGCAAGGCTTCGCCGTCGATCAGTTCATCGAGCTTCAGGGAGATTTTCGCCATAGATATCGGTTGGCCTTGCCTTTTGGGCGGCGTCTATAGCGTGTTTTCGCGGCGCTGGGTATGGGCTCTCTGGGTGAGGTCGCCTAGGCTCTGCGGCCTGGGCGAAGCCATGGGAATGGTCATCTGTCGCCGCAGCTTGCAGAAATCGATGATCCAATCGACGATTCGCCCGATCTCGATTCTGATCTTCTCTCCCGCCGGGCGCCGACGGGTTTTGGCATTGCGCTCCCGACTGAGTAGGCTTGGTAGTCCCACCGCTATGTCGCCCAGGAACTGGTCCTGCGCGCATAACGCAGGGAAAAGTTGGTAGATTGCCTTGCTGGACGAGGTCGGAAATGCCGGATTGAACATGACGTGGTCGACAGCCACCTTAATCATCTCGGTCGCGGCAAGGAGATCGCGCGCGGCTTGTCTCGATATGATGTAGCCCCCGGTTCCCAGGTGTATGTTGCAGAGTCGGAACATGGAAAAGCCGTGGCCGACGGAAATCCTTTTGCGATGGATCGAAGTCCTCTTGAAGAACGTCTCGATCTTGACAATGTCAGCATCGGCCGGGATCCATCCGGCACAGGCAAGCAGTATACCGGCGTTTGCGGAAAAAATAATGTCGTCCTCGAAGACGGCGCCATAGCATGCTTCGCCTTGCGCAATGATCATCCAGCAGGCGCGATGGCTGTGCAGGCAAGCGACCTCGCTGCTCGTCACATGCTGCGGCGCATACGAAGCATAATGCGGCTGCAGATCCAGATCGGGACGGTACCGCGCGTCCACGGCCGCGACTCGTTCGAATTCTATGCCAATACGAGCGAACTCCGCCGTCATATGGGCAAGCCTGTCCACGGACCGATCGAGGTTGATGACCAGACATTTCATTTGTTGAACGAATCCAGGGCGGCACCAAGCTGCCAGAGCGCAACAATTTTAGTGAGAATAATTTTGACACGGCAATTCTAGCGAGCAACGTTTAGCATCGATAGGGCGATTGTATAGGGAATTCTTCTGATCCGGCGGCTCCGCAATTCTGAATGTGAAAGGTCAAAAAACAGCCCTTGACCTTCCAGTTACTGGAAGCACTACCTCTGCTTCGAAGCAGTGCATCGAGGCATTAGAAAATGACGCATTCAGATCACGATCATCACACGCATGGCGCTCATGGCGGCTGCTGCGCGGCAAAGGGCACGGGCGGAGATTCGGATGCGGTTCTGCGCGATCCGGTCTGCGGCATGACGGTGGAGCCGGCCGCCGGCAAGCCGACATCCGAGCATGGCGGCCGCCTCTATCATTTCTGCAGCGAGCGATGCCGTTCGAGGTTCCAGGCCGAGCCGGAAAGCTACCTGACCGCCGTTGACCCTGTCTGCGGCATGATCATCGACCGCGCCGACGCCAGGTATTTCGCCCGCCATGAAGGCCAGGGCTTCTATTTCTGTTCGGCCGGCTGCAAGGCGAAGTTCGAGGCGGCGCCGCAAACTTATCTCGGCGACAGGCCGGCGCCGGCGCCGATGCCCAAGGGCACGCAATACACTTGCCCCATGCATCCGCAGATCATCCGCGACAAGCCCGGCTCCTGCCCGATCTGCGGCATGGCGCTCGAGCCCATGGGCGTGCCGACGGGCGATGAAGGGCCAAATCCCGAACTGGTCGACTTCACCACACGCCTCTGGGTGAGCGCGGTGCTGTCGGTCCCGCTGCTGATCGTCGCCATGGCGCCGATGGTAGGCCTGCCGCTTGAGGGCCTGGTCGAGGATCGCGCGAAGGTCTGGATCGAACTGGTGCTGGCGAGCCCGGTGGTGCTGTGGGCCGCTTTCCCGTTTTTCCATCGCGGCTGGGACTCGATGCTCAACCGCAGCCCCAACATGTGGACGCTGATTTCGCTGGGTGTCGGCGCCGCCTATCTCTACAGCGTCGTGGCCACGCTCTTCCCGGACATCTTTCCGCATCAGTTTCGCGGCCATGGCGGTGCGGTGCCGGTCTATTTCGAGGCGGCCGCCGTCATCGTCGCGCTGGTCTTCCTCGGCCAGGTGCTGGAACTGCGCGCCCGCGAGAAGACCGGATCGGCGATCCGAGCTTTGCTCGACCTCGCGCCGAAGACCGCGCGGCGGGTCGCCGAGGACGGCGCCGAGATCGATGTCGGGCTGGACGAGGTCAAGACCGGCGATCGCCTGCGCATCCGTCCCGGCGATGCCGTCCCGGTCGACGGCACGGTGCTCGAAGGCCGCTCCTCCATCGACGAATCGATGATCACGGGCGAGCCCTTGCCGGTCGAGAAGGCCGAAGGCAACGCCTTGACCGGCGGCACGCTCAATAAGAACGGCTCGCTGATCATGCGCGCCGAACGGATCGGCGCCGAGACGACGCTGTCGCGCATCGTCGAACTCGTCGCCAAGGCACAGCGCTCGCGCGCCCCGATCCAAGGCCTGGCCGACCGCGTTTCCTTCTACTTTGTCCCGACCGTCGTCCTGGTCGCGATCGCCGCATTCGTCGCCTGGGCGATCTTCGGCCCCGAGCCCAGCCTGATCTTCGCCATCGTCTCGGCGGTTTCGGTGCTGATCATCGCCTGTCCCTGTGCGCTGGGTCTCGCCACACCGATGTCCATCATGACCGCCACCGGGCGCGGCGCGCATGCCGGTGTGCTGATCAAGGAAGCCGCCGCGCTCGAGCGCTTCGCCTCCGTCGACACGCTGATCGTCGACAAGACCGGCACGCTGACCGAGGGCCGGCCGAAATTGACCGATGTCGTTGCTGCCAGCGGCTTTTCCGAGGACGAATTGCTGAGATGCGCCGCGACCCTGGAAAAAGGGTCGGAGCATCCGCTGGCCGAGGCCATCGTCGACGGAGCCGGCCAGCGCGGCGTGAAGATCGCCGAGGCCGGCAGCTTCGAGGCGGTTACCGGCAAAGGCGTTTCCGGCACGGTGTCGGACAAGAAGGTCGCGCTCGGCAATGCCGCGATGATGGCCGATCTCGCCATCGACGTTTCCGGGGTCCTGGCCAGCGTGGAAGCCTTGCAGGGCGATGGCAAGACGGTGATGTTCGTCGCTGTCGACGGCAAGCTGGCCGGCATCGTCGCCGTCGCCGATCCGGTCAAGGCGACCACGGCCGAGGCGATCAAGGCACTGCATGGCAGCGGGCTGCGGATCATCATGGCGACCGGCGACAATGAGCGCACGGCCAGGGCGATCGCTGGACATCTCGGCATAGACGAGGTTCGGGCAGGTCTGTTGCCGGAACAGAAGGCAGCGCTGGTCGAGGAACTGCGCGGCAAGGGGGCCGCCGTCGCCATGGCCGGCGACGGCGTCAACGATGCGCCCGCGCTTGCCGCCGCCGATGTCGGCATCGCCATGGGAACGGGCGCCGATGTCGCGGTCGAAAGCGCCGGCATCACCTTGGTCAAGGGCGACCTCAACGGCATCGTCCGCGCCCGAACGCTGGCCCAGGCGACCATCGGTAATATCCGGCAGAACCTGTTCTTCGCCTTCCTCTACAATGTGCTTGGTGTGCCGGTCGCGGCCGGCGTGCTTTATCCGCTCACCGGCACGCTACTGTCGCCGATGCTGGCGGCGGCGGCGATGAGCCTGTCCTCGGTCTCGGTGATCGCAAACGCATTGCGCCTGAGAACGTTGAAACTGTGAGATTAACCCCCAGATACGAAATCCAACCGACAGGAGACCATGAATGACCTTGGCTAAAAAACTCGTGCTGCTGCTGATGGGCGCCGGAATGCTGCTTGCCGTCTTCCTCGAAAGCGTGCCGGCGCAGAGCGAGGAGATGAAGCACGACATGGGTGCCATGGCCATGGGGGCGGAAAGCCCTTCCACGGCGGGCTACAAGGCGGCGATGGACAAGATGCATACCGACATGATGGCCTCCCAATATACCGGCAACGCCGATGTCGATTTTGTCCGCGGCATGATCCCGCATCATCAGGGGGCGATCGACATGGCCAAGGTCGAACTGGCCAACGGCAAGGATCCGGAAATCCGCAAACTCGCCGAACGCGTCATCGCCGCGCAGGAAGCCGAAATCAAGCAGATGCAGGACTGGCTCGCCGCCCATCCGGTGAAGTAAGGCATCAACGGCGGCGACCGGAGAACCCGAGCTCCATCCTGGATTTCTCCGTATGCTTGTGATGCCATGCGCCTCGATCGCTTACCCAGGAGCCCCCATGCCCACGACGACAAGAACCACCAAGCTGCCTTCGGGCGAAGCCGTCCAGGTGCTGGGACAGGGCACCTGGAAAATGGGCGAGGATGCCCGCCGTCGAGCCGGGGAGGTCAATGCCTTGAAGCTTGGGCTGGACCTCGGCATGACGCTGATCGACACCGCCGAAATGTATGCCAGCGGCGGCGCCGAGGAGGTGGTGGCCGAAGCCATCGCCGGCCGGCGCGAAGAACTCTTTCTCGTCTCCAAGGTGCTGCCGTCCAATGCTTCGCGCACCGGCGTGCCGGCGGCTTGCGAGAAAAGCCTGAAGCGCTTGCGCACCGACCGCATCGATCTTTATCTCCTGCACTGGCCGGGCAGCGTGCCTTTGGCCGAGACCGTCGACGCTTTCGAGGCTCTGAAGAAGGCCGGCAAGATCCGCCACTGGGGCGTCAGCAATTTCGATACCGATGAAATGGAAGAGCTCACCGGTTTGCGCTCGGGCGGCAATGTCCAGACCAATCAGGTGCTCTACAATCTGATCCGGCGCGGCCCCGAATTCGACCTTGCACCATGGAGCCGCCAGCGCGGCATTCCGCTGATGGCCTATTCGCCGGTGGAGCAGGGTGCTTTGGCGCGCAACAGCAGGCTTGACGCCATCGCCGCCCGTCACAATGCGACCCCTGCGCAAATCGCCTTGGCCTGGGTGATGCATCAGGACGGCGTTATCGCCATTCCCAAGGCCAGCAGCCAGGAGCACGTCCGCCAGAATTTTGCCGCGCTGGACATAAAGCTTACGGCCGATGACCTCGCCGATCTCGGCCGTGCATTCCCCCCACCGACGCGCAAGCGCGGACTGGAAATGATCTGACTATTTCTCCGCCAGCCCCTTCAGCCGGTAAAGCGCCTCCAGCGCTTCCTTGGGGGTCATCTCGTCGGGATTGATCTCACCGAGTGCCGCGCCCACAGCGTCGCTCTTCACCAGCTTTGGCGCTTCCCGCTTCATCGCCACCGAAAACAGCGGCAGGTCATCGACCAGCCGGTTGGTCTTGCCGGAGACCTCGCCTTGCTCCAATTGGTGCAGCACCGCCTTGGCGCGGTCGACCACCGCTTCCGGCAGGCCCGCAAGGCGGGCTACCTGGACGCCGTAGGAGCGGTCGGCGGCACCCTTGCCGACCTCGTGCAGGAAAACGACGTCGCCTTCCCACTCCTTGACCCGCATGGTGACATTGGAAAGCCGCGCCAGCTTGCCGGCGAGCGACGTCATTTCGTGGAAGTGGGTGGCGAAGATCGCCCGGCAGCGGTTCTTCTCGTGCAGATACTCCACCGCCGCCCAGGCAATCGACAGCCCGTCGAAGGTGGCGGTGCCGCGGCCGATCTCGTCGAGGATCACCAGCGCCCGTTCGCCGGCCTGGTTGAGGATCGCCGCCGTCTCCACCATCTCGACCATGAAGGTCGAGCGGCCGCGCGCCAGGTCGTCCGAGGCGCCGACGCGTGAGAACAGCCGGTCGACGACGCCGATATGGGCCGATGTCGCCGGCACGAAGGAGCCGGTCTGGGCCAGGATGGCGATCAGCGCGTTCTGCCGCAGGAACGTCGATTTGCCACCCATGTTGGGGCCGGTCAGCAGCCAGATCGCGCCGTTCTTGGCATTGCCCTCCGGCGAGAGGTCGCAATCGTTGGCGACGAATGGGCCTTCGCCCGAACGGCGCAGCGCCTGTTCGACCACCGGATGCCGCCCGCCTGAAATCTCGAAGGCGAGGCTGGAATCCACCACCGGCCGGCACCAGGCCTCGCTTTCCGACAGAAGCGCAAGCGCTGCCGACACGTCGAGCACGGCGAGCGCGTCGGCGCCGGCGCGGATCGCCTCGGCCGCGCCGACCGCCTCCCCCGTCAGCGCATCGAAGGCGGCCAGTTCGATGCTCAGTGCCCGGTCGGCGGCATTGGCGATCTTGGTCTCGAGTTCGGCGAGTTCGGTCGTGGTGAAACGCATGGCGTTGGCCATGGTCTGGCGGTGGATGAAGCGCGCCTTGGCGCCATCGCTGCCAGTCATGACGGCGTGATGATTGGCCGTCACCTCGATGTAGTAACCCAGCACATTGTTGTGCCGGATCTTCAGGGAGCGGATGCCGGTTTCCTCGATCAGCGAGCGCTCCAGTCCGGCAATCACTTTTCGCGACTCGTCGCGCAACGCCCGCATCTCGTCGAGGTCCGGGTGGTAGCCGCCGCGAACGAAGCCGCCGTCGCGTTTGAGCAGCGGCAGCTCGTCGCCGAGCGCCTGGGTGAGATGTTGGGCAAGCGCCTTGGGCAGCGCCTTGATCGCGGCCATCGCGCCGGCCAACTCCTGGGGCAGGGCGATCGCGGCAAAGGTTTCGGCGATGGCACCGGCCGCCTCGAAACCAGCGCGAAGCGCGCCGAGATCGCGTGGCCCGCCCCGGTTGAGCGCCAGCCTGGACAGGGCGCGCGGCATGTCGGCGACGCTCTTCAGGCTCATCCGCACCGCCTGGCAAAGCCTGACCTCGGAGCGGAAGAACGAGACGGAGTCCAGCCGCGCGCCGATGGCCGCCGGGTCGGTCAGCGGCGCCATCAGCCGGTCGGCGAGCAACCTTGCGCCGCCGCCGGTCACCGTGCGGTCGATCGCCTTGAACAGCGAACCCTCGCGGCTGCCGGACAGCGTACGCAGCAGTTCGAGATTGCCGCGCGTCGCCGGATCGATGAACAGGGTCGAGCCCTGCTCCTCGCGCTCGGGCCGCGACAGCGGCGGCCGCTCGGCCTTTTGCGTTTTCTCGACGTAGGCGATGGCGCCCGAGATCGCCGATAATTCGGCGCGCGAAAACGTGCCGAAACTGTCCGGTGTCGCCACCTCGAAGAAACGCGCAATCCGCCCCGTGGCCGAGGCCGAATCGAACAGGCTCGGCGGCTGTGGGCTGGCGACACGGCCGAGCACGTCGAACACCGGCTTCAGGTCGGGATCATGGAACACCGGCTCGGCGACGATGAGTTCGCGCGGATCGACACGGAAGATGTCGGCCAGCAGCCGGTCGGCGGTGGTCTCGGCGACGCGGAAAGCACCAGTCGAGATGTCGATCCAGGCAATTGCAAAGCTGTGCTCGCTGCCGCCCTTCACCCGACCCAACGCCATCAGATAACTCGATTCCGACGGCGCCAGCAGTTTGTCCTCGGTGATGGTTCCCGGCGTCACCAGCCGCACCACGTCGCGGCGCACGACCGATTTGGAGCCGCGCTTCTTGGCCTCGGCCGGATCCTCGATCTGCTCGCAGACGGCAACGCGGAAGCCCTGGCTGATCAGCTTCTGCAAATAGTCGTCGGCCGCATGCACCGGCACGCCGCACATTGGAATGTCGTGGCCCTGATGCTTGCCGCGTTTGGTGAGCACGATGCCCAGCGCCCGGCTCGCCTTCTCGGCATCGTCGAAGAACAGCTCGTAGAAATCGCCCATGCGGTAGAACAGCAACGAATCCGGGTTAGCCGCCTTGATCTCGATGAACTGCTCCATCATCGGTGTGACGGCGGCAACGCCGGGCTGCGGCGGCGTCATCGCCTCGGGGGCGGCGTCGGGCTCGTTCGGGCTGTGCATGTTCATGGCGCGGCACGCTAGCAGATGTGATGGCGGGGTTTAATGCCAGGCCATCGAAAAGCAGGGGAAGACCGCGAGCCGTCTTCATGGAACGGCTGTTCAGCTGCATTGCCCGACGCGGCGATCGCGAATATCTGTCATCTTGGGCAATAATGGCGGGGACGTCATGGACAAAGACGGGCACGAAACGTTCGAGGAGATGGTGGGACCGATCGACTCGGCGCTCGAGCGCTTCTGGCTCATGACAGCTCGGCACGCCAGCCAACGGTTGGGCAGGCTTAAGTTTGTAGCAGCCAAGCGCCTTCCTTTCGCGCTGCCGCTCAGCGGTCCGTTGTCCCACCTGGATAGCGGCATTCGGCTTGCAGCTTACGTGCTCAGCCACGATCCGCTGCTGATCTACACGCCGATCGGCGGCGAGCGCCCCCTCAACTCAGTGGTGGCAATCGGCCGTCGCCTGGCCTCGCGCCGCGCCGTGTTCCTGCTGATGCCGAGTTGGACGCTTGAGCGGCCCCATGTCGTCGCGAAGCTTGGCAGGGATCTCGCCTGGTACCGTGAGAGCTTCTCGCTTCACGAACTGATCTTTCTTTGCAACACGCAAGAGGAGCGTCGTCTGGTCACTGCTGCCGGAGGAACCGCGATCTTCTCCAACCACAATCTGATGGTCAGCGAGGACATATTTCGACCACTGCCGGACATTTCTGTCGAGTTTGATGCGGTCTATAACGGCCGCATTTCGCACACCAAGCGCCACCACCTCGCCTTCGATATCGAAAGGCTCGCCCACATTACCTTTTCGATCGGCGAGCTGCCGCGGGCCGGCGACCGTGCCTTCATCCGTCGCTTGCAGGTGCAATCGCCGCTGCATCGTATCGCCAACCCGATCGTCAATGGCCTGACTGGCTGGCTGCCGCCGCAGGAGGTCAACCGCGTCTACAACCAGGCCGCGGTTGGGCTCTGTCTGTCGGCGGCGGAAGGGGCGATGTGCTCCAGCATGGAATATCTGATGGCGGGGTTGCCGGTGGTGAGCACGCCCAGTCTTGGCGGCCGGGACGTCTTTTTCGATCCGGACTATTGCATCATCGCCGAGCCCGATCCGGCGGCGATCCGGCGCGCGGTCGAGACGTTGCGCGACCGCGCCATTCCCCGCGATGAGATTCGCAACCGCACGCTGGCCAAGGTGCGGGCTCAACGGGAGGAACTCACAGTGTTCCTGTCCGACCTGTTGAAGAGGATGGGAAGCAGCCAACCGCCGCTGACGCAATGGCCGTTTCCCGGAACCAGGACGCTGCGGCGCTGGGCAACGGCCCGCCAGCATGCGGATGAAATCACGACATTGGGAACGGCGCGGAAAGGCTTCTGACCGGCCGTATCCGCTTTGAAGCAGCTTTGCCCAGCTTCGTGGTTTACACGCGGCGGCCCGTGGTCTTAATTCGCAAGCACACAGGTACCCGCTTCAAGGAGGTGCCGCACCGGCGAGGAAATCAAAAGCACCATGGCCAGGAAAACCGAGAACAACGGTCCGTCCGTCAGCGCGCAGGAAGCGCTCGAATTCCACGCCATGGGCCGGCCCGGCAAGCTGGAGATCGTCGCCACCAAGCCGATGACGACGCAGCGCGATCTCAGCCTCGCCTATTCGCCAGGCGTGGCAGTGCCCGTGCGCGCCATCGCCGAGGACCCATCCAGGGCCTTCGATTACACGACGCGCGGCAACATGGTCGCCGTCATCTCAAACGGCACCGCCATTCTTGGCCTCGGCAATCTCGGCGCGCTGGCCTCCAAGCCGGTGATGGAAGGCAAGGCGGTGCTGTTCAAGCGCTTCGCCGATGTCGATTCCATCGACCTCGAGGTCGACACCGAGGATGCCGACGAGTTCATCAACTGCGTGCGCTTCCTCGGTCCGTCCTTCGGCGGCATCAACCTGGAGGACATCAAGGCGCCGGAGTGCTTCATCATCGAACAGCGCCTGCGCGAACTGATGGACATTCCGGTCTTCCATGACGACCAGCACGGCACCGCCATCATCTCGGCCGCCGGTCTGATCAACGCGCTGGAAATAACCGGCCGCGACATGAAGACCACGAAGCTGGTCTGCAACGGTGCGGGCGCGGCCGGCATCGCCTGTATCGAGCTGATGAAAGCGATGGGTTTTTCGCCAGAAAACATCATCCTATGCGACACCAAGGGGGTTGTCTTCCAGGGCCGCACCGAGGGCATGAACCAGTGGAAATCGGCGCATGCGGTCAAGACGGAGGCGCGTTCCCTGGCCGAAGCGCTGGACGGCGCCGACGTCTTCCTCGGCCTTTCGGCCAAGGGGGCGCTGACCACCGCCATGGTGCAGTCGATGGCCAAGAACCCGATCATCTTCGCCATGGCTAACCCCGATCCCGAGATCACCCCGGAGGAAGTGGCCGAGATCCGCACCGACGCCATCATGGCCACCGGGCGGTCGGATTACGCCAACCAGGTCAACAACGTGCTCGGCTTTCCCTACATCTTCCGCGGTGCGCTGGATGTCAGGGCCACCACCATCAATGACGACATGAAGATCGCCGCCGCCCGCGCGCTGGCCGAACTGGCGCGCCAGGACGTGCCCGACGACGTCGCCGCGGCCTATCAGGGCAACCGGCCGAAATTCGGCCCCAACTACATCATTCCGGTGCCGTTCGACCCGCGCCTGATCTCGGCCATCCCGATCGCCGTGGCCAAGGCGGCAATGGATTCGGGCGTCGCCCGCAAGCCGATCCTCGATCTCGACCGTTACGCGCAGGAGCTTTCCGCCCGCCGCGACCCGATCGCCTCGACGCTGCAGCGCATCTACGACCGCGTGCGCCGCCAGCCCAAGCGCATCGTCTTCGCCGAGGGCGAGGAGGAGCAGGTGATGCGCGCCGCCGTCTCCTACGTGAACCAGCGGCTCGGCACCGCCATCCTGCTCGGTCGCGACGACGTCATCAAGGAGAACGCCAGGCACGCTGGCATCGACCTGAACAAGCAAGGCATCGAGATCATCAATGCGCGCCTGTCGCGCCGCAATTCGATCTACACCGACTATCTCTACGAGCGCATGCAGCGCAAAGGCTTCCTGTTCCGCGACTGCCAGCGGCTGATCAACAATGACCGCAACCATTTCGCCGCCTGCATGGTGGCGCTGGGCGACGCCGACGGCATCGTCACCGGCGTGACCCGCAACTATTCGACCGCGCTCGACGACATCAGGCGCGTCATCGACGCCAAGCCCGGTCACCGCGTCATCGGCGTCTCGATCGTGCTCGCGCGCGGCAAGACGGTGCTCGTCGCCGACACCGCCGTGCACGACATGCCCAACGCCGAGCAGATCGCCGACATCGCCGAGGAAGCGGCGGGCTTCGCGCGCCGCATGGGCTACGAGCCAAGGCTCGCCATGCTTGCCTATTCCACTTTCGGCCATCCACAGGGCGAACGTTCCGAGCGCGTCCAGGAAGCCGTGCGCATCCTCGACAAGCGCCGCGTCGATTTCGAATATGACGGCGAAATGGCCGCCGACGTCGCGCTCAACGCCCGCGCCATGGCGCAATACCCGTTCATAAGGCTGACCGGTCCGGCCAACGTCCTGATCATGCCGGCTTTCCACTCGGCCTCCATCTCGACCAAGATGCTGCAGGAACTGGGCGGCTCGACCGTCATCGGCCCGCTGCTGGTCGGCCTGAACAAGCCGGTGCAGATCGTGTCGCTGAATGCCAAGGACAGCGATATCGTCAACATGGCGGCGATCGCCGCCTATACGGCGGGGGCTTGAGGGGCTTCCCCCGTGTTGGACGCCTCACGCCAGCCGCATCACCTGCTTGTGGCTGGCGATCTCCGACAGCAGCCAATCCCGGAACAGCCTGACGCTGATTGAAATGCGGTTGCCCGGCTTCTGCCACAGGCAGTAGCTCTGTGGAATTGCGTGGCGGATCGTGAAGGGCGCGACCAGCTGGCCGCTGGCCAGCAGGTCCTCGACCATGATGTTGTCGGCCAGCGCCACGCCGCCGCCATTCACGGCCTCACGGACGGCAAGCGCCGGGTCGTGGAAGATCGGGCTCGCGTCTGACCTTCGACATCGATTGCCTCGACCCGGCCTATCTCCCGGCACGGGCACTCATTGTCGGCGCCGACGTTGTGGAGGTGGCGCCCGCCTATGACCACGCCGATGTCACGTCGCTTGCCGGGGCGGCGGTGCTGCAGCACTATCTCGGCCTGCTCGCGGAACGAAAGGGCTGACAGCGCGCCGACTTCACCCCGGCGCGAACGCCCGCGCCGCCTCCACGACTTCCTCCGCCTGGTCCCGCCGCAGCAGGTCGATGGGAATACGCCCATCAAGGTGCGCCGCTGGACGGGTCAGCCACAGCCATGCGAGTCTCGGATTGCCGATCAGCTCCAGCACGTCGCTTATGCCCGCGACCGGCCTGCCATCGACGAACTGCGCCAGCGGGAAGACGTGCTTGCGGCCACCCTTGCGCAGAGCGATGACGTCGCCGCGCCTTTGCCAGCGGTGCAGGGTGGAGCGGGCGATGCGCAGGTTCTCTTCCAGATAGGTCGAGCCGGCGACGCGGCCGGCCCAGTCCTCGATCAGCATCGATTCGAGGTCGTCGGACTGGGGGAGCGCGGCAACTGTTTCAGCCTCTGCCGACAGCGTCGTGGCGGTCATGGCGCCGGCTTCGCCGCGGCGTGCGGCTTCCGCCGCCAGCGCCCGCACGAATTTCTGGGCCAGGCCCGGAAGGTCGGCATGGATGGCGTCGATGGCGCGCTGGTGCTTGGGCGACAGCAAGGTGACGGCGGACGCTATAGAGCCGGCGATCTTGCCGACCGAGACCATTGTGGGGCCGTTGATGGCTTCGTCATAGTGGGCAAGCGCACGCTCGACCCTTTCCGCCACCATGTCGGCGAAATCGTCCTGCGTGATGCCGGTTGTCTTGGTCTGAAATGTCGTCTTGGTCTGAAATCTTGTCATGCATCTGTTTTCTGGGCCGCGCGCTCTCCTCCCTTGGCCGCGGCCGGTTGTTGAACGGTTACGGCGGAAAGTGGAAAGTGCGACGGCAACGGATGCAGCGACCCGACAGGTTGCTGTCCTGCATTGCTTCACACCCCGATTAGCATGTCGAAATGTCAGTCACGGCACGCTCGCATTTGCGTGTAGGAGCGGTATGTGACAACTGCGCGACGATGAGAAGCTGTCCGCGCTTGCCTCCTTTCCCCAACAGCGAGCGAAGAGAAAGGGCGTTGTTACAGCAACCCCGCCTGCTCGGCCTCTTTGCGCAGGTTCTGCCTTGGCCTGGGGCCGATCTGCTGGATCACCAATCCGGCCGCCAGTGAGCCAAGATCGCCGCAGGTCTGGAGGTCGCGTCCTTGTGTGTAGCCATGCAGGAAACCGGCGGCGTAGAGATCGCCGGCGCCCGTCGTGTCGACCAGTTCCTTGATGGCGGTCGCCTGGATGATCACGGTCTCGTCGCCACGCACGATAACCGAGCCCTTTTCGGAGCGGGTAACCGCCGCGATCTTGCAATCCTTGCGGATCCGCGCCAGCGCTTCGTCGAACGACGACGTCTGATAAAGCGACTTGATCTCGTGGCTGTTGGCAAAAACGATATCGACCGTGCCCGAACGCATCAGGTCGAGGAACTCGTCGCGGTAACGGTCGACGCAGAACGAATCCGATAAGGTCATAGATACTTCGCGACCGGCAGCGTGCGCCAGTTTCGCCGTCTGCCGGATCGCTTCCTTGGCGCGCGGCGGGTCCCACAGATAACCCTCGAAATAGGTTACCTTGGCGCCGGACGCCTTGTCGGCTTCGACATCTTCCGGGCCGAGTTCGACGCAGGCGCCGAGATAGGTGTTCATCGAGCGCTCGCCATCGGGCGTGACGAAGATCATCGAACGCGCCGTCGGCGGCTCGCCCTGGAGCGGCTTGGTGTCGAAGGCGACACCCTGCGCGTGGATGTCGTGCGCGTAGATTTCGCCCAGCGCATCGCTGGAGACCTTGCCGAAGAAGGCGGCGCGTCCGCCAAACGAGGCAACACCGGCCGCCGTGTTGCCGGCGCTGCCGCCGGAGGCCTCGATCGCCGGGCCCATGCGGCTGTAGAGCAATTCGGCGCGCTGCGTGTCGATGAGATTCATCGCGCCCTTGATGATGCCGTTGGTCTCGAGGAATTCCTCCTCGCACTGGGCGATGATGTCGACAATCGCATTGCCGATGCAAAGCACGTCATAATCCGGCATCAATGTCTCCGCCAAAACCCGGGCCGGCTTCTTGCCATGCCCGCGCGGGTCTACAGCATGACCCTGAAAACTGGCAACCGATTTTCTGTCCTTGCCGCGCCAGCCAGGCGCTACGACAATTCGACCGTGGCCGAAACATTTCGTCGCGATGTCGCCTACATCTGCGCCTGTTCAATCACGGTCCCAAGGCGCGAGCCCATGCCTGCCAAAAACAACACGACCATCGACCTGGCATTGCTCGGCGTGCTGGCGGTGCTTTGGGGAGCCTCCTACACCTTCATCAAGATCGGCGTAGAGACCATCCCGCCCATCACCTTCATCGCGGCCCGCACCCTGATCGCCGGCGCCATCCTGTTCGCCATCATCCGCAGGCGCGGGCTTGCCATGCCGGGCGATGCGGCAAGCTGGCGCCGCTTCGCCTTCCAGGCCTGCCTCAACAGCGTCGTCCCGTTCACGCTGATCGCCGCGGCCGAGCGTTCGGTCGACGCCGGCCTTGCCACCATCCTCAACGCCACCTCGCCGATCTTCACCTTCCTGCTGACGGCGCTCATCACCCGTCATGAGCCGGTGACCGTGCGCAAGCTGGTCGGCGTTGGCGCCGGCATCGCCGGCATCTGCCTCATCGTCGGCACGCAGGCGCTTGGCGGCATCGGCCACCAGCTCTGGGCACAGATCGCCATCGTCGCGGCAACCGTGTGCTATGCGGGCGCCGCCATTTTCGGCCGAGGCTTCAAGGGCCTCGATCCGATGCTTCCCGCCGCCGGTTCGATGCTGTGCGGCGCTGTCATGCTGGGACCGCTCAGCCTGGCGGTCGACCAGCCATGGACGCTGGCGCCTTCGACGGCTTCCATCCTTGCCCTGCTCGGCCTGTCCGTGTTTTCGACGGCACTGGCTTTCGTCATCTATTTCCGCCTGATCCACACGCTGGGTTCGGTCGGCACCACGTCTCAGGCCTATCTGCGGGTGCCGATCGGCGTCGGCATCGGCGCCGTCTTCCTCGGCGAAAGCCTGGGGCCCACGGCCTGGCTCGGCATGGGGTTTGTCGTCGCCGGCGTGGCGGCCATGACCATACCGGTTCGTAAGCCGGGCTTAGCCCGATAGGCAGATCTGGGGAACATACGAAGGCAAGCAACGGCCCGCGCTTGTGCTCGCGGGCCGCCCGCCTATCTCGGAGGCGTCCTGCCTTGTGGCTGTGTCCGCTGACCTGGGGGTGAAGCACGGTGATTTTCGACGCTGCCCGCACCGCGGCCCTTGAGCTGCTCTCGCCTCCGTTTCGCGCCGTGTTCATCAAGACGCTCGGCCTGACCCTGCTGGCGTTGGTCGCCCTGTGGTTCGGCTTGACCAGCCTTGTCGAATGGCTTGCCCTGCCGTGGCTGCAAACATTGTTGCCCGGCATGCCGTCCTGGGCCGGCTGGTTGGGCGGCATCGTCGCGGCCATCGCGCTGGCGTTCGGCATGGCGCTTCTGATCGCACCGGTCACGGCGGTGATCGCCGGCCTGTTCCTCGACGATGTGGCCGAAGTGGTCGAGCGCACCGATTATCCCGGCGACCCGGCCGGACGCGCCATGCCGGTATTGCGCTCGCTGGTGCTGGCGATAAAATTCTTCGGCATCGTCATCCTGGGCAACGTCGTGGCGCTGATGCTCCTGCTGGTGCCGGGCATCAACATCGCCGCCTTCTTCATCGTCAACGGCTATTTGCTCGGACGCGAATTCTTCGAATTCGCCGCCATGCGCTTTCGCGGGGAAGAAGAGGCCCGGGCCCTGCGCAGGCGGTATGCCGGTACGGTGTTTCTCTCCGGGCTGGTTGTCGCGGCCTTCCTCGCCGTGCCGCTGCTCAACCTGCTGACGCCGCTCTTCGCCGCCGCCATGATGGTGCATCTGCACAAGGCGATCTCGGCGCGGGAAGTCGCACGCGCGTCGCGGCGCTAAATCTCTTCAGCGTAGCAGAAATCCCGGCCCCAACTCGTCGTCCGGCTCGACAATGAATTCGGCTCGTCCGGAATAATAGGCACGGCCGCCGACGCGGGCGACGATCGCTTCATGCGGGCCGGCTCGCGCTGCTCGCGCCACCGCCCCGGAAAAGCGCGAGCCGGCGATGCTCTCGAACGTTCGCGTCTGCCCGACGGCGATCTCGCCCTTGGCATGCATGGCCGCCAGCCGGGCGGTGACGCCGGAACCGGTCGGCGAGCGGTCGACCTCCGCCTCGGCGAAGACGCAGACGTTCCTGGTGGCCTCTCCGGAAAAGGCGTCCTTTCCATCGGTCAGGATGGTGCCATAGAGGAAGGCGAGGTCATCATGATCGGGATGCGACAGCGGAAACTCGGCCTTCAGCCGGTTCGTCAGCGTGGTTGCCGCGTCGACGAAATCGCGCACGCGGTCGTGGCCGAACTCCAGCCCGAATTGATGACAGTCGGCCAGCGCGTAAAAGGCGCCGCCATAGGCGATGTCGAAACCGATCTTGCCATAGCCTGTCAACTCGATCTGTCGATCGCCGGCGAACAGGAACGCCGGCACGCTCTCGAACGACACCGCGCCGGCCTTGCCATCGCTGACTGCGACCGAGGCGACGACCAGGCCGCACGGCGCCTCGATGTTCACGGTTGTGAACGGCTCCTGCTTCGCCACCAGCCCCTGATCGACGGCGTAGCGGCCGAGCGCGACGATGGCGTGGCCGCACATGGTCGAATAGCCCTCATTGTGCATGAACAGCACCGCGAGGTCGGCGCCGGGCAAATCGGGCTCGACCAGCAAAGCGCCATACATGTCATAGTGGCCGCGCGGCTCGAAGATCAGCAACTTGCGCAAATGGTCGAGATGGTCCCGCACATAGGCGCGCTTCTCCAGGATGGTGCCCTTGGGGATAGCGGGATAACCGCCCGTGACGATCCGTAGCGGCTCGCCACCCGTATGCATGTCGACAACGGTAAGGTTCATGCGGCCGAACTCATTCTAGCCCTGGGATTTGCCGAACAGCGCCTGCAGCTTGCCGAACGGCATGGCGGCGCGGGTGAAGCCGAACGTGCCGTCCTGCTGGATCTCGCGCGCCGCCGTCTCCAGCATGCCGTAGGCGAAATTGGTCAGCCATGGCCCAAGCGAAATCCGCTTGGCACCGGCCATGGCGAGGTCGGCGATGGTGAAGCCGGGCCTCGCCATGACATTGACCGGCTTGCCGACCGACGAACACAAGGTCCGCACCATCTCGACATCGCCGATACCAGGTGCATAGAGCACGTCGGCGCCGGCTTTTTCGAACGCCTGCAGCCGCTTGATCGTGTCGTCGAGATCGGACTTGCCCCAGAGGAAATTCTCGGCCCGCGCCGTGAAGACAAAGTCGCGCTTCAGCGCCCGCGCCGCCTCCACCGCTGCGGCGACGCGCTCGACCGCGTGCGAAAACTCGTAGATGGGCTTTTCAGGATCGCCGGTGTGATCCTCGATCGAGCAGCCGGCAAGCCCGGCCGCTTCCGCCGCGAAAATGGTTTCGGCGGCCTGCTCGGCGCTGTCCCCCTTGCCCTTCTCGAGATCGGCCGAGACCGGCAGGTCGGTCGCGCCCGTCACCTCGCGGCAATGATGGATCATCTGGTCGAAGGTCATGGCCCCATCCGGCAGGCCGCGCGAAAAGGCAAAGCCGGCGCTGGTGGTGGCCAGTGCCTTGAAGCCGAAGGATCCGAGCAGCTTCGTCGTGCCCGGATCCCAGGGATTGGGCATGACGAAGGTCGAGGCATGCAGGTCGCGAAAAATCTTGCCCTTGTCCATGAATGCTCCCCCATAACGAGTATTGGGGCGGATGCTACCGCGCTGTTTGCGGCCGGGCAAACGAATGCGGTTGGTTCAGAAGCGTTTCTCGTTCTCTGCTGCCAATTTCTCGAAAGTGTCGATGTGGCGCATGTCGACAGGCACGGAGCCGACATGGAAACCGTCCTTCTCCGCCAGATCGGGAATGAGCAGGTACGTTGGCATGGCGGCGCCTCATTGTCGGGCGCGGGGAAGGTAGCACAGCGCTTTGTGGCGTCCAGTGCAGCGGATCAATGGATCGGCACCAGCCCGGCGAGTTCGCGCATGTCGTAGAACAGGATGCCGCCGGCCTGGATCAAGCCATCGCGGTCCGAATAGGGGTCGCCATGATAGGAGAACACGCGCATGCCGGCGGCGATGCCGGCCTGCGTGCCGGCGACGCTGTCCTCGATGACGATGCAGTCGGCGGGTGGGAAGCCCATCGTTTTGGCCGCATGCAGGAACAGGTCGGGGAACGGCTTGCCGCGCGACACCATGGTGGCGCTGAACATGGCATGTTCGAACAGCGGCAACAGACCGGTCTGGCCAAGCGTTATGTGCATCTTGGAGATCCTGGCCGAGGTGGCGACGCAATAAGCGATGCCGGCCGCGCGGACCGCCTCGATGAACTCCCGGACATAAGGGATCGCCTCGACACCGTGAGCGAACAGATCCGGCAGGCCGGCATTCCAGCGCTCGACGAAATCGGCGCCGAGCCTGACGCTGGTCGTCTCTTCGATCTCCTTCTGCACCGAGACCATGCTGCGGCCGGAGAAGTTCTTGCGGCAATATTCGAAGGTCGTTGGAAAACCGGCGTCGCTCAGCCATTCGGCCAGGCGCCGGTTGGCGAGGTTCTCGGTATCGACCAGGATCCCGTCGCAGTCGAAGATGACGAGCTTCGGCAGGGGGCGTGTTTCAGTCATGTTGGATCAGTCTGCCCGGCAAAACGGTTCACTGTGCCGAAACACAGCCAGGCATCAGGCGGTGCCGGTCGATCCGAATCCGCCTGTGCCACGCGCCGTCCCGCCGGCCAGCGAACGCTCTTCAACCGCCACCTGCGTCACCGCGGCGAAAACGATCTGGGCAATGCGCATCCCGCGCGTCACCGCGAAATCCTCGTCGCCGAGATTGACCAGCAGCACCTTCACCTCGCCGCGATAATCGCTGTCGACCGTGCCCGGTGAATTGAGGACGGTAAGGCCGTGTTTGAAGGCAAGGCCCGAGCGGGGCCGCACCTGGCCTTCCATGCCTTCGGGGATTTCCAGGATCAGCCCCGTCGCTACCAAGGCGCGCTTGCCCGGCAGGATCAGAAGCGGCCGGTCTTCAGGCACCGCCGCACGCAAATCCATGCCGGCGGCGCCGGCGCTTTCATAGGCGGGAAGCGGAAGCCCCTCGCCATGCGGCAGCCTGACGAAGCCGACGGTGGGACCGATGACGGACGGTGTTTGAAGGGCTGCGCGCATAAAATCGATCCTATCGGCGCGAATGTCGATTCGGTCAACTCGACCGCGGCGCTATCAACGGCTTTCTTTCAGGCATCACTGTGGCCTAGCGGAGTTCCATAGGAACCACCGTCGTCTCCTTGATCTCCTCCATGACGAAGGAGGCGGAGACATCGGATAAAGCCACCTTGGCGATGAGCCGCTGGTAGAGCCGGTCATAGGCTTTCACGTCGGCGACGCGGGCGCGCAGCACATAGTCGAGATCACCGGACATCCGGTAGACCCCGATGATCTCGGAAAGACCGGTCACCGCCGCCCGGAATTTCTGCAGCCAGTCGGGGTCGTGATTGGATGTGCGGATCAGGATGAACACCGAAAGGCCCAGCCCGAGCTTCTCGGCATCGACCAGCGCCACGCGGCCGGTGATGACGCCATCTTCCTCCAGCCGCTTGACGCGACGCCAGCAGGCATTGCGCGACAAGGCCACGCGCTCCGACAGCTGGTCGACGGACAGCGTGCCGTCACGTTGCAATTCGGCGAGCAGTTTTCGATCAATTTCGTCGATGTCAAAGCTCATATTGGGATATTTGTCCCAAGGAATAGCAAAATACAAGGATATTTTGGGACCAATGAACCGGTGAGGCGTGTCAGGATACTCATATCGAAACGAAAAGCGCTGAAGGGGAAACAGCATGTCGGTCGCAAGGATTTTCACCTCTCATCCGGCCAAGGTCGGCGAAACCTATTTCAGCCATATGGCCTTCGCCGCCTGGTTTTCCTCGCGCCTGCTGATGGCGGCGGGAGCAGCTTTTGTTCACGCTTTCTTGCCATTTCTCTTCGAGACTACCGCCAGCCGAATCATTCGCGAGCTCTACGAGCGGACGCACAACAGAGGCACGCACGCGATCAACGAGCCCGCTGCTCTTCCGGATCGCGCCTAGAGGAAGACAGAAGCGATGTGCCGGTGGGCGGCCTATCTCGGTGAAGCGGTCTTTCTCGAAGACATCCTCACGGCGCCCTGTCACTCGCTGATCGCCCAGAGCCATTGCGCCCAGGAAGCGAAGTCGCCCACCAATGGCGACGGCTTCGGCCTTGCCTGGTATGGCGAGAGGCCAGAACCCGGCCTCTACCGCGATATCCTGCCGGCCTGGTCCGATCCCAATCTGAAAAGCCTGTGCCGGCAGATCAAGTCCAGCCTGTTCCTCGCCCATGTCAGGGCCTCGACCGGCAGCGCCACCAGCCGCATGAACTGCCATCCGTTCATCTCAGAACGCTGGTCGTTCATGCACAACGGCCAGATCGGCGGTTTCGAAAAAATCCGCCGCGCGCTGGAGAACTCGCTGTCCGACGCCGTTTTCGACCAGCGCGAAGGCACCACCGATTCCGAACTCTTTTTTCTGCTCATGATCGACGAGGGTCTTTCGGCCGACCCGCAAGGCGCCGTCTCGCGCGCCACCAGCCGGGTGCTGGAAGCCTCGCGTCGTGCCGGTCTCGAGCCGGCGCTGAAACTGACCGCCGCCTTCTCCGACGGACAGGCATTGTATGCGGTGCGCTATGCCACCGATGGCCAGGCTCCGACGCTTTACACGTCCATTTTCCGCAAAGGGGCCGGCCGCTGCATCGTCTCCGAACCCTTCGATCGCGAGGGCGGCGACTGGCAGGCGATTCCGCCATCGAGCTTCGTCACCATGACCAGGGATGGCATCGACATACATCCATTCGCTCCGGTCGCGGCAAAACTGGCGCTGGTTGGATAGGCTTTCGCCGCATTGAATAACGTCGCGGGACAGCGCCCCCCTCTGTCCTGCCGGACATCTCCCCCACAAGGGGGGAGATCGGATGCCTCAATGGCTTTCGCCAATCCCCAGCGTTGCAGGACAGAGCGAAGCGCCGAAACTGCCAATCTCCCCACCCGTGGGGGAGATGTCCGGCAGGACAAAGGGGGCGCCGTAGAGTGACGACCTCAATCATGGCGTGCAGCGTGATGATCGGCTTGCAATTGGTCGGCAAACGCTGGTCGGAGGCGCGGCTGCTCGGCATCGCCAGGGCGATGATGCCCTTGACCAGCGGCTTTCGCCGTCCGCCCGGCTATTGAGCGAAGCGATCCAATCCGTAGGGCGCCAGCAGCGTGTCGCGCTTGCCATCAAGAATTTCGCGCGTGGCGAACAGGCCGATGGCTGGCGCCAGAGTGATGCCGGAATGCATGACCGCGATATAGACACCCTCCTTGCCTTTGGCGCGGCCGATGATCGGAAAGCCGTCGATCGGTGTCGGCCGGCAGCCAACGGTGTGGAAATCCAGCTCCAGCCCGTCGCTGTCGCGCAGCATGGCCTTCATGGCCGCGAACAATTCACGCGCCGTGGCTTCGGCGTCCATGCCGGGATCGGCGCCGCCGAAATCCGAGCCGGCGATGATTCGACCCTCGGCGGTCTGACGCATGTGCAGGCGCTCGGCCAGCACCAGCCCGTTGAGCAGTTTCTTGTAAGGCCGCGAGTGGACGATCAACCCGGGCGGTGTCTCGATCGGCAGGTTGATGCCGGCGGTCGCGGCAATGTCTGGCGAACCCACGCCGGCCGCGATCACCACCTCGTCGGCGGCAAACAGTCCATGCGATGTGTCCACGCCGGTGACCTTGCCGACGCTTTGGACAAGGGCCGTCACCGTGCTGAAGAGGATTCGCGCGCCGCGCCGTTCGGCATCGGCCAGCAGTGCCTTGGTGGCCGCGACAGGCTCGGCGACACCCTCTTCTGCGACATGCAGGGCGAAATCGGGAAGCTCGGTGAGATTGGGCTCGATGAGCGCCACCTCGCCGCGGTCGACGCGCTCGATTCCGTAGCCCCACTCAGAATGCTCCGCTGCATAGGTCTCCATGTCGGCCGCCGGCAGATCCCAGCACAGGCCGCCGCACCAATTGAGCGGCAGGCCGGGCAGGTCCCGCGCTAGGCGAGCCCACTCAGCCATGGCGCGGGTGCGCAGCCGGAAATACGGCTCCGGGTTACCCCAGCTTGCATTGATCCAGGCAAACGAGTTCGGCGTTGCGACACCACCGATTTTGCTGTCGGCAATCACCGTCACCCGCGCCCCGGCCTTGGTCAGATGCCATGCGATGGAGGCACCGATGATGCCGGCGCCGATGACGATCACTTGTTTCGCCTCGGTCATGGTCGCTCCTTTGCCTCGTGATCGGGGGACGGTTCATCCCAGTGCCATTCCGGGGGCCCGTTGCCAACATTGGCAGCGCAAAATTATGCATCTTGACATCATCGCTTCTTCGACCATGTGCGCTATCTCGAGGCCTTCCTCGACGCGCTCGGCATCCAGGACATGGTGCTGGTCGCCCAGGATTGGGGCACGGCCCTTGCCTTTCATCTCGCGGCGCGGCAGTGCCATGCCGGATGGCTTCCGGGGGTCGTTCAGGCAGGCCGCTTGAACGAGCCAGCCTGAAGCAAGCCCCGCAACCGGCGGTGTTCACGCCGCCGGACCGGTCGACAGCCCGGCGCTGCGCTGCTAGAAGCCCGGCCTGTCACACGGAAATCCCAAGAGAATGCCCGAAACTATCCCAGAGGAAGTGGCGCGCCGCCGCACTTTCGCGATCATCGCCCACCCCGACGCCGGCAAGACGACGCTGACCGAAAAGCTGCTTTTGTTCGGCGGAGCCATCCAGCTTGCCGGCGAGGTGAAGGCCAAGAAGGACCGTATCCAGACCCGGTCCGACTGGATGAAGATCGAGCGCGAGCGCGGCATTTCGGTCGTCACCTCGGTGATGACCTTCGAATATGAGGACAACGTCTTCAACCTGCTCGACACGCCGGGCCACGAGGATTTCGCCGACGATACCTATCGCACGCTGTCGGCGGTCGACTCGGCCGTCATGGTCATCGACGCCGCCAAGGGCATCGAGCCGCGCACGCTGAAATTGTTCGAGGTCTGCCGGCTGCGCGACATCCCCATCATCACCTTCGTCAACAAGATGGACCGTGAAAGCCGCGATCCGTTCGAGATTTTGGACGAAATCGAGCAGAAGCTGGCGCTGGACACCGCGCCCATCACCTGGCCGATCGGCCGTGGCAAGACCTTCTCCGGTACCTATCACCTGGCGCTGAACGCCGTGCGCAAGGGCGATGACGAGAAGGAACGCACCCCCGTCAACGGTCCCGATTCCAACCGCGTTGCCGGCCTTCTGCCGGAAAACGAGCGCGAGGCCTTCATCGAGGAACTCGAGCTCGCGCGAGAAGCCTGCCGTCCGCTCGACATCGAGGCCTTTCGCGAGGGCCATCTGACGCCGGTCTATTTCGGCTCGGCGCTGCGCAATTATGGCGTGCGCGACCTGATCGAGGCGCTTGGCGCCTTTGGCCCGCCGCCGCGCGCGCAGGAGGCCGATACCCGCACTATCGAGGCGACGGAGGAGAAAATGACTTCCTTCGTCTTCAAGATCCAGGCCAACATGGATCCCAATCACCGCGACCGCATCGCCTTCGTGCGCGTCTGCTCGGGCAAGCTCGAGCGCGGCATGAAGGCCAAGCTGGTGCGCACCGGCAAGCCGATGTCACTCTCGGCGCCGCAATTCTTCTTTGCCCGCACCCGCGTCACCGCCGACGAGGCGTTTGCCGGCGATGTCGTCGGCATTCCGAACCACGGCACGCTGCGCATCGGCGACACGTTGACCGAAGGCGAGGAAATCCTGTTTCGCGGCGTGCCCAACTTCGCCCCGGAAATCCTGCGTCGCGTCCGTCTCGGCGACGCGATGAAGGCGAAAAAGCTCAAGGAAGCGCTGCACCAGATGGCAGAGGAGGGCGTCGTCCAGCTGTTCTCGCCGGAAGACGGCTCGCCGGCCATCGTCGGTGTCGTCGGCGCCCTCCAGCTCGATGTGCTCAAAGAGCGGCTGAACTTCGAATATACGCTGCCGGTCGAATTCGAGATGTCGCGCTTTTCCATCTGCCGCTGGATATCGGCCGACGACAAGGGCGAGGTGCTTCGCTTCATCGAGGCGCATCGCGGCGACATCGCCCGCGACCTCGACAACGACCCGGTCTTCCTCGCCCAGCATGCCTTCTCGCTGAACTACGAAGCCGAACGCTGGAAGGCGATCCGCTTCGCCACGATCAAGGATTATCAGGTGCGAGACAAGGCGGCGTGATTCTAGTGAGTAGTGAGTAGTGAGTAGGTACGCCTCGTTCTCCCATCGCACTACTCACTAGCAACTACTCACTACTCTACTCTTATGATCACCCCTTGGCCGCCGCTTCGATCTCAGCGATATCGATCTTGCTCATCTGCATCATTGCCGACATCACCCGGCCGGCCTTGGCCCTGTCCGGATCCAGAAGCAGGCGCGGCAGCTGCTCCGGCACGACCTGCCAAGACACACCGAATTTGTCCTTCAGCCAGCTGCATTGCGAAGGTTCGCCGCCACCTTCGATAAGCTTCTCCCAGAAGTAATCGACCTCTTCCTGCGTCTTGCAGTCGATCGACTGTGACATCGCCTCGTTAAACTTGAATTGCGGTCCGCCATTGAGCGCCTGGAACGGCACGCCGTCGAGCTCGAACGTGGTCATCAGCACTTTGCCCGCATCGGCGTGACCCTCGGGCCAACGCAGAACGCTCGTAACCTTCGAATTCTTGAAGATGGAGACGTAGAAATTCATCGCCTCTTCTGCCCGGCCGTCGAACCACAGGCAGGTGGTGATCTTTTGCATGTCGTGCTCCTAGGTTGCTTCCTGCTGTTACAATGAAACGGCTGACTCCGAGAATGGTGCCATTTCTTGCCGTCTGCCCAAGGACGGCCCTGATACGCCCGACCCGACATAGACATCGAATTTTTCTGAGACGCTCGTTTTTTCAGGAGAACCTGGCGCATTGCAAAAATGTGGCCAGACCATACTTGGCGGTCTATAAACCCTGCGATCAAAATTCAGCGCCGCATCGAGTGCAGCCAGACAGCCAAGGAAAATTCATGCCCGCCTATCGCTCCCGCACCACCACCCATGGCCGTAACATGGCCGGCGCCCGCGGCCTGTGGCGCGCCACTGGCATGAAGGACAGCGATTTTGGCAAGCCGATCATTGCGGTGGTCAACTCCTTCACCCAGTTCGTGCCGGGCCATGTCCATCTGAAGGACCTTGGCCAGCTCGTTGCGCGCGAGATCGAGAAGGCCGGCGGTGTCGCCAAGGAATTCAACACCATCGCCGTCGACGACGGCATCGCCATGGGCCATGACGGCATGCTCTATTCGCTGCCGTCGCGCGAGCTGATCGCCGATTCCGTCGAATACATGGTCAATGCGCACTGTGCCGACGCCATGGTCTGCATCTCCAATTGCGACAAGATCACGCCCGGCATGCTGATGGCCTCATTGCGCCTCAACATCCCGACCGTCTTCGTCTCCGGCGGCCCGATGGAAGCCGGCAAGGTTGTGCTGGCCGGCAAGACGCAGGCGCTCGACCTCGTCGATGCCATGGTTGCGGCCGCCGACGACAAGATCTCCGACGAGGACGTCAAGGTCATCGAGCGCTCGGCCTGCCCGACCTGCGGTTCCTGTTCGGGCATGTTCACCGCCAATTCCATGAACTGCCTGACCGAGGCGCTGGGCCTGTCGCTGCCCGGGAACGGCTCGACGCTGGCCACGCATGCGGACCGCAAGCGCCTGTTCGTCGAGGCCGGCCATCTCATCGTCGATCTCGCCCAGCGCTATTACGAGCAGGATGACGAGAGTGCATTGCCGCGCAGCATTGCCTCGAAGGGCGCCTTCGAGAATGCCATGACGCTCGATATCGCCATGGGCGGCTCCACCAACACCGTGCTGCACATTCTGGCCGCCGCGCACGAGGGCGAGGTCGATTTCACCATGGAAGACATCGACCGGCTGTCACGGCGGGTGCCGGTGCTATGCAAGGTGGCGCCGGCCAAGTCCGACGTCCACATGGAAGACGTTCACCGCGCCGGCGGCATCATGGCGATCCTTGGCCAGCTCGACAATGCCGGGTTGCTCAACCGCGACCTGCCGACCGTGCATACGGCGAGCCTCGGCGAAGCGCTCGACCATTGGGATATTTCGCGCACCTCGAGCCAGAATGTGCGCGACTTCTTCCTCGCCGCGCCCGGCGGCGTGCCGACGCAGGTCGCCTTCAGCCAGGACCGCCGCTGGGACGAGCTCGACATGAACCGCGAGACAGGCGTCATCCGCTCGGCCAATACGCCTTTCTCGAAAGACGGCGGCCTTGCCGTCCTGAAAGGCAATCTGGCGCTCGATGGCTGTATCGTGAAGACAGCCGGCGTCGACGAATCGATCCTGAAATTCACCGGACCGGCTCGCGTCTTCGAAAGCCAGGACGCTTCGGTCAAGGCGATCCTTGCCAATGAGATCAAGGCTGGTGACGTCGTCGTCATCCGCTATGAGGGTCCGCGCGGCGGCCCCGGGATGCAGGAGATGCTCTATCCCACCAGTTATCTGAAGTCGAAAGGCCTCGGCAAGGCCTGCGCGCTGGTCACCGATGGGCGCTTCTCCGGCGGCACCTCGGGCCTGTCCATCGGCCATGCTTCGCCGGAAGCAGCGGAAGGCGGGCTGATCGGACTGGTGCAGGAGGGCGATACGATCGAGATCGATATCCCGAACCGCACCATTCGCCTTGCCGTCGATGACGCGGAACTCGATGCGCGCCGGGCGGCGATGGAGGCCAGGGGCGCGGACGCCTGGAAGCCGCAGGAAAAGCGCAAGCGCAAGGTGACGACGGCGCTGCGCGCCTACGCCGCCTTCGCCACCAGCGCCGACAAGGGGGCGGTGAGGCACGTGCCGGAGTAAAGTTCGAATCTCGTCAGGCAGGCGCTGCGGCACAAACTCCGCAGGACTACCTGTCCTCGACTTGCGCCGCTCCACATTAAGGCATCAGCTGATATTCATACAGCTTCTGGTAAAGCCCGCCTTGCCCGAGCAGCATCTTGTGCGGCCCGCTTTCCACCACCTTGCCGGCTTCCAGCACCACGATCGTGTCGGCCTGGTGCACGGTCGAGAGGCGGTGTGCGATGACGATTGTGGTGCGCCCTTCCGTCAGCTGTTGCAGCGCGTCGCGGAACAGCGCTTCCGACTCGGCGTCGAGCGCACTGGTTGCCTCGTCCAGCAGCAGGATTTCGGCATTGCGCAGCATGGCGCGCGCGATCGAGATGCGCTGGCGCTGGCCGCCCGACAAAAGGCCGCCATTCTCACCGACATCCGTCTCGTAGCCTTTCGCCTGCGCGACGATGAAGTCATGGGCGTTGGCAGCCCTGGCCGCGGCGATCACCTCGTCGTCGGTCGCGTCCTCGCGCCCAAGCCGGATGTTGTGCATGATCGTGCCGGCAAACAGGAACGTATCCTGGCTGACATAGGCGATCTTTTCCCTGAGCGAGGCGAGCGTGGCATGGGAAATATCCTGGCCGTCAAGCAGCACCCTGCCGCTCTTCGGGTCATACATGCGCATGATGAGGTTCAGGATCGTCGACTTGCCGCCGCCGGAGGGGCCGACCAGCGCCGTCATCTTGCCGGGCGCCAGGGTCAGGTCGAACCGGTCCAACACCGGCGGACCGTTCTGATAGGCGAAGCTGACGGCATCGAACCGGATCTCGCCCGGTCCGGCCCGAAGCGGCTTCGCATCCGGCTTCTCGGCTAATGTCAGCGGCTGGTCGGCGAGCTCGAACATCATGCGCACGCCGACAATGCCGCTTTCCAGCGATATGCGCACCCGCGCGAGGCGCTTTGCCGGCTCATAGGCAAGCAGCAGCGCGGCGATGAAGGCCATGATGTTGCCAGGCATCTGGCCGCCCTGCAGGACCAGCAAGCCGCTGACCATGACGGCGCCGGCGATCGCCAGGCCGGCCAGCGTTTCCATCACCGGATTGGTCACCGCTTCCAGCGCGGCGATGTTGTTGGCCCGATCCTCGACGTCCGCCACCGCCCTGTACATGCGTTTGCGCATCAGGCCTTCGAGGTTGAAGGATTTGACCACGCGCACGCCGATCGCGGTTTCCTGCATCACCTGCACGATCTGGCCGACCGACCGGAACTCCATGGCGGCGAACTTGCGCACGCGCTTCAGGATGCGGTTGACGCCATAGATGGCCAACGGACCGACGACGAAGCAGATCAGCGACAGCGCCGGCTGCTGCCAGACCATGACCCCAATCAGGGCAGCCAGCGTCACCAGATCGCGCACGTAGGAAGTGACGATGAGGTCGAGCACGTTGCGCGCCGCCTGGGCATTGTTGGTCATGCGGGTGATCAGGTCGGACGACGAGGTCGAATGGTAGAATTCGATGCCTTGCGCCAGGATGCGGTCATAGATCTTGCGCTGCCGTTCGGCGATGATGGCGTTGCCGACGCGGCTCATGAAATAGGCCTGGACGAAATTGGCGATGCCCTTGACGATGAAGATCCCGGCGACCGCCACGGCGATCATATTGACGCGGTCGACCCGTTTATCGATGACGAATTCATTGGTGATTTCACGCAGGATCCAGGCACTGGCGGCCGTCATGCCGGCCACCACGAGCATCGACAGGATGGCGGCGGCGTAGCCGGCCCTGTGTTGCCGGAACGATTCCCGGAGCAGCCTTGCGACGAGGCGCTGGTTCTCCGTCGAGCGGAAGAAGCGAAACAACGGCTGATCCTTGATGCCGGGATGACGAAGGCGGCTTATAGAGGGAGATGCCGCCGGAGGGAACCTTTCGCCGCCATGGAAAGAAACCGCTGCGGCGGGGTGTCTTTTGAGACACGATGCGGCAGTGATTCTTCAAGCAGGATGATGACAGATGGATTTCGATCTTATTGTGCGCGGCGGCACGCTTCCGGATGGCGGCATCGCCGACATCGGCATCAGCGGCGAGACGATCGCCGCGATCGAGCCGAAGCTCGACGGTTCCGCGCGGACCGAGGTCGACGCCCATGGCAATCTGGTGTCACCGCCCTTCGTCGATCCGCATTTCCACATGGACGCGACGCTCTCCTACGGCCTTCCGCGTATCAACGCGTCGGGCACGCTGCTCGAAGGCATAGCGCTATGGGGCGAACTGAAGCCGCTCCTGACGCACGAGGCCGTGCGTGACCGGGCGCTCGCCTATTGTGACTGGGCGGTGTCGATGGGGCTGCTCGCCATCCGAACCCATGTCGACGTCTGCGACGACCGGCTGCTGGCCGTCGAGGCGCTGCTGGAGGTCAAGAAAATCGTCGCACCCTATATCGATCTGCAATTGGTGGCCTTCCCGCAGGACGGCTTCTATCGCTCGCCGACGGCACGAAAAAACACCATTCGCGCGCTGGACATTGGCGTCGACATCGTCGGCGGCATTCCGCATTTCGAGCGCACCATGGCCGACGGCACACGCTCGGTTACCGAACTGTGTGAGATCGCGGCAAAACGCGGGCTCATGGTCGACCTGCATTGCGACGAGACCGACGACCCGCTGTCGCGCCACATCGAACAGCTCGCCTATGAAGCGCAGCGCCTCGGCCTGCAGGGCAGGGTGGCCGGTTCGCACCTCACCTCGATGCATTCGATGGACAATTACTACGTCTCAAAGCTTCTGCCGCTGATCGCCGAAGCCGGCGTTTCCGCGATCCCCAATCCGCTGATCAACATCATGCTGCAGGGCCGCCACGACACATTCCCGAAGCGGCGTGGCATGACGCGGGTCAAGGAGATGCTGGCGCTGGGCATCCGTGTCGGCTGGGGTCAGGATTGCGTGCTCGATCCCTGGTATTCGCTGGGCACCGCCGACATGCTCGACGTCGCCTTCATGGGCCTGCATGTCGCCCAGATGTCGAGCCCCGCCGACATGGCGCGCTGCTTCGACATGGTCACCAACGTCAATGCCGCGATCATGGGCCTCGACCATCTCGGCCTCGGCGTCGGCAAGCGCGCCAGCCTGGTGATCCTCGATGCCGGCAATCCGATCGAGGCTCTGCGCCTGCGCGCCGAGCGCATCTGCGTCATTGCCAGGGGCAAGGTGGTGGCGGAGCGGACGAGGCAGGATACCAGGCTTTCGATCTCCGGCAGGCCGTCGCAGGTGAATCGCAGGCACATATCCACCTAGATACAGCCGATTCCCGACGCTGGTCTTACCTATTTCCCGATTTCTCCTCGTCAAAGCCGGCGCTTCCGTCTACGACGCGGCTCGGGCGAGGGAGGAATCGGGGCAGGCATGACGCAACCCGTGGCGCGGAATTCCACAATCAAGAATGTCCTCCTGGCCGGCATCCTGCTGATGCTGGCCGGCGACTTCCTGTTTGCGCTCAATGATGCGATGGGCAAGTGGCTGGTCGCCAGTTTCTCCGTCGGCCAGGTGGTGCTGATCCGCTCGATCGGCGCTTTCTTCGTGCTGGGTCCGATGATCGCCAACCAGGGCGCCGGCAGACTGTTCCAGCTGGAGCGGCCAGGGTTGCAGATCCTGCGCGTGGTGGCGACGACACTGGACACCGCCTTGTTCTACGCCGCCGTCGTCTACCTGCCGCTTGCCGATGTGATGAGCTTCTACATGGCCGGGCCGATCTATGTGGCGGCGCTGTCACATTTCCTGCTTGGCGAAAAGGTCGGCTGGCGCCGCTGGGTGGCGATCCTGCTCGGCTTCTGCGGTGTGGTCATCATGCTGAAACCGTCCTCTGCCGCGTTTTCGCTGTCATCGAGTTTCGCACTTGTCGGCAGCCTTGCCTTCGCCTTCGCCATCATCCTCAACCGACGCCTGCGCGGCACCAGCGACACCAATCTGGTGACATGGCAGACGATCGGCACGCTGGCGGTTGGCGGCGCCCTCACCATCGGGGCCTGGAAGACGCCGTCTGCGCTTGATTTCGGCGCCATGCTGCTGCTCGGCATCGTTTCCTGCGGGGCGCATCTGATGATCACCAGGGCGCTGAAACTGGCGCCGGCCTCGACGCTGGCGCCGCTGCACTACACGCTGCTCTTGTGGGCGGTGGTGTTCGGGCTGGTGTTCTTCGGCGACGTTCCCGGTCCGCGCATCCTGATCGGCTCGGGCATCATCGTCGTGGCCGGCATGTTCATCTTCCACCGCCAGAAGGTGGTCGACACCACGGTGCCGCCGGAGAACGTGCCGAAAGGCGTGAACTAGGGGCCAGATTTCTGGTGCCTAGCCCTTGCGTACCGCCGCCAGGTGCCGCGAAAACTCCTCTGTCTCCATCAGCGCCTTGCAGCGGGCGAAGCGGCCGTCGGCATAGGCGCGGAAATCGTCGACGGGATTTTCGTTGGCAAGCTGGATCAGCCCCCACAGCGTCCAGAGCAGATCGCACATCGCCTTGTAGATGACGATGCGGCCGCGCTCCGCCGGCCTCGCCTCGCCGCCGAAATAGGCGCGCATCAGCTCCTCGTCCTGGGCGGCGTCGAACTTGCCTTCCACGCTGAGGTCGCCGAGGTCCCAGAGCGGGTCGTTCATCCCCGAATATTCCCAGTCGACGATCCACATCCGCTCGCCCGTGTCGAGGAAATTCTCGCACAGCGGGTCGCAATGGCAGGCGACGAGAGGCAAGGGGCGGACGGCCAAGGCCGAGCGTACGCTCTCGGCCTCGCGCACCACGTCATGATAGCCGGCGGGCAGGGCGACATCCCTGGTCGACAGCACCTTGAGATAGTCGTCGATCATCGAAAACAGTTCGAAGCGGAAGGGGAACACCGCGCCGGACGCGTGCAGCTTGCGGAAGGCCTCGGCCGCTCGGGCCGGGCTGCCCTGCCGCTCCCTGAATTTCTCCGGCGACATCGTCTCGGCGCCGGCAATGTAGCGCGTCACCATCAGGCCGCTGGCGGCGTCGGCATGCAGCACTTCAGGACTTACCCCCGCGATTGCCGCCTCACGCGCGGCAATCGCCTCGTTGGCGCGGTTGATGTATTCCTCGGTGCCTTTGCCTGGAATACGCAGGCAGTAATCGCCGGCCTTGAAGACGAGGTTGGTCAAGCCGCCGAGCCGTTCCAGCGGCCCAGTATAGCCGGCCAGTACCGGAATGGCGGCAAGTTTTGCCCGCGCCTCGTCTGTCCCCATGCCTGCGTCCCCACGCGTTATTTCTCGGCTGCACGGTTCCACAATTTTCGCCGTTTGGCTATCATCGCGGCGAGACGAGGGATGGTGGACAGTGGCGGACAGCAAACATCAAGGTGCGCTCGGCGAGGTCTACGCGGCCAAGCGCCCGGAAGAGGTGGCCGCACTGTACGACCGCTGGTCGCAAACCTACGACGCCGACATGTCGGCAGCCGGCTACCGCCACCCGACCATCTGCCTTGCTTTGCTCGCGCGCCACCTGCCGCGCGGGTCAGCCCCGCTGCTCGACGCCGGGGCCGGTACCGGGCTGATCGGCGAGTGGCTCGATATTGCCGGCTATCCCCAGGTCGAGGCGCTGGATATCTCGCAAGGCATGCTGGATCAGGCCGCGCGCAAGGGCGTCTATTCGGCGCTGCATTGCCTGGCGCTCGGCGGCGCCTTGCCATTTGCCGACAGCACCTATGCCGGCATCATCTCGGCCGGCGTCTTTACCTCCGGCCATGTCGGCGCCGAGGGACTGGACGAACTGATCCGCATCTGCCGGCCGGGTGGGGTGATCGTGCTGACGGTCAAGAACACGTTGTGGGATCACGGTTTTGCCGCGCGCATCGCCGAACTCGAGGCACAAGGCCTGGTCACGCGGGTCGAGGAAACACGACCATATGTCTCAATGCCAGGCGAGGCCGATACCGTCCCCAGCCGTGGCCTCGCCTTGCGCGTGAGTTAAGCCTTCACGCGCTCCATTGCCGGGTCGTATAGCGGCTCAAGATGGATTTGAGCCGGCGTCCGCTCCATCGCCACCACAAGTTCATAGCTGCCCGAGGCGAGAAAATGGTCGCTTACTCCGTCGGCGTTGCGCACATAACCGTAGCCGATGTTCTTTCCCACCGTGTAGCCATAGCCGCCGCTGGTGAGATAGCCGACCGGCTGGCCATCGCGCAGGATGGTCTCGCGTCCGACGAGCACGATCTCCGGATCATAGACCGTGAAACCGGCAAAGCACTTCTTCAGGGACTCGCCGCCAACCTTCTCGAGTGCGCGCCGTCCGACGAAGTCGGTGTTCTTGCGCAGCTTGACCGCCCAGCCGAGCCCAGCCTCCAGCGGTGTGTCGTTGGGCGTGATGTCGGAGCCCCAGGCGCGATAACCCTTTTCCAGCCGCAGCGATTCCAGCGCGCGGTAACCGACCGGCCGGATGTCGTGCTTCCCGCCGGCCGCCATCAGCACGTCGAAGACTTCGCCGGTGGCGGCGATCGGCACATGCAGTTCCCAGCCGAGTTCGCCGACATAGGTGACGCGCAGCGCCCGGACCGTGTGACCGGCTATTGTGATCTCGCGCACATGGCCGAACGGGAAGCCGGCATTCGACACATCCGCATCGGTCACCGCCGAAAGTACGTCGCGGGCGCGCGGTCCCATCAGCGACAGCGTGCCGAAGTCCTCGGTGACATCGGCGAGCTGTGCATCGAGGCCGTGGCCAATATGGTCGCTGATCCACGAGGCATCATGGGTGCGGAAACCGGTGCCGGTGACGATATAGAATTTTTCCTCGGCCAGCCGCGACACGGTTAGGTCGGCCTCGATGCCGCCGCGCGTGTTGAGGAGTTGCGTGTAGGTCAGCCGGCCGACCGGCTTGCCGACATCGTTGGCGCAGATCCAGTCCAGGGCCCTCGCCGCGTCGGGCCCGCTCAGCTCGTACTTGGCGAAGGACGACTGGTCGAAGATACCGACATGCTCGCGCACGTGCCGATGTTCGTCGCCGACGGCGGCGAACCAGTTCTGCCGGCCCATCGAATAGATGTCCTTCGGCTCGACGCCCTCCGGCGCGAACCAGTTCGGCCGTTCCCAGCCGAGCTTGGAGCCGAACACGGCGCGATGGTCTTTCAGTCTGTCGTAGAGCGGGGAGACGATGCGCGGCCGGCCGCTGGTGTATTCCTCATGCGGGAAGCCGATCGCGTAATGTTTGCCATAGGCTTCCAGCGTACGTTCGCTCACCCATTGCCGGTCGCGGTGCAGGTTGGAAAAACGCCTGATGTCGACCACCCAAAGGTCGAGCGGCGCCTCGCCGTCGACCACCCATTGCGCCAGCACCCAGCCGGCGCCGCCGCCCGAGGCGATGCCGAAGGCGTTGAAGCCGGCGCCGACGAACATGTTGGCGCATTCGGGCGCCACACCGAGGATGAAATTGCCGTCCGGCGTGAAGCTTTCCGATCCGTTGATCATCTGCTTGACACCGACCGTCTCCAGCGCCGGCACCCGCGCGATCGCCTGCGCCATGTGCTGCTCGAAATGATCGTAGTCGTCGTCGAACAGCCGGAACTCCCAATCATTGGGCACGTCGCCCCCGGGAAGATTGGTCGTCCAGGCTTGCGGGTTCGGCTCATAGCCGCCCATCACCAGCCCGCCGACCTCCTCCTTGAAATAGGTGCGCCGATCGGGGTCGCGCAGCGTCGGCGCGTCGGTTGCCAGCCCCGCGATTTTCTCGGTGATGATATACTGGTGCTTGACCGGCTGCAGCGGCACGTTGATGCCGGCCATCGCGCCGACCTGCCGCGCCCATTGCCCGGCGCAGTTCACCACCTTGTCGCAAGCGATGTCGCCTTGATTGGTCTTCACCGCCGTGATGCGGTCGCCCTTCATCTCGAAACCCGTGACGCGCACGTCCTCGTAGAGATTGGCGCCGTGCATGCGCGCGCCCTTGGCCAGCGACTGCGTGATGTCGGAAGGGCTCGCCTGGCCGTCGGTCGGCAGCCAGGAGGCGCCGACGAGATCGCCGGTCTCCATCAAGGGCCACATCGCCTTGACCTCCGCCGGAGACAGCAGCTGCATGTCCATGCCGAAGCTTTTCGCCGTGGTCGCCAGCCGTTTGTATTCGGTCCAGCGGTCGGCATTGGTGGCGAGCCTGAGGCACCCCGTCATCTTCCAGCCGGTGGCAAGACCGGTTTCGGCTTCCAGCCCCTTGTAGAGGTCGACCGAGTATTTCAGTACCCGCGTGATCGAGGCCGACGAGCGCAACTGGCCGACCAGGCCGGCGGCATGCCAGGTCGAGCCCGAGGTCAGCTTGCCCTGTTCGAGCAGTACCACGTCGGCCTTGTGGTCACGCGCCAGATGATAGGCCGTCGAACAGCCGATGATGCCGCCGCCGATGACGACGATCTCGGCCTGGCTAGGCAAGGTCATGATTTCAGGATCCCGTATTTTATCCGGTAGTTTTCCAGCGCCGCGTCGAGCCGCGCCAGGTTTTCCTCGGTGTAGGCGACGTAGTCGATGCCCGGGGCGTCGAGATAGAGCTCCGACACCATGCTCCACATCGCCTCGCGCAGCAGCGAGGCACATTGCATGGCGGCGTGCGAGCGGCGGATCGCCTCGTCCGGTTCCTTCATGAAATAGGCGGTCAGGAAGGCGAAGGATTCCTCGTCGCTCATGCCCGCGTTCGAGGCGACGCCGGCAAGGTCGAACATCGCCGTATTGAAGCCGGCATATTCGAAATCGATCAGCCAAAGCCTGCCGCCGTCGTCGAGAATATTAGCCGGCAAAAGATCATTGTGGCCAAAGACGATCGGCAGCAATTTCTGGGCGCGCTCCAGTTCGTCGGCCAACACCAGAAAGCGCGGCAGGTCACCGCGCTTGCGGCTGTTGCCCTCGTCCAGCGTGCGTGCATAGTCGCGGATGACGTGGAACACCCAGAACATGAAGCCGGCGCCGGAGATATGGTTGGGCATCTCGCGGTGAAAGCCGCGCATCAGCGTCGCGACGCGGCCGAGATTGGCGCGCACGTCCTCGGCCAGATAGGTTCTGGCGCCAAGAAACGCCGTCACCATGATCCCCGGTTCGGCGTAACGGACCGCCGGTGCGAAGCCCGCCGCGTGAGCCGCCCGCGCGGTCATCACCTCCCGTTCGCGGAAGACATGGTGGAACGGATAATCCTGGCCGAAACGCACCACATGTTTGCCGGCCGCATCGGTGACCACATAATTGGCGTTGCTCAGGCCGCCGGGCAGCGGCGCGATCTCGATGGCGCCCGTCCAGCACGGCAGGGCGTGGATGCGGTCTTCGGCAATCACGGGTTCATCCCTGGTTCGCAGGCCTGGTTTGCTGGGCTTCGATATGGCGCCATGGGCGGCGCAACGACGGCGGGGTGAAACGCAAACAATCTCGTCGGTGCGGGATGCCAGGATCGGTATCCCGCACCGCACCGACGAGCCCCTTGGCCAGGTTTATGAGCCCGGCATCCGCCCCCGCGGATCTGAAAATTCCTTGCGCCAGACACGTTACAGGCTGCCTGGGGTCAGTGAATTGCAGCTCTGCCAATTACATCCCGCTGCAGTTCCGAACCCTGTTGAAGATGGATTTCACGCCGGGGTTGCTCTTCTGTCAATAAAAAGATGTGACTTTTTTTGGGTGTTTTGTCCGAAAGCATGCGCAATTTCCTTAAAAGCGCTAGGAATGCCTTAGAATCGGTCATTTTTGGGATGCCCATATGAACCACTCGAAACGGCATGGCGAGATCCTGCGGCTGCTGCAGGAAGAGGGAACCGTCACTATCGCCAGCCTGGCCGACCGGTTGGGCGTTTCGCTCGAGACCGTGCGCCGCGACGTCAAGCCGCTCACCGGCGACGGCTCGGTTCTGAAGATGCATGGCGCCGTCGGCCTGCCGTCGATGGTCGGCGAAGCGCCGTTCGAACGGCGCATGCGCGAGCATGCCGACGCCAAGCGAAGCATTGCCCGCGCGGTCGCGGCCACCATCCGCGACGGCGAATCGATCATGCTCGACACCGGCACCACGACCTCGTTCCTGGCGCGCGAACTGCTCGGCCACCGGCGCCTGACGGTCGTCACCAATTCGTCCGACATCGCCCGCACCCTGGCCACCATTAACGGCAACAAGGTCTATATGGCCGGCGGCGAGCTGCGCAGCGATTCAGGCGCCGCGTTCGGGACGTCGGCCATCGAGTTCGTCAGCCGCTTCTCGGTCAGCCACGCCATCATCTCCACCGGCGCCGTGGATGCGGTGACGGGTGTCATGGACTTTGATCTGGACGAGGCGGAATTCGCCCGCATGGTGCTGTCGCGGGGCCAGCGCTCGCTGGTCGTCACTGACCACACGAAGTTCGGCCGCCATGGCCTGGTCCAGGTCTGCGGCTTCGACGGCTTTTCCGAACTCGCCACCGACCGCGCGCCGCCGCACGACATTGCCGCGGCACTGGCGCAAGCCGGGGCGCGCCTCAGCGTGGCCGGCGGAATTTAGCCGAAGACCAGCGACTGGTGGGCGCACACGCCCGCGAAGGTGCCGCCCGACACGGCGAAGGCGATGTTGTGCATCGCACGTGCCGCGTCACCGGCGGCATAGACGCCGGGAACCGTCGTTTGCTGCCGGTCATCGACTGATATCATCGGGCCGAGCAGGCCGTCCTTGAGGCCGCAGCCGAGTTGTTCGGCCAGCGGGCTCGCCATCGTGTTGCGTGGCGCGGTGAATATCGCCTTGACGCCAGCCTGCCGGCCATCGACGAGATGGACAACCAAGCCGCCGGAGCCATCATCGCTCAGTTCGTTGACCGTCGCGGGCTCGAACCTTACATTCCTGCTCTCAAGCGCATGCATCTCGTCGGCATCGGGCTTGATCAGTCCGTTGCCGAACAGCGTGACGTCGCCCCAATCGGAAATCAGTTGCGCCTGATGCATGGACATCGGGCCGGTCGCGAGCACGCCGAGCGGCCCGGTGGAAACCTCGTAGCCGTGGCAATAGGGGCAATGCAGCACGGTTCTGCCCCATTGCTCGGCAAGCCCGGGAACCTCCGGCAGGATGTCGCGCACGCCGGTTGCCAGCACCAGTCGTGCTGCGCCGAATGTCTCGCCGCCATCGGTGGTGATTTCGAAATCGCTGCTGCTGTTGGCAATGGCTTTGTCCGCCCGTGCGGTCGCAAGCCTGGCCGTCGGGTAGGCAAGCAATTGCCGCCTTGCATCGTCCAGGATCGCTCCAGGCGTGCGTCCGTCCTGGCCGAGAAAGCAGTGCGAATGCGCGGCAAAGCGGTTGCGCGGCTGGCCGGCGTCGATCACCAGCACGGTGCGCCGCGCCCGCGCCGCCTGCATGGCGGCGGACAGGCCGGCGAAGCTGCCGCCGATAACGGCAAGATCATACTGCATGGCTGGAAACTCCAACGAGGTCGAAACGACGGCGAAAATCGGCTGTCAGGTCGGCCAGCGTGATGCGGCTGAGCTTCTCCGCCAGCAGCTTCTCGGCCGCGATGCGAAAATCGTCGAGCACGGCGATCACCGCTTGCTCGACGAGACAGCCCGGGCTTTCCGGTTCGGTGCTGAACGGCAGCAGCGTCTCGCCAAGGGCAAGGCTGATCTCGGAAAGTGAAATGTTCTCGGGCGCGCGCCCGAGCAGCCAGCCGCCGCCATGTCCGCGTGACGAGGTGACGATGCCGGCGTCGCGCAAGCCTGCGATGGTCCGGCGCACCACCACCGGATTGGTATGGATGAAGGTGGCAAGCTGCTCGGAGGTCAGAGCCTGCTCGGGCTTCTCGGCCATGTGAACGAGGATGTGCAGAGTGGAGGACAGTCGGCTATTGCGTTTCATGTAACTTAGTTAGTTACGATTTATCGCAATGTCAAACGCGCCAGCGGCCTTGCGAGGTTGGCGGCAAGGCTAAACGGGTAAAGCGCGAAAACTCATCCTGAAGCAGGCGCCGCTGGGCTTGCCATCGAGGATATCGATGCGGCCGCCATGGAGATACATGATTTCCTGCACGAGATTGAGGCCGAGGCCGGCGCCATGATCCTGCGGGCGCAGCCGATAGAAGGGCTCGAAGATGCGCTCCCGCTCGCCCGGCGGGATGCCGTCGCCTTCGTCCCGGACCTCGATGATGGCGGGCGTTGTGACGGTGACGGTGATCTTGCCAGCGCGGCCGCCATGCTCGATGGCGTTCTGGACGATGTTGGTCACCGCGCGCTCGATGGCGGTGCGGTCTCCGGTGGCGAACATCGTGTCCCGTTCCGGCTCGAACGACATTTCGTAACCGGCAGAAAACGCCATCGGCGCGAGGTCCACGATAACGCCGCGCGCGGTCGCCACGAGATCGACCGCTTCGAACGGCGACGTCTGCCGGTCGAGGCGCTGCAGGTCGAGCAACTGGTCGGTCAGCGTCGAAAGCCTGGCCGCGTCCTGCAGCAGCCGTGCCCGCTCCGGTGTCGCCGGCAGCGAGGCGAGGCGCGTGTTGAGGATGGCGACCGGTGTCCTGAGCTCATGGGCGGCGTCGGTGAGGAAGCGCTTGTGGCGCTCATAGCCCTTGTCCAGGCGCGCAAGGGCGGCATTCACGGCCTTGACCAGCGGCGTCACTTCCGTCGGCACGTCCTTGAGCGGCAACTGCACGCCGCGCTGGTCGATGTCGATGCGCTCAGCCTCGGCCGCCGCATGGCCAAGGCCCGACAAAGCGCCACGCACCACCCATGGCGTCGCGAACAGCGTGGCCAGCGCCATCAGCCCGGCGAGCGGCAATATGCCCTGCAGGAAGAATTGCGGCGCCTGGCCGAGCAGACGCAGCAGCGAAAGCCCACCCTTGGTGCCGCTGAAAATCTGGACGTTGCCGGCCATCGTGTCGGTCCAGCGGATCTTTCCCTCCGGCGGCGCGGCTTGTCCGATTGCATGGCTGATACGGGCGTCGCTGATCGTGTCCAGCAGTCCGCTGAAAGGCTGGAAGATGGGCGGCACGGTCCCCTCCTGCAGCCTTTGCCCCTGCTTGTCTCGAATGATGAACCAGAGGTCGGGAACACCTGACCGCAGCTTCGTCAGGTCCGAGGTCTCGCGCAGAACCAACTTGCCGCCGGCATCGCGTGTCACCGCATCCGCCAGCACGTCCATCGTGCCGTCCTCGTAATCGTGCGGGATAAGGCCGGTGGCCAGCATGGCGCCGAGAATGCCGACGATGATCAGGGTCAGCATGGCGCATTGCAGCAAGGCGATGCGCAGCACCAAGCTCCATTTCAGCGAATGCGGGCGCTTGAGGCTCATCGCTTGGCGCTCATGTCGTCTCGCGCAGGAGATAGCCGACGCCGCGAATGCCGTTGATCGTCACCCCGGCATTGGCATCGGCGAGCTTGCGGCGCAGGCGCGAGACATGCGTGTCGAGCGCGTTGGACTGGATCTCGTCGTCGAGACCGAACACCGCCTCCATCAGCGCCTCGCGCTGCACCATGCGGCCGGTGCGGCGCATCAGACCCTCCAGCACAAGGAGCTCGCGGCGCGGCAGGCTGAGCGGTTCGGCACGGATCGACGCTTCGCGATGTCCGACGTCGAGCACCAGATCGCCGGCGCGGATGAACTGCGACTGCAGCGGCGCCGGGCGCCTGAGCAGCGCGCGCAACCGGGCAAGCAGTTCCTCGAACGCGAATGGCTTTGCCAGATAATCGTCCGCGCCCATGTCCAGCCCATCGACCTTGTCCGACGTGTCGCCTCTCGCCGTCAGCACCAGCACGGGCGTGGTATTCCTGGCCGAACGCAGTCTCGGCACCAGCGACAGCCCGTCGCCATCCGGCAACTGGCGGTCGAGCAGGATGGCGTCATAGCTGTCGACGGCAACGAACCCCTCCGCCTCCAGCAATGTGCCGGCGTGATCGACCACCATATCGTGGCGCTTCAGCGCGGCACGCAGGGCCGAAACCATCTCGGGTTCGTCTTCGACCAGCAAGATACGCATCGACAATCCCTCAGAACATTGCGCCGGGCGCTACCGCGCCAACATTGCGTGAACATGGCAAAGCCGAAGGACTGCGGTCGACAGGCACTTTCTTAGCCTCAGCGAGATTGCGCAATGTCTATGCAACCCAGTCGCGGCAAACAACGCCGGGTCGGCACGAATCGCTCGCGCCGACGTGAAGGCGTCAGGCCCGAATATGCAACAGGTCGGGCCTGACGCTCGAAACCAATGACGCTGAAACGAAACCACGTGGCCACACCAAACTGGTTGGCGTGATGTTGTCCGGGATTGAGGTTACCATGCCCGCAAATGATGCTCTGTCTTTTCTCATGGCGTGGACCGTCGCGCCGTTCAGGGTCGGCTCCGTCACGCCGTCCAGTTCCAGCCTGGCGGCATTGATGACCCGTGACATTGGACCCGAGACCGGACCCGTGCTGGAACTCGGCCCAGGAACCGGGCCGTTCACGAGGGCGCTGCTGTCGTGCGGGGTGAAGGAGGAAGATTTGACGCTGATCGAATCCGATCCGGATTTCGCCGCACTGCTCATGCGTCGTTTTCCTGCTGCCCGGATTTTCGAAATGGACGCCGTCGGTCTGCGCCATCTCTCGCTCTTCCACCGGCCTGCGATTGGCGCCGCCGTCAGCGGCTTGCCTTTCCGGCTGATTTCGCCGCGCAGGACATTTGCGATTCTCGAAGGTGTTTTCGCCAACCTTCGCCCCGGCGGAGCGCTCTACCAGTTCACGCTCGGACGGAACTGCCCATTCGACCAGTCGCTGCTCGACAGGCTCGATCTCGGGGTTATGCGGGTTGGCCACACCTCTCGCAACTTCCCGCCGGCGACGGTCTATCGCATCGCCAGGCTCAAGACGTCAGGAACCTACGACTGGCGCTTCGCATGACGGGACCATTGTCGGCCATTCTTGGCTTCGGCCTGTTCGGCGTCTTCTGCCTCGCCTTTACCGAGAAGATTCTGCCGATCCCGCCCTCGCATGTGCTGCTGCTGTTCCTCGGCATGACGGCGGCGCCTGACGATGCGACGCTGGCAATTCTGCTTGGCCTGACCACGCTGGCCTCAACGACAGGCTGTCTCGTCTGGTACACTGTCGGCCGCCGGATCGGAATCGATCGCGCCGACAGGCTGGTCGAGCGGTTCGGCAGATATGTCTTCTTGCGCCCCGAGACCTACCGCAAGCTTGGCCAGGCCTATCGCCGCAACCATGTCAGGGTTTCCCTGCTGGCGCAGTTCATTCCGACGGTGCGCAACTATTTGCCGATCGCGGCCGGCGCGCTCTGCCTGCCAGCCTTACCTTTCGTGGTCGCGACGGTAGCCGGAGCCACGCTCTGGAATGCCGGCTTTCTGCTTACAGGCTATGCGCTGCATGGCAGCGGCCAGAGCCCGCTCGCCGTCGGCTTTCGCATCATCGCTATTGTCGTGGCGCTGGAAACGGCATTCATGCTTGCCTTGCGCTACGGCCCGGCATGCTGGCGGCGCATCCGACCGATGCCGGGCTGAGCCAGGGCCACGCATCCAGCCATGGGATAAGCGTCGCCATCGGCTTTTCTTCGCGGTTGCGGCGGTGTTTAGTCCGGCCATGGCCTTCACCATCCGGCAGTTGCAGTTCTTCATCGCCGTCGCCGAGCAAGGCACGGTATCGCGCGCGGCGCAAAACCTCTCCATCTCGCAATCGTCGGTCACCGAGGCGATCAAGGAACTTGAAAGCGATCTTGGCGTCGAACTGTTCGAGCGCCATCCGCGCGGCCTCAACATCACCCACAAGGGTCACCAGTTCCTGCGTCACGCGACAAAGATTCTCGCCGACGTGTCCGACGCCCGCCGCTCTTTTTCCGGCGAGCAGGCCGTGGCGGGCGGGCGGCTGCAACTGGGCGTCACCTCGCTGGTCGCCGGCTATGTGCTGTCGGACCTGCTTTCACGCTACCGCCGCGCCTATCCCGGCGTCGAGGTCTCGGCCATCGAGGACAATGGCGACTACCTCGAACATCTCCTGATCGGCGGCAAGCTGGACATTGCCGTCATGGTCACCTCCAATTTGCGCGACCGCACTGCACTGCAATCGGAAATCCTCGAAGTCTCGGCCTACCGGCTGTGGCTGCCGCTCGGCCATCCCCTGGCTGGCGCCGACATTATCGGCATCGGCGATATCGCCTCCGAACCGCTGATCATGCTGACCGTTGACGAGATCGAGGAAAACACCGGCAAGCTGCTGACGGCGATCGGCGCCAGGCCGCATGTCGCCTTCCGCACCCGTTCCGTGGAGGCCGTTCGCAGCCTCGTCGCCACCGGGGCCGGCGTGGCGCTGCTGCCTGACCTCGTCTACCGACCCTGGTCGCTGGAGGGCGACCGCATCGAATCGCGCGACATTTCCGGTTCCTTGCCGGTGGTGCAGGTTGGCATGGTCTGGCGGCGGGGATCTGGCTTGGCCGCCGCGGCGCGCGATTTTGTGGGTCTTGCCCAGTCGCAGCGGACGGTGCGCCGCTAGTGTGGTCTGCTCCCGGCGACGCCGCCAGTCTTGCGCTTGCGCTTTGTGGCGGGAACCGGCTCCGCTTTGAAAGGCCCGAGCGGAGCAACCTCGAAGCGGCCGGCGCCGGCAAGCCTGACGGCGCGGCGAAACGTCGGACACTCCATCGACCGAGCGGCGGGGCATCGGGCGGCGTGACGCAAAGCCTCCCGGATCGCGGTCAGGCGCTGGATGGTGTGGTCCAGTTCGTTGGCCTTCGCATCCAGGCGCGCCCGATCCATTTTCGGCAGGCCGTCGGGCGTCAGCATCGCGGAAATCTCGTCCAGTGCGAATCCGCCGGCGCGTCCAAGCCCAATCAAGGCGAGCCGTTCCAGGACAGCCGGATCGAACAAGCGGCGCAGGCCGCGACGGCCGATCGAAGCAATTAGGCCCTTCTCCTCGTAGTAACGAAGTGTCGATGCGGGTACGCCGGTGCGGCGCGACACTTCGGCAATGTCCATATCTTTCATGCTTGACCTCAAGTCGGCTTGAACTCGTAAAGTGATGGCGACGGTTGGTGAGAGCAACAGAAAAGTGAGGTCCGTTATGTCGCGATCCGCACAGCCAAACACACGGCAAGCCGCGCTCTGGAACGACGCCAGCGGAAAGGCCTGGGTCGAAATGCAGCCGATCCTTGACGAGTTTCTGGCGCCGTTCGAGCGGCTGGTAGTCGATGCCGGCTATCCTGGGGAAGGGGGCAACGTCCTGGACATCGGCTGCGGCGCCGGCGCGACAACTCTGGCGATGGCGCGCCGCGTCGGCAACAACGGACGTTGTGTTGGGCTGGACATTTCGCAGCCGCTTGTCGCTCTGGCGACAGAACGCACGCAGGCGGAAGAGGTGGCAAACGCAAGTTTTGAAGTGGGCGATGCCCAGACGTATGCGTTCGAATCAGGTCGCTTCGACGCTGTTGTCTCGCGCTTTGGTATCATGTTCTTCGATGATCCCGTGGCCGCGTTCTCCAACATAAGACAGGCAGCGAGGCGCGGTGGCAAACTCGCCTTTGTTGCCTGGCGCAGTCCAGCGGAGAACGATTTCATGACGACCGCCGGGCGAGCGGCTGCGCCTTTCCTGCCGACCGCACCCGCGCCAGACCCCGATGCGCCGGGGCAGTTTGCCTTTGCCGACGGCGCCAAGGTGAAGCGGATACTTGAAGCGAGCGGCTGGTCGTCAATCGACGTCAGACAGGCGAACTTACCATGTAAGATCGCCGAAGGGGATCTGATGATGTATGCCACCCGGCTAGGGCCGCTCGCCGCCGCGCTGCGCGAGGTCGACCAGGCGACGGCCGAAAAAATTATCACGGTGTTGCCTGCTGCCTTCGCCCCTTTCGTAAAGGATGGTCAGGCTCGTTTCAACGCCGCCTGCTGGCTGGTGACGGCGCTGGCCTGAGGGAGTATATCGGAAAAACCGATATCGGCCTTCTGATAAATGAATTTGCGAAACCGGGATTTTCAAAGCACCTTCCGTTGGAAGGACCAAAGCTGCCATCAGAGTGGCGTCAAGTCCAACGGACGAGCTGACAAGTTTTTCAGTCCGCGCGTGATCTGGCGACAACCGGAGCGGTTTCAGGATCACGCGCCAAAATGGGAGATCGATATGCATTCATTCCTGAAGTCGTGCACTGCCTTGACGGTCGCGCTGACCTTCTCCGGCCAGGCCATCGCCCAGGTGAAGGAACTCGGCAGGGGCGAAGGTCAGGTCAACATCGTCGCCTGGCCGGGCTACATCGAGCGCGGCGAGACCGACAAGGGCTATGACTGGGTGAGCGCCTTCGAGAAGGAGAGCGGTTGCAAGGTCAACGTCAAGACCGCCAACACCTCGGATGAAATGGTCTCGCTGATGAACGAGGGCGGCTTCGACCTCGTCACAGCTTCGGGCGATGCCTCGCTGCGGCTCGTCGCCGGCAAGCGCGTGCAGCCGATCAACACCGATCTCATCCCGAGTTGGAAGACGGTCGACGACCGGCTGAAGGACGCGCCCTGGTTCACCGTCGACAAGGTGCATTACGGCGTCCCCTATCAGTGGGGTCCCAACATCCTGATGTACAACACCGAGGTCTTCAAGGAAGCACCGAAGAGCTGGAACGTCGTCTTCGAGGAGATGAAGCTGCCGGATGGCAAGTCCAACAAAGGCCGCGTCCAGGCCTATGACGGACCGATCCATATAGCGGATGCCGCCAATTATTTGATGTTCCACAAGCCGGAACTCGGCATCAAGGATCCCTACGAATTGAACGAGGACCAGTACAAGGCGGCGCTCGAATTGCTGCGCGTCCAGCGCACGCTGGTTGGCCGCTACTGGCACGACGCCGCCATCCAGGTCGACGATTTCCAGAACGAAGGCGTCGTTGCATCAGGCTCGTGGCCGTACCAGGTCAACACGCTGGTCGCCGCCAAGAAGCCGGTCGCCTCGACCGTGCCGGAAGAAGGCGTCACCGGCTGGGCCGACACCACCATGATGGAAGCCGACGCCGCTCACCCGAACTGCGCCTATATGTGGCTCGAGCATTCGCTGGCGCCGAAGGTGCAGGGCGATGTCTCCGCCTGGTTCGGCTCGCTGCCGGTCGTGCCGGCCGCCTGCAAGGGCAACGAGCTGCTCGGCGAGGAAGGCTGCAAGACCAACGGCTACGACAATTTCGACAAGATCAAGTTCTGGAAGACGCCGGTTTCCAAATGCGCCACGCAGAACGACCAGTGCGTGCCCTATTATCGCTGGGTATCGGACTATATCGGCGTCATCGGCGGACGGTAATCGCGCTTTGCTGAGAGCTTGGCGCTGCCCCTCATTGTCCTGCCGGACATTTCTCCCCGTATAGAGACGGGGAGAAAGACGCTGTTATCAATGGTTTCGCCAACTACCAACGTTGCAGAATAAGCGCCAATATCGCGACCAGCTTCCTTCTCCCCGTCACTATACGGGGAGAAGGTGCCGGCAGGCGGATGAGGGGCAGCGCAGACGCTTCAATTGAAGAGCCTGGGACATTGCAGGACACCCCATGATATCAGCCGTTTCCTTTCAAAAAGCCTCGCGCCATTTCGGCAGCGTTCGCGCTGTCGACGCTGTCGATCTCGACATCGCGCCAGGCGAATTCTTCGCCATGCTCGGGCCGTCCGGTTCGGGCAAGACCACGTGCCTGCGTCTTATCGCCGGCTTCGAGCAGCCGACGGCGGGTTCGATCTCGATCTTCGGCGAGCGGGCCGAGGGCGTGCCGCCCTACCGCCGCAACGTCAACACCGTGTTCCAGGACTACGCGCTGTTCCCGCATCTCAACGTGCTCGACAACGTCGCCTACGGGCTGATGGTCAAGCGTGTCGGCAAGGCCGAGCGGCACAAGGCGGCGGAAGAAGCGCTGTCGCTGGTGCGGCTGCCCGGCTATGGCGCGCGCCGGCCCGGCCAGCTTTCCGGGGGTCAGCGCCAGCGTGTCGCGCTCGCCCGTGCCCTGGTCAACCAGCCCAAGGTGCTGCTGCTCGACGAGCCGCTCGGCGCGCTCGACCTCAAGCTGCGCGAAAACATGCAGGAAGAGCTGAAATCGCTGCAGAAGGCGCTCGGCATCACCTTCGTCTTCGTCACTCACGACCAGGGCGAGGCGCTGTCGATGGCCGATCGCGTCGCCGTCTTCAACGATGGCAGGATCATGCAGATCGGCACGCCCGAGGATATTTATCAGCGGCCGAGCACGCGTTTCGTCGCCGATTTCGTCGGCTCCTCCAACGTGCTGCCGCCGGATTTCGTCCAGCGTTATTCCGGCCAGCACCGCTGGGGCAGCCTGCGCCCTGAATCCATTCGTGTCGGCCGCGCGGCGAGCGGCGAAGGCGTCGCCGCGCGCCTCGTCTCGACCAACTATCTCGGCGCCACGACAAGGCTGGCGCTCGATGCCGACGGGTTGAAACTGCACGCCGTGGTGCCTGCGGGAACGCCCCTGCCGGCGGAAGGTGAGGCGGTCATGCTCACCTTCAACCGCGAGCATCTGCACCTGATGGACGAGCCGGTATGAGCCTCGACGCTACCATGCCGCGTGCCACGGCGCCCGCCATCCTGCCCGGCAGCGGCGGAATGCGCGGGGCGCTGTCCGATCTCTTCTGGCGCCGACCCCAACTGTTGCTGCTGTTGATGCTCCTGCCGCCGGTGCTGTGGCTCGGCATCGTCTATATCGGCTCGCTGTTCGCGCTGCTGGCCCAGAGTTTTTTCTCGATCGACGAATTCTCGGGCCTCATCAATCGCCAATTCACGCTGAAGACCTATGGCGACCTGCTCCAGGCGGCCAATCTCGACATCATCTTGCGCACGGTGACGATGGCCGCATTGGTCACGCTTGCCTCCGCCATCGTCGCTTTCCCGATCGCCTACTATGCGGCGCGCTATGCGCGCGGCCGCTGGAAGGCGCTGTTCTATCTCGGCGTCATGCTGCCGCTGTGGTCGAGCTACCTGGTCAAGATCTATGCCTGGAAGCTGATCCTGGCCAAGGAAGGTATTTTAACCTGGCTGCTCGCCAAGCTGCATTTGTTGTGGCTGCTCGACGCCTGGCTGTCACTGCCGGTCGTCGGCGGCAATTCGCTGTCGGTGTCGTTCACCGGCACTTTCATCGTGTTCGTCTATGTCTGGCTGCCGTTCATGATCCTCCCCGTTCAGGCAGCCCTGGAGCGGGTGCCTGGCAATCTGGTCGAGGCCTCGTCCGATCTCGGTGCTTCGCCGGGGCAGACATTCCGCAACGTCTTATTCCCGCTGGCGCTGCCCGGCATCGTCGCCGGTTCGATCTTCACCTTCTCGCTGACATTGGGCGACTACATCATCCCGCAGATCATCGGCACCTCGCGCCTCTTCATCGGCCAGGCCGTCTATTCGCAGCAAGGCACCGCCGGCAACATACCGCTCGCCGCCGCCTTCACCGTGGTGCCCATCGTCATTATGGGTTTCTACCTCTGGGGCGCCAAGCGCATGGGGGCTTTCGATGCGCTCTGACCGTGGTCAATCCGCTCCCCTCGGCCTGAAGATCGCCGCCGCCAGCGGCCTGCTCTTCCTGCATCTGCCGATCCTGCTGATCTTCGTCTATGCCTTCACCACCGAGGAGAAGAGCTTCGTCTGGCCGCCGCCCGGGCTGACCACGCAATGGTTCGCCGTCACCTGGAACCGGCCAGATGTCTGGGAAGCGCTGTCGCTGTCGGTGCGCGTCGCCGCCATCTCGACCGCGATCGCGCTGCTGCTCGGCACGCTCTGCGCCGCAGCTGTGTCGCGGACGAAATTCTTCGGCCGCGAGACCATCTCGCTGCTGGTCATCCTGCCCATCGCGCTGCCCGGGATCATCACCGGCATCGCGCTGCGCTCGGCCTTTTCGCTGGCCGAAATCCCTTTCTCGTTCTGGACGATCGTGCTCGGCCACGCCACTTTCTGCGTGGTCGTCGTCTACAACAACGCGGTCGCTCGTTTCCGCCGCACCTCCGGTTCGATGATCGAGGCCTCGATGGATCTCGGCGCCGATGGCTTCCAGACCTTTCGCCATGTCGTGCTGCCCAACATCGCCACCGCACTGCTCGCAGGCGGCATGCTGGCCTTCGCCCTCTCGTTCGATGAGGTCATCGTCACCACCTTCACCGCCGGCCAGCAGCAGACCGTGCCGATCTGGATGCTGGAGGAACTGATCCGCCCGCGCCAGCGCCCGGTCACCAATGTCGTGGCCATGGTCGTCGTGCTGGTGACGCTGCTGCCGATCCTGGTTGCCTATTACTTGACCCGCGACGGCGACCAGATCGCCGGTTCGGGCAAATGAAAGTAGCGAGTAGTGAGTAGTGAGTAGTGAGTAGTGAGTAGATTTGGTCCGCTCTTTAACTACTCACTACTCACTACTCACTACTCACTAATTACCCCATTCGCTTCTGCCCAAGGAGACACCAATGGACACCCAGATGCTGATCGGCTCGAAATTCGAGAAGGGCACCGAGACCGAGGAGCCGATCCTCAATCCGAAGACCGGGGCGACCATCCTCAACCTGCCCGAGGCCAGCCAGGCACAGATCGAGGCGGCGGTGAGCGCCGCCGAAAAGGCGTTCGCCTTGTGGTCGCGCACCACGCCGGCACAGCGCTCCGGCTACCTCCTGAAGATCGCCGACCGCATCGAGACCGAGGCGCAGGAGTTCGCGACGCTGGAGGCGTTGAATTGCGGCAAGCCGATCAATGCGGTGCTCAATGACGAAATCCCGGCCATCGTCGACTGCTACCGCTTCTTCGCCGGGGCGGTGCGCTCTATGCCAGGTGTGGTCGCGGGCGAATATCTGCCTGGCCACACCTCGATGGTGCGGCGCGACCCGATCGGCATCGTCGCCTCGATCGCGCCCTGGAACTATCCGCTGATGATGATGGCCTGGAAGCTGGCGCCGGCGATCGCCGGCGGCAACACGGTGGTTTTCAAGCCGTCGGAGCAGACGCCGTTGACGGCGCTGAAGCTGGCGGGGATCCTGGCCGATGTCCTGCCCGAGGGCGTCGTTAATGTCGTGCTTGGCCGCGGCGACAGCGTCGGCAACACGCTGATCAACCACCCCAAGGTCAACATGATCTCGATCACCGGCGACGTCGCCACAGGCAGGAAGGTGCTGCAGGCCGCCGCCAAATCGGTCAAGCGCACGCATCTGGAACTCGGCGGCAAAGCGCCGGTCATCGTTTTCGACGACGCCGACCTTGGCGCCGTCGTCAAAGGCCTGCGCGCCTTCGGCTACTACAATGCCGGCCAGGACTGCACCGCCGCCTGCCGCATCTATGCCGGCAAGAAGATCTACGACAAGCTTGTCGCCGATCTCTCCACCGCCGTCTCGACCATCAAATACAATCTATCAGACGACGCCGAGAACGAAATCGGGCCGCTGATCTCGCGGCGCCAGCGCGACCGTGTCTCCAGCTTCGTGGAACGTGCTTCGGAGCTGAAGCACATCGAGATCACCACCGGCGGCAAGCCGGGCGAGGGCACCGGCTTCTACTACCAGCCGACCGTCGTCGCCGGCGCGCTGCAGGAGGATGAGATCGTGCGCCGCGAAGTGTTCGGCCCCGTCGTCTCGATAACCCGCTTCACGGAAGTGGACGAGGCGGTGACCTGGGCCAACGACAGCGATTACGGCCTGGCGTCATCCGTGTGGACCAAGGATGTTTCGCGCGCCATGGCGACCGCCGCGCGGCTGCAATATGGCTGCACCTGGATCAACACCCATTTCATGCTGACCAACGAGATGCCGCATGGCGGCCTGAAACAATCCGGCTACGGCAAGGACATGTCGCTCTATGCGCTGGAGGATTATACCGCCGTGCGCCATGTGATGGTTGCGCATGGGTGAGGAGCGGTCGCCGCTGGCGATCAATCGACAACGATTTGTCGATCGAAGCGACGAACGCCGGACCAGGGGCAGCGCAAGCTTCTGCGATGCCGGCGCTGCCCCTCATCTGCCTGCGGTATCTTCTCCGCGTGAAGGGGAGAAGAACTCCAGCCGCTACTCCACGATGCGATAGATGTCCCACAGGCTGGTGCCCGACACGACATAGGGCTCCATCTCCTTGCCCCATTTGGCGTGCGCGTCGATCTTCCCGATCTTGGCGAACATCGCCTCCAACTGGGCCAGGCTTTCGACCTGGTGATGCGACTCGACCGTCGCTTCACGGGCGCCGATCGATCCGGTCATGATCTGGAATTTGAGCTCGGTGAGGCCGACCTGCGAACCGATCTCGCGTTCCCATTTCCGCATCAGCTCGAGCACCGTCTGCTTGTGCCCGAACTTGGCGTCGATCTGCCATCTGGCGCTGAACATGTTGGTTCTCCTCCATCACTTGCGGCTCAGGCCGCGGGTTGATCTACTCGTCCCAGGCCTGCACGACGGTCTGGCGCGCGATCAGGCCGTTCTTCAGCTCCAGCATCGCCGCGCAGAACACCTTGGTGCCGTCCGGATAGGCGCATGCCTGGGTGAACGCCAGGCTGTCGCCGTCGGCGATGGTGGTGTCTACCTTGTGGGTCATCGCCCGGCTGCAGATGTCGTCCCAGAACGTCGTGATTGCCGCGCGCCCGCGGATTTCGCGCGGCTTGCTCGGCGGATTGTTGCGGTCGATCACCCGCACCAGCGCATCATCGGCATAGAAGCTCGACAGCATCTTGCCGTCACGGCCTTCGATCGCTTTCTTGATCGTCGCGCCATCCACGGCTTGGGTCTTGGTCAGCATTTTATCCTCCCTATGCCCGTCTTCACGATCGGGCGTTTTATGCTTTGAGGTGTCGCCCGGCGCTCGCCGACGGGCGGTGTCTTTCACTGCGACTTGGCCTTGACTGCCGCGAACACGCCGTCGGTCTGCTTCTTGAAGGTGGCCAGATCGACCTGGCTGCCGTTGAGGATCGTCGACCAGTGGCGCACGATCGCGGCCATCGCGATCGTCTCCTTGATCTCTTCGTCCGATGCGCCGTTGAGCTTGGCGGCCTCGGTGTGGAAATAGATGCAATACTGGCACGGGATCTGCGACGCGACCGCCAGCCCCATCAGCTCCTTGGTCTTGCCGTCGAGCGCGGTCTTGGGATTGAGCTGGACGCCCTTGATCTCGGCCCAGGCGCCGGCGATGGCGACGTCAGGCAGTGTCTTGAACATATCCGGCACCGAGCCGAGCGTCGCCTCGATGTCCTTGTAGGCTGCCGCCGCCGACGCATCCTCGGCTTTCGCCGGGGTGATCGTGAACAGCGCGCCAATGCCCGCCGCGATCACGAGTGACCTGACATTCAGTTTTGACTTGGGCATTTCATCCTCCGTTCGCAGCGCCTTTCCGGCGATATCCGCCTTGGCCTGCATGGGGGATTGATAGCGCCTATGGCAGTGTGCCTGCTTCGCCCGAAAGCGCCATGGCTCTCATGGCCCGTCCGGGCCAGTCTGCCTGGCGGAAAATGCCGCCGCGGCCGCTCGCGACGGCAGGTCGAGCTTCAGCAGTATGTTGGCGACGTGGCGCTTGACCGTGTGCTCGCTCAGCCTGAGTTCGGCGGCGATTGCCGCATTGCTCTTGCCGTCGGCGATCAAATTCACGACTTCGCTCTCGCGCGCGGTCAGGCAAGCCGGTTCGGCCGCTTTGGTCTTGGGCCGGCAGGCCGGCTCCAGGTGCTGTTCGGACATCGCAAGCACAAACGCCAGCGGCTCGTCCAGCTCGTCGATGCCCACACGCCCGCGATCGACGAAATGAAGACCCGAGCCGACGGCCAGATCGGCGACCAGCCTCGACGCCAATATCTCGCCGCGCCCGGCGTGAGCGGCGAGTTGCATCGTCACGCGGCCCGTCAATCCTGCAGGAGGGCCGCGCGACTCGATCTCGCCGACATGCGCCCCTTGCGCGCTTGCCACCCCGATTTGCTGCGCCGCGTCCCGCAACGCCGCCGCGCAACGCAAGGCACGCCCAGGGCCGTCGAAGCGCGAAATCATCATCTCGGAGTGCATGTCCGCGCAGCGCCCGCCATGGCGCGTCACAAGGGTCCGCCATGTCTCATGGAAATGCTGGCTGCGTTCGCTCCACATCCGGTCTCCGAGGCGGGCCGTGTCGTAGATCCGAGTCACGAGAAGCGCAGCCAGAACGCGTTCGGCTTCCACCACGGCGCGCTCGCCGGTCAGGAACTCCTCGATCAGGTCGGCGACCCGGTCGACATCACCGGTCCAGATCGGGTGGTCGCGTCCAGGGATTTCGACCAGCCGCGCGTTGGGGATTTTCCTGGCCAGAAAGCGGCTGGCGTCGGGGTCGACCCGCACATCGTTGCGGCGATGGATCAGCAGCGTCGGCGCGCCGATTGCCGCCAGGATGCCGCGCACATCGATCCCCGCGTGCATCCGCGCCAGCGTCGCCGCCGCGGTAGGGCTTGCCGACAGCCGCTCGAAGCGCGCCCACCAGGTTGAAAAGCGGGTATCGTCGACCCTGCCCGGTGCGAAATTGGGCAAGGTGGCGCCTGTGCCCCAGGCCGTCTCGGCCGTCGCGATGAAGGCTTCCAGACGCTCCGGCGGCATCACCCATTTGTGGAAATGCGCGTAGCCGCCATAGAGCGCCAGTGCCCGCGTCCGCTCTGGATAGGTGGCGGCGAACAGCATCGCCAGCGGCGCGCCTTCCGAAGCGCCAAGGATCGACGCGCGGCCGCTGCCGACCGCATCCATCACCGCGCGCACATCATCCATGCGGGTCTCGAGGCTGGGCAGGTGATGGACATCGACGCGGTCGGAAAGACCCGTGCCGCGCTTGTCGAACAGGATCAGCCGTGAGAAGGCCGAAAGCCGCCTCAGGAGCCTGGTATAGCCCTCGTCTTCCCAGTGCAGGTCGAGGTTGGAGATGAAGCCGGGGACGAAGACGAGGTCGAACGACCCCTGGCCGACCACCTGATAGGCGATCCGCACCTCGCCGCTAAGGGCGTATCGGGTCTCGATCGGCCTCACGAGGGTGTCCGCCCGGCCTGACGATTTCTGATCGCCAACCATAGCAGAGCCGCGCCGGTTGCGGCAGCTTATATTTTAGCGGAAATGAATGTAGCCGGCGGCCGACGCGGTTACTTTTGCGACGCGGCGACGTCGCCAGGCGAGGCCGCGAGGCCGAGCTTGAGATCGGCCTCCGCCGGCGTGATCGGCCGTTTGATCCTGGCCGAAGCGACCACGACCAGTTCGTCGAAGCCTTCACCGCCGCTGTCCAGCATCTCGAAGAACTGGCGCCGCATTCTCGGCTCCCAGAACTTGTTGATATGCTCGGCGACGCCGGCAACGCCTTCCTCGCGTGGCCTGGAGTGGAAAAAGGCGGCGATCTGGTTGGCCATGCGCACCAGCTTTTCCCCCGTGCTCATGATGTGCTCTTCGTCATGCGACATGCTGGGCAACTCCCGAAATCACCCGGTCGGGGTGGGTAAAAACATCGAAATCGTCGCCGCGCACCAGCGCCACCAACGTCATGCCGGCCTCTTCCGCGGTGCGGATGGCAAGGGCCGTCGGCGCCGAGACGGCGATGATGAAGGCTGAACCGATCGCCGCCGTCTTTTGCACCATCTCGACCGAAACACGGCTGGTCACCACGACGGCGCCCGATGCGCCATCGATATTGGCCTTGGCCAGCGCGCCGGCCAGCTTGTCCAGCGCATTGTGGCGGCCGACATCCTCGCGCGCCATGACGACGCCCTTGCCATGGACGTAGAAGCCGGCTGCATGCACGGCGCCTGTCTCGGTATGCAGCGGCTGCACCTTCGACAGCAGCTTGACCGAGCGGGTGATATCGTCGGCCTCAAGCGTAAGTTTCGACGCACCCACCGGATCGACCGAGCGCATCGCTTCCTCGATCGATTCGATGCCGCACAGCCCGCAGCCCACCGGTCCGGCAAGCCGCCGCCGCCGCGCCTCGAAGCGCGTATTGGCCTGGTCCTTCAGCCGGATCTGGATGTCGATGCCGGCGCCATGATCCTCGACCTCGATGGCTTCGATCTCATCAGGCGCATCGATGATGCCTTCGGTGAGCGAGAAGCCGAGCGCGAAGTCCTCGAAATCGGCGGGGCTCGCCATCATCACCGCATGCGTGGTGCCGGCGAAGGAGAACGCCACCGGCGTCTCTTCCGGCACCATGCGGTTGGCCGCAGCCGTGCCGCTGGCGCGGTGCGCCAGTCGCGATATCTGCGTCGTCGCTTTGCGGCGCGCGGCCAAGACTACTCCGCCGCCTGCAGCGGAGCGATGCGACGGCTCTGCTTGGCCTGCTCGTCATAGTCGCGCTGCCATTCCGACGGGCCGTTGGAAGCGCCGACCTGCACCGCAGTCACCTTGTATTCCGGACAATTGGTCGCCCAGTCGGAGAAATCGGTGGTGATGACGTTGGCCTGCGTGTCGGGATGGTGGAAGGTGGTGTAGACCACGCCCGGCGACACCCGGTCGGTGATCAGCGCGCGCAGCGTCGTCTCGCCCGAACGGCTGGTCAGCCGCACCCAGTCGCCATCGCGCAGGCCGCGATTTTCTGCGTCGTGCGGATGGATTTCCAGCCGGTCCTCGGAGTGCCACATGACATTTTCGGTGCGTCGCGTCTGCGCGCCGACATTGTACTGCGACAGGATACGGCCGGTGGTCAGCAGCAGCGGGAAGCGCGGTCCGGTTCTTTCGTCGGTCGCCACATATTCGGTGCGGATGAACTTGCCCTTGCCGCGCACGAAGCCGTCGACATGCATGATCGGCGTGCCAAGCGGCGCCTTGTCGTTGCAGGGCCATTGCACGGAGCCGACCCGGTCGAGCAGGTCGAAGGAGACGTTGGCGAAGCTTGGCGTCGTCTTGGCGATCTCGTCCATGATTTCGGACGGATGGGTATAGTTCCAGTCGAGGCCGATCGCACGGGCGAGTTCCTGCGTCGCCTCCCAATCGGCGTAGCGCGCCTTCGGTTCCAGCACCTTGCGCACCATATTGATGCGGCGTTCGGCATTGGTGAAGGTGCCGTCCTTCTCGAGGAAGGTCGAGCCCGGCAGGAAGACATGCGCGTAGTTCGCCGTCTCGTTGAGGAAGAGGTCGTGCACCACCACACATTCCATCGCGGCCAAGCCGGCGGCGACATGCTTGGTGTCGGGATCGGACTGCAGGATGTCCTCGCCCTGGATGTAGATGCCCTTGAACGAGCCGTCGACGGCGGCATCCAGCATGTTGGGAATGCGCAGGCCGGGTTCGTCGTCGAGCTTCACGCCCCAGAGGCTTTCGTAGATGTCGCGCACCGCGTCACCCGAAATGTGCCGGTAGCCCGGCAACTCATGCGGGAACGAGCCCATGTCGCAGGAGCCCTGCACATTGTTCTGGCCGCGCAGCGGATTCACGCCGACGCCAGGCCGGCCGATATTGCCGGTGGCCATGGCGAGGTTGGCGATCGCCATCACCGTGGTCGAGCCCTGGCTGTGCTCGGTGACGCCGAGGCCGTAATAGATCGCGCCATTGCCGCCCTTGGCGTAGAGACGGGCGGCTCCGCGGATCAACTCCGGATCGACGCCGGACAGCTTGCCGACGATTTCGGGGCTGTTTTCCGGCAGGGCGACGAAGGACGCCCAGTCCTGGAATTCCGCCCAGTCGCAGCGCTCGCGGATGAAGGCTTCGTCGAAAAGGCCCTCGGTGACGATGACATGCGCCAGCGAGGTCAGCACGGCGACATTGGTGCCGGGCTTCAGCGGCAAATGGTAGTCGGCTTCGACGTGGGCCGACTTGACCATTTCGGTGCGGCGCGGATCGAGCACGATCAGCTTGGCGCCCTGGCGCAGCCGCTTCTTCAGCCGCGAGGCGAACACCGGGTGCGCGGAAGCCGGATTGGCGCCGATGATAACCGCGACGTCGGTGAATTCGACGGAATCGAAGTCCTGCGTGCCGGCCGAGGTGCCGTAGGTCTGGCCGAGCCCATAGCCGGTCGGCGAATGGCAGACACGTGCGCAGGTGTCGACATTATTGTTGCGGAAGCCCTGCCGAACCAACTTCTGGACGAGATAGGTCTCCTCATTCGTGCAGCGCGAGGAGGTGATGCCGCCGATCGCGGTGCGTCCGTACTGGTACTGGATGCGGCGGAATTCCTTGGCCGTATGGGCGATCGCCTCTTCCCAGCTCACTTCGCGCCAGGGATCACTGACCTTTTCGCGGATCATCGGCGACAGGATGCGGTCCTTGTGGGTGGCATAACCGTAAGCGAAGCGGCCCTTCACGCAGGAATGGCCGTGGTTGGCCATGCCCTCCTTGTAGGGCATCATGCGGATGACCTCGTCGCCCTTCACTTCGGCCTTGAACGAGCAGCCGACGCCGCAATAGGCGCAGGTGGTGACGGCCGAGCGCTCCGGCAGGCCCTTTTCGAGCACGGTCTTCTCGCGCAGCGCATCGGTCGGGCAGGCCTGCACGCAGGCGCCGCAGGACACGCATTCGGAGGCAATGAAGTCCTCGTGCATGCCGGCGACCATGCGCGATTCGAAGCCGCGGCCCTCGATGGTCAGCGCGAAAGTGCCTTGCACCTCCTCGCAGGCGCGCACGCAGCGCGAGCAGACGATGCACTGCGCCGGATCATAGGTGAAATAGGGGTTGGACTCATCACGGGCGATGTAGTCGACCGCGAGCGAGCCATGGCCCGGCGCGACGCCATTTTCTTCCTTGACGTGGTTGCGGCCCTCAACGCCGTAGCGATTTTCGGTCAGGCCGACGGACTTCGCCACCACATCGAACTCGCTGGCGCCAGTTCCGGCCTTCTCGTGCCAGCCGGTCGGATGGTCGGAGACGTAGAGTTCCATGACGCCCCGGCGGATGGCGTCGAGCCTGTCCGACTGCGTGCGCACCACCATGCCTTCGCCGACAGGCGTCGTGCAGGAAGCCGGCGTACCGCCGCGCCCGTCGATTTCGACGAGGCAGACGCGGCAGGAACCGAAGGAGTCCAGCATGTCTGTGGCGCAGAGCTTGGGGATCTCCACCCCGCCTTCCATCGCCGCACGCATGATCGACGTGCCTTCAGGCACGCTGATGCTGCGGCCATCGACGGTCAGCGTGACCTGTTTTTGCGCCTTCGACTCCGGAGTTCCGTAGTCAATCTCTTCGATCAGCGTTGGGAAGTCGGCCTTGATGTTCATCTGCCAGCTCCTATTCAGCAGCCACGCGCGCTGGCGCGGGCTTGAAATCCTCGGGGAAATGCGTGATCGAGCTCATCACCGGGTAGGGCGTGAAGCCGCCCAGCGCGCAGAGCGAACCGAACTTCATCGTGTTGCAGAGGTCGGTGACCAAAGCGAGGTTCTTTTCCGGCTCGATTCCGGCGGCGAGCCTGTCGATGGTTTCCACGCCCCGCGTCGAGCCGATGCGGCAAGGCGTGCACTTGCCGCAGCTTTCGATGGCGCAGAATTCCATGGCGAAGCGTGCCTGCTTCAGCATGTCGGCGGTATCGTCGAAAACCGTGATGCCGGCGTGGCCGATCAGTCCATCGCGCTTGGCGAATTCCTCGTAGTCGAACGGCGTGTCGAACAGTGCGCGCGGGAAGTAGGCGCCGAGCGGGCCGCCGACCTGCACTGCCTTCACCGGACGCCCGGTGGACGTGCCGCCACCGATCTCGTCGACGATCTCGCCCAGCGTCAGGCCGAAAGCGGTTTCGAACAGGCCGCCTTGCTTGACGTTGCCGGCGATCTGGATCGGGATCGTGCCGCGCGAGCGGCCCATGCCGAAATCCTTGTAGAAGGCGGCGCCCTTGTCCATGATGATGGGTACGGAAGCCAGCGAAATGACGTTGTTGATCACCGTCGGCTTGCCGAACAAACCCTGTATCGCGGGCAGCGGCGGCTTGGCGCGCACCACGCCGCGCTTGCCTTCCAGGCTGTTCAAGAGCGAGGTTTCCTCGCCGCAGACATAGGCGCCGGCACCGACGCGGATTTCCATGTCGAAGGCGTTAGGCGAACCCAGCACATTGACGCCGAGCACACCGGCCTTGCGGGCGATCTCGACGGCCTTGTTCATGACAGCCACCGCGTGCGGATATTCCGAGCGGATATAGACGAAACCCTTGGTCGCGCCGGTGGCGATGCCGGCGATGGTCATGCCTTCGATGAGCACGAAGGGGTCGCCCTCCATGATCATGCGATCGGCGAAGGTGGCGCTGTCGCCTTCATCGGCGTTGCAGACGATGTATTTGCGCTCCGATGTCGTATCGAGCACCGTCTTCCATTTGATGCCGGTCGGGAAGCCTGCGCCGCCGCGGCCGCGCAGGCCGGAGTCGGTGACCTGCTTGACGACGTCGGCGGGCGTCATGGCCACCGCGTTCCGCAGGCCGCTCAGTCCGCCGAGCGACTTGTAGGCATCGAGCGACAGCGGGTCGTTGATGCCACAACGTGCAAACGTCAAGCGAGTTTGTTTGGCCAGGAACGGAATCTTGTCCGGTGCGCCGAGCCAGCGCTTGTGATGGCCGCCGGTGAGAAAACCGCTGTCGAACAGGCTCTTCACGTCCGACGGTTTCACCGGCCCGTAGGCGACACGGCCATTGGCCGTCGCCACTTCGACCATCGGTTCGAGGAAATAGGCGCCGCGCGAGCCGTTGCGCACAATCTTGGCCTCGATGCCGCGCTCCGCGAGTTCCTTGGCGACGGCCTTCGCGACCTTTTCCGCGCCCAGCGCCAGTGCGCCGGAATCGCCGGGAATATAGATACGGGGGGTCATGAGCGCACCTCGGCGACGATCTCGTCGATCTTGTCGTCATCCAACCGACCGATCACCTCGCCATCCAGCATCGCAGATGGCGAGCAGGCGCACAGCCCGAGGCAATAGACCGGTTCCAGCGTAACCGATCCGTCACGCGTGGTCTCATGGAAGTCGATGCCGAGCAACTGCTTGACCTTGGCGGCGACCGCGTCCGAACCCATCGACTGGCAGGCTTCCGCCTGGCAGAGCTTGAGCACGTGCCGCCCGGCCGGGCGCGCGCGGAAATCATGATAGAAAGTCACGACACCATGCACCTCGGCCCTGGACAGGTTCAGGCCGTCGGCAATGACGGGGACGGCATCCTGCGGGACGTGGCCGAATTCTTCCTGGATGCCGTGGAGGATCGGCAGCAGCGGACCTTCGAGGTCCTTCAACTCCTGGATAATCGCCGCCGTGCGCGATGCGATCTCGGTACTTGCAGGCTGCATCGTCATGCAGCGCCCTCCCTGGTCGATAGCTTTTATCGCTAAGTCTTTACAAAATCAGAGGAAACCCGCGAAATCAATAAAGCTGTTTCGTTGCTCGATAGAAATCTTCTATCGACGAGCTGCGCTCAGCATTGTCTAGCCTAGCGGTGGGCGCGGAAATCGTCTGCCAGCGCCATCGCCTCGTCCAGCAGCGCCTGCACCAGCGGCGTGTGCGGCTCGCGCGGCGCGGCGACCAGCCCGACTGTGTGGCTGGCATCGGGCTCGACGATCGGAATGGCCCGGATCGGTTCGGAAAAACCGAATGTTTCCGCAAGGTTGAGTGGCATGATCGATGACCATTTGCCGGTCCGGATGTGCGAGAACAGCACGATCATCGAATTCGATTCCAGCGTCGGCCGCACCTGCACGCCGGCTTCCGCCAGGTGCTGGTCGATGATGCGGCGGTTCTGCATGTCCGGCGTCAGAAGGCACAGCGGCAACTGGCTGATCTCGGACCATGTCACTTTGTCGCGGTCGGAATAGGGATTGCCGATTGCGGTGATCAATTGGTAGCGCTCGTCATAGAGGGGCACGCTGGTCACCCGTCCCAGCGGTTCGTTGTCGAGATAGGTGATGCCCGCATCGACATCGAAATTGCCAAGCAGCGACAGCACTTCGATCGAGGTCCGCGACAGCACCGAAAAGGTGACGCCTGGGTGCTTGTCTCGAAAGGGCGTCGTCAATCTCGCGACCATCGCCAATGCCGTCGGGATTGCTGCAATCCGGATGCGGCCGGAAAGGCCATACCGGGCGGCGCGCATCTCCTCGCGCATGGTCCTGGAGTCGCCGACGATGCGGCGCGCCCAGACCAACACTTGCTTGCCCTCCGGGGTCAGCCCCTGGAACCGCGACCCGCGATTGACCAACATGACGCCGAGCTGGCCCTCGAGCTGCTTGATGCCGGCCGACAAGGTCGGCTGCGTGACCCCGCACGCCTCGGCCGCCCGGCCGAAGTGCTCTTCCTTGGCCAGCGCGATGAAGAATTCCAGCTTGTCGATCATTGGGGGAAGCTATCCGGCGCGGTGGCGTCGCGCCAGATGGTGTCGCGCTCAATCCTCCAATGCATGTCGCCCGAAAGTGACTTCGGTTTTGGGACAACGACATGCATAAAAAAGCGATCGCGCAGCGCTGCCTCGATCGCCGGGATCTACCGATCCACGAGATTGAGGATGTTGCCGTCCGGATTCTTGAACCATGCGACTTTCATGCCGCCGCCGACATGCAGGTCACCCTCCATCGTTAGGCCGGGCATCTCGTAATGCTCGAAGGCGACACCCTTCGACTTGAGGGCGTTGACGACATCGGCGATGGTGTCGCCGACCATCCAGGTTACCGCCGTCGCCTTGTTGGTCCCTGCGAATTCGGAGCGATAGACATTGATCGTGGTATCGCCGCTTTTGTAGACGATCAATTCGCCGCCCTCATCGTGCACCTGTTCCAGGCCGAGTGTTCTCTCATAGAAGGCCTTGGCCCTTGCCAGATCCTTCACGGCGAGGTTTGCCGATGCGTTGCTGTTTGCAAGCATGATCGTCTCCTTCCCTGGTTGTCATTCCCTCTGGTCATGGAAATAGGTCGCCCAGGCCGCTTGACGACCGCCATCATGCCTGGCGCTTGGAGCGGTCCGCGATCTGCACTATGTGAGCTGCAGCCGAACGCCAGGGAACAACAGCCATGTCCATCACCAAGGAAATCGTCACCGAGCGCCTGAAGACGGTGAACGGGCCGGACTTTACCGGCAACATCGTCGACCTCGGCATGGTTTCGGAGATTTTCATCGCCGATTCGAAAGTGTTCTTCTCGATCACCGTTCCCGCCGCGCGCGCTCAGGAGATGGAGCCGTTGCGCGCCGCCGCCGAGCGGGTGGTGAAGGCCATTCCCGGCGTCGCCGGTGCGGTCGTCGCGCTGACGGCTGAAAAGAAAGGCGGCGGCATGGAGGCGTCGGTTCCATCGCGTCCCGCACCCAGGCCGGCGCCGACGGCTCCGGTCGCTGCGGCACCGCGGGCGGCTCCGCATGGTCCTTCTTCGCAGAGCCAGGGCAAGCGCGGCGTGCCCGGCATCGAGGCGATCATAGCGGTTGCTTCCGGCAAGGGTGGCGTCGGAAAGTCGACCACGGCCGTCAACCTGGCGCTTGGCCTGGCCGCCAATGGCTTGCGGGTCGGTGTGCTGGATGCCGACATCTATGGCCCGTCGATGCCCAGACTGCTTAACATCCATGGCCGGCCGCAGACAATCGACGGCAAGATCCTGAAACCGATGGAGAACTACGGCCTCAAGGTGATGTCGATGGGTTTCCTCGTCGATGAGGAGACGCCGATGATCTGGCGCGGGCCGATGGTGATGTCGGCGCTGACGCAGATGCTGCGCGAGGTAGAATGGGGGCGGCTCGACGTGCTCGTCGTCGATATGCCGCCCGGCACGGGCGATGCGCAACTGACCATGGCCCAGCAGGTGCCGTTGGCCGGTGCCGTCATCGTCTCGACGCCGCAGGACCTGGCACTGATCGACGCCCGCAAGGGCCTCAATATGTTTCGGAAAGTCGATGTGCCGCTGCTCGGCATCGTCGAGAACATGAGCTACTTCATCGCCCCGGATACCGGCAAGCGATACGACATCTTCGGCCATGGCGGCGCGCGCCGCGAGGCGGAGAGGCTCGGCGTCACCTTCCTTGGCGAGGTGCCGCTTGAAATGGGCATCCGCGAGAGCTCTGACGCCGGCACGCCGGTGGTCGTCTCGAAGCCGGATGGCGCCGAGGCGAAAATCTACCGCGATATCGCCTCCAAGGTCTGGGACAGGGTCAACGAGGAACGCGGCGCGGCCGAAGCGGCCGTGCCGAGTATCGTCTTTGAGTGAACCCTCACGGGGAGTGCGTCAGCCGCCCACTTTCTCGCCGAAAGCCGAAAAGAACTGTCCGGCCAGTTTCTTCGACGTCGATTCGATCAGCCGGCTGCCAAGCTGCGCGATCTTGCCGCCGACTTCTGCCTTGGCCGCATATTTGAGGACCGTCGCGTCCGGCCCGTCGGCGGTGAGCGTGACGTCGGCGCCGCCCTTGGCGAAGCCGGCGATGCCGCCCTTGCCTTCGCCCTGGATGGTGTAGGCATGCGGCGGCTTGAGATTCCTGAGCGTCACTTCGCCGTTGAAGGTGGCCTTGATCGGCCCGATCTTCAGCACCACCGTTGCCGCCATCTCGGTCGCCGATTTCATTTCCAGGCTCTGGCAGCCTGGGATGGCGCCCCTCAGGACGGCTGGGTCGTTCAGCGCTTCCCACACTTTCTGCACGGGTGCGGCGATACGTTCCTCGCCCTCGATCACCAAAGCCATCTAAACCTCCCGCATCGCCGATGTCGGATTGGTCGTAGCGTGCGGCTCGATAGCTGTCTATCGCACCAAAGTCCGGATTCAGATCACGCGTGCCCCTTGCCTGCATCCGCGCGTTGTCATATCGATTTGTCATACAAATACGGAGACCATGATGGCCGGCGCCCCCACGAAAAAGAAAAAGTTCCGCTCGCAGGAGTGGTTCGACAATCCCGACAATCCGGGAATGACGGCGCTTTATCTCGAGCGCTACCTGAATTACGGGCTGACACGCGCCGAGCTGATGTCTGGCAAACCGCTGATCGGCATCGCGCAGACGGGCTCTGACCTTTCGCCTTGCAACCGGCACCATATCGAACTTGCCAAGCGCGTGCGCGAAGGCATCGTCTCGATGGGCGGCATTCCTTTCGAATTCCCCTGTCACCCGATCCAGGAGACCGGCAAGCGGCCGACCGCCGCCCTCGACCGCAACCTCGCCTATCTCAGCCTTGTCGAGGTGCTCTACGGCTATCCGCTCGACGGCGTCGTGCTCACCATCGGCTGCGACAAGACCACGCCTGCCTTGCTGATGGCGGCGGCGACCGTCAACATCCCGGCCATCGCGCTGTCGGTCGGCCCGATGCTCAATGGCTGGCATAAGGGCAAGCGTACCGGCTCGGGCACCATCGTCTGGGAATCGCGCCAGCGCCTGTCGGCCGGCGAGATCGGCTATGACGAGTTCATGGACATCGTCGCGTCCTCGGCGCCGTCCACCGGCTACTGCAACACGATGGGCACGGCCACCACGATGAATTCGCTGGCCGAGGCGCTCGGCATGCAACTGCCCGGTTCGGCCGCCATTCCGGCGCCCTACCGCGAGCGCGGCCAGATCGCCTACGAAACCGGCAAGCGCATCGTCGACATGGTGCACGAAGACCTGAAACCGTCCGATATCATGACCCGCGCGGCTTTCGAAAACGCCATCGTCGTCAATTCGGCGATCGGCGGCTCGACCAACGCGCCGATCCATCTCAACGCCATCGCCCGCCATCTCGGCGTGCCGCTCGACAATGACGACTGGCAGACCATCGGCCTCAAAGTGCCGCTCATCGTCAATCTGCAGCCGTCAGGTGAATATCTGGGCGAGGACTATCACCACGCCGGTGGCGTGCCTGCCGTGGTCGCCGAACTGATGAAGGCCGGAATGCTGCCGCATCCCGATGCCTTGACCGTCAATGGCAAGTCGATCGGCGCCAACTGCGAGGGCGTCGCCAACGAGAATACCGACGTCATCCGCACGGTGGCCGAGCCGCTGAAGGCCAATGCCGGCTTTATCAATTTCAAGGGCAATCTGTTCGATTCGGCGATCATGAAGATGAGCGGCATTTCGCCGGAATTCCGCGAGCGCTATCTGTCGAACCCGAACGACCCGGAAGCCTTCGAAGGCAACGCCATGGTCTTCGACGGGCCCGAGGATTACCACGCCCGCATTGACGATCCGGCGCAAGGCATAGACGAGCATACCATCCTGTTTATGCGCGGCGCCGGTCCCGTCGGCTATCCCGGCGGCGCCGAGGTCGTCAACATGCAGCCGCCGGCCTACCTGATCAAGAAGGGTATCCACGCGCTGGCCTGCATCGGCGATGGCCGCCAGTCCGGTACGTCGGGCTCACCGTCGATCCTGAACGCCTCGCCGGAAGCCGCGGTCGGCGGCGGCCTGGCGCTGCTCAAGACCGGCGACCGCGTCCGCATCGACCTGCGGAAGGGCACGGCGAACATCCTCGTCAGCGATGACGAGATCACACGGCGACGCGCCGAGCTGCAGAAGGATGGCGGCTATCATTATCCCCAGCACCAGACGCCATGGCAGGAGATCCAGCGCGGCATGGTCGACCAGTTCTCGACCGGCATGGTGCTGAAGCCGGCGGTGAAATATCAGGATGTCGCCCACACCATGGGAGTGCCTCGCGACAATCATTGATTACTCCCGGGAATAGTCATCGATTATTCCTGGCTGGCCACTGATGATGGATGACGACGACCGGCGGCCTTCGATCAGGCCGCCGTTCTCACGGCCACGGGCCGGGAGACGTTCCGTCCTTGACAAGCCAGCCCAACAATTCCACCATCATCGCAAGGGGTGTATCGCGACGACCCCGTGAGGCGTCAGCCCAATGTTCGCGTCCAGGCTTCTTCAGGAGGTGGACGCCATGCCGTCAACAACCGCTATCACCGTACAGCAACTATCCCGTCTGATTGGTCTGCCGGGCGCGCCTGTGATCGTCGATGTCCGTATCGATGAAGACTACGACGCCGACCCGCGCCTGCTGCCGGCCTCTCACCGGCGCAATTTCAAAACGGTCTCGGCTTGGGCAAACGACCTTGCCGGCAGCCAAGTGGCCGTCGTTTGCCAGAAGGGGCAAAAGCTTTCGCAAGGGGTTGCCGCGTGGCTGCGGCATGAAGGCATTGCCGCCGAATCCCTCGAAGGCGGCTTCGAAGCCTGGCGCGATGCCGGCGGGCTTCTGGTCCGCGCCGACATGATACCTTCCCGCGATGAAAAGGGCCGCACCGTCTGGGTAACGCGGGCTCGCCCCAAGGTCGATCGCATCGCTTGCCCATGGCTGATCCGGCGCTTCATCGATCCCGACGCGGTGTTTCTCTTCGTCGAACCCGCTGAGGTTCCGGCTGTCGCAGACCGCTTTCAGGCCGTGCCTTTCGACATCGACAATGTGTTCTGGAGTCATCGCGGCGAGCGCTGCACCTTCGACACGATGATCGAGGAGTTCGGGCTGGAATCCCAGGCACTCGATCGGCTTGCCACGATCGTGCGCGCGGCCGACACCGCACGCCTGGATCTCGTTCCCCAGGCAGCCGGATTTCTGGCCGCCTCCCTTGGCCTGTCACGCATGTTCCGCGACGATCTGGAGCAGCTGGAGGCCGGCACGATGCTCTATGACGCGTTCTTCCGCTGGTGTCGCGACGCCACTGACGAGACGCACAACTGGCCGGGCGGGGCAAAGCCGTCATGAGCAGCCTCATTTCGGGCAATGATGCCGACCTCGTCGAGGCGCCGGCGGTCCCGAGCTTCCGCGAAGCCACGAAACTCTGGGCGAAGATCGGATTGCTGAGCTTCGGCGGGCCGGCCGGGCAGATCGCGCTCATGCACAAGGAATTGGTCGAGGACCGGCGCTGGATCGGCGAACAGCGTTTCCTGCATGCGCTGAACTACTGCATGCTGCTGCCCGGTCCCGAGGCCCAGCAACTTGCCATCTATATCGGCTGGCTGCTGCACAGGACGATCGGCGGCCTTGTCGCCGGTGTTCTGTTCGTGGTGCCCGGCGCACTCGTCATGCTCACCCTGAGCATTCTCTATGCGCTCTATGGTGATGTCCCGCTGGTCGCGGCGCTGTTCTTCGGGGTCAAGGCCGCCGTGCTCGCGGTCGTGGTCGAGGCGGTGATCCGCATCGGCCGCCGCGCCTTGAAGAACCGGTTGATGGTGGCGATCGCGCTTTGCGCTTTTCTCGGCATCTATGTGCTCGCCATCCCGTTCCCGCTCATCGTCCTGATTGCGGGATCGGTGGGATGGGTGGGAAACCGTGTCGCGCCAGCCCTGTTTTCCGGCGCGGCGCACGGCAAGAACGACGCTCCCGATATCAGGGGCGCGGTCGACCTGATGTTCGAACGCGGCGAACTGGCCCATACCAGGCCGACACGATGGCATGCGCCGCGCACCATCGCGATCTGGCTGCCGATCTGGCTCGGGCCAGTTCTGTTGCTGTGGGCGCTCACCGGAAGGAGCAGCGTGTGGACGCAGATTGGCGGCTTCTTCAGCCTCATGGCGGTGGTCACCTTCGGCGGCGCCTACGCGGTTCTTGCCTATGTCGCGCAGGCAGCCGTGCAGTCCTTCGGCTGGCTCGCCCCTGGTGAAATGGTCGATGGCCTTGGCCTTGCCGAGACCACGCCGGGTCCACTCATCCTGGTGTTGCAATTCGTCGGCTTCATCGCCGCGTTTCGCCACTCCGGCTCGCTGGACGCACTGCTTGGCGGATCGCTTGGAGCGCTGCTGACGCTGTGGGTTACGTTCACACCCTGCTTCTTCTGGATATTCCTCGGCGCGCCCTACATCGAGGCCCTGCGCGGCAACAAGGCCCTGTCGGCCGCGCTGGGCGCGATCACCGCCGCCGTGGTCGGCGTCGTCATGAACCTTGCTCTGTGGTTCGCCTTGCACGTCGTCTTCCGCGAAGTGCGCATGACGGGCCTTGGCATGAATGTGCCGGTGCTTTCGTCGATCGACTGGCGAGCCGCGCTGCTTTCAGTGGCCGCCATGGTCGCCATCCTGAAGTTGAAAACCGGTGTGCTGCCGACGCTTGCGGGATGCGCTGTTGCCGGCGTGTTGCTGCTCGCCGCGGGCGGCTAATGCATGTCGCCCGAAAGTGTCTTCGGTTCCGGGACAACGCCCTGCATCGAAACAAGATCTAAGGCGCGTCGCATGAATCCGTTTCGACGCGACGCGCTTTAGATTATCCGGCGCCTTTGTATTCCGCTTCCGAACCCCCTAACTGGTGGAAAACGGATTGGACCAGCAATGGCGGGACGACGCTCTTCCCTCGGCTTTCTCGGCATGTTCGGCCGCTCGGGTGATTTGCGGCAGCTCGATGCCGCCTTGCGTGGCGCCGACCTGCATCCCGCCCTCGTGCCCGAAGGGGTGAAACTAACCATCGTCAATCTGATGAAGGACCACTGGCCCGAGGAGCCGCCGCCGCAGGCCTATCCGCGGGTAGCGAACCTGTTCAGCTACTGCATCGCCGGACCGGAAACCTTCGAGCGTGCGCAAGGTCCACAGCAGCGGCTCGACGCGGAGCGCCGGATCGGGGCCGCCCTCGAAACCGGCGACGATCTCGATGCGCAGATCGTGCTGATGGCACTGCACGCCAAGCTGATCAACGCCGAGGTGGTTGAGCGCTTCGGGCTGGGCGCCGACTGAGCGCTGGCTGAGTGCTTTCGTGAAACGCTGAAACCGCTCTAAGCCCGGCTTATCTCCTGGAGATACCAGCCGATATAACGCAGCTCGTTGTACTCCATCGGCGCGATCGGTCCGGGCACGAAATAGTGCGAGCGTACGCCGCGCGCCGTATGCTCGATGATCTTCTTGTCCTCGTCCGTGGTGACCTTCCACAGCCAGGTCAGTTTCTCCAGATCGTAGTCCTGGCCTTCGACAGCGTCGCCGCGCACCAGCCAGATCAGTTCCATCTCGCAGGTCTGAGCCGTTTTCGGGATGAATCGGTAGATCATCCCATGGTCGGGGTAGCAGACGAGGAAAGTCGTGCCGCCAAGATGGATGGAGGTGACGCCGCCGTCATAGTCGGTGAAGCGGCCCATCAGTGGCGCGACGGGGGAGCCGTCCCGGCTGCCGCTCGAAACGCCGTCATAGAGCGCATAGCGGAAGGTGTGGATCGCCTCCTGGCCGGCGGCCGAATTCTGCCAGCGATCGCCGCTGCCGATCTCGATGCCGAGAGCGCAGGTCCGCTGTTCCATCGCGGCATTGAGCTGCTCGATCATCTCCGCGGGCTTTTCCAGCGCGTGCGTCTGCGAATATTCGGGATGCGCCGGTCCGCAATGGTAGCATTCGACATAATTTTCGACGGCGAGCTTCCAGTTCGCCTCGAGCGGGTAGCTTTGGCGATACGCCACCTTGGCATCGCCCCACCCATATTGTCCGCAACTCGTGCGCAAAGATTGCTCGATCGGATCGAAATCGAGTGGCGTCTCGGCGAAGGAGATGAAGACAAGGCCGGTCGCGACGCGGACATGGAGCTTCTTCAGCCCGTGCGCGGTGCGGTCGAAATCCTTCGGCATCAGCCTGGCGGCGCGCAGCGAGCCGTCATTGGAATAGGTCCATGCATGGTACGGGCAGACGAACACTTTCGCGTTGCCCTTCTCTTTGGTGCAGACCTCGGCGCCGCGATGGCGGCAGACATTGAGCATGGCATGCACGGTGCCATCCATGCCACGCGACAGGATGACCGCCTCGTCACCGAGCTTGAACAGTTCGAAGTCGCCGGGGTTGGGAATGACGCTGGCATGCGCCAGGCAGTGCCAATGGCGGCGGAACAGACGTTCCATGTCCCGCTCGAAAATATCCTGGTCGTGGTAGAATGGGCGCGTCAGGCCGTAGCCTGGCCGGTGCGAGGCCACCAGCCGATCGATGGCATCTTCGGTATTTGCGGCTTGCTGGATAGGATAGACGCTCATTTGTCGTTCTGCCCAATGGTTGGTTCTGTCGGTGGCTATCTGTATGTCGGTCTTCTGGCTAGCCGCCCATGCTCGCTCGCGGCAGGTGGATCAGGTTGCCGAAGCGGGCGCGCAATCTGTCGTCGACCAGCTTGGGCACGTGCCGCGGAAATCGTTCCGCAAGGATGCGCTTCTTTTCGTCGATCGCCCGGGCCAATATATCAGGGCGGCCTTTTTCGTTCCATTCCTTCGGTGAGGAACGGTCGCCGAAGGCGGGATAAAAACGCTCTGCCCGGGCCGACTTGAGCGTTTGCTCGTTGTCAAGATAATGGCCCGGACCCTTGAGGCAGACATCGGCGATGGTGTCGATCGACAGCGCTTCGTCCGTCACTTCGATGCCGCGTGCGCAGCGCAAGCAATGGCCAAGCATGTCATTGTCGATGATCAGGCTTTCCAGGCAGAAGCCGAGCAGCGAGGCATGCATGCCGGCCGATTCGTAGACGAGGTTGAGGCCCGAGAGGCCGGCCATCACATTGGTGATGCCCTTCTCGTAGCCGGACTGGATATCGGGCAGTTTCGAGTCTGTCATGCCGGCGGCCGAGCCGCCGGGCAGGTCGTAGAATTGCGCCATCTGCGCGCAGGCCGCCGTTACCACCGCCTGTTCGGCCGAGCCCCCGGCCATGGTGTTGGTGCGCAGGTCCGACATGAACGGCCAGGCGCCGAAGATCGCCGGATGTCCCGGCTTGAGTGCGTTGACATATACCAGGCCAGCCAGCACTTCGGCCACTGCCTGCGCGACCGCGCCGGCCATCGCCGCCGGAGCGGTTGTTCCGGACTGGCCGGTGGAGAGGAGCAGGATGGGGATGCCGCCTTCGACACAGGCCTCGAGCACGCCGCAGGCATCCTCGGCGAACTTCATCGGTGGCACGACGAAGGAGTTGGAGTTGGAAACGAATGGCCGGGCGCGGAAATTCTCCTCGCCACCGGCGATGGCATAGAGCATTTCGAGCGCCGGCTTCACATTCTCGCGCACGGTGAAGGACGTGCCGACATGCTTCGACGTCCCCATCACGCAGGCGTAGAGCGTGTTGAAATCCATATCGAGCGGGTCGGCGATGTCGCGCGCCACCATCGGCCGCTGGAAAAAATGGATGTTGCTCAGTCCATCGACGATGCGGGCGGCGTCATAGATGTCCTGCAGCTTCGATTCGCGATACTCGCGTTTTTCGAGATCCACCAGATGCACGGCGATACCCGCCGTGCCGTAATGGACGCGCTTGCCCTGGATCACCATGTCGTGCCTGGGGTCCTGGCCATGCAGCGTGAAATGCCGCGCGGCTCGCTTGATGGTGTCGAGTACGAGCGCACGGGGGAAACGGATGCGGCCATCGTCGCCATGGATGGCGCCAGCCTTGGTCAGGACTTTTATGCAGGACGGGATGGCGTTGGCGAAGCCGACCGTTTCCAGAAGCGTCAGCACGCCCTCATGAATGCGCTCGCAGTCGTTTCCGCGCAATGGCCCGTAACTGCCGCCTTCCATGGCTTGGTGTAGTGGCCCGTTTGGTGGAATGGCTGATTTCACCGCACGTCCCGTTTCGCGGTCGCCGGAGCGTTGTGGACGACGGTTCGCCGGCATGTCCTGCTTTTCGACAGCCACTGGCATGGAAGCACTCCACCTCTACCGGCAGGAGCTCGTGGCGGTTGGTCCACCATCAACCTGCTTCTTCTCTGACGCCGACTATGCCGCCGGCACTGGCCCATCCTATGAGCCAGCTGGCCCAGCTACATGTGCCAGACCTAAAACAAACCGGAGCCGCTGAGAAGCGGCTCCGGTCACGAAATCGGCTTGATGGATCAGGCGGCGGCCGGCCTGCGTCCGGCTGCGGTGGCGAGTTCCCGGATGCCGGGCTCGATGTGCTGCAGAGCGATAGAGGAAATGCCCAACCGCATGAAACGCGAAGGCTTCTCGGTGCGGTCGAAGAAGCGGTCGCCGGGCTCGATGATGACGCTGCGCGAGGCCGCGGCTTCGGCCAAACCGCGGGAATCGGTGCCGCGGGGCCCTTCCAGCCACAGCGACGTGCCGCCGGCCGAGTCGGTCGAGCGCCATTCCGGCAGGAAGGCCGAAATCGCATGGACCAGCCGCTTGCGCCGCTCGTCGAAGGCGCTCGACAGCCGCCGCACCAGCGCTTCGTGATGGCCGAGCGACAGGAAGAGCGCCACGGCGCGCTGATTGTTGGCCGGCGGATGGCGCAGCATGAAGCGGCGCAGCGCCCTGAGTTCGGCGATCAGTCCAGCGGAAGCCACGATGTAGCCAAGCCGCAGCCCCGGGGCCAGCGTCTTCGACATCGAGCCGACATAGACGACGCGGCCGGAACGGTCGAGGCTCTTCAATGCCTGCTGCGGCGCCTCGTCGAGAAGCTGGCTGTCATAGCCGTCTTCGATGATGATCTGGTTGTGCCGGTTGGCGCGCGCCAGAAGATCCTGCCGCCGCTCCGCCGACAACGGCACCATGGTCGGGCAATGATGACTGGGGGTGACGAACACGAAGCCGGAATCATTGGGAATAGAAGAGGTTACGATACCGGACTGGTCCACTGGCACCGGCTCGATGTCGGCGCCCGCGAGCCGGAAGATCGAGCGTGCGTCGGGATAGCCTGGATCCTCCATCGCCACTTTCGAGCCCTTGGTCATCAGCAGCGAGGCCAGCATATAGAGCGCGTTCTGGGCGCCCAGCGTGACGATGATCTCGTCGGGATTGGCGAAGATGCCGCGCCGGGGCAGCAGCCGTGCCTGGATTTGCTCGATCAGCAGCGGATCGTCGCGGTCGACCATGTCGGACGCCCAGTTGCGGATCTCCAGCACGGCCAGCGCCATGCGGTTGCACTCGCGCCACTCGGCGGTCGGGAACAGCGCCGGGTCGAACTGGCCGTACACGAAGGGGTAGGAGGACTTGATCCAGTTCTCGTGCTTGGCGGGCGGCGGCATGTCGCTTGCCGCGATCTGCCGGCGCGCCTTCCAGTCGATCTCGTTGGCCTGGTCGGGTGCTTTCTGGTGCGGCTTGGCGGGTGTCGCCAGCACGTCCGGATTGACGAAATGGCCGCGCCGCTCGCGCGCCACCAGGAAACCCTGGTCGACGAGCTGCTGGAATGCCAGCACCACCGTTCCGCGTGCGACGCCGAGTTTTTCGGCCAGGATACGGCAGGAAGGCAGCGGCATCGAAGCGGCGATCTGGCGGTCGAGAATCGCGGCCACGATGGCTTGGCGGATCTGCGCCTGCAGGGTCTGGCCGGATTCGGCCGAAATCCGGAACAGGCCGGACCATATCGCCGTGTCGTTTCTCTGTGGCATGGAAGATGTTCCTCGATGGCCAGCTTTTTTCGCTTGGCTGGACCAGCCGAACGTAACCGTGGCACAAGGGGTTGCGCCAATCAATTTTTCTGATCTTTGGGATTTATGCCAGTGATCCTTCAAGCTCGAAATAAGGCGCGGCCCCTCGCTCTCGACACCACCTCGCTCCTCGATACCCACCTCCTTGCTCGATACATTGTGTCATCGCATCGTGATGTGCTGCGTCATCGCCGCGTATTGACCGGATGGATTTCGGCTCAATAGTTGGGGCGCGACGACACGCGCCGGAAACATCCGGTCTGATATGGTGCGTCGAAAAAGCCAGGAGTCCCCGCCAGTGGATCAGTCAGCCTTCCAGAAACAGCTTGCCGCCCTGCGCGACCATCGCGCCGCGGCCCCGGGCGACATGCGCCAGGCCTTTGCCGCCGATCCGCAGCGCTTCAAGACATTCTCCGCCGCTGACGGCGACCTCCTGCTCGACTGGTCGAAATGCGCCGTCGATGCGACGACCATGGACTTCCTTGAGAAGCTCGCCGCCGCAGCCGATCTGGAAGGCCGTCGCGCCGCCATGTTCGCCGGCAAGAAGATCAACATCACCGAAGACCGCGCCGTTCTGCACACGGCGCTGCGCAACCTGAGCGGCAAGGGCGTCACGGTTGACGGCCAGGACGTCAAGGCGGATGTCATATCCGTGCTCGATGCCATGGGCGCCTTCGCCGATGCCATACGCTCCGGCAAGGCAACAGGCGCCACCGGCAAGAAGATCACCGATATCGTCAACATCGGCATTGGCGGCTCCGACCTTGGTCCGGCCATGGCGACACTGGCGCTCGCCCCCTATGATGACGGCCCGCGCGCCCACTATGTCTCCAACATCGACGGCGCTCACATCCACGACACGCTGAAGGGGCTGTCCGCCGAAACCACGCTGTTCATCATCGCCTCCAAGACCTTCACCACGGTCGAGACGATGACCAATGCGCAGACGGCGCGCGACTGGGTGCAGAAGGCGCTCGGCAAGGAGGCCGTGGGCAAGCATTTCGCCGCCGTCTCTACCGCGCTCGACCTGGTGGCCAAGTTCGGCATCGAGCCGGATCGCGTCTTCGGCTTCTGGGACTGGGTCGGCGGCCGCTATTCGCTGTGGGGCGCGATCGGCCTGCCGGTCATGATCGCCGTCGGCCCAAGGAATTTTCGCGCTTTCCTCGACGGCGCGCACGAAATGGACGAACACTTCCGCACCGCGCCGCTCCAGAAAAACCTGCCGGCGCTCCTCGGGCTGGTCGGCTGGTGGCACCGCGTGATCTGCGGCTATCCGGCCCGCGCGGTCATCCCCTACGATCAGCGCCTGTCCAGACTGCCGGCCTATCTGCAGCAGCTCGACATGGAATCGAACGGCAAGAGCGTTACCCTTGACGGGACGCCGGTGACGACGCCGACCGGGCCGCTGGTCTGGGGCGAGCCAGGCACCAACGGCCAGCACGCCTTCTTCCAGCTGCTGCACCAGGGCACCGATTTGATCCCCGTCGAGTTCCTGGCCGCCGCCGTCGGCCACGAGCCTGATCTCAAGCATCAGCATGACCTGCTGCTCGCCAACTGCCTGGCGCAGTCGGAAGCGCTGATGAAGGGCCGTACGCTGGAAGAGGCGCGCGCGCAGATGCTGGCCAAGGGCATGAAGCCGGCCGATGTCGACCGTATCGCGCCGCATCGTGTCTTCTCCGGCAACCGGCCCTCGGTGACCATTCTCTACCGCAAGCTCGACCCGCGCACCTTCGGCCGGCTGATCGCGCTTTACGAGCACCGCGTCTTCGTCGAGGGCACGCTGTTCAACATCAACTCCTTCGACCAGTGGGGCGTCGAACTCGGCAAGGAATTGGCCACCGGCCTCCTGCCTGTCGTGGAAGGCAAGGAAAGCGCCGCAAACCGGGACGCCTCGACCAGGGGCCTTGTGGAACGCATCCACCAATTGCGTGGTTCGGAGTGAAGCGCTTGGCTGACATCAAGGGGATATTGTTCGACAAGGACGGAACGCTTGTCGACTTCAACGCGACCTGGCTCGGCGTCGCCGACTTCATGGCCATGGACGCGGCCGACGGCGACCGCTGGAAAGCCGACAGGCTGCTCGCGGCCGCGGGCTTCGATTTCGCCAACCGGCGCTTCAAGCCCGATTCCATCTTTGCCTCCGGCACCAATCTCGACGTTGTCGAACTGTGGTTCCCGCGCCTGTCCAACGAAGACCAGATGCTGGCCGTCGCCCGTTTCAACGAGATCACCTCGGTGCAGGGCTCGACGATGGCGGTGGCGCTGCCGGGCATCGCCGACACGCTGGCTCTGCTGCACAGGCGATCCTACCGGCTTGGCGTCGCCACCAACGATTCGACCAGCGGCGCGGAAAAGACGCTTGTCACGCTGGGTGTCGCGCAACTGTTCGAAGCCGCCTATGGCTATGACGCGGTGGCCAACCCCAAGCCCGCTCCCGACACCATCCAGGCCTTTTGCGATCTTACGGGGCTCAAGCCGTCTGAGATCGCCATGGTCGGGGACAACAGGCACGATCTCGAAATGGCGCGTGCCGGCGGCTGCGGCCTGGCGGTGGGCGTGCTCTCCGGCACCGGCACGCGCGAATCGCTGGCCGAGATCGCCGATGTCATCCTGGATTCGGTTGCCGATCTGCCGGATTTCCTTTCGACGCGGGTCAAGGAGACGGTCTGATCGGCAGGGCGGCGTACTGTTCGGGCTGGAGGCGAAAGACAGCGCTCGGCTTCAGCGCGGCGTCTTTCGCCTCGCCGAAATCCGGCACCTTGTATTCGGCAAGCAGCCGCAGCCGCGAGCGCGGCAGATAGGCCCGGCCCGGATCGCCGACCAGCACCTCGATGCCGACGGCGAGGCAGCGGTCGAGGAAAGGCATCATCCCCAAGGCGACACCTTGTCCGTAGAACACGTCGCCGGCGAGCACCAGGTCCACGGCGGGCGGTGGCCCGGTGGTGATGTCGTTCCCCATTATCGTGATCGTGACGCCATTGGCCGCTGCATTCAGCGCCAGCGAGGCAACACCGTTCCGATCGACCTCGGCGGCTATCACCTCACACGCGCCGGCCTTTCCCGCGGCAATGCCGACAATGCCGGAGCCTGCTCCAAGGTCGAGCACGCGGCGGCCCGCCACGATCTCCGGATGGTCCAGCACATAGCGCGCCAGCACGGCGCCGCCTGCCCAAGCATAGGCCCAATAGGGCGGCTGCGGCTCCTGCGAATCGGCGTCATGGCCTTCGACAAGGCGCCTCAGCCCGCTGCTCGGGTGGGCGGTATAAAGCCAGATTTCGGGAAGCGCCGGCACCGATGTCAGGCGCATGTTCGCCTTGATGAATTCCGCCGGGTCGAGGCGCGGGCGCCGGACCGGCGTATCGTCGTTGGCGAGACCCACTATTCGCGCAGCGCCCGCCGCAGGATCTTGCCGACCGGCGTCTTCGGCAATTCGGTCCTGAACTCGATGTATCTGGGCCGCTTGTAGCCGGTCAGGTTCTCGCGGCAAAAGGCGGTGATGGCCTCGGCGGTCAGGGCCGGGTCTTTCTTGACGATGAACAGTTTCGGCACTTCGCCCGAATGCTCGTCCGGCACGCCGATCGCCGCCACTTCGAGCACGCCGGGATGCGCCGCCACGACTTCCTCGAGTTCGGTCGGATAGACGTTGAAGCCGGAGACGAGGATCATGTCCTTCTTGCGGTCGACGATCTTGGTGAAGCCGCGATCGTCCATGAAGCCCATGTCGCCAGACTTGAAGAAGCCGTCCTTGGTCATCACCCTGGCGGTCTCGTCCGGCCGGTTCCAGTAACCGGCCATCACCTGCGGTCCCCTGATGCAGATCTCACCGACTTCGCCCAGCGGTACGTTGTTGCCGTCGTCGTCGCGAATGGCGATTTCGGTCGAGGGCAGCGGCAGGCCGATAGTGCCGGTGAACTCGCCGGAGCTGAACTTGTTGGCCGTCGCCACCGGCGAGGTCTCCGAAAGACCGTAGCCTTCGCTGATGGGGCAACCGGTCAGCGCCTTCCAGCGCTCGGCGACACCCTTCTGTACCGCCATGCCGCCGCCAAGCGTCAAGAGCAGCGGCTTGAAGTCGAGCTTGCGAAAGTCCTCATTGTTGAGCAGCGCGTTGAACAGCGTGTTGAGGCCCGGAAAGATATGGATCGGATACTTGCCCATTTCCTTGACGAAGCCGGGAATGTCGCGCGGATTGGGGATCAGTATGTTCTGGCCGCCCATCTGCATGCCCATCAGCGCATTCACCGTCAGCGCGAAGATATGGTAGAGCGGCAGTGCGCAGACGAGGTTGAGATGCGCCGGCTTTGGCTTGACGGTGTAGGCGTCCTGCAGCCACAGCGCATTCTGCGCGACATTGGCCAGCACATTGCTGTGCGAGAGGGTCGCGCCTTTCGAGATTCCGGTGGTGCCGCCGGTATATTGCAGAAAGGCGACATCGCTGGCGGCCACCGTGGCCGGCTTGAAAGCCATGCCGCGGCCAGCCTTGAGGGCCGCGTTGAACTTGACATGGCCAGGCAATGACCAGGCCGGCACCATCTTCTTGACGCGGCGCACGACCAGATTGACGATCGAGCCCTTCAGGCCGCCGAGCAGGTCGCCCATGGCCGCGACGACGATGTGCTTGACCGAGGTCCTGGCGACGACCGCCTGCAGGGTGTTGGCGAAGTTCTCGAGGATGACGATGGCCTGCGCCCCGGAATCCTTGAGCTGATGCTCCAGTTCGCGCGGCGTGTAGAGCGGATTGACGTTCACCACCGTAAAGCCGGCGCGGGCGACCGCCATCATCGCTATGGGATACTGCAGCACGTTCGGCATCATCAGGGCGACACGCGCGCCCTTCTGCAATCCTGTGGACTGCAGGTAGGCTCCGAAGGCCGCCGAAGACTGTTCGAGCTGCGCGTAGGTGATGGACTTGCCCATGCACGTGAAAGCCGGCTGGCCGGCGAACTGCTTGCAGGCGCCAACGAGGAAGTCGCCGATGGAACCGTAGGGAAGGGCGCCGATCTCGGCCGGCATGTTCTTGGGATAGCTGTTGAGCCATGGCTTTTGCGGCAGGCCGGCGGCGAGTTCGGTGAGCGCCTTCGGCAGCCGTTGGCTGGCCGCTGTCGCTGGCTTGGAGACCGGTGCAGTCTTCGCCGGTGGCGAACTCTTCGTCGTCGCGGTTTTGCCCGTTCCGGCCTTGCCCGATCCGGGCTTGGTCGCGGGTGCCTTTGTCGGCGCGGCCTTCGACGCCGGCTTCGCGGCGGTCCTGGCGGTGGCCACGGTTTTTGCCGCGGGTGCTTTCTTGCCGGCCGCCGTCTTCGCGGTCGCGGCCTTGCCCGCGGCCTTGCCTTGCCCGTCGTCGCCTGCGGCTGGTCTAGGCCTCGCCTTAACGGACGCTTTCACCGGGGCCTTCGATGCTTTTGCCACCCGTTCCTCCTCGACAACCCTGGTCGCCTGTTCTCGCTGGGCCCTACCGCGCCGCCTCCAGATTGATGGAGACGTCCCTCCGCTGCCGCCAGCTGTCTATCTATGTATTGCCTCTATCGGCGGCGGTGCAAGTCTTGCCCTAGCGGCAGGATGCCGAAAGATTTGCCGCCGAAAACCTTTCCCGCCGGCCACGGCTGGAACGGCATCTTTCCGCACCGGCGGCGGATGAATACAGGGCGCGGCACCCTTGTCGCCGGACGTCTGATCAATAAAAAAATGCGGTCGTTAATAATATCGTGAATAGAAAAAAGTGCTAATTTTTTCTGCCATTTAGCAAAATTGCGGATTTTTTTCCTGCTTCCCGCGGGGTAAGCAAACGGGGTGTTCCAAACCCGGAAAAACGGTGCTTATATGCGCGCTTCGCGAGCCTGATAGAGGGGCTTGGAAGAACATCAGGGAGTGCTCAATGAAGAAGAAATTGACTTTTGCAGCCGCGTTGCTGGCTGCAAGCGTCCTGGGCGGCGTGGCCAACGCGAAAACTCTGGTCTATTGCGCTGAAGCGTCGCCGGAGGGTTTCGACCCGGCGCCGTATACCGCGGGCCAGACATTCGACGCGTCCTCGCGCACCGTGTTCAATCGCCTTGTCGAATTCGATCACGGCAAGACCTCGGTCTCGCCCGGCCTGGCGGACAGCTGGACCATTTCCGACGACGGAAAGGAATATACCTTCAAGCTGCGCAAGGGCGTCAAGTTCGCGCCCACCGACTACTTCACCCCGACCCGCGACCTGAACGCCGACGACGTGGTGTTCTCTTTCGAGCGCCAGGTCGACAAGAATGGCCCCTGGTTCCAGTACATACCGGGCATCGCCTACCAGTATTACAATGACCAGTTCGGCGACAACATCACCAAGGTCGAGAAGGTCGACGACCTGACGGTGAAGTTCACCCTCAAGGAACCGGCAATCACCTTCATTCCGACCCTGGGCATGGATTTCGCCTCGATCGTCTCGAAGGAATATGCCGACAAGCTGCAGGCCGACAAGACGCCTGAACTGTTCAACCAGAAGCCGGTCGGCACTGGGCCGTTCATCTTCGTCGACTACCAGACTGACGCCGCCATCCGCTACAAGGCCAACCCGGACTATTGGGGCGGCAAGCAGAAGATCGACGATCTGGTCTTCGCCATCACCACCGATCCGGCGGTGCGCGCGCAGAAGCTGAAGGCCGGCGAATGCAACATCATGTCCTACCCGGCACCGGCCGACATTGCCGGCCTGCAGGCTGATGCGAACCTGACGGTCGCGGAGCAGGAAGGCCTCAACGTCGGCGCGCTGATGTACAACACCCAGCAGAAACCGTTCGACGACGTGCGTGTCCGCAAGGCGCTCAACATGGCCATCAACAAGAAGGCCATCATCGACGCGGTGTTCCAGGGCGCCGGCCAGGTGGCGATCAACCCGATCCCGCCGACCATGTGGTCCTACAACAAGGACGTGAAGGACGACCCGTACGATCCGGATGCCGCCAAGAAGATGCTTGAAGAGGCCGGCGTGAAGGACCTCAAGATGAACGTCTGGGCGATGCCCGTCTCGCGCCCGTACATGCCGAACGCGCGCCGCACCGCCGAGCTGATCCAGGCGGACTTCGCAAAGGTCGGCGTCACCGTCAACATCGTCAGCTACGATTGGGGTGAATACCTCAAGCGCGCTTCCGCGGTCGATCACGACGGTGCCGTCATCGTCGGCTGGACCGGCGACAATGGCGATCCGGACAACTTCCTCGGCGTGCTCCTGAGCTGCGCTTCCGTCGGTTCGAACAACCGCGCGGAATGGTGCAACAAGGACTTCGATGCGCTCATCAACAAGGCCAAGACGGTTTCCGACCAGGCCGAGCGCACCAAGCTCTACGAACAGGCCCAGGTCATCTTCAAGGAGCAGGCACCGTGGGCAACGCTCGCCCACTCCAAGGTGTTCATGCCGATGCAGAAGACCGTCTCCGGCTTTGCGATGGATCCGCTCGGTATCCATCGCTTTGACGGCGTCGATATCGCCGAATAAGGTTCGCGAAACGGGGCGGCGCCACAAGGCGCCGCCCCACCTCGCCCGCCATGCTGCGTTATATCCTCGGCAAGCTCGCCCTCATCATCCCGACCTTCATCGGGATAACCATCCTCGCTTTCGGCTTCGTGCGCATCCTGCCCGGCGATCCGGTGCTGGTGCTTGCGGGCGAACGTGGCCTGTCGCCCGAACGCCATACGGCGCTGATGCACCAGTTCGGGTTCGACCTGCCGATCTGGCAACAGTATCTGACCTATCTGACCAATATCCTCGGCGGCGATTTCGGCACCTCGTTTTCAACCAAGACGCCGGTGCTCAAGGATTTCCTGGTGCGGTTCCCGGCCACGGTCGAACTCGCCATCTTCGCCATGATCTTCGCCGTCATCTTCGGTGTCGCCTTCGGCATTTTCGCCGCCATCCGCCGCGGCTCCTGGTTCGACCAGCTGACCATGGGCACCGCGCTCGCCGGCTATTCCATGCCAATCTTCTGGTGGGGGCTGCTGCTGATCATCGTGTTTTCCGGCACGCTGCACTGGACGCCGGTCTCGGGCCGCATCGACCTTCTCTATTTCTTCAAGCCGGTGACCGGCTTCATGACCATCGATTCCCTCATCTCGGGCCAGAAGGGCGCCTTCCGCTCGGCGGTGTCGCACCTCATCTTGCCCACCATCGTGCTCGGCACCATTCCGCTGGCGGTCATCGCCAGGCAGACCCGCTCGGCCATGCTCGAAGTGCTGGGAGAGGATTATGTGCGCACCGCGCGCGCCAAGGGCCTGGCGCCGCGGCGCGTCATCGGCCTGCATGCCTTCCGCAACGCGCTGATCCCGGTCGTCACCACGATCGGCCTGCAGGTCGGCACGCTGTTGACCGGCGCCATCCTGACCGAGAGCATCTTTTCGTGGCCGGGCATCGGCAAGTGGATGATTGATGCCATTTCCAAGCGCGACTATTTCACCGTGCAGGGCGGGTTGCTTTTGATCGCGCTGATCGTCATGTCGGTGAACCTTATCGTCGACGTGCTCTATGCCGTCATCAACCCGCGCATCCGGGCGAATTGAAATGACCAATGAAGGCCCAGCCACCATCGAAGCCGCAACCGTCGTCAAGCCGCAGGATGCGCGGCTGCAGATGTTCGCCGAATTCTGGCACTATTTCTCGATCAACAAGGGCGCGGTGATCGGCCTCTTCGTCTTCGCCCTGCTGATCCTGATCGCCATCTTCGCGCCGTTGCTCGCCCCGCATTCGCCTGATGACCAGTTCCGTGACTTCTTCCTGACGCCGCCGGCCTGGCAGGCGGGCGGCAACGCACAGTTCCTGCTCGGCACCGACGCCGTCGGCCGCGATATGCTTTCGCGCCTGATTTACGGCTCGCGATTCTCGCTCGCCATCGGCTTCGTCGTCGTCACCACGGCACTGATCTCCGGCGTCATCCTCGGCCTGCTCGCCGGCTACTGCCGTGGCTGGGTCGACACGCTGATCATGCGCATCATGGACATCATCCTGGCTTTCCCGTCGCTGCTGCTGGCCCTGGTGCTGGTCGCGGTGCTCGGCCCAGGCCTCGTCAATGCCATGATCGCCATCGCCTTCGTGCTGCAGCCGCACTTCGCCCGGCTCACCCGCGCCGCCGTGATGGCGGAGAAGACCCGCGAATATGTAGTCTCGGCCAAGGTCGCCGGGGCCAGCCATCTCAGGCTGATGCTGGTCACCATCCTGCCCAACTGCATCGCCCCGCTGATCGTGCAGGCGACGCTGTCCTTCTCCAACGCCATCCTCGAGGCGGCCGCCCTCGGCTTTCTCGGCATGGGGGCGCAGCCGCCGACGCCGGAATGGGGCACCATGCTTGCCGAAGCGCGCGAGTTCATCCTGCGCGCCTGGTGGGTGGTGACCTTCCCGGGCCTTGCCATCCTCATCACCGTCTTTGCCATCAACCTGATCGGCGACGGCCTGCGCGACGCGCTCGACCCCAAGTTGAAGAGGTCGTGAGCATGTCCCTGCTCGAGATCAAGAACCTCACCGTTTCCTTCGACACCGCCGCCGGACCGTTCATGGCCGTGCAAGGCATCGACCTTTCGGTCGAGCCGCGCGAGGTGCTGGCGATCGTCGGCGAGTCCGGCTCCGGCAAGTCGGTTTCGATGCTGGCGGTGATGGGGCTGTTGCCCAACACCGCGACGGTCAAGGCCGACCGTATGGCTTTCGATGGTGTCGACCTGTTGAAGCTCAGCCCGTCCGAACGCCGCAAGATCGTCGGCAAGGACATCTCGATGATCTTCCAGGAGCCGATCGCCAGCCTCAATCCATGCTTCACCGTCGGCTTCCAGATCGAGGAAGTGTTGCGCTTTCACATGGGCATGGATCGCGCCCAGCGCCGGGCGCGCGCCATCGAGCTGATGAAGCTGGTCGGCATTGCCGATCCGGAAGAACGGCTGAGCTCTTTTCCGCACCAGATGTCGGGCGGCCAGTGCCAGCGCGTCATGATCGCGATTGCCATCGCCTGCAATCCGAAGCTCTTGATCGCCGACGAGCCGACGACCGCGCTCGACGTCACCATCCAGAAGCAGATCCTCGATCTCCTGGTCTCGCTGCAGGCCAAATACGGCATGGGCCTGATCATGATCACCCACAATATGGGCGTGGTGGCCGAGACCGCCGATCGCGTCATCGTCCAGTACAAGGGCCGCAAGATGGAAGAGGCCGACGTGCTGTCGCTGTTTGAATCGCCGAAAAGCAATTACACGCGCGCGCTTCTGTCGGCGCTGCCGGAAAACGCCGTCGGCGACCGGCTGCCGACTGTGTCCGACATGCTGTTCGAGCCTGCCCCTTCGGCAGCGGGAGCCTCGGCATGAGCACCACCGTCCTTGAAGGCAAGAACATCGTTCGCGACTACCATATCGGCGGCGGCCTGTTCTCCGGGCCGCGCACCGTGCATGCCGTCAAGGGCGTCTCCTTCACGGTGGACAAGGGCAAGACGCTGGCCATCGTCGGCGAAAGCGGCTGCGGCAAGTCCACGCTCGCCCGCATCATCACCTTGATCGATCCCGCGACGTCGGGCGAGCTCTTCATCGACGGCAACAAGGTTGATATCGCCAAAGGCGGATTGACGAAGGAGATGCGCCGCAAGGTGCAGATCGTCTTCCAGAACCCTTACGGATCGCTCAATCCGCGCCAGAAGATCGGCGATGTGCTGGGCGAGCCGCTGCTCATCAACACCGACAAGCCAGCCGCCGAACGGCGTGACCTCGCCATGAAGATGCTGAAGAAGGTCGGCCTCGGTCACGAGCACTATAACCGCTACCCGCACATGTTCTCGGGCGGCCAGCGCCAGCGCATCGCCATTGCCCGTGCGCTGATGCTCAACCCAAGCCTGCTGGTGCTCGACGAGCCGGTTTCGGCGCTCGATCTCTCGGTGCAGGCGCAGGTGCTCAACCTGCTCGCCGACCTGCAGGACGAATTCCAGCTGACCTATGTCTTCATCAGCCACGATTTGTCGGTGGTGCGCTACATCGCCGACGACGTGATGGTGATGTATTTCGGCGAGGCGGTCGAATACGGCCCGCGCGACGAGGTCTTCGCCGACCCCAAGCACAGCTACACCAGGACGCTGTTCGCCGCGACACCGCGCGCCGACGTGGCGAGCATCAAGGCGAGGCTGGCGAAGAAGAAGGCCGCCTAAGGTCGCAAGCCATGCAAATGGCCGACGTCAGCGCCGCCCCTCATTGTCCTGCCGGACATTTCTCCCCGTATAGTGACCGGGAGAAAAACGCTCTCACGGCCGGTTTCGCCACCACCAAGATTGCGAGCAGGGTGCCGAGGGTGCGGCCAGCCTCTTCTCCCCGTCACTATACGGGGAGAAGGTGCCGGCAGGCGGATGAGGGGCAGCGCGACGGCCCGGATCGATCGGTGCGATTGCCGCGAGCCTGACTCATTACGACAGCTTGGCGATGATGGCGCGCAAAGCCTCGCCGAATTTTTGCACCTCCTCGATCGTATTGTAGTGCACCAGCGAGGCGCGGATGGCGCCGCTGTCCATCGACAGGTTGAGGCGCTTCATCAGCCGCGGCGCGTACATGTGGCCGTCGCGGATGCCGATCTGCATCTCGGCCATTTCCTCGACGATCCGCTGCGGCGACAGCTTGCCGATATTGAAGCAGAAGGTCGGCACGCGCTCGTTGATGCGCGCCTCGTCGGCGACCCCGTAGATGGTCGCGCCGCAATCCTTCAGTACGCCCATCATCTCGCGCGCCAGCACCAGCTCATAATCGCGGATAGCGCCCATGCCGGCGACGATGTTTTCGCGTCGCGAGCGGTTGTTGGAGGGCGCCAGATTGCGGCCGATCAGTTCCAGATACTGCACGGCGGCATCCATGCCCGACACGTTCTCGTAGATGAAGGTGCCCGCCTCGACCTTGTATGGCGGCTCGTCCGGAATGAAATCCTCGCGGAAGGTCGGCAGCCGCTTCAGCGTCTCGAAGCGGCCCCACAGGAAGCCCATATGCGGCGAGAAATTCTTGTATCCGGAGCAGACGAGATAGTCGCAGCCCCAGGCCTGCACGTCGATCAGCCCATGCGGCCCGTAATGCACGCAGTCGAGGAACACTTCGGCGCCGGCGGCGTGGGCGATTTGCGCCACCGACGCGACATCGACGATCGAACCGATCGAGTGCGCCGTCACCGTGCAGGCGACCAGCCGAGTGCGGTCCGAAACCAGCGGCTTGAGATCGTCGACATGCAGATTGCCATCCTCACGCATGCGCCACCACTTGAATTTGGCGCCGGCCGATTCCAGCGCCAGCCAGGTGGCGATGTTGGCGTCGTGGTCCATGTCGGTGATGACGATCTCGTCGCGTTCTCCAAGCATCTGGCCGATGCCGAGGCTGACCAGGCGGATGAAGGAGGTGGCGTTCATGCCGAAGCAGATTTCCGCCGGGCTGTAAGCATTGATCAACAGTGCGACGCTTGTCCGCGCATCGGCGACCGACTGGTCGACGGTGACGCTGCGGCCATAGCGGCCGCCGCGCTGCACATTGTGCGAGACCAGGTGGTTGGTCACCGCGTCGAGCACGCTTTGCGGAATCTGCGCCCCGGCGGCGTTGTCCATGAAGATGAAATCGCCAGCCCGCTGCAGGGCGGGAAACATGGCGCGGATGGTGTCGACGGGAAAGCCGCCGGTGACCTGGGAGTTGCTCAAGGATATCTCCTGCGAAGTGCTTGCGGGGTGGTGAATGGTCAGCGGGCCTTCTCGTCCTTGAAGCGGGCTTCAAGGAGGCTGACGAGACGAACCATCGGCCAAAGGAAGATGAGATAGACCAGCGCCGCGCCGATCAGCGGCGAGGGATTGGCGTAGAGCGACTGTGCATTGGTCGCTTCCTTGAGCAGTTCCGGCAGCGCCACGGTGGAGGCCAGCGACGTGTCCTTGAACATCGAGACGCAGTTGCTGGTCATCGGCGGGATGACGACGCGCACCGCCTGCGGCAGCACCACCTTGCGCAAGGTCAAAAGGAACGGCAGGCCAAGCGCCTGCGCCGCCTCGAACTGGCCGCGCGGAATGCTCTCTATGCCGGAGCGGAACACTTCGGCCGAATAGGCCGACATGATGATGGCGAACGCGGTCACCGCCGACGCCCAGGACGACAGGCGTATGCCGAGGAAAGGCAGCGCGTAATAGATCAGGATCAGCACGACGAGGACCGGCAAGGCGCGGAAAATGTCGGTGTAACCGACCGCCAGCCAGCGCAGCGGCTTCGGCGCATAGAGCCGCAACAGGCTGATCACCAGGCCGATGGGAATGCCGATGCCGATGCTGAGCAGACCGAGCAGCAGCGTGTTCAGGAAGCCGCGCAGCAACGCCGGCAGGCTCGACGCGATGACGTCGGCGTTGAAGAAAGTGTCGATCAGCGACATCAGGGCATTCCCGAACGGTGTTGCGTCATCTGACGCCAGAGCCCGACCCGGAACATCAAGATCGGCTGTGCCGAACGGATGCTGGTCCCGGGAAAGTCATGCGTGAAAAACGGGACGTGCCGACCCCTTTGGGCCCGGCACGCATTCCGTCTGGCCGCCGCTCAGGCCTTGGGCATAGGCATTTCCTTGACGGTCGAGGAATCGGCAGGGGCGTCGCTGCCGAACCACTTTTTGTGGATCGCGGCCAACGTGCCGTCCTTCTTCATCGCCGTCAGCGCGTCGTTGAGTTTGCCGAGCAGCGGATGATCCTTGGTCATCATCAGGCCGTACTGCTCGCCGGTCTTGATGCGCTGCTTGACCTTCAGGTCCTTCATCTTGGTGAAGGAATATTCCATGCCGGGAATGTCGCTGACGGCGGCGTCGACACGGCCGGCGCTGAGGTCGAGCAAAAGGTTCTGCTGCGTGTCATAGCCCTTTACATCGCTGAAGCCGTCGGCTTCCTGATGCGCCTTGACCCAGGTCTCGCCGGTCGAGCCCGAGAGCACGCCGACGATCTTGCCCTTGAGGTCCGCCTCGGCGTTGACCGCGCTGTCGGTCTTGGTCGCGATACCCATGTCGGAATCATAATAGGGCTGGGTGAACGACTGCGACTTCAGCCGCTCCGGCGTGATGGTGATCGAGGAGATGGCGACGTCGATGCGCTTCGAAGTGGTCGCGGCGAACAGCGCCTGAAAGCCGAGATCGGCGATGTCGGTGGTCATGCCGGCGCGCTTGGCCGCCTCGTTGACGATGTCGACTTCGAAACCCTCGAACGTGCCGCTCTCGTTCTTGTATTCAAAGGGCGGATTGGTCGGGTAGGCGCCGACATTGAGCACATCGGCGGCATAGGCGGTTGCCGGTCCGGCCGCGATGCCGATTGCCGCGGCGACAAGGATGAGATTGCGACGGTTGAGCTTCATTGGTGGTCCCTCTGGGGTGTTCCCTCTGGTTGTTGATCGGGCGGGCTGGCCCGCACGGTTCTTGCCGTCCCGCCTCCCAGCGGGGCGTCAGTTCATGATGGCGGCCATGCGCTCGAGCGCAGCCGCGATTTTGTCGCGGTCGCATACGCATTCACGCGCGAAAGGTTGGCGATGGTCTCGGTACGCAGGTCGTGGAGCTGAGCGCGCGCACCATCGAAAGCGTAGCGCGCGCTGGTCGATGATTGGGGCTGCACAAACGACAAGGACTGAAACCCCTCCCACCCGGAGCACCATGATGACTGCCCGTAAAGCCCTCCAGGCCGACAGTCGCCATCCATCCTGAATGCTTATCCAAAGCGCGGCGCTTTTCAAGGCAAAAGTTTTAAGCTTAAAAAGTTTCCTGGCTTGATCGCTTGCGCAACCGGGCGCTAGCGCGGGTCCTCCCGCGCCAGTTCGGCCCGGGCGGCGGCATAATTGGCCGCGGCGCCCGCACCCAGGTACATCGTGTCGCTGGCCAGGACGAAGAAGCTGGCGCCGATTGCCGCCCATTGGCCGATGGCCTGCGGGCTGGCGCAGAATATGCCGGAGGTCTTGTCGTGCGCGATCGTCACGCCGACGATCCTGCGGATCGCGTCCGTGAGCTTGTCGGCGCCCTTCGGTCCGATCGCATCGATCGACACGGAGAGATCGCCGGGGCCGACGAAGATCACGTCGACGCCGTCGACATCAGCGATCGCCTCGATGTTGGCCAATCCCTCTGAAGTCTCGACCTGGACCGCCACGACGATCCTGTCATTGGCGCCGGCCAGATATTCGGGAATGCGATAGCCATAACCGGCCGCGCGGCCGGGTCCGACGCCGCGCTCGCCCCGTGGCGGATAGCGGGATGCTTTCACGGCCATTGCCGCCTGTGCCGGTGTCGAGACGCGTGGCACCAGCACGCCTTGCGCGCCGCTGTCCAGCGCCGCCTGGATGGCTTCGGGCGCGTGGCCGGGAACGCGCACCATCGCCGGCACGCGGTGGACATCGGCGGCGCGCACCATGGTCTCGATGATGTCGCGTGAGATCTGGGCATGCTCCCAGTCGATGCAGAGGAAGTCGAGGCCGGACAGCGCCATCACTTCGACCGCGACCGGGTGAGGAATGGCAGCGAAGGAGCCGATGAGGTTGGCCTTGCCGATGCAATTCTGGCGGAACTCGCTCATGCCTATTCCTTTTCTCATCTCGCCAAATTCATATCGGCAAACCGGGGCAGGGCTAAGCTATTTCATGCTTGAAATATTTTCGCGGAGCCGTAGCGTGCGATCTTCGCCGGGAGGTCGCGACATGAACAAAGCACATCCGCTGCACGGCTCCAACAAACTGAAGCTTGGCGTTTTCTCGACCAACGCCGATGGCGGCCTTGCCATATCGGATGTGCCGGAACGCTGGACGGCGAGCTGGCAGGACAATCTAACGGCCGCCCGGATCGCCGATCGCGCCGGGCTGGAGTTCATGTTGCCGATCGCGCGCTGGCGTGGCTTTGGCGGCCGCAACAAGGTGCGCGAGCGGTCCTTCGAGACCTTCACCTGGGCGGCGGCACTCAGCATGGCCACCGACCGGATCGGCCTGTTCATGACCGTGCACGTGCCGCTGATGCATCCGCTCTATGCCGCCAAGGCGCTGGCGACGGTCGATCACATCAGCCAGGGCCGGGCCGGCCTGAACATCGTCTGCGGCTGGAACCCGAAGGAATTCGGCATGTTCGGCACGCCGCTGGTCGAGAAGGGCTACGACCAGGCGGCCGAATGGATCGAGATCCTCGAGAAGCTCTATGCATCGGCGGAGCCGCTGGACTACGAAGGCACCTATTATCACCTCAAGGAGGCGGTTAGCCGGCCGGCCAGCCTGCAGGTTCCGCGCCCCGTGACCATGAACGCCGCTTTCGGCGGCCCCGGCCGCGATTTCGCCGCGGCCCATTGCGACTACCTGTTCACGACCTTTTCCGAGATGGCCGATGCCGGCAAGCATGTCGCCGACATCAGCGAGCGAGCCGACAAGGTTGGTCGGCAGGTCGGCGTCTACACCGTGGCCCATGTCGTCTGCCGTCCGACCATGGAAGAGGCGCAGGCCTATTACAACAGATATGCCGTCGATCTGGCCGATCACGAGGCGGTCGATGCGCATATGGCCGGCAAGAAGGAATTCTCGCAGTCGCACGACCCGCATGCCTATGACCGCTACCGGCAGCGTTTCGCCGGCGGCGCCGGCACCTATCCGCTGGTTGGAACGCCGCAGACGATCGTCGCCGAAATGGCCGCCATTGCGGAGCACGGCTATCAAGGCATCGCCCTGTCCTTCGTCAACTACACCAGGGAATTGCCCTATTTCTGCGACCACGTACTGCCGTTGCTCAGGCAGGCCGGGCTTCGCGGGTAGCAGCGATGCCAAGGGGATGATCGGTGGCCTAGCCAGGATTTCAACGTCGTCATCCCTGGGCGGAGCAGGAGCGAAGCTCCGTCGCGGAGACCCTGGGATCCATGCCGCGATCTTAGCGACGGAGTGCGGCGGAGCAGAATTCCGGACCGCTGCAACGCTTTGATTTCACGGCATGGATCCTGGGGTCTGCGCCGCGTCGCTGCGCTCCTTGCTTCGCCCCAGGATGACGAAGCGATGGGCGTTTATTCCGGAATAACGGCGGTCGCCTGGATCTCTACCTTGGCGCGGTCCTCGACCAGCGCCACCACCTGCATGGCGGCCATCGCTGGAAAATGCCGGCCGATCACCTCGCGATAGGCCTCGCCGATCCCCTTGAGGTTGCCGAGATATTCGGCCTTGTCGGTAAAATACCAGGTCATCGAGGTGATGTGCCGTGGCTCCGCGCCGGCCTCGGCCAGCACCGCGACGATGTTCTGAAGCGTCTGCCGCACCTGGCCGGCGAAATCGTCGGTCTCGAACTGGCATTGCCCGTTCCAGCCGACCTGTCCGCCGACGAAGACGAGCCTGCCGCGCGCGGCCACGCCATTGGCGTAGCCGACCGGTTTTGCCCAGCCTTCCGGCTGCAGGATCTCGTGCATGTCGTCTCTCCGCCTGTCCAATATCGGGTCCGCAATATCCGTCTCGAAAACATTTCAGTCCGTGGTCACGACCTGTTCAGGCCGCGCCCATTACTTGCCGTGCGATCACAACCTTCTGCACGTCCGATGCGCCCTCGTAGATTCGCAGCGCGCGGATCTCGCGATACAGGCTCTCGACGATATGGCCCTTGCGGACACCATCGCCGCCATGCAGCTGCACCGCTTCGTCGATCACCTCCTGCGCCTTGTCGGTGGCGAACAGTTTGGCCATCGCCGCCTCGCGCGTCACCCGCGCAGCGCCCATGTCCTTGGTCCAGGCGGCGCGATAGACCAGAAGCGCCGCGGCATCGACGTCGAGCGCCATGTCGGCGACATGGCCCTGCACCATCTGCAACTCGGCCATCGGCGCGCCGAACAATTTGCGTTCGGCCACCCGCTTGATGCTTTCATCGAGCGCGCGGCGGGCAAAGCCGAGTGCCGCCGCGCCGACGGTCGAGCGGAACACGTCGAGCACCGACATGGCGATGCGAAAACCGTCGCCCGGCTTGCCGATCAGCGCCGAGGCCGGCAACCGGACATGATCGAACGAAAGCCGCGCCAGCGGATGCGGCGCGATCACTTCAAGGCGCTCGGCAATGCCAAGCCCCTCGGCGTCGCCAGGCACGAGAAAAGCGGATAGCCCCTTGGCACCCGGCGCCTCTCCGGTGCGGGCGAAGACGACATAGAGATCGGCAATGCCGCCATTCGAAATCCAGGTTTTTTCGCCCGTGAGAACGTAGCTATGGCCGTCACGGGTCGCCGTCATCTCCATGTTGGCGACATCAGATCCCGAACGCGGTTCCGATAGGGCGAAGGCTGAGATCGCCTTGCCGTCCCGTGTCTTTGAAAGCCATTGCTGCTGGCCCGGCGTCCCGAACAGGCTGAGCGCGCCGGTGCCGAGACCTTGCATGGCGAAAGCGAAATCGGCGAGGCCATCGTGGCGGGCCAGCGTCTCGCGCGTGATGCACAGGGCGCGCACGTCGAGTGGTGCGGGGTTGTCCGTATCGAGCGCCGTCGGCTTCAGCCAGCCGTCCCTGCCCAGTTTCGCGACCAGCTCGCGGCAGGCGGCGTCGACGTCGTGGTGGTCAACCGGCAGGTTTTTCGCGCACCAGGCGTCCAGATGCCCGGCGAGTTCGCGATGGCGGCTTTCGAAGAAGGGCCAGTTGAGGAAGGAGCGGTCAGGCATTTGTGCCTCCGCAGTACTTCGAGCCTTGCGCTCTACGGCGCCCCCCTCTGTCCTGCCGGACATCTCCCCCTCTAGTGGGGAGATTGGCAGTGCCGGCGCCGGTGCCCTTCCCGCGACGTTGGCGATTTGCGAAAGCGTACGCGACAGCCGATCTCCCCCCTAGAGGGGGAGATGTCCGGCAGGACAGAGGGGGGCGCTGTCCCGCCAACGTCTCCGATAGTCCGCTCATCCTCAATTCCCCTCGAACACCGGCTTTTCCTTGGCCACGAAAGCCCGATACGCCCGTTCGAAATCGCGCGTCTGCATGCAGATCGCCTGCGCCTGTGCTTCCGCCTCGATCGCCTGATCGAGGCCCATCGACCATTCCTGGTTGAGCTGCGTCTTGGTGATGCCGTGGGCGAAGGTCGGGCCGGAGACGATGCGGGCGGCCATGTCGAGCGCGTCGGTCTCAAGTACGTCTGCCGCTACCAGCCTGTTATAGAACCCCCAGCGCTCGCCTTCCGTCGCTGTCATGGTTCGGCCGGTGTAGAGCAGTTCGGCGGCGCGGCCCTGGCCGATGATGCGCGGCAGGATCGCGCAGGCGCCCATGTCACAGCCGGCGAGACCGACGCGGGTGAACAGGAACGCTGTCTTGGCTTCCGGCGTGGCGATGCGGATATCCGAACTCATGGCGATGATGGCGCCGGCGCCGACCGCCACGCCGTCGACCGCGGCGATGATCGGCTTGCCGCAATTCAGCATCGCCTTGACGAAATCGCCGGTCATGCGGGTGAAGGCCAAGAGCTGCTTCATGTCCATCTTGACCAGCGGACCGATAATGTCGTGGACATCGCCGCCGGAGCAGAAATTGCCGCCATTGGAGAGGAACACCACGGCGTCGACGTCGTTGGCATAGACGAGATCTCGGAACGTGTCGCGCAGCTCGGCATAGCTGTCGAAGGTCAGCGGGTTCTTGCGCTCCGGCCGGTCAAGCCGGACCTTGGCGATCCTGCCCTCGACCTCCCACAGGAAATGCGTCGGCTTGAGGCCGGCCATTGCGGTCATTCGCGTCCCTCCCAGTTGCTGCGGAACGAGGTCAGCATGCCGGTCAGCCGGCGCGCATCCTCCTCGCTGACCTTGCCCAGCAATTCGCCGATCCAGCCCTCATGCGCGGCGGCGATGATGGCAAAGGACTTCGTACCGTCCTCGGTCAGCCGAACCATCGAGGTGCGGCGGTCGCCATTGCGGCGCGCGCGCGCCACCAGCCCTTCCGAAACCAGCCGGTCGACAATACCGGTGACATTGCCGTTGGACACCAGCAGGAAGCGCGACAGGTCGCTCATCAGCATGCCCTCCGGCGCGCGGTAAAGTGCTGCCATGACGTCGAAACGCGGCAACGTCGTGTCGAATTCCTTCTTCAGGCGCTCGCGCAGTTCGGCCTCGATCGTGCGCGACGCGCGCAGCAGCCTGATCCACAGGCGCAGCCGGTCCTTGCCGGGTCCCGATGGCAGGGGCAGGGGGCCGGCTATCATGTTTCACCTCCCGAGATCGAAATCGCCTGTCCGGTGATCGACGCTGCCGCATCGCCACACAGCCAAAGCACGGCTTCGGCAATTTCCCGGGGCTGGATGAAACGGCCTTGCGGATTGGTCGAGGCAAGACTGGCCCGCGCCTGTTCTGCCGAGCGGCCGGTCTTTTCGACGATGCGCTGGATGGACTCCTCCAGCATGTCGGTCTCGACGAAGCCTGGGCACACGGCGTTGACGGTGACACCGGATTTCGCCGTCTCGGCGGCCAGCGCCCGCATCAGGCCGACGACGCCATGCTTGGCCGCGACGTAGGGCGCGACATAGGCGTAGCCCTTCAGACCTGCCGTGGAGGCGATGAACACGATGCGGCCTGCCTTGCGCGCGGCCATGCCGGCCAGCGCCGGTTTCACCGTCAGGAAGGCGCCGGTCAGATTGACGTCGAGCGTCCGCTGCCAGTCGGCCAGCGGGATCTTGTGCGCTGGCGTGCTGCCGGCCATGCCGGCATTGGCAATGACGATATCGAACGGCCCGCGCGCGGCTTCAGCCTGCGCGTAGAGCGCCGCCGTTTCGGTCTCGCTCGTGACATCGGCGGTAATGCCGAAGATGCGGCCGCTTTGGCCCGCGACCTTTGCGAGCTCCGTTTCCCGCCGGCCGCAGATGGTCACGTCAACGCCGGCGCCGGCCAGTGCCAGCGCGATTGCCCGGCCGACGCCGGAGCCGCCGCCGGTGACCAGTGCGTGCTTGCCCGCGATCATGTGGCAATCCTCGAAGGTCGGCGCTGCCTCTTGCGCCAGATCGAAGCCATGACATGCACAGACATTCTGGGACTGGCGATTGGCCCGATGCTTGGTTGCCAGGTGGTTCCCCCAATCCGTCGTTGCTTCGCAACGCCACCTTTCCCTCCTCCGGAGGGAAAGGAAGGGAGCCTCATGAGACGAGCATCGGCGGCAGAGGGGTCGCACCGTTCCTCTCCCCCGTCGATCGGGGGAGAGGTGGATCGGCGAAGCCGAGACGGAGTGGGGGTCGACCAGCGCAGTGCAAGACCATGCATGCGCGACGCCCCCCTGCATGCTGCGGGAAGGTGCCGGCAGGCGGATGAGGGGCAGCGTGGCGAACGAAAAATACTCATACTTTCAGCCCCGCCGCCGCATCGCGCTCGGCCAGCCGGTAGATCTGGTCGCGCCCGGGCAGATAGGGATCAGGCCATTTGACGCTGCGGTCGCCGAGCGACACCGCCGCATGCAGCGTCCAGTAGGGATCGGCGAGATGCGGCCGTGCCAGCGCCACCAGATCGGCGCGGCCGGCCATCAGGATCGAATTGACATGGTCCGGCTCGTAGATGTTGCCGACCGCCATCGTCGCCATGCCGACTTCGTTGCGGATGCGGTCGGAAAACGGCGTCTGGAACATGCGGCCATAGACCGGCTTTGCCAGCACCGAAGTTTGTCCTGCCGAGACGTCGCAAATGTCGACGCCGGCCTCATGCAACAGCCGCGCGATCTCGACCGCGTCGGCGGGTGTCACGCCTTCGATGCCGACCCAGTCATTGGCAGAAATACGCATCGAGATCGGCTTGTGCGCCGGCCAGGCGGCGCGCACCGCGTGGAAAACCTCGAGGGGATAGCGCATACGGTTTTCCAGCGAACCGCCATAGGCGTCCGTGCGGCGGTTGGTGACCGGCGTGATGAAGGACGACAGGAGATAGCCATGGGCGGCGTGGATCTCCAACATGTCGAAGCCGCAGCGATCGGCCATCTGCGCCGAAGCCACGAACTCGTCGCGCACTCTGTCCATGTCGGGGCGGTCCATCGCCTTCGGCACTTGATTCTGCGGCGACCACGCCACGGCGGATGCCGCCATGACTGGCCAGTTGCCTGATGCCAGCGGCACGTCTGTTCCTTCCCAGCCGAGCCGGGTCGAACCCTTGGCGCCGGAATGGCCGATCTGCGCGCAGATCTTCGCTTCGGTCTCGGTATGGACGAAGTCGACCAGTCGCCTCCACGCCACCTCATGCTCGGGCGCGTAGAAACCGGGGCAGCCGGGCGTGATGCGCCCTTCCGGGCTGACGCAGGTCATCTCGATATAGACGAGCCCGGCGCCGCCCTTGGCGCGCTCGGCATAATGCGTGAAATGCCAGTCAGTCGGGCAGCCGTCGACAGCCTTGTACTGCGCCATCGGCGAGACGACGACGCGGTTTTGCAGCCGCATGTCGCGCAGCTTGAACGGCGCGAACATCGGCGCCCGGCGCAGCCTGTTGCCACCGGCACCCGCCTGGCGCTGGAACCATTCTTCGGCGCCGCCCAGCCATTCGGCATCGCGCAGCCGCAGATTCTCGTGGCTGATGCGTTGCGAGCGGGTCAAAAGCGAATAGTTGAACTGCACCGGATCGAGGCCGAGATAGCGCTCGACCTCCTCGAACCATTCCAGCGAATTGCGCGCCGCCGACTGCAGCTTCAGCACCTCGGTGCGGCGGGCGTCCTCATATTTACGGAAGGCGGCCTCGAGGTCCGGTTCGGTCTCGACATAATCGGCCAGCGCCACCGCGCTTTCCAGCGCCAGTTTGGTGCCGGAGCCGATCGAGAAATGCGCCGAGGCCGCCGCGTCGCCCATCAGCGCCAGATTCTTGTAGGACCAGCGCTCGCACAGCACGCGCGGGAAGTTGATCCAGGCCGAGCCACGGATATGGTTGGCGTTGGTCATCAGCGCGTGGCCGCCAAGATGCTTGGCAAAGATGCGCTCGCACACCGCGATGGACTCCTGCTGCGACATCGCGCCGAAGCCGAAGGCGGCCCAGGTCTGTTCGCTGCATTCGACGATGAAGGTCGCGGTCTCGCTGTCGAACTGGTAGGCGTGCGCCCACACCCAGCCATGCTCGGTCTTCTCGAAGATGAAGGTGAAGGCGTCGTCGAATTTCTGGTTGGTACCGAGCCAGACGAATTTGCATTTGCGGGTGTCGATGTCGGGCTTGAAGATATCGACGAACGTGTTGCGCGCCCTTGAGTTCAGTCCGTCGGCGGCGACGACCAGGTCATGCGTCTCCATATAAGGGCGGGGATCGGCGATGTCGGTTTCGAACATCAGCTTGACGCCGAGTTCGCGCGCGCGGCGCTGCAAGAGGACCAGCAGCCGCTTGCGGCCGATGCCGCAGAAGCCGTGCCCCGACGAGACCGTGCGCACGCCGTCATGGATGACGGCGATGTCGTCCCAATAGGCAAAATGCTTCTTGATCCAGACGGCGCTGACCGGATCATTCTCAGCAAGATTGTCGAGCGTCTCGGCCGACAGGACCACGCCCCAGCCGAACGTGTCGTCGGCGCGGTTGCGCTCGAAAACCGTCACGTCGTGCGCGGCGTCCCTCAGCTTCATCGAAATGGCAAAGTAGAGGCCGGCTGGTCCGCCGCCGAGAACCGCAACCTTCATCTGTGCGATCTCCTCTTCGCTTGCTATGCCTCAGTATCGCGCCGGAGGTAGGATATTTCAAGCTTAAAGTTTTATATCGAAATGATTATGCGAGCGTGGGTGGCGCGCTTGCCGGGACATCCTGCAAGCGCGCCGCGAGAGATCATTTCTCCGGATTCTTCGGGCTCCACAGCACGGTCTCGGCACCCTTCTCATAAGCCATGCCCGAGGGATAGCTGATCGCCTCGAGTTGCAGCCCCCACGGCGCCTGGAAATAGAGGATGGTCTGGCCGGCGGCGGGTCCTTCCTTGACCGGCAGCGGCCCCATCCTGGTCTTGACACCCTTGCCATCGAGATAGGCCTTGGCCGCGGCGACATCGTCGACATAGAAGGCGATGTGAAAGCCGCCAATGTCGCTGTTTTTCGGTGTCAGATCCTTCTGGTCGGGCGCGGTATATTTGAACAGCTCGATGTTCGATCCATAGCCGCAACGCACCATGGTGACCTGCTCGATGACAGCCTTCGGATCGACGCCGAGCAGGTCCTGCATGAAGGTGCCCTTGTCGTCGGCGAACGGGCCGAACGACATCGCCTTCTTGCAGCCGACGACCTCGGTGAAGAAGTCGACCGCCTGCTTCATGTCGGGAACCGTGATGCCGGTATGGTCGTGCCCGCGCATGCCGGGGATCGAGCTCGCCGAGGCCATGCCGGCGCTGCCCAGAACAGTGGCGGCGAGCACCGCAAATCGTATTGTTGTCTTCATGTTTGTTCTCCTCCGTTTGGCGGGACTTGGTTAGCCTTCGATCGCACGTCCGAAGCCCGTTTTTCGGCGTGCGGTTGTTTTCATGTCGGGACCCTTGCCGTTGGGATGTTCAGCCAGTCCGGATCGATTTCCGGCAGCGGAATGGCGGCGAGCAGGTCGCGCGTGTAGCTCTGCCGCGGCATGTCGAACAGCGCGTCCGTGGCGCTCGCTTCCACGATGCTGCCTTCGCGCATGACGATCACCTGCTGGCACAGCCGCCGGATGACCGACAGATCGTGGCTGATGAAGGCGACCGTCAGGCCCATCTCCGCGGCAAGCTTCTCCAGCAGGGTCAGGATCTGCGCCTGCGTCGAGACGTCGAGGCCGGAGACGATCTCGTCGGCCAGCACGAATTTCGGCGACAGCGCCAGCGCGCGGGCGATGCCGACGCGCTGGCGCTGGCCACCCGACAATTCGTGGCGATAGCGGCTGGCGAAGCTTTGCGGCAGGCCGACGCGTTGCAGTGCCTCGGCGACGCGGGATTTCAGATTGTCGCCAAGCCCGTTCTGCTTCAGCGGCGCGGCGATGATGCTGGCAATGGTGCGGCGCGGGTTGAGCGACGACATCGGATCCTGGAAGATCATCTGCAGGTCGCGGCGCAGTGGCCGCAGTTCCGCTTCCGGCAGATGGGTGATGTCGCGGCCCTCGAAACGGACGCTGCCGACGCTGGGCTCCAGAAGGCGCACTAAAGCGCGGCCGAGCGTCGACTTGCCCGATCCGGATTCGCCGACGATCCCTGTCACCGACCCCTTGGGCAGGTCGAAATCCAGGCCTGTCAGGATCTCGGCCAGCGGTGCACGGCCGATGAGCGGCTTGCGCGTCATGTCGGGCAGCGCGACCTTCAGCCCGCGCACGGAGAACAGCGGCTCAGCCATGCGGACGCCCCCAGGCCTGGTCGGCGGAAGCAATCTCGGCGGCGAGCCCGGCGAGTACCGTCTCGTCCACCGGTTTCAGCGACGCGAAGGGATCGGTATAGCGCGGCGTCGCAGCCATCAGTGCTCGGGTGTAGGGATGCCGAGGTGTCGCGAACAGCGCCGCGGTTTCGGCCTCTTCCACCACCATACCCGCATAGAGCACCGACACTTTCTGGCTGATCTTGGCGACGACGCCGAGATCGTGAGTCACGAAAAGGATCGCCGTGCCGTGCTCGCGCTGCAACGCCGCGATCAGCCGCAGGATCTGCTTTTGCACGGTGACGTCGAGGGCCGTGGTCGGCTCGTCGGCGACGATCAGCCGTGGCTCGGCGGCAAAGGCGGCGGCAATCAGCACGCGCTGGCGCATGCCGCCGGACAATTCGTGCGGATAGCTTTTCAGCACACGGTCCGGGTCGCGGATCTGCACCTCATCAAGCAACTGGCGGATACGTTGATCGGCCTTGTCTCCGCTCCAGCCGAGGATGCGCACCAGACGGTCGGTCATCTGGGGGCCGATGCGCCGCGAGGGGTTGAGCGCGGTCAGCGGATCCTGCGGGATCAGCGCCGTGCGCGCGCCGATCAGCGTGCGCCGCGCTTTTGGCGGGAGTTTGCCGAGGTCTTCGCCCTCGAGTCTCATATCGCCTTCGACGATGCGCACGCTCGATGGCAACACGCCAAGCACCGCCTTGCCGATCATCGTCTTGCCGGCGCCGCTTTCGCCGACAAGCGCGCGCACTTCACCGGGTTGTACCGAGAGCGATACCGAGCGCAGCACGCGCTGGCCGTTGGCCAGCACGGCGCTGAGGTTGGCGATGTCTAGACAGGCGCTCATCGCAGCACCGGGTCGAAACGCGTCTTCAGCGCTTCGCCGAACTGGCTGAAAGAGAGCACGGTGAGGATCAGCGTGATCAGCGGGAAGACCAGCACCCACCAGGCCTGATGGATCGACAGCCGGCCCTCGGCGATGATGCCGCCCCAGGTCGGATCGTCGGTCGAGATCGACAGATTGACGAAGGACAGGATCGCCTCGACGATGACGGCGATGCCCATCTCCAGCGACAGCAGCGCCACGATCGACGGCACCACATTGGGCAGCACTTCGCGCAGCATGATGCCGAAGCGGCCATAGCCGGCGATACGGGCATTCTCGACATAGTCCATGCGTGACTGGCCCATTGCCTCGGCGCGAATGACCCGGCAAAAACGCGTCCAGTCGATGATGGCGATGGCGAGGATGACGGAGCTCAAGCCGGTGCCGAGCACGGCGATCAGGAGGATGGCGAACAGCACCGGCGGGAAGGCCATCCAGATGTCGACGATGCGCGAGATGATGCGGTCCGCCCAGCCGCCGAAATAGCCCGCGACCAGCCCTAATGTGGAGCCGACCACGCAGGCGGCGATGGCCGCCGCGAAAGCAACGATGAAGGCGATGCGGCCGCCGAAAATCAGCCGGGAGAGCAGGTCGCGGCCGAGACTGTCGGTGCCCAGCCAATAGCCGGGCTCGGCGCCATCGAGCCAGAACGGCGGCAGACGCTCCAGCATCAAATCCTGCGCCAGCGGATCCTGCGGCGCCACCAGCGGCGCCAAGATCGCGGCCAGCAGCGCCAGCAGCAGCCAACCGCCGGCGAGCCACAGCCTCGGGCTCGATCCGTGCCTGATGATGCGTGCCTCATCCATGGCGCAGCCTCGGATTGAGCAGCGCGTACATCATGTCCACCGCGAGATTGATCAGCACGAACAGCAGCGCGAAGACCAGCACGATGCCCTGGATCAGCGGCAGGTCGCGGTTGATGACGGCGTCGATCGCCATGTTGCCGAGGCCCTCATAGGAGAACAGCCGCTCGACGATGACGGTGCCGCCGATGAGGAAGGTGAACTGCACGCCGATGAGCGTCAGTGTCGGCAAGGCGGCGTTCTTCAGCGCCTCGCGCAAGATGACCTGCGTTTCCGAAAACCCCTTGACCCGCGCCAGCACGACATAGTCGAGGTCGAGCACTTCCTTCAGCGACTGCTTCAGTAGCTGCGCGATGATGGCCGCGAGCGGCAGCGCCAGCGCCACGGCTGGCATCAGCATGTGCTTCAAGAGGTCCCAGGTGAGATCGAGGCGCAGCCGAAGCAAGCTTTCGAACAGATAGAACTGGCTGACGAAGGGCAGGTCTAGCTGCGGCGACACGCGGCCGGAAATGTCGAAGATCGGCACCAGCACGCCGAACAGCAGGATCAGCACCAGGCCCCAGAGAAAATCGGGGATGGAAAGCGCGGCACCGCTGGCGATGTCGATGCCGGCCTCGACCGCCGTGCCGCGCTCGCTCGCGCCCAGGATCGCCGTCGTGCCGCCGATCGCCACTGCCATGATGAGCGCGACGATGGCAAGCTCCAGCGTAGCCGGCAGCCGGCTGAAGACGAGGCCAAGCACGTCCTGCCGCAGCGAGATCGAGGTGCCGAAATCGCCCCTGGCGACACCGGACAGCCAGATGAAGAACTGCTGCACGATCGTCTTGTCGAGCCCATAGAGCGCACGCAGACGGGCGATGTCATCATTGGTGGCACCGGGCGGCAGCATCATGGCGATCGGATCGCCGGGCGCGACGCGGATGACCACGAATACGACGACGGCCACGCCGAACAGCGTGATCAGCATCGTCAGCAGACGGATCAGGAATCGTTGCAGGAGCATGTAAATCTTTGCAGGAGCCCGCAGGCTCATATGCCGATAGAAGATGCGCGCCGTCGCCATGGACGGCGCGCGGCAAGCCCAGGCGGGTATCAGGCCGGGGTCATCAGGGCCGGCAGCAGCGCGCCGGACACGTGCTGGACGACGTTGACGCCCTTCGCGTGCACGATCGGCTGCGCATACTGCATCAGCGGCAGCACATAGGCCTGCTCGGCGATGTATTTGTCCACCGCCTTCCAGCCGGCGATGCGCTTGGTCTCGTCCTTCTCTCCCCACAGCGGGTTGATCATGTCGATCAGGTCCTGGCTGTCCCAGACCGAATGCGGGCTCGGCCCATACATGGCAAAGCCGGTCGACGTGGTCGGGTCGCCAATGGCGTTGCCCCAATTGTAGAAGGCCGCCGGCGCGAGCTTGTCGGCGGCGCGCAGTTCGTAGTGCTTGGCGATCTCGTAGACCTCGATCGTCGCCTCGATGCCGACCTTGCGCCACATGCCGACGATCGCCTGGATCATCTCATAGTCCTTGGGCTTGAAGCCCTTGGTCGTCTGGATGGTGAACTTGACCGGCTTTTCCGGCGAATAGCCTGAAGCCGCCAGCAGCTCCTTGGCCTTTTCCGGATTGTGCTCGACCTTGATCGAGGCATCGTAGGCCGCGTATTCCGGCGTTTCCAGCGTGGCGAGCGGCTGGCCGTAGCCGCGCAGCAGCCGCTTGACCAGAAGCTCCTTGTCGACCGCCATGACGGCTGCCTGGCGCACGTTCTTGTCCAGCATCGCTTCGATGTCGTTGAAGAAGATCATGCCGATATCGGAAACATTCTTGATCGACCCGGCAAGCCCGTCCTTGGCGATCAGCCGGTCGTACTCTTCATAGGGGATTTCGAGCGTCACCTGCGAGGAACCGGATTCGATCTCGGCGACACGGCTCGCCGCGTCGGTGACGAATTTGATCGTCACGTTCTCGAATGCCGGCTTGCCGCCCCAGTATTTCGGATTGGCCTTGAGCCGCAGGAAGGCGTTGCGTTCGAACTTCTCGACCATGTAGGGGCCGGTTCCGATCGGAGCCTTCTCGAAACCTTCGGCACCGACCTTCTCGTAATAGGCCTTCGGCATGATGTAGCCGGTGAGGAACGACATCCATTTGAAATAGACCGGGTCGAACTGCACGACATCGCCCGTGATCTTGTTGCCGTCGATCTTGAAATTGTTGACGTTCTTCCACACGAACTGGATCGGGTTGCCGGTCTTTTCATCGCCCGCCCGCTGCAACGACCAGACCACGTCCTCGGGCGTGAACGGCGAGCCGTCATGCCAGGTTACACCCTCGCGCACCGTCATCATGATCTTGGTGCGGTCCTCGTTCCAGCCCCATTCGGTGAGCAGGCCCGGCGCGAAGGACAGGTCCGGCTTCTGCGGGATGAACTGGTCGAACACCGACTGGTAGAGGCCCTGGATGGTCGGGTTGACAGCCGACGGTCCGGTGGTCGGGTCCCAGGACGGCAGGTTGACATTATAGGCGATGGTCAACTCGCCGGCGGCGGCATTGGCCATCTTGGGCAGGCCGACAGCGGCCACACCAAGTGCCGCGGCACTGTATCCCAGTAATTCGCGTCTGTTGATTGTCATGGTCGTTCCCCTTGTTGGTTTATTTGTCTTTTGCGCGGCTTCGTCCGGTCATTGGTTCGGGCTTCGTCGGCAGCAGCGCTTGCCTCTCGTTGCCTTCATGAAATCGTCTGGCCTACCTCCCGCCAAGCTGTTGCGCGAGCATGAAGCCCGAGGCGGCACCCGTGCCGGCACCGGGCCATGTCGCGGCGCCGGTGAGATGCAGATTGCTGATCGGCGTGTCCCAGCCGGCATAGCCGCGCGCCGGACGGAACAAGAAGTTCTGCGCCAGATGATGGCTGCCGCAGACCTGGTCGCCGCCGACGAGGTTCGGGTTCTCGCGCTCGAGGTCGATCGGCGAAAACACGGCGCGGCCGAGGATCTTCGCACGCAGCCCAGGTGCGTAGGTCTCGATGATGTCGAGCACGCGGTCGGCATAGGCCTCCTTGACCTGGTCCCAATGCGCTGCTGCGATCTTGCCCGAGGCGTCGCCCACGATTTCGGCGGGCAGCATGCGCACCTGCACCCACAGAACATGTTTGCCTTCAGGTGCCCGGGAAGGATCGACCGCCGTCGGCTGGCCGACGACCAGCACCGGTTCGTCCGGCAACATGCCCGCCATCGCCTGCTGATAGGTGCGCGACATCTGCTCGAGCGATGGCGCCAGATGCACATAGGCGAACTGTCGAAGCTCTGCCCCGGCGCGCCAGTCCGGCAGGTCGTCCAGCGCCAGGTGGATCATCATCGTGCCCGGCGCATGGCGGAATTTTTGCATCGCCATGTCGAAGCCGGCGTCGCCCGAACCGACCGGCAGCAACTTGCCGGCCAGCGCCTTGGGCGCGACGCCGGCAATCACCGCCTTGGTGGCCGTATGCGTCGCGCCGGAAGCAAGCCGCACACCGGTCGCCTTGCCACCGGAGACGGTTATCTCGGCGACATCGGCGCCGGTGACGATCCTGCCGCCGGCCGATGTGACAATGCCGGCCAGCGCCCGGATGATCGTGTCGGCGCCACCCTTGCCCAGCACCATGCCAAAACTCTGGTTGGCCATCGATTCCAGATAGGGGAACACCGCGCCGCCGGCGATGTCGGGCGCGAAGTCGAGATGCATGCCCCAGGTGGCGAGCGTCGTCCTGATGTGTGGAGACTCGAAATTTTCCTCCAGCCAGGCACGCGGCGACGACAGCAACAGCCGGCCGGTGTCGAGCGCGCCGGAAACACCTTTTTTGCGCCACAGATTCCAGGCGGTGCTTGCAAGCGCCCGGGCGCTCATCGGCGAGCCCAGCAGCTTGAACAAATGCTCCGCCTCGGCCGGGAAGGCGGCCACCAACCTGCGCCATGCCGCGGCATCGGCGGCTGAAAAGGCCGCCATGCGGCCGGCGGTCTTTTCCAGATCGTTGCTGACGCCGAACCAGCGTCCATCCGGGAACGCGCTGGCGAAACAGTCGGCGACCGGCGCGAATTCCAGCCCCTGCGCTTTCAATTCATTTGCATATTTTCGGTGGAAGGCGGAGCCGGCGAACAGGCTCAGATTCATCGCGCCGAAATCGTGACGGAAGCCCGGAAGCGTGAATTCGCGGGTCTGGACGGCTCCGCCGATTGTTGCGCTACGCTCGAAAACCCCGGTTTTCCAGCCCTTGAGCGCCAGATGCGCGGCGCATGCCAGAGTGTTGTGGCCCGCCCCGACAAAGATGGCGTCAAACTCGCTCACGCACCGTTCCCATTTCCTTTATGCTTAAAGATAATTGCAGATGCATATGTTTTCGTCTAGTAGGATATTAAGGGCCGAGACGAGCCTTGATCATGTCAGACAAGAGGGAACAGAGACCATGGATACCCAGAAACTCCTCGGCGAAGTTGCCGGCCAGCTTCTTTCCGGCGCCATCAAGGTGGTCGACCTGACGGCGCCGCTCGGGCCCGACACACCGCTGATCAAGCTGCCGCCGGAGCTTGCCGTCGACACGCCGAAGGTCGAGATCCACTCGATCTCCCGCTATGACAAGAACGGTCCATGGTGGGCGTGGAACTGGCTGAAGCTCGGCGAGCATTCCGGCACGCATTTCGACGCGCCGCAGCATTGGATCAGCGGCAAGGATTATCCGGACGGCGCCACCGACACCATTCCGGCGCAGAATTTCATCGGGCCGGTCAATGTCATCGACTGTTCGAAAGAGGCGGCCGCCGATCACGATTTCCTGCTTACCGTCGACCACATCAAGGCCTGGGAAGCCAAGCATGGCGCGATCAATGCCGGCGAGTGGGTGGTGATGCGCACCGACTGGTACAAGCGCAACGGCTCGGAAGCCGAGTTCCTCAACGCCAACGAGACCGGCCCGCACACGCCCGGCCCGACGGCGGAAGCCATCCAGTTCCTGATCGGCAAGGACATCAAGGGCTGGGGCTCGGAGACGATCGGCACCGATGCCGGCAAGGCCGGCGGCATGGAGCCGCCCTTCCCCGCGCACACGCTGATGCACAAGGCCAACCGCTATGGCCTCGCCAGCCTCTGCAATCTCGACCAGCTGCCGCCGAAAGGCGCGATCCTGATCGCGGCCCCGCTCAAGATCGAGCACGGCACCGGCAGCCCGATCCGCGCGCTGGCGCTGGTGGCGGGGAAATAAAGCGAGGGCGGTCTTCGGGAGAAGATCATGGCTGCAAATGGTACCGCGATGACGAAGTGGGCGCGGCAACCTCGTGAGGTTGCCGCTCTACGCCAAGGAACGCTACCTCGCGCAATTGAACATCATCCACCAAAGCGGGGGAGCACCCCTCGATGACCGCCCCCGATCACGTCATCGTCGGCAGCGGCATCAACGCGCTGGTCTGCGCGGCGATGCTCGGCGGCAAGGGCGCGAAAGTGCTCGTTCTCGAACGCAACGACCGTATCGGCGGTTGCATGCGCACCGAGGAGATCACCGCGCCGGGCTTCGTCCATGACGTGATGGCGACCACCTTCGTGCTGTTCATCACCTCGCCGGCCTTTGCCGCACTCGGCGCCGACCTCGCTCGCCACGGGCTGGAATTCTGCCACACCGGCACGCCGACCGGCGTGCTCATGCCCGACGGCAGCCATGCCGTGCTACGCACCGGCCGCGCCGCCAATGTCGCCGCCCTCAACGCGATCGCGGCCGGCGACGGTGACCGGCACGCGGAAGATGTCGGCGGCATCGAGCGCAATGCCGGCCTGCTGTTCGGTCTGCTCGGCGGCGCGCTTTGGTCCTACCCGACGGCGAAGCTGCTGGCCTGCGATACCTGGAGGCGTGGTCCGCGCGGCCTAGCCGCCTTTCTTGGCGAAGCGCTGGTGCCGGCGCGCGGCTGGCTGGAAAGCAGCTACCAGTCCGAAACCATTCGGGCGCTCTGGGCGCCCTGGGTGCTGCATGCCGGGCTTGGCCCGGAAGATGCGTTTTCCGGCCAGATCGCCAAGGTGATCGCCTTCGCGCTGGAGGCTGCCGGTGCGCCGATCGTCAAGGGCGGGGCGAAGAACCTGCTTGCCGCCTTCGAAGCACTGATCAGGGAACGCGGCGGCGACATCCGCACCGGCGCCGACGTCGCTTCGGTCGTCCAGGCGGGTGGCCGCGCAGCCGGTGTGCGGCTGGCGTCGGGCGAAACGATCACGGCGAACAAGAGTGTCATCTGCTCGGTCACGCCGACGCAGCTTTACGGCCGCCTGCTCGGCAAGGACGCTTCGAAGGACGACGTCGAAGCGACGCGGAAATACCGCTATGGCAAGGGCAATTTCCAGATCCATTACGCGCTGACCAAGCCGCCGTCCTGGCGCGGCGAGGGCCTCGACAAGGTGGCGCTGCTGCATCTGACGCCCGGACTGGACGGCGTTTCGAAAGCCTGCAACGAGGCGGCGCGCGGCATGCTGCCGGAGGTGCCGACCATCTGCGTCGGCCAGCCGCACGCGCTCGACCCATCACGCTGTCCGGAAGGCCAGGCGATCTTGTGGCTGCAACTCCCCGAGGCGCCCCGCCACATCAAGGGCGATGCCGCCGGCAAGCTCGATGCGCCTGCCGACGGACAATGGACCGAGGCGCTGCGCGAGGCCTATGCCGATCGCGTTGAAGCGATACTCGCCGGCCATATCGACGGCTTCAAGGACAGCGTGATCGCGCGCCGCGCCTATTCGCCGGCCGATCTCGAAGCGATGAACATCAACCTGGTCGGCGGCGACCCTTATGGCGGCTCCTCTGTTGTCGACCAGTCGTTCCTGTGGCGGCCGTTCAAGACCAGCCGCAACCACCAGACCGGCGTCAAGGGCCTCTATCATATCGGCGCCTCGACCCATCCCGGTGCGGGCCTCGGCGGTGGCTCCGGCTTCCTGCTGGCAGGGAGGCTGTGATGGAACAGAAGGTCGCCGAAAAACGCCAGCGCATTTCCACCCTCGGCCAGATCGGCCTGCAGCAATTCGCTCCCTATCTGATGAACCGCATCATGGGCCGCTACAACGCTACCTTGCGCGACGACTTCCGCAAGCAGGGCCTGACCATTTCGCAGGTGCGCACGCTGGCGGTGCTGTCGGTCACCGACGGCGTCACCGTCAACGACCTCTCGGTCTATACGGTCATCGAGCAGTCGACCCTGAGCCGCACGCTCGACACGCTGGAGGGCCAGGGCTTCGTGCGGCGCGAGCAGGGCGTCACGGACAGCCGCATCCGCCACGTGTTCCTGACCGACGAGGGCCGCGCCGAGTTCACCCGCGCCTGGCCGGCCATGCATGACGCCTTCGAGGCGATGTTCGACGATATCGACGACGCCGAATATGCAGCACTCATCGCAACGCTTTTGAAGATGCTCAAAAACATTCGCAAGCACGACATCTAGATATAGGCGCCGCCAGTTCTCGGCGGCAACGGAAGGAGGCAGAGATGGCCGAACGGTCTTTTGCCAAGGAAGTCGAAAAACTCAGGCTCGGCGCCGGCGAGGAATTCGCCGGCGAGGGCATCCTCGCCATCACCAAGGCGCTGCTGCAGTGCGGCGTCGGCTATGTCGGCGGCTACCAGGGCGCGCCGATCAGCCATCTGATGGACGTTTTGGCCGACGCGCAGGACATTCTGGGCGAACTCGGCGTGCATTTCGAGGCGAGCGCCTCGGAAGCCACCGCCACCGCCATGCTCGCCGCTTCGGTGCATTACCCGATCCGGGGCGCGGCGACGTTCAAGTCGACCGTCGGCACCAATGTGGCTTCAGACGCGCTGGCCAACCTCGCGTCCGGCGGCGTCACCGGCGGAGCGCTGATTATCGTCGGCGAGGATTATGGCGAGGGCTCCTCGATCATGCAGGAGCGCAGCCATGCCTTCGCCATGAAGAGCCAGGTCTGGCTGCTCGATCCGCGTCCCAACCTGCCGTCCATCGCCAAGGCGGTGGAGGATGGCTTCGAACTGTCGGAAATCTCCAACACACCGGTCATGCTGCAGGTGCGCATCCGCTGCTGCCACGTGCATGGCCATTTCATCGCCAAGGACAACAAGCGTCCGCCGATGACGGTCGCCGATGCGCTCGAAGCACCGCGCCGCGACACCGGCCGTATCGTGCTGCCGCCCGCCTCCTTCCTGCACGAAAAGGAGAAAGTGCAAAAGCGCTGGCCGGCGGCGGTGGATTTCATCGCCAGGAACAAGATCAACGAGTTCTTCGGCTCGGACCATGGCTCCGTCGGCATCGTCATGCAGGGCGGCATGTACAATTCAGTCATTCGTGCGCTGCAGCGGCTCGGCCTTGCCGACACCTATGGCGAGACCGACGTGCCGCTCTATGTGCTCAACGCCGTCTATCCCCTGATCGACGACGAATTCCTCGTCTTCTGCGAAGGCAAGCAGGCGGTGCTCGTCGTCGAGGAGGGCCAGCCCAATTATATCGAGCAGGCTTTTGCCGCGATGCTGCACAAGGCCGGGCGCGGCACCAGGCTGGTCGGCAAGGAGCACCTGCCGATGGCTGGGGAATATACCGGCCAGATCATGCTCGACGGTATCGGCGCCTTCCTGCGCGCCGAGGCCCCGCATCTGCTGCCGGGCGAAGTGCGCGCACCCAACAAGGTCGGCGACGGCGTCGACACGGCGGACCTGATCAATGTCGTTCCAGGACGACCGCCCGGTTTCTGCATCGGCTGCCCGGAGCGGCCGATCTTCGCCGCGACCAAGCTGGTCGAGCAGGAGCTCGGCAAGCACCACATCGCTTCCGATATCGGCTGCCATCTGTTCTCGATCATGCCGCCCTTCGAACTCGGCGCCACCACCATGGGCTACGGGCTCGGACCAGCCTCGGCCTCGGCGTTCAACGCGCCCGATGCCAAGCGCCGCTCTATCTCCTTCGTCGGCGACGGCGGCTTCTGGCACAACGGCCTGACCTCATCGATCGGCAATGCGGTGTTCAACAAGAATGATGGCGTCATCGTCATCGTCGATAATTTTTACTCGGCCGCCACTGGCGGGCAGGATATCCTGTCGTCGCGCGCCGGCAACAAGACCAAGTCGACCAAGCATCCGATCACCGAAGCGGTGAAAGGCATGGGCGTAAAATGGCTGCGCCATGTCGACCGCACCTACGATGTCGGCAAGATGCAGGACACGCTGCGCGAGGCGCTGACGACGGACGAGAAGGGGCCAAAAGTCATCGTCGCTTCGTCGGAATGCATGCTCAATCGCCAGCGTCGCGAAAAGCCCCTGGTCGACAAGGCGATCAAGGGCGGGGAACGAGTGGTGAAGCCGAAATTTGGCGTCGACGAGGATATCTGCACCGGCGATCATGCTTGCATGCGGCTCTCCGGCTGCCCATCGCTGTCGGTCAAGTCGCTCGACGATCCGCTGCGCGACGATCCTGTCGCGTCGATCGACCAGAACTGCGTCGGCTGCGGCAATTGCGGCGAGGTCGCCGATGCGGCGGTGCTGTGCCCGTCCTTCTACCGCGCCGACGTCGTGCACAATCCAAGCCGCTGGGACCGTTTCCTGGAGACGGCGCGCCGCGCGACGATCGGTTTCCTGCAGAGGCGGCGCGAAGGCCGGCGCCTGATATTCGCCGATGCTTGATCCCATTCCTTCCTCGCGCCCCCGGTCCGGTGCTGCCGATGAGCCGGTGATCAAGCTCGCCGTTCTGGCCGTCGGCGGCCAGGGCGGCGGCGTGCTCGCCGACTGGATCACCGACGTCGCCGAGCGCAATGGCTTTGTCGCGCAATCGACCTCGGTCGCCGGCGTCGCGCAGCGCACCGGCGCCACCATCTACTATATCGAAATGGCCCGCGACACCGGCCGCCTGCCGGTCTTCGCGCTGTCGCCCTCGCAGGGCGATGTCGATATCCTGATCGCTGCCGAATTGATGGAAGCCGGCCGAGCCATCATCAGGGGCTTCGTCACTCCCAATCGCACGACGCTGATTGCTTCCTCACACCGCATCGCCGCCGTGTCGGAAAAGATCGAACCGGGTGATGGCCGCGCTTCGTCGTCCAAAGTCCACGCCACGGCCGAGGCCGCATCGAAGCGCTTCATCGCTTTCGACATGGAAAAGATCGCCGCCGACAACGGCTCGATGATCTCGGCCAGCCTGCTTGGCGCGCTGGCCGGCTCCGACGCGCTGCCGTTTACCCGTGAAAGCTACGAGCAGGCGATTGGCACCGGCGGCCGTGGCGTCAAGGCCAGCCTCGCCGCTTTCGCGGCCGCGTATGATCGTGCGCGCGGCACGGCGGCGCCGACGGCGAACCGGGCGGAGACGGCGATTGTCGAATCTGCCTTGGGTGCGGGACATGTGAGTGGCCCGCGAAACCTGCTGCAGGGATGGCAGGCGCTTGCCGCTCGCATCGACCTGCTGCCGGTGGCGGTGCGCGAGATGGCGCTCAGGGGCCTGAGAAAGGTCGTCGACTATCAGGACATCGCCTATGGGCGCGAATATCTCGACCGGCTGGACAAGGCCGTCGTGATTGACAGCGTGGATCCAACCCATGCGCTGTCAATCGCGGCCGCCAAGCATCTGGCCAACGCCATGTGTTATGACGACATGATCCGCGTCGCCGATTTGAAGACGCGCTCGACCCGCGACAGGCGGGTGCGCAAGGAGGTCGGCGTCAAGGATGGTTCGGTCCTGCAAGTGACCGAGTACTTCCATCCGCGCATCGAGGAGTTCTGCGGCACGCTGCCGGCGAGGCTGGGCAGCTACATCGAGGAGCGGCCGAAATTGGCAGCCTTCCTCGACCGCCGCATCAACCGGGGTCGCCGCATCCGCACCGACAGCTTTGCCGGCTTCGCCGCTTTGTGGTTCATCGGCGGCCTGCGCCGCTGGCGCCGCGGCCTGCTGCGCCACAAGGTCGAGGTCGCGCATCTCGACCGCTGGTATGCGCTGGCGCTTGGCTACGTGCCGGCGGATTACGCGCTTGCCGTCGAAATCCTCAATTGCCGCCGGCTGATCAAGGGCTACAGCGACACGCATGTGCGCGCCCAGTCGAAATTCGACCGCGTGCTGTCGGCGCTTGATCTGCTCGAGGGCAGGGACGACGCCGCCGACTGGATCCGCCGCCTGCGCGAGGCGGCGCTGAAGGACGAGAAGGGCGACATGCTCGACGGCGCGCTGAAGACCGTGGCGACGCTGGGGTCAAGACCCATCACCTGAGACTTCAGCGGTTGGCCTCCGCCGACTGGAGTGGTGCGGCGAGGCTGTGAAGCGGCGCCGCCTGCGGGAAGAGATGCAGCAACCCAGAATCAACGCGCCGCCGCAGATGTGCATCGACCTCCGCCCGGTCCTGGCAGCCATGGAACCTGCCGCCGCAATGGTCGCGCAGGCGCACGAGGTCGACCATCATGGGCGACATTGGCAGACCGGCCGCGTCGAGCAGGCTGGCGCCGAGGAACCCGACATCGAGCGGCATCGTATCGGGCATCGAATGGCGCAGCGGGTGGTTGAAGATCGAGAGCGTATAGAAGGTGCGGTAGGCAAGTGACTGCGGTCTTGCCAGTGCGTCGTCGCCGGCAATGGCATCTACGAACGGCTTTGTCGCCGACGATTGATGATCGCCGAATTCGAGCACCACGGCGCCGCGTTTCCCGGCCTCCGCTTCCCGGCGCTCGAGGAACTGCCCGAAATCGCCGCGCGCGATTGCCATCCGGCGCAGATATTCGCCAGCCTGGTCATCATCGGAGAAAGGCTCGCCTTCCACCTTCAGGTCCGGTTCCATTCGCCCTTCGTAAGGAGAGTGCGGGAACATGGTCTGGATCTCGAGGAACAGGGGCCGGCCATCTTCCCTGCGGTGCTTTGCGATGAATGCCTCGGCCGCGTGATAGTAGAAGCTGTCGCGCAGGTGGTAGAAGGGCGCTGCGATTTCCTTGATGTCGAGCACTGTCTCGAAGCCGATCGATTTCAGGAACGGCCCTTCATTGACGAAGGTAAAATCCATCGGCGTCATGACGGCGGTGCGGTAGCCGCATCGCGCCAAAACCTCCGGCAGGGCGCCGGCGACCTTGTCCTGCAGCGTGATCGTCAGATAGGGGCTGCGCCAGCCGAAATCGGTCGCCGAAAGACCGGTCATCAGCGACAGATTGGTGATCCAGGTACCGCCGCCGAACGTCTCGACCTGCATCGGGTGCGGCGCGCCGGCCTTGGGTGCGAAGCGCTGTAGAAATCCCGCGCCCCTGCCGACTTGGGGGAAATTGGCCGGATCGGATTGGCTTTCGCTGAGCACGAAGAAGATATCGGGAAGCGCTGCCCTGTCGCCGCAATCGATCGTATCGGCGAAGGGCGGCTGCGCGATGACGACCTGCAGCCGCTGTTCGAAAGCTGGTTCGACGACCAGGTTACGCAGATCCAGGAGCGAGACAAAGAAGGCCGACATGTGCCGGCCCTGCATGTAATAGAAATAGCGGTCCTTCGACGCCTCGGCCGGAAAGGTCAGCGGCACCAGGGCGACGAGCACGGCCAGCATCACGGCGCGTAGCGATAACGGCCAACCACGCTTCCGGTCGACGCGGAAGATCAGGATCGCCGCGGCGACGCCAAGCGTCAGCGCTGCCGCCACAGGCACGATGAGATGGAGGTAGGAGCCGACGAGGAACCGATACACTTCCGGATCCCTGGCGACGAAAACCGTGTCGTAGAAGTGCAGCGAAAAGCCTTTCATGCGAAACTTGATCGCTGAAATCAGCGTCAGCACGCCAACGATCGTCCAGGCGAGATAGACGGAGAAGGCGAAGCGTGCGGTTACCAGGAACAGGATCCCCGCGACGACCGCCACCAGCGCCAGCGAGAACGGTACCGACAGCCATTCATGCTCGACCCTGCCGGCGCCGAAAACGCCGGCAAGGCTGACCGCAACCAGCACCAGCGGATGGCAGAGCAGCCGCAAGAAATTCTGAAGCTGAGCCGCGAATTTTCCCATGGATATGCCCCAGCACAATTGTGGGAAATTCTTCGGTTAATTGCGCAGTCAGAACAAATCCATAGTGAATTTAACGTTAATGCGGATGCACCGGTCCCCTTCAGCATGCTGCATCTGTAAACATGTCGAACACCGAACGCGTCATCAGCCCAATGTTACTGCTTGGTCGGCGCGTCTTTCTAAGCGGCCACAACGGGGCGTCTATGACAAGGGGCAAGACAGTTCCCATCTTGATGACGATTCACGTATTTGTGAACATCGTTCATTTTTCCGATTGAACATTGTTCAAAAGGTGATAGCTTATGGAAATGAACAGCGTTCACCTAAGTTCGGAGGACGACACTCGCCCCCATCGCGGTGGGGTTGGACGGGCCAACTCCTGAGCACTGGAGAAGGTCACAGGTAGTAAGGAAGTTAACCAGCTCATTGATATCTCTGCGATTGAAACAGCGCACGCAACCCGCGGGGTCGTCGGCACAGTGCCGGATAGGTCTCGCCAGATGGAAATCGCCATGAACACGCATCTCATGCTTTCGCGGCGCTTCGCGCCACTTTTCTGGACGCAGTTCCTGTCCGCCTTCAACGACAATTTCCTAAAGAACACGCTGGTGTTCCTGATCCTCTTCACACTGGCCGCCGATCAGGCGGCCTCGCTGGTCACTTTGGCCGGCGCCGTGTTCATGGCTCCATTCCTGCTCCTGTCGGCGCTGGGCGGCGAGATCGCCGATCGCTTCGACAAGGCGCTCATCGCCCGCCGGCTGAAATTCGCCGAGATCGGCGCCGCTGCCGTGGCGGTCGTCGGCATCGCGCTGTCCTCCATCCCCGTGCTGATGACCGCGCTGTTGATGTTCGGCATCATCTCGGCGCTGTTCGGGCCGATCAAATACGGCATCCTGCCCGATCACCTCGAACGCAAGGAATTGCCGGGCGCCAACGCCTGGATCGAGTCGGCGACTTTCGCCGCCATCCTCGGCGGCACCATCGCCGGGGGCGTCGTCTCGGCCGATGGCATCGGCGTCTCGGTCTTCGGGCCGATCATGATGATCCTCGCCGTCGGCTGCTGGGCCGTCAGCCGCCACATCCCTTCAACCGGGTCCGCGGCGCCCGACCTCGTCATCGACAGGAATGTCTTTCGCTCGACCTGGCGCCAGGTCAGCGAATTGCGCACGGACTCACGGATCTGGCGCGCCGGCCTGATGACGTCCTGGTTCTGGCTGATCGGCGCCATTGTGCTTTCGATCCTGCCGACGCTGGTCAAGGATCAGCTCGGCGGTGGCGAGATCGCGGTCACCGCCTATCTCGCGGTGTTCGCTATCTCGATCGCCATTGGCTCGGCAATCGCCGCGTGGATGTCGCAGGGACGCATCGTGCTCTTGCCCGCACCGGTCGGCACGGCGCTGCTGGCGCTGTTCGGCCTCGACCTCGCATGGACCATCTGGAGCATGCAGCCTTCGCCCAGATCCGAAACCCTTGGCCTCTTCTTCGCCGGGCCAAACACGATCCGTGTTGCGATCGACCTCGCCGGCATGGCCATTTCCAGCGCCTTCCTTGTGGTGCCGACCTTTGCCGCCGTGCAGGCCTGGTCGCCGGAGGCGCGCCGCGCCCGGGTCGTCGCCGCGGTCAGTATCGTCAACGCCGGCTTCATGACCGTCGGTGGCTTGCTCGTCGCCATCATCCAGGCAGCCGGCGTCTCGACGGGAGGCATCCTGTTTGGCCTCGCCCTGGCCAATGCCATCGCCGCCTGGCTGATGCTGAAATACCTGCCGACCAATGCCTTCCGCGATTTTGTCTCCATTCTTTTCCGCGCCTTCCATCGGCTGGAAGTCGAAGGCCTGGACAATCTCAAGGCCGCGGGCCCGGCACCCATCCTGGCGCTGAACCATGTCAGCTTCCTCGATGGACCGCTGGCTCTGACGCTGACCAATGAGGAGCCGGTCTTCGCCATCGACTACACCATTGCGCAGGCCTGGTGGATGAAGCCGTTCCTGAAACTGACCCGTGCGCTGCCGCTCAATCCGTCCAAGCCGATGTCGACACGCACGCTGATCAAGATCGTGCAGAACGGCGATCCGCTGGTCATCTTCCCCGAGGGCCGCATCACCGTCACGGGCGGCTTGATGAAGGTCTATGACGGTGCCGCCATGGTGGCCGACAAGACCGGCTCGATGGTGGTGCCGATCCGCATCGAGGGGCTGGAGAAAAGCCCCTTCTCGCGGCTGACGGCGCAGCACGTGCGCCGCCGCCTGTTCCCGAAGGTCAAGGTGACCATACTGCCGCCGGTCAGGCTCAAGGTCGACGACGAGCTGAAGGGACGCAAGCGGCGCGCCGCCGCCGGCGCCGCGCTCTACCAGGTGATGTCCGACCTCGTCTTCCGCACGCAGCATATCAACAAGACCGTGCTCGAAAGGATCATCGAGACGGCGACCGAGCGCGGCATGAAGCAACTTGCCGTGCAGGATCCGGTCGCCGGTTCGCTGAGCTACGGCAAGCTGCTCACGGCTGTCGCCGTGCTTGGCGAGAAGTTTGAGACGCTCTATGCCGGACAGGACACGCTCGGCATCATGCTGCCCAACGCCAATGGCGCCTGTGCCGCGCTGCTCGGCGTCATCTCCGCCGGCAAGGTCCCCGCGATGATCAACTTCACCGCCGGTGCCGCCAACATCCTGTCCGCTTGCAAGGCGGCGCAGGTAACCACCATTCTGACCTCGCGGGCCTTTGTCGAGCAGGCCAAGCTTGGCGCGATCGTCGAGGAGATCGGCCGCTCGCTCGACATTGTCTGGCTCGATGATTTGCGCGCGACCATCGGCCTCAAGGACAAGCTGCTCGGCCTGCTGCGCAAAAGTACGCCCAGGGTTGCCCGCAAGGCCACCGACCCGGTCGTGGTCCTGTTCACCTCGGGCTCCGAAGGGACGCCGAAGGGCGTCGTGCTCACCCACCGCAACATCCTGGCCAACGCCGCGCAAGCCGCCTCGCGCATCGATTTCCATTCGGGCGACAAGGTGTTCAACGTTCTGCCGATCTTCCATTCCTTCGGCCTGACGGCGGGCACGGTGCTGCCGCTGGTGTCCGGCGTCCCGGTCTATTTCTACCCGTCGCCGCTGCACTACCGCATCGTGCCGGAACTGGTCTATGCCTCGAATGCGACGATCATCTTCGGCACCGACACCTTCCTCAGCGGCTATGCGCGTACGGCGCATCCCTATGATTTCCGCTCGGTGCGCTATTGTTTTTCTGGTGCGGAGCCGGTCAAGGCCTCGACCCGCGAAACCTACATGGAGAAGTTCGGCCTGCGCATTCTCGAAGGCTACGGCGTTACCGAGACGGCGCCGGTGATCTCCATCAACACGCCGATGTACAACAAATCGGGCACGGTCGGAAAAATCATGCCCGGCATGGAATATCGTCTGGAACCGGTGATCGGCGTCGAGGGCGGTGGACGGCTGTTCGTGCGCGGCCCCAACGTCATGGCGGGCTATCTCAGGGCCGAAAAGCCGGGCGTGCTCGAACCGCTGCAAGATGGCTGGCACGACACTGGCGACATCGTCAGCATCGACGATGCCGGTTTCATCAGCATTCGCGGCCGCGCCAAGCGTTTCGCGAAGATCGGCGGCGAGATGATTTCGCTGGCTGCGGTGGAAGCTCTGGCGGGCGAGCTGTGGAAAGGTTCGCTCTCGGCGGTCGCGACCGTCCCGGACCCGCGCAAGGGTGAAAAACTCGTTCTCATCACCGAGGCCGAGAAAGCGACGCGCGCCGAGTTTCTGGCGTTCGCCAAGGCAAACGGCGCCATGGACCTGATGGTGCCGGCTGAAGTGCGCGTCGTGGCGCATGTGCCGGTGCTTGGCTCGGGCAAGATCGACTTCGTCGGCGTAACCAGGCTGGTACGCGGCGAAGCCTTGCAGGCAGCCAAGGTCGAGGCCGCCTGATCGCCGGCGACAGCGTGACGGCGCCACGGTAGGAGACGCGGCGCCGCCAGCCTTCAGGCGATCAGGTTCATCATCGGCTTCACCGCACCTGAGTCCGGAAACACTTTCTCGCCGAGCACCGAGGCCGAAAGTCCGAACTGGTCGGCGAGCAGGCCTTTCAGCACCGCCCTCACGTCGCTGGTCGGCGCAAGGTCGCGCTGCTGGTAAAGTTGCGCGGGCTTCAGCCCCGGCCAGTCGGCGATGACGCGGCCGCCCTTGATGGCGCCGCCGGCGAGCAGCACCACGGTGCCGGTGCCGTGGTCGGTGCCGACCGTGCCGTTGATCCGCGCGGTGCGGCCGAATTCGGTGATGGTGACGATTGCCGTATCCTTCCAGCGCTCGCCGAGACCTTTTTTGAATTCCTCGAAGGCACCGTCGAGGCCGCCGAGCAGGCTGGCGAGGCGGCCGGTCGCGCCGCCTTCGTTGACATGCGTGTCCCAGCCGTCGAAGGCGAGCGCCGCGACACGCGGCCCGTCATCGGCGGCGATCAGCCTGGCGGCGCCTTGCGCGGCCTGCCGCATGCCGGCGGCGCTGTCGAGGCCGCCTTTCGGCTTCATCGTCTTGGCGCCCATCTGGTCGTCAAGCGCCATGCGATCGGCGTCGAGACCTTTTTGCAGCGCGACAGCCAGAACCGGATCGCGATGCTGGTAGAGGTCGAGAACGCGCGCCGCGAGGTCGCCGGCCGGTGGCGGCAGCGATTGCGGCGCCCAGCCGAGCACGGGAGCCGCGCCACGGATCACCAGCGGCGTCGATGGTCCGACGGCCAGGCCGCCGAGTGTCGCCACGCGGTCGCCCGCCGGCAGGTTCTCCAGCGTCCGATTGAGCCAGCCGGTGGCGACATGGCCGGGACCGGCAAAGCCGCTTTCCAGCACATCCTGGCCATCGAAATGCGAGCGCTCGCGATAGCCGGTCGCGGCGGCGTGCACGACAGCCGCCTGCTTGTTCTTGAACAGCCGCGCAAACACCGGCATCGCCGGATTGACCGCGAAGAAAGCATCGAGCGGCAGTGCCGCGTGCGGGCCGGTGAGCGACAGGGCGATGTCGCCATGTAGGCCGGCATAGTCGGGATCGCCGACCGGACCGACGGTCGACAGGCCGTCCAGCGCACCGCGCAGCACGATGACGATCAGGCGCGGGTCGCGGTTGTCGGCGGCACGGGCGAAGCGCGGCAGATAGGCCCAGGCAAACAGCGCGCCGCCGGTCGTCAGCACGGCGCGGCGGGAAGGGTGAGGGGTTTCGCACAGCAGGCTCATGACTTCGTCTCCATGGGAGTTGTCGGCGCCGGACCTATCGTTCGATCTATCGTCGCTGGAATTCGGGCGCCATCAGCAGAAGCGCCAGGCCTTGCTGCTTGGACTCCGCGCGGGCGACCGCCTGGCGTGTTTCGGGCGAGGCGGAGGGACCGATGACCGCGTCGAGCATCTCGTTGGGGTTGCCGATGTCCTTCACTTGCCGGGCGGCCTGCCATGCGATGTCGAGGCGGGTCTTCATGCCTTCCGCCGATGCCCAGCTGTCCGCCTGGTCGGAAAAGCCGTTCGGTCCCGGCGGCCGCCAGAGCGGCTCGCCCAGCGCGTTGAGCCAGTTGAGCGACTGGCCAGGGTCGTTCGTCGGGCCAGGACCGGCTGCCCGGCGGATGGCCGCGATATAGTCGAAAGGGGAGCGCATCTTGGCCAATGGCGTCGACCACGCTTCCGGCATGTCGACGAGCGCCGCCGCCAGTGTCCTGAGATTGCCGTCGCTCCTGGTGAACACCTTGGCGAGGCGGGCGACCGCCGCCGCCGGCGGCTCGTCGGCTATGAAATGGCGGGCAAGTTGCGTGGCGATGTGTTGCGCGGTCGCCGGATGACGGGCGATGTCATTGAGCGCGGCCTCGGCCTGGCCCATGCCGCCAGCGGGATAGGTCTTGCCGAGCAGCACCGCGTCACCCGGCTCATGCGCATTGGCGTTGAAGACGGAACTGCCGGGTTCGCCCAGCCGTCCTTCCCGTCCGGCCATCATCCAGCCGGTCAGGATGCGCGCGAAGCTGGTCACGTCGGCTTGGCTGTAGCCGCTGCCGACACCGAGCGTGTGCAGTTCCAGGATTTCGCGGGCGAGGTTCTCGTTGAGGCCGTGCTGGCGGTTCTTGCCGGCGCGGGAGTCCGGGCCGATCGACTGCTGGTTGTCGAGATAGAACAGCATCGCCGGATGCCGCTCGACCGCCATGAGCATGTCGGCGAAGCGCCCGAGCACGAAGGGCCGGATGGCCTCCCGTTCGAACGCCCCGGCGCTGGCGCGCACGATGTTGTCCTTGGCGACGGAGACGCAGAAATGGTTCGACCAGAAATAGACCAGGCGCTCGACGAAGCCGGCCTCTACCTGCATTGCCTTGTCGAAGCGCGCCTGTGCCTCGGCCCGGAACAAGATAACCTCGACAGGCGGCACAGCGGCGGGTTTGGCCGCGGCCGCGGCCGGGGCGACGGGCGGCGACATGACCGGTGCGGCGGGTGGAGGCATGACCGAAGCCGCGGCCGACGTGGCCGCTGGCGGCTGCTCCGTCGCCATCCGCTGCCGGTCCCGCTTGCGCTGGAGATGTGCCGCCATGCTGGCCTGGATGGCCGGCGTGCTCCCCTTGAGGTCGGCATGGGCGGGATCGTCGAGCGATATCATGGCGACGTCGGGCCGCCGCAGCTCCGCCTTGAGATAACCGCGAGGGTCGCCGGCCAGTCTTTCGCGATCACCCGGCCGGGCTCCAAGGCCGAAGCGATTGAAGACTATCAAAGCGGGATCTGGCAGGGCGGGATCCAGCGCCATGGGCACTTTGGTCGCGACAGCCATGTCAACGCTCCATCGTTGGATCTCACGCGAGGCGCGCGACGCCCGATCGGGCTGTTTCCCCAGCTCAAAACGGGGACAGGCGGCCGGGCAGGCGGATGCCGCCCGGCCCCCCGCGCGCTTACCAGCGGTGCCAGCGGTGCCAGTGGCGGTGCGGATGCCAGCCGTAGTAGGCCGGGCCGTGCCAATAGCGGTAGCGCGGATACACCACGACACGGTTGGGAACGCAGCGCCCCCAGCGATTGGGATGCCATCCAGGCCCGCAACCCCAGGCCACGTGCTCGATCAGCGCCGGGGCGGCCGGCTGCGCCACCAGCGGCATGGCGGCAGAGGTCGCGACGGTCGCGGCGGTTCCGGTGAAGGCGAGGACGGCTGCCGCCGCATACTGTGTCAGACGGTTCATGACGTTACTCCGAATGTTCTCCGAGAATGAAAACCTGTGCGTACCGATTGGTCCGGCAGGCTTGCCCTTCCTCTTGTTAAACGGCCTCGCGGTCGTTTTCCGTCGGCGGTCACGGCGATTTTTTTGGCTCTGCCGTCGCTTGCGACCCGGCCCGCCTGGCCAGCCCGTCCGCGAGCACGGCGCGATCCGCGGCCGAACCCGCCGTCGCGAACTCGACGATGCGCTGCTCAAGCCGTGTGCGCACGGCGATGTCGGCATTGCGCGCCCTTTCCAGCGCGGCCGACAGGGCCGTCGTGTCGAGGACCGGCTGGCGCAGCAGGTCGGCTGCCTCGCGCCTGGCCTGCTGGCCATCGAGGATGACCTGGCGGGATTCGCGCCGCACGTCGCGCAGCGCCTTTCGAAACAGCACGCGCTCCTGGTCGGGAAGCCGGCTCCCGGCGGCTTCCAGCGAATAACCCTGGCCGGGCTTGCCGCTTCTTATCCAGACGGCTCCGCCGGCAAGCGCGCCGGCCAGGAAGACATTCAGCGCCACGGATGCGATGACGAGGTTGCGGCGCGTGCTCATAGGTCCTCCTCGATCGTCTCGCCATCGGACCCGGCATCGCCGAACGCCGTCGCATTGGCATCGAGCACATAACGGTCGGGCTGAAACTCTGGCGTGACGACGCTCACCAGGGCCAAGCCGGCGATGGCGCCGGCCAGGCCGATGCCGGCGAGTCCGAGACCCAGCCACCAGGCCCGCCGGCGCCGGCGCTGGACGAGCAGCCGGTCGGCCATTCGCAGGATGCCGCCGTGCAGTGCCGCGCCGGGCGCCATGACGCCATAGCTGTCGAGCAAGGCGTCGAGTTTGCCTGCCTGCCCCAATATGGCCGCGCCCATCTCGGTCCTTGCGAACATCGCGCCGGCCGTGCGGTCGGCCTGCGGCCACCGCCGCAAGTCGCCGCCATAGGCCGCCGCCAGAGCCGCAAAGCGCTCGGCATCCATTGCCGGTTGGTTCCTGGACCCATCAGACATCGGTCTATCCTTTGCCGGTTGGCGCCGCGTGTCCGGTTGGATTTCCGGGAAGTGGCCGCCGGGCGCCCCCGATGTACGGTGAACGCCTTGCATACATGATCGCGGCTTTCTCATTCATCGACACTATCCTTGGCCAGGATCACCTGCAGCGCCCGCCGGCCGCGCGAAAGCAGGCTTTCCAGGGCATCGACGCTGATCTCCAGGATCGCGGCCGCCTCTATGTTGGACATCTCCTGATAGTAGACCAGGAGGATCGCCTCGCGCTGGCGCGGCGCGATTGCCTGCAAGGCCTGCTCGACCCGATGCGCCTCCTCGCCGGGATGGGCATCGGGAAGCGGGGCGGGATCGACAATGTCCGGCACCTGGTCGGTCACCTGCTCGCGGCGCCGGCGCAGCCGGTCGTAACAAAGGTTGAGCGTCACCCGGTGGATCCAGCTGTCGAAGCGTGCATTGCCGCGCCGCCAGCCCGATGCGTGACGCCAGATGCGCATAAAGGTTTCCTGCGCGACGTCCTCGGCCTCCGCCGCATCGCCGAGCATGCGCGCGGCCAGCGAAAGGATGCGCGGCAGCTTGCGCGCGACGAGCGTCCGCACCGCCGCGGGGTCGCCGGTGCCGACCCGGCGAACCAGCTCCTCGTCCGGGTCGGGGCTCATGGGTTGGCGCACACCCAATGTCCATCATGCGTCATAGCCTCTTGGTCATTGCTCCGGCTTGGGAGCGGATTTGTGGCCCGGCATCTCGTCGCCCGTCAGAATGCCGTCGCCATTCTTGTCCAGCCTGGCAAAGCGCTTGGCGAAGAACGCATCGAGCTCGGCCCGGTCGATGAAGCCGTCATGGTTGGAATCAATGCGCGCGAAGGATTTGGCGGGATCGCCCTTGACGTTGCGCTTGGCCTGAAAGGCCTCCCATTCCAGCAGGCTGATCTTGCCGTCGCCGTCCGTGTCGGCGGCCATGATCGCCTTCTCTCGCCGTTTCTGGAACTTGGCCAGCGTGATGTCGGACTTGGCGGCCGACGAAGTCGCGGCGGGCGGTGTGGCGGCCGGTGGCTGTGTCCCTGTCTGGGCCAGAGCCGCGGTGGTCAGCAGGCTCAGGGCAGCGGCAAGGATCGAACGGCGTATCATGCTTCACGTCTCCGGTTGGCGCATTGCCATGGCCCGATGCCATGGTCATGCTTCAACCGTTAAACGTCGTGATCGCAGAAATCCGTCGGTCGCCATGCCTATCACGCCGCTTGCCGGCGATGATGGACCTTGGCGGCCCAGGGTACGGCAGAACACCTCGTCCGGCGCATCTGAATTGCGCCGGGCCGGCTCGTTGGCGAAGGCGGGAATTACGTCGATTGGTCGGCGGCTATCAACTGATCCGATTTGAAGCCGGCATGCTGGGGGGTCCACACGTCGCCGTCTTTGTTGAACCAGTGGCACAGATACATGCCGGAAGCGGCGCCGTCGCTGACCGTCATTTTCGGGCCTCCCGACCTCAGCTTGACGACGTCTCCGGTCTTGAAAGTGTTGGGCATTTGGACCTCCCATGCTGACACCCGACATTTCATACCAAAACGGGGGTCCCGACAATGGCATATGGGTCTTCTGGGCTACTGTCTTATGCGGCAACGCGGAGACATCGCTGACGCGCCATCGGGGCGAACCGGGCGACCCCCGCAGGTCAGTCCACCTCGATCACACGCCTGGCCGGTTTCCCGATCGGCTCCCGTCGGCGCGCAGGCGGAGCCTTGTCCGCCAATGCCTCCTGCTGCAGTCTCTGCTCCCTCAGGCGGGTTGTCTTGGCGTCCCTTGCGTGACGCTCGGCATCCAGCACCAGCCTCGCCTCGCGGTCCGCTCTTGCCAGCTTTTCCTTGTCGACACGCCTTGGCAATTCAAAACCTCCTGTCATGGAACTGTCGGCAGGAAATGTGCAACCCAAGTGTCTGTTCCAAAAAAATAGAAATGAGAGGCCCATCATTTGTTATTGAGATTTGAAAATCCCGGATTGCGTGCGTTCGCGAGTTTTCCAGGCCCGGAGCAAGTCGCGACTTGCCTCGCGGGTCTTCGGCCAGATCTGCACCGCTCCCGAGTTGTTGTCGATCGACGGGCAGATCCTTGCATCCATGGCAAACGCAAACGGCCGGGTTCGGGCCTCTTCCGCGCGTCCAGGCAGCTTCGACCATCGGTTTGAAAAACTGGTGCCGCTTAGGTGACTCGAACACCTGACCCCATCATTACGAATGATGTGCTCTACCAACTGAGCTAAAGCGGCCCGGGAGGCCAAGGCCTCCAAGATGGGCAGGGTGATAGACTCAACCGGCCGCGAATTCAAGATGCGACTTGGCAAATCATGCAAGAGCCGCGCCCCGATCGAAACCGGCGTTCTGGCGTCCCTGCATGCCCGGAATCGCCGACATGTTCCGATTTTGTTTGCCGGAACATCGTGAAAATAGACTTTGGACGGTCTGTCGAGGCAGAATGCGGCTACCCGCCCGTTGATTGATTGGTCGCCTGCGGCTAACCATCATGAAAGCTTGGGACAATTTTGCAGAGGGATCTCGCTTGGACGCGATCGAAAAAGCGATCCGGAACGCCCTGGAAAAGGGCAATGCCGAGGACCGTGCGTTCCGCGAGAGGGTCTATCGTTCGGCCTTCGCCGCGCTCGACCGCGCGCTCCAGGCCAATCCCGGCGTCACAGTGGAAGTCGCCATCAAGCGCCGCAAGGCGATCCAGGCGAAAATCACCGAGATCGAATCCGAGTACCTGCCGGCGGTGCCCGGTGTTGCCCCGCAGATCGACGCGCCGGCGGTCGAGGCCGCGGCCGGCGCGGCGCCCGCGGTCGAGGCGGGCCCAAGGGCGTCATCGCCCGCTGTGACCGTCGACGGTCCCGGGCAGCCCGCTTCCGACGCACCGCGCTCGCGCGTGCTGCCGGTGGTTCCCGACATCATGCCGGATGCGACCCTGCCCGGTGCGCCAGCCATCGACATGTCGGTTCCAGCCTCTTCCGGTGCCGCCACGGAAGTCGCGCCCGATCGCGATGAGCGGCGCATTAGAGGCCGGCGGCTGCCGCTGACCGCCATTTTCTTCACGGTGACGCTGCTTGCGGCGATTGGCATCGGACTGTACTTCGCCATGCAGACCGGTGTGTTCAAGACCGCCGCGCAGCTCAATACCGCGCCGCCGGAAGCGCCGCCGACCGTAGAGGACGACGATTTCACCCCGACCGATGGCGCCAACGCGCCGGCAAAGCCCGGTGCCGCGGACCAGTCGCGCGACTGGATCAATGTGTTTTCACCGACCGACCCGACGCATGTCGCCGCTCCGTCCGACGCCAAGGCCGAGGTGATGAAGGACGACAGTGGGCCGTTCCTGCGCATCCAGTCCGGCGCCTCCGGCTCGGCGATCGCCTTCGATGTCGGACAGGGCGTGCTGGAAAAACTCGCCGGCAAGCACGCCGTGTTCGACATCATCGCCCGGGCCGAGGACGGCAAGGACACGCAGATATCCGTCGACTGCAATTTTGGCGAACTCGGCGATTGCGGCCGCAAGCGTTACGCGGTCGGCCAGCAGAAGAACGAATATCTGTTCGACGTGAAGTTTCCCGACAAGCATCCGGGCTCGGCCGGAACCATCGCCATCAATTCCGATTTCGACAAGCAGGGCAAGGCGGTCGACGTCTACGAGATCCGTGTCTCGGTCGAACCCTGAACTGAATTCGTTGCGACTGACACATCGACGGTCCCTAGCGGTCGAGCAGCGCCTGCAGGGTTTCTATGCGATCGGCCTCGTTGGCCGGCTTGTCCCAGCGCAATCGTGAAATCCTGGGGAAACGCATGGCCACACCCGATTTGTGCCGGGTCGAACGATTGAGTCCCTCGAAGGCGACTTCCAGCACCAGGCCATTGTCGCGGTCGGCGCGCACCGAGCGCACCGGTCCAAAACGCTCGACGGTGTTGTCACGGACATATTTGTCGATCTGCTTCAGCTCTTCATCGGTGAATCCGAAATAGGCCTTGCCGACCGGCACGAGTTCCTCCTCGCCCTCGGCTCCGGACCAGACGCCGAACGTGTAGTCGGAATAGAAGCTCGAGCGCTTGCCGTGGCCGCGCTGGGCATACATCAGCACCGCGTCCACCGTGTGCGGATCGCGCTTCCATTTGAACCATGGACCCTTCGGCCGGCCGGCGACATAGGGCGAATCCCAGCGCTTCAGCATCACGCCTTCGATGATCGGATGCGGCGGCGCGCGGCGCAGGTCCTCGAGCGACCGCCAATCCGTGAACGCGACGAAGGGGGAGAGATCGAAGCGGCTCGGGTCGAGCGTCCCGATGAAGGCTTCGAGCCGGCCGCGTCGCTCGCGGAAGGACAGTCCGCGCAGATCCTCCGTGCCGATCTGCAGCACGTCGTAACAGCGCATGAAGGCTGGATATTGCTGCTGCATCTTCGGCGTTACCGTCTTGCGATTCAGCCGCTGCTGCAGGTCCGAGAAGGTTCCCGTCGCTTCTCGCGGATCGCCGACAAGCAATTCGCCATCGAGCGCAGCGGAAAAACGCATGGCGTCGGCGAGGTCTGGAAAGGCCCCTGAGACGTCGTCGCCGGTGCGCGAATAGAGCCGGCGGATGCCGCCTTCGGCTACCGCCTGGACGCGGATCCCGTCCCATTTCCACTCCGCCGCGTAGTCGGCGGGATCGAGCTTTTCGAGGTCGCCGTCACCGACCGGGTTCGACAGCATGACTGGGCGAAACAGCGCCATCGCCGTGTTGCGCGGTTTTTCGGCCTTGCCTTCCAGCCAGGCGAAAAGCGCCGTGTAGGGCGGCGATAGCCCATGCCAGAGTTCCTCGATCTCGGCGACGTCGACCTTGCCGAAATCGGCCAGCGCCTGTTTGGCCAGCCGCGCCGAGACGCCGATACGCAGGCCGCCGGTGACCAGCTTGATGATGGCAAAGCGTGCCGAGATGCCGGCGCTGTCGAGCAGCCCCGTCAGCACCTTCGGTCCATCGGAGCGGCTTGCCGCCTGCAGCTTGGCCACCACCTCGCCAAGCGTCGGCTCGCGGTTGGCGATCCTGCCAGGCGTTTGCGGCCAGACCAGCGACACCGTCTCGGCGAGGTCGCCGACATAATCGTAGGAATAGCCGAACAGCACCGGGTCCATGCGTTCGGTGACCAGCGTGCGCAGCATGGCCGGCTTGACCGCGGCAATCCTGAGATCGCCGGTGATGGCCGCCAGCGCCAGGCCGCGATCGGGATCCTCGACGCTGCGGAAATAGTCGATCAAAAGGGTTAGCTTGCCGTTGCGCGACGGCGTCAGCACCAGGCGGTCGAGAAGCTCGGCGAAGCGGTTCATGCCGTCAATCGCCCTCATCCTCATAGCCCACCAGATGCAGCGGGCGGGCGGCGATGCCTTCCAGTTCGCACCAGCGCACCAGCGCTTCCTCGCGGCCGTGCGTGACCCAGATTTCGGCGGCTCCGGTCTCCTTGATGGTGGCGGTGAGTTCGTCCCAGTCGGCATGATCCGAGATGATCAGCGGCAGTTCGACGCCGCCTTGCTTGGCGCGCTGGCGGATGCGCATCCAGCCCGACGCGAAGCACGAGATCGGATCGGGAAAGCGCCGCGCCCAGCGGTCGGCGAAGGCCGATGGCGGGCCGACCACGATGGCGCCGGCGAAATCTTGCTTGGCCCCGCTCTCCACCGTCGCCGGCTCGAGATCGCCGAGATCGATGCCCTGGCTCTGGTAATACGCGCTGAGCTTGGCCAGCGCGCCATGGATGTAGAGCGGCTTGTCGTAACCGGCGTCGCGCAACAGCCGCATCACGCGTTGCGCCTTGCCCAGCGCGTAAGCCCCGACCAGGTGCGAGCGCTCTGGGAATTGCGCCGCCGATTTCAGCAGCCGGGCGATCTCTTCCGTGTCTGGCGGATGGCGAAACACCGGCAGGCCGAAAGTCGCCTCGGTGATGAAGATGTCGCAGCGGATCGGCTCGAAGGGCGCGCAGGTCGCATCCTTCTGCCGCTTGTAGTCGCCGGAGGCGACGATGCGCCTGCCCTTGTGCTCGACCAATATCTGCGCCGAACCCAGCACATGGCCGGCCGGATGAAAGCTGACATCGACGCCGTTGAGGGCAATCGTCTCGCCGAGCCTGGCTGTCTGCGTCGTCCCCGCGAAATCCTCGCCGTAGCGAAGTCCCATGATGTCGAGCGTCTGCTGTGTCGCAAGCACCGAGCCGTGGCCGGAACGCGCATGGTCGGAATGGCCGTGCGTGATCAGCGCCCGGTTCACCGGCCGCACCGGGTCGATGAAGAAATCGCCCGGCGGGCAGTAGAGGCCTTCGGGCCGGGGATGAAGCAGGTCGCTGGCGCGCATGATGCCAAGATAGGATATAATTCCGCCGCGGAAAGCCTGTTGCCCGAGACTGCTGACTCCCGGACAAAGCCTGTCCAATTCGGTTCAGCTTCGGCATTCCTTGCTCTACAGAGATGGGCGGCCGGCTCCCTGCAGGTGGAAACCATCATCATGAAACCGCTTCAGACCTCGTCGGGCGACCCGAACGCCGATCGCCGTGCGGACTATGCCGAACTGCTCGTTGCCTCCGGCGATCATGCCGCTGCCGCCGAGTTGCTGCTCGGCGGCCTGGAACTGGCGCCGCAATGGGCAATGGGCTGGTTTCGCCTGGGCGAGATGCAGGAGGCATCAGGCAGGCTCGACCTGGCGGCGCAGGCCTGGAGGACGGCGTTGAAATTGGATCCGGCCGATCGCCAGGGCGCGGCTCTCAAATTGCAGCTGATCGGCAAAGGTCCGGTCTTTATGGCGCCGCCCAGCGCCTTTGTCGAAACGCTGTTCGACCACTATGCAGAGACCTTCGAGGCGATGCTGGTCGGCAAACTCGACTACCGGCTGCCCGAGGTGCTCGACGCGGCCATCCGCAAGGTAAGGCCGGGCCGCTTCCGCCTGGCGCTCGACCTGGGTTGCGGCACTGGGCTGATGGGCGAGAAGCTGAGGCCGATCGTCGACCGGCTGGAGGGGTTCGACATCTCGGCAAGGATGCTGAAGAAGGCGCGGGCAAAAGGCATCTACGACGCGCTGACGAAAGCGGATTTGCAGGATTTTTCCTATTCAGGCGACAAGGCCGATCTAGTGACGTCAGCCGACGTGCTGATCTACATCGGCGGCCTCGAAGGTCTCGTGGGAACGGTCGCCGGCCTGCTCGCCGAGGGTGGCCTGTTTGTCTTTTCAGTCGAGAGCCTGGCGGAAGGCGGTGGCGAGTTCGCGCTGCAGCCCTCCCGGCGCTACGCCCATTCGGATGGCTATGTCGTACGGACCCTCGAGGCCAACTGCCTCTCGGTCCTCGCCCTGGAGCCGACAACCATCCGCTGGGATCGCCGCGAGCCTGTCAAAGGCCTGGCCGTCGTGGCATGGAAAGCCGGTCCCCTGTGAGGGCAACTCTTTGCGCTGCTGCGAAAAAGTCCGATTTGCGTGCGCGACTGATATTTGCGATCTGGTCGCATCAGGGCGGGATATCAGGAGGAGCACTTCGATGCGCTGGAACGTGATGATTTTGGCGTCTTGCCTCGTAACCACCGGCTGCGTGGGCAATTCAGCGTCCGAGCGGCAGGACGCCAACGTCGAGTCCTCGCTGCAATATGACAGCGTGCCATGCGATCAGTTGCTGGCGCGGCGCAACGGATTGGCGCAGCAATATAATCTCCCCACGACCGCCAAGCCGACCTTTTCCAATCCCGCCATGGGTTTTGGCCCGTTCACGCCCGACATGCGTTCCAAGGCTCAGCGCGACAGCGACAAGGCGTCAGGCGAAATCGATGCCATGAACCGGTCGATCGATCGCCGCGACTGCGGCAAACCGGACAAGCAGAAGAAGTTCGCGCTGCCTGGCTGATGCGTGTTGCCCAAATGAAGCTCTCGGACCTCGGCGACCGCATCTGTATCCTGGGCCCGTCGAGCAGCGGCAAGTCGACGCTTGCCGACGCGATCGCGCGCAAGCGTGGCCTGACACCCATTCATCTTGATCTGCTCTTTCACCTGCCCAACACGGATTGGCTGCAGCGTCCGAGGGACGAATTCATTGCCTTGCATGACGCAGCGATCGCCGGCGAACGGTGGGTGATGGACGGAAATTACTCGGTTTGCATGCCGCAACGCTTCCAGCGCGCGACCGGATTGATCCTGCTGGACATTTCCACCCCGGCAAGTCTGCTGCGCTATTTCAGGCGTACCTTGTTCGAGAAGGAGAGACGCGGAGCCTTGGAGGGTGGGCGCGACAGCATCAAATGGGACATGATCCACCACATTGCCGTAACCACGCCGAAAAACCGCTCAAGATACCGGGTGACGTTCGACCAAGTCAACCTGCCGAAGCTGCAACTGTCGTCCGTCCGGGCGATCAAGAAATGTTTTCAGGACTGGGATTTGGCCAGGTGACGAGGACGTCTGGCTAGTATCCTGCCTTGCGGTCCACCAGATTGTCGAGCCTTTCGCCGCGTTCGAAAGCGTCCATCTGGCGCAGCATGAGCGGCGCCAGATGGGCTGGATCGGAAGTCGCCGCGGCATGCGGCGTCACGAACACCTTCGGGTGGTTCCACAACGGGCTGGTCTTCGGCAGTGGTTCCACCTCGAACACGTCGAGGCTCGCCTCCTTCAGCGTGCCGTCATCCAGCGCGCGCACGATGTCGGCGTCCTTCTGCAGGCGGCCGCGTCCGGCATTGATCAGCACCGAGCCGCCGAGGCCGTTGCGTTTCCTCAATTCCTTCAGCACGCCGTAGTTGATGATGCCTTGCGTGTCCGGCGTCAGCGGCAGAAGCACGACCAGAATGTCGGTGGCGTTGAGGAATGGGATCAGCCCGGCTTCGCCGCCATACGTCGCCACCCCTTCCATTGGCCGGTCCGTGCGCGACCAGCCATTGACCGCAAAGCCCAGCGACAGCAGCGCCGAGGCTGCCGCGCGGCCGAGACTGCCAAGTCCCATGATGCCGACGGAAATGTCACCGGCCGGCCTCTGCTGTGGCTCGTGCCAGATCTTCTTTGGCTGCTGCGACCGGTAGAGCAGGCCCTGGCGATGGTGATCGAGCACCCGCCAGACGACGTACTCGGTCATGTACTGGGTGAGGTTGTCGGCGACGACCTTGACGATCGGCACGTCGGGCAGGCCGGGATCGGCGAAGATATGGTCGACGCCGGCGCCGATCGAGAAGATGGCGCGCAAATTGGGCAGCGACGACATCAAATTGGGCTTCTGCTTCCACACCACCGCATAGGTGATCGAGGGATCCTTGGGGCCGTCCGGTTCCAGCACCACCTCGCGCTCGGCCGACAGCAGGTCGCGCCAGCGCTGCGGATGAAAGCCGGTGACGGCAAGCAGGATGCGGCCTTTTTCCATCGCGGTTCGTTCAGTCCTTCCTTGTGCGGATCACTCGCTGACCACGCCAGTCGGCGCCGTCTCGATCTTGAAGGCGGCCGAGATCAGCGCCCGAGTATAGTCGGTTTGCGGATTTCCAAAAATTTGTTCGGAAGGGCCGGCTTCGACGATCTGGCCATTGCGCATGACGATGACGTCGTTGGCCAGCGCCCGGATGACCTTGAGGTCGTGGCTGATGAAAAGATAGGCGAGGTCGTGCTTGGCCTGCAAATTGCGCAGCAGATCGACGACCTGGGCCTGCACGCTCATGTCGAGCGCCGATGTCGGCTCGTCCAGCATGACGAAGCGCGGGTTGAGCACCATGGCGCGGGCGATGGCAACACGTTGGCGCTGGCCGCCGGAAAACTCGTGCGGATAGCGGTTGCGTGTCGCCGGATCGAGCCCGACTTCCTTCAGCACGGCGGCCACCTTGTCGTCGCGCTCGTCGGGCGACAGCTTTGGCTCGTGGATCTTAAGCCCTTCCTCGATGATCTCGGCGATCGACATGCGCGGGCTGAGCGAGCCGAACGGATCCTGGAAGACGATCTGCAATTCGCGCCTGAGCGGTCGCATGGCGTTGAAGGTGAGCTGGTTGATGTCTCGGCCGTTGAACTGGATCGTCCCGGTCGACGAGATCATGCGCGCCAGTGCCAGGCCGAGCGTCGTCTTGCCCGAACCGGATTCGCCGACCACGCCCAGCGTCTGGCCGGCGCGCACGGTGACGTCGATGCCGTCGACCGCCTTCACATGATCGATCGTGCGCCGGAAGAACCCCTGCTTGATCGGAAACCAGACCTTGATGTCCTTGCCGGTCATGACAGGCTTGGCGTCGGCATTGGCGGCCGGCGGCTTGCCTTTCGGCTCGGCGGCCAGAAGATGGCGCGTATAGGGGTGCTGAGGGTTGGCGAAGATGTCCTTGGTCGGTCCGGTCTCGACGATCTTGCCCTTGGTCATCACGCAGACCCGGTCGGCGATCTTGCGCACGATGCCGAGGTCATGGGTGATGAACAGCATCGACATGCCCTTGCGGCTTTTGAGGCCCGCGAGCAGTTCGAGGATCTGTGCCTGCACCGTGACGTCGAGCGCGGTCGTCGGCTCGTCCGCGATTAACAGTTCCGGCTCGTTGGCGAGCGCCATGGCGATCATGACGCGCTGGCGCTGGCCGCCGGACAGCTGATGCGGATAGGCGTCCAGACGCTTCTGCGGATCGCGGATGCCGACCTCGTTGAGCAGGGCCAACGTGCGCGCCTTGGCCGGACGGTCGCCCATGCCTTGATGCAGCTTCAGGATTTCGACGATCTGGTGCTCGATCGTGTGCAACGGATTGAGCGAGGTCATCGGCTCCTGGAAGATCATGGTGATCTTGTTGCCGCGCACCTGGCGCAATTGCTTCTCGCTCATGGCGAGCAGGTCGGCACCCTGAAACAGGATCTTGCCTGAGGGGTGGCTGGCGCTGGGATAGGGCAGCAGCTTCAGCACCGACAGCGCCGAGACCGATTTGCCGGAGCCGGATTCGCCGACCAGCGCCACCGTCTCGCCCCTGGCGATGTCGAACGAAATGTGGTCGACGGCGACTGACTGGCCGCCGCCCTGGCTGAAGGCGACGCTGAGGTCCTGCACGCTGAGCAAGGGAGCATCGCTCATTTGAACGTCTTGCGCGGATCGAAGGCGTCGCGCGTCGCCTCGCCGACAAATACCAGCAGCGACAGCATCAGCGAGATGACGACGAAGCCGGAAATGCCGAGCCAAGGCGCGTTGAGATTGCGCTGCGCCTGCTTGAGCAGTTCACCGAGCGAGGCGGAGCCGGGCGGCAGGCCGAAGCCGAGATAGTCTAGCGAGGTCAGCGTCGAGATCGAGCCGCTCAGCAAAAAGGGCAGGAAGGTCAATGTCGCCACCATGGCGTTGGGCAGCAGATGCCGGAACATGATGGTGCGGTTGGGCACGCCGAGCGCGCGCGCCGCGTTGACATATTCGAAGTTGCGGGCGCGCAGGAACTCCGCCCGCACCACCCCGACCAGCGCCACCCAGGAAAACAGCAGCATCAGGCCGAGCAGGATGAAGAAGCCCGGCGGCAGGATGGCGGCGACGATGAGCAGCAGATAGAGCACGGGAATGGCCGACCAGATCTCGATGAAGCGCTGGAACAGGAGATCGGTCCAGCCGCCGAAATAGCCCTGCAAGGCACCGGCGCCGACGCCGATCAGCGCCGAACCCGCGGTCAGGATCAGGCCGAACAGCACCGAAATGCGGAAGCCGTAAATGACGCGCGCCAGCACGTCGCGCGCCTGGTCGTCGGTGCCGAACCAGTTCCAGTTGCCGACATTGCAGGCCGGGTCATCGGCTCCTCGTGGATATTGGTTGCAGCGCGTCTTGGCGTCATATTCCCATGATGGCTTGGCCGGCGCTGCTTCCGGAATGGCGTTATTGACGGTCTGGTAGGAATAGCGGATCGGCGGCCAGATCATCCAGCCATGGGCGTTGATCTCGTCCTGGATAACCGGGTCGCGGTAATCGGTGACGGCATAGAAGCCGCCGAATTTTTCCTCGGGGTAAGCGACCATCACCGGGAAAAGGATCTCGCCCTTGTAGGAAGCGATGATCGGCTTGTCGTTGGCGATGAATTCGGCAAACAGCGACAGCACGAACAGGACGAGGAAAATCCACAGCGACCAGTAGCCGCGCCGGTTGGCTTTGAAATTCTGCAGGCGGCGCTTGTTGAGCGGCGACAGGAACGGCCGTGGGAGCCGCTCCGGCAAGACACCGGCGGTTACGCTTGCCTCCGACATCAGATGTCTCTCCGCTCGAAATCGATGCGCGGATCGACCCAGGTGTACATCAGGTCGGACAGGAGCCCGACGAACAGGCCAAGCAGCGAGAAGATATAAAGGTTGGCGAACACCACCGGATAGTCGCGCTCGACCACGGACCGGAAGCCGAGCAGGCCGAGCCCGTCGAGCGAAAAGATGTTCTCGATCAGCAGCGATCCCGTGAAGAAGGCCGAGATGAAGGCACCCGGGAAGCCGGCGATGACGATCAGCATGGCGTTGCGGAAAACGTGGCCATAAAGCACCTGCCGTTCCGACAGGCCCTTGGCGCGCGCCGTCACCACATACTGCTTGCGGATTTCCTCCAGGAAGGAGTTCTTGGTCAAAAGCGTGGTCGTTGCGAAGGCCGACAACACCAGCGCCGTCAGCGGCAGCGTCATGTGCCAGAAATAATCGACGATCTTGGCCGGCCACGACAATTGGTCCCAATTGTCCGAGACGATGCCGCGCAACGGGAACCAGTCCCAGAACGAGCCTCCGGCGAACAGCACCATCAAAAGGATGCCGAACAGGAAGCCTGGAATGGCATAGCCGACGATGACGACCCCACTGGTCCAGACGTCGAAGGGCGTGCCGTCCTTCACCGCCTTGCGAATGCCGAGCGGGATCGAGATCAGATAGGACAACAAGGTGATCCAGAGCCCGATCGAAATCGATACGGGCATCTTTTCCAGGATCAGGTCGAGCACCGAGATGTCGCGGAAATAGCTGTTGCCGAAATCGAACCTGGCATAATTCCACAGCATCATTCCGAAGCGCTCGAGCGGCGGCTTGTCGAAACCGAACTGCTTCTCCAGCTTCTTGATGAATTCCGGATCGAGGCCCTGGGCGCCGCGATATTTCGAGCTGACATCGCCGGCGACGTCGAAATTGGAGCCGCCTGCATCGCCGCCGCCACCGCCGAGGCGGTCGCTGCCGCCCTGGTTGGTCAGCTTGGCGATGACCTGCTCGACCGGCCCGCCAGGCGCGAACTGGATGACGGCGAACGATATCGCCATGATGCCGAACAGGGTCGGGATCATCAAAAGGATGCGGCGCAGTATATAGGCGCCCATCAGGCCTTCTGCCCTCGTGGGACTGACATCTCAGCCTTTGCCAATTTTTGCCGCCTTGCCTTTATCGAACCACCACAGCGCCTCGACCGGAAAGCCGAAATCGGGCTTTTGTTCGGGAAAGCCGAACATGTCCCAATAGGCAACGCGATGATTCGCCAGGAACCAACTAGGAATCCAATCGCATCGCGCACGCAAGACCCGGTCGAGCGCCCGCATCGCCACGGTCAGGTTTTCACGGTCCTTTGCCGCGCCCACGGCATTGATCAGCGTGTCGACAGCGGGATCGGAGATACCCGGCAAGTTGCGGGAGCCGGAGACGCCGGCGGTGCTCGAATGGAAGAAGACTTCGAGATCATCCCGAGTCGGCGTCGCGCTGAACGAAAAGGCAGCAGACAAGAGGTCGAAGTCGAAACTCGCCTGCCTGGACTGGTATTGCGCCGAATCCACCAACCGTATCGTGGCGTCGATGCCGATCGCCTTCATGTTGGCGACCCAAGGCGAATAGACCTGGACGAAGGTGTCGTCATCGACCATGAACTCGGCTGAAAGCCGGCCCCCCTTGTCGTTAACGACAAAGTCGCCTGATCGCTTCCACCCAGCGGCGGACAGAAGCTTTGCCGCTTGGCCAAGCAGCTTGCGGTCGCGACCGGAGCCGTCGGATGCGGGCTGGGTCACTGCCTCGCCGAAGACCTCTGCCGGCAACTGGCTTCGCAGCGGCTCCAGCAGAGCCAGTTCTTGCGGCGACGGTGTCCCTTCGGCGCGAAAGTCCGATTTCTCGAAGCAGGATTGCGAACGCTCGTACGAGCCGTAGAAGAAGTTGCGGCGCGTCCACTCGAAATCGAAACATAGCGCGAGCGCCCGCCTCACCCTAGGGTCGCGAAACTGCTCTCGCCGCTGATTGACCGCGGTGGCCTGCATCGAGGGTCGCTTTTCGGCCGGGAATTCATGCTTGGCCACTTTGCCCGCGGTCATTGCAGGGAAGTCATAGGCGGTGGCCCAAACGCGAGACACGAATTCCTCGCGATAAGCGATCTCACCCTTCTTGAAGGCTTCGAATCCGGCGTTGCGGTTCTGGTAGAACTCGATGCGGATACGATCGAAATTGTTCTGGCCGCGATTGAACGCGAGGTCGCGACCCCAATAGTCCGCCACCCGATCGTACTCGATCCATGCGCCGGCCGAGAAACGCCCGACCTTGTAGGCGCCGGACCCGAGCGGCGGGTTCAATTGCGAGGAATCGAAGGGATTTGCCGTGTAGAAGGCCTTGGACACGATCGGGAATTCCACCACGTTGAGCACGGTCCGGGCGGATTGCTTGCCGGAAAAAGTAAGCCGCAGTGTGCGGTCATCGACGGCAACGGCATCGATCATGTGCGTCAGCGACAGCGATAGGTCGGGATGGCCCTTCTCCTTGTAGAGCTTGAAGGTGAAGGCAGCATCCTGCGCCGTCAGCGGCGTGCCGTCATGGAAACGCGCCTCGGGTCGAAGCGAGAAGGTGAAGCCATTGCGGTCGTCGGAGAGCGTCACGCCATCCGCGATCTGGCCATATACCGCGTCGGGTTCATCGAGCGCCCGCACCATCAGCGCGTCGAAACACATCTCCATGCGTGGCGGCGCATCGCCCTTGTTGGCGAAGGAGTTCAGCGTGTTGAAAGTCTGCGTATCCTGGTTGTAACCCCAATTCGGCGGCGAGAAATTGAAGATGCCGCCCTTGGGCGCATCGACTTTGACATAGTCGAAATGCGGGAAATCAGGCTTGTATTTGAGGTCGCCGAAGGCGGAAAGGCCGTGCAGCTTGGTGCCGGTCGCAACGTTTGCAAAGGCTTTGCCCGGCATCAGCGCTGCTGCAGCGGCAGCGCCACCCAAAGCCAGGAAATCGCGGCGGGGCAGGGCCGCCATCAATTGCCGCCCCATCAATTGCCGCCCTTGTATTTGGCCGCCAGCGTTTTTTCCTTGTCCGGGTCGATCCACCATGAATCGATGTCGGCGCCGACATAGGCAGGCTGTTTGTCGGGGAACTTGAACTTGTTCCAATAGGCCAGCCATACCGCTGAACGGTAATATTGCGGCACGACGTAGAAGTTCCACAGAAGGATGCGGTCGAGTGCGTGGGTGGCGGCGACGAGATCATCGCGATCGGTGGCGAAGATGATGCGATCGACAAGCGCGTCGACGACTGGATCCTTGATACCCATCAGGTTGCGCGAACCAGGCGCATCGGCGGCCTTGGAACTCCAGAAATCGCGCTGCTCGTTGCCGGGCGACTCCGACTGGCCGAACAGACCCGTCACGACATCGAAATCGAAATTGTTGACGCGGTTGATATACTGCGTCTGGTCGATGATACGCAGGGTAGCGTCGACGCCGATCTTGCGCAGGTTGGCGATGTAGGGGCTGGCGATCACCTGGTCTGTGTCGTTCCAGCCGAGGATCTCGAACTTGAACGGTGCGCCTGTCTTGGCGTTGAGCATCTTGCCGCCCTTGATGATCCATCCGGCCTTGGCGAAGAGATCGACGGCCTGCTTCAGATACTTTCGTTCCGCTTGCGGCGAGTCGTAGACGGGCAGCTTGAACTCCTGAGAGAAGAGTTCTGGCGGCAGCTTGTCGCGATACTTTTCCAGGATTTCCAGTTCCTTGCCCTGCGGCAATCCGCTGGACGCCAGTTCGGTACCTTGGAAATAGCTCGATGTGCGTGTGTTGAAGCCGAAGAACAAGGTGCGATTCATGCTCTCGAAATCGAAGGGTATGGTCAATGCCTCGCGGACCAGTCGGTCCTGGAACAGCGGCCGCCTCTGATTTAGCACAAAGCCCTGCATCGGCTGCGGCGACCGGGTCTGGAAGTCCTTCTTGATGACGTCGCCAGCCTGAATGGCCGGGAAATTATAGGCTGTAGCCCATTTGCGGGAGCTGTATTCGCGGTTGATGTCTTCCAGCCCACCCTTGGTGAAGGCAAGCCAGGCGGCATTGTCGTCGAGAATGTAGGTGTATCGGCGCGTGTTGAAATTCTCGCGGCCGATCTTCACCGGCAGCTTGGCCGCCCAGTAGTCGGGCACGCGCTGCCAGACGATCTCCGAGCCCGGCTTGAAGCTGGCGATCTTGTAGGCAGCCGAACCGAGCGGAATTTCCAGCGTCGGCCTGGTGACGTCGCGCTTCTTGCCATTGGCGTCCGTGCCTTCCCACCAATGCTTCGGCAGCACGGCGAGATCCCCAAGGATCTTCGGCAGTTCGCGGTTGCCCTTCTGGTTGAAATGGAACTCGACCTCGCGGTCGGAGATCGCCACCGCATCGGTGACGTTCTCGAAATAACGGCTGTATTGCGGGCTGTTCGCCTTCAGCATCTGGAACGACCAGATCACGTCGTCGACGGTGATCGGCTGATCGTCATGCCATTTGGCGCGGGGGTCGAGCCGGTAAGTCGCCGAGGAATAGTCGGCCGGGAATTTGTAGGCGTCGGCGATCAGAGGATGGCTGACGCTGCCCTCATCGGTCGCCTGCTCCATCAGCGTGTCATAGAGCAGGCCGCCGCCGAAGCCGACCAGGCCGGCGGCCGGCGAACCCTGCACGATATAGGGATTGAAGCTGTCGAAAGTGCCCAGCACCACCGAATTCAGCGTGCCGCCTTTGGGCGCGTTCGGATTGACGTAATCATAGTGCTGGAAGTTGTCGCCATATTTGGATTCGCCGATCAGCGATGATGTCGTGCGCCACTCGTCGGCCAGGGCCGCCTGCAACCCCGCGGCCAGCAGGGCCGCCGCCAGCAATGATTTGAGAAGCACCCGGCCAAGCGTCATCCACTGTCCTCTTCGCGATGCGTGCCATCATCCAGAAAGGCAATCTAGATGATTTGTCGCGCGTGAAAACCGCCATGCGCGGCTTTGTCGCCGCATATGCGATTTTCCTAACGAAAAAGCCGGGCTGAACCCGGCTTTTTCAAGGTCGTCGAGACGATATTTGGGTTATTGAGCAGGCGCCGGTGCTGGGGCGGCCGGAGCTGGTGCGGCGGGAGCCGCAGGTGCCGCCGGCTTGGCGGGAGCAGCCCCTTCGGCCGGCTTGGCCGGTGCGGCACCTTCAGCCGGCTTGGCCGGCGCCGTCGCGTCGGCGGCAGCGCCCGGCGCGGGCAGCGGCTTGGGATTGTCCGACAGCGTGCGCAGATAGGCGATGACGTTGGCGCGGTCCTCTTCCTTGGGCAGGCCGGCGAAGCCCATCGCCGTGCCTTTCACGAATTTCTTCGGCGAGGTGATGAAGTGGTTGATGTTGTCGTAGGTCCACTTCTCGGCGCCGCCCTTGGAAAACTCCTTCATGCCGGCCGAATAGGCGAAGCCCTCATGCGCGGCGACGGGGCGGTCGATGAGATCCCACAAATCCGGGCCGACCTTGTTGGGGCCGCCCTTCTCGCCGGAGTGGCAGGCCTGGCATTTCTTGAAGATGGCGGCGCCCTGTTCGACACTTGCGCTGGCCAGAAGATCTGCGATCGGCTTTTCGGCTGCTGCCGGCCCGGCGGGGCCGCCCTCGGCGGGCTCGGCGGCCTCGATGGCGAAGCCGGGCTTTTCCGGAGCGGGCGAGGCAAACAGCGCGTCCGACACGATGCCGACCGAGAAGACCACGAAAATGGTTCCGAGCAATCCGGCGAGCAGCTTGTTGACTTCGTTGGAATCCATACGCCCCTTGCTCCCTTTTCCGGCGGACCGATCCGTCCACTCCGTCCGTCGGTATCGAGACCTGCCCTCCAGAGCCGGTCAAATCGGGCGGAAACTAGGTCTTTTGCTCCGGCGTTGCAACACCTATAAGGGCGCTTCCAGTGAGACCTTTTGCCACTTTTCCCCTCCTCTTTTCGAACGCTTTGCCAGACCGATGTCCACCTTGATCCTGATCCCGGCCCGCATGGCCTCGACACGCCTGCCGGGCAAGCCGCTGGCCGACATATCGGGCGCGCCGATGATCGTTCATGTGGCGCGCCGCGCGGCCGAGGCCGGGCTTGGCCGGGTGGTGGTGGCGACCGACACGCAAAGCGTGGCCGAAGCGGTGCGGGCGCATGGTTTCGAGGCGGTGATGACGCGCTTGGATCATGAGTCGGGTTCGGATCGCATCCACGAGGCACTGTTGGCACTCGATCCCCGGGGCGAAGTCGAAACGATCGTCAATGTGCAGGGCGACCTGCCGACCATCGATCCCGGCATCATCGCCGCTTCGCTCAGGCCGTTCGACGACCCCTTGGTGGATATCGCCACGCTCGGTGTCGAGATCGTCCGCGAGGGGGAAAAGACCAATCCTAACGTCGTCAAGATCGTCGGGTCGCCGCTCACCGGCACGCGGTTGCGGGCGCTTTACTTCACCCGCGCCACGGCACCCTGGGGCGAGGGGCCGCTCTATCACCACGTCGGCCTATACGCCTATCGACGCGCGGCACTCGAGCGTTTCGTCGCGCTGAAGCCGTCGCCGCTTGAGCGCCGCGAGCGGCTGGAGCAGCTGCGGGCCCTGGAAGCCGGCATGCGCATCGACGCCGAGATCGTGCAGTCGCTGCCGCTTGGTGTCGACACCCCTGAAGACCTGGACCGTGCCAGGCAAATCCTTTCCAACTGAGATATCAGCATGCCTGAAAAGACCAATAGAATATCCTTCCAGGGCGAGCCCGGCGCCAATTCCGACACCGCCAGCCGCAACGTCTATCCCTCTATGGAGCCGTTGCCGTGCCCGACCTTCGAGGACGCGTTCAATGCCGTGGAGACCGGCAAGGCCGATCTTGCCATGATCCCGATCGAGAACACCATCGCCGGGCGCGTCGCCGACATCCACCACCTTCTGCCGGAATCGAAGCTGCACATCGTCGGCGAATATTTCCTGCCGATCCATTTCCAGCTGATGGTGCTGCCGGGCGTCAGGCGCGACGAGATCAAGACCGTGCACACCCACATCCACGCCCTCGGCCAATGCCGCAAATACATCCGCAAGAACGGGTGGAAGGGAGTGGTCGCCGGCGACACGGCGGGCGCCGCCAAGATGGTCTCCGAGGTCAAGGACCGCACCATGGCCGCGCTGTCGCCGGCGTTGGCAGCAGCGCTCTACGGGCTCGACATCATCGAGGAAAATGTCGAGGACACCGACAGCAACGTCACTCGCTTCGTCGTCCTGACCAAGAGCAAGCAATGGGCCGAGCGTCCGTCACCCGACGTCAAGATGATGACGACCTTCATCTTTCGCGTCCGCAACGTGCCGGCCGCGCTCTACAAGGCCATGGGCGGCTTCGCCACCAACGGCATCAACATGACCAAGCTGGAAAGCTACCAGCTTGGCGCCTTCACGGCGACGCTGTTCTACGCCGACATCGAGGGCCACCCCGACGATCCGCTGGTCAAGCTGGCGCTCGACGAACTGCGGTTCTTTTCGCGCGAAGTGCGGATCCTCGGCGTCTATCCAGCGAGCGAGTCACGCGAGCAGTGGAAGGTGGCGGATTGAGCTACCAGCCCAACGGCACGTAATCGATCTCCATGAAGGCCTCGACCTCCGGCACCCAGCGGTCGCGCACGAAGGCGACATGGTCGGGATGGTCGTTGTACCTAGTGTAGGCGGCCTGGTCGGCGAACTCCATCGAGAAGCCGAACTGATAGTCGTTCTTCGGGCTGACCTGCCGCAATTGCTCGAAATGCGTGACGCCCCGGATCGCCGAGAGGATTTTCCTGGCGTCGACGAGGAACCGCTTTTCCTCCAGCGAATGCGGTGGGTGCTTCAGCGTGAAGACGACGGTGTGACGGATCATTTGTCTCTCCTGCAATGACTTCGATATTCGTTATTCGCTGTCGACCCAGGCGCGGATGAGGTGGTGCGCAATGGCGCCTTTCGGCGGCGTGACCAGATTGTCGGGATGCGTTCGGTCCAGCATCAGGCGCACCTCGTCGCGCAAAAACCAGCGGCAGTCCTCCAGTTCGTTGAGATCGGCCTGGATGTCCTCGTTGAGCGGCTCGCCGAAGCATCCGATCATCAGCGAATAGGGGAACGGCCAGGGCTGGCTGGCGTGGTAGACGACGCGGCCGAGCCGGATGCCCGCCTCCTCCAGCGTTTCGCGGCGCACCGCCGCCTCGATCGTCTCGCCCGGCTCGATGAAGCCGGCAAGCGCCGAATACATGCCCGGCGCGAAATGCCGGCCGCGCCCGAGCAGGCATTTCTCCCGCGTCGTGGTCAGCATGATCGCTACCGGGTCGGTGCGCGGAAAATGCTCGGTGCCACAATTGGGGCAATGCCGTTTGTAGCCGCCGGCCCGCATCTGCGATTGCGTGCCGCATTTGCTGCAGAAGCGGTGACTGGCGTGCCAGGCAAGCAGGGCGGCGCCCTGCGCCATCGCGCCGGCGGCGGCCTCGTCGATCAGCCCTTGCATATAGACCGAGCGGTAATCGATCGCCTTAATGGTTTCAGGCAGCTGTTCGGCATCGACGCCCGCCAGCACCGCCAGCACCGGCCCCTGTTCGGAAAAGCCGAGCAGCACGCCCTGGTCGACCGAAGGGCTGAAGGGCTCGCTTTCGGCGATGCCGAACCATGGGTCGAGGCGGCCGCCCTCGCCGGGCTTCAGCAGGAGCCTGCCGCCATTCATCAACAGCAGCCGCGTCGTCGGGTCGGCCAGCGCCTTGTCGACCGAATCGTCGGCGCGGTTCTCGGATTGCCGGTCGATCGTGTTGCCGGCAAAGCCGACGAACTGGCTCGGCTCGCGCACGGGCGCGTCAAACAGGCGGAAGGTCATGTGGACTCTGGTGTTGGGGATGGACATGCTTGGGATGGACACGGCAAGGCTTATAGCGCTGCCCTTATCGTTTCGGCAAACCGGCGCAGGTCGGAACGCTGATAGGGCTCGCGCAGCCCGTGCCCCCAGACCGGACCGGGCCAGCCGGGATCGCCCTCGGACCGTGCGATGATGTGGACATGCAGTTGGCGCACGATGTTGCCGAGCGCACCGGTGTTGATCTTGGTGCAGCCGCTCACCTTCTTCAGCGCCTGCGCCACCATATTGGTCTCGAAGGTCAGCATCGCCTGGTCGAGCGGCGTCATGTCGTGGATCTCCTCCGCGCCCGGCCGCTGCGGCACCAGGAGCAGCCATGGCCAACGGCGGTCGTTCATCACCCGCAATTCGCACAGCCCCAGCCACATCAATTGCTCGCTGTCGGCCTCCAGCCGGGCATCCAGCGTGAATCCGGCCTTCAGGCCCGGCAGCATCGGCGTTTCCCTTGCTTTTCTTGGTTTCCTCAAACCATGAACGCTAGAGCGGCTGCACCGGTGCTGCAAGCGAATCTGGTGGTTCGCGGTGCCGATTTGCCTGCGCACTTGCATTTCGTCGCGCAATTGCCGATATGGACAGCGGGAGGTTGGTGGTGGACGATCCACTCGCCAACCGGGTCAGGTCCGGAAGGAAGCAGCCCTAACGAGCCCGGAACGGGTCATTGTTCCAGCCTCCCACCTCATCGGCCCTCCTCGCGACATTGACGACGCATTGCAGCGCGGGCGAGACTATGCGCAGGAATCGGCGCCTGTGGGCGCGGCATTTTGGAGCTTAACGGGCGAATGAGCGAAGCCGGAAATTCGGGGCCCGATAGTCTGGCGACGGGCAAGGCCGCCGCCTACCGCGTGCTGGCGCGCAAATACCGTCCGTCGAATTTTTCCGAACTCGTCGGCCAGGAGCCGATGGTGCGCACCCTCACCAACGCTTTTGCCACCGGCCGCATTGCCCAGGCCTGGATGCTGACCGGCGTGCGCGGCGTCGGCAAGACCACCACCGCGCGCATTTTGGCGCGTGCCCTGAACTATAAAACCGCCACCACGGATCAGCCCTCGGTCGACCTCGCCGTGCTTGGCGAGCACTGCCAGGCCATCATGGAAGGCCGCCATGTCGACGTCATCGAGATGGACGCCGCCTCGCACACCGGCATCGACGACATCAGGGACATCATCGAGCGCGTGCGCTATGCGCCGGTCTCGGCCCGCTACAAGGTCTACATCATCGACGAAGTGCACATGCTGTCGACACAGGCCTTCAATGGCCTGCTGAAGACGCTGGAAGAGCCGCCGCCGCACGTCAAGTTCATCTTCGCCACCACCGAGATCCGCAAGGTTCCGATCACCGTCCTGTCGCGCTGCCAGCGATTCGACCTGAGGCGCATCGACGCCGGCGCGCTCGTCTCGCATCTCTCCTCGATCGCCGGCAAGGAAGGCATTTCGGTCGACGACGACGCGCTGGCGATGATCGCGCGCGCGGCGGAAGGTTCCGCCCGCGATTCGCTCTCCATTCTCGACCAGGCGATCGCCCATGGCGCCGGCTCGGTCAGCGCCGAGGCCGTGCGCGCCATGCTGGGGCTGGCCGACCGCGCCCGTGTCGTCGATCTGTTCGAACATGTGATGAAGGGCGATGTGGCGGCAGCGCTTGGGGAGTTTCGCGCGCAATACGATACCGGCGCCGATCCGGCCGCCGTGCTCACCGATCTTGCCGAGTTCAACCATCTCGTCACCAGACTGCGCTTCGTGCCGACCGCGATGGACGATGCCTCGCTGTCGCAGGACGAGCGTCAGCGCGGTGCCGATTTCGCCCGGGCGTTGTCGGTCAGGGTGCTGTCGCGGACCTGGCAGATGCTGCTCAAGGGCATTCCCGAGGTGCAGTCCTCCAACAGGCCGGTCAGTGCCGCCGAAATGGTGTTGATCCGGCTGGCGCATGCCGCCGACCTCCCGACATTGGACGAGGCGCTGAGATCGCTGGAGAGCGGCGCCTCGGCAACTGGCGCCGCGCCGCGCCCGAACGGCGCGCCGATGAGCCCCGGCCCCGTGAATCCCGGCAATGGCGGCAATGGCGCCAGCGCCCCGGCGCAGGCGCGCATGCCTGGCGGCTCGGGCGGCGCCCAGACCATGCGGCTGGTCGAGGCCACGCCTACTCCGACTGCCTTCGTCGCGCCCCCGCAACCGGCGCCGGAGACGCAAGCCGTACCGCTGAAATCGCTGGCCGACATCGTTGCCCTTGCCGACGCGAAACGCGACATCGCCTTCAAGGTGCTGATCAAGAGCTGCATCCGCCTCGTGCGCATCGAACCGGGCCGCATCGACGTAAGCCTGACCGACGATGCGCCCAAGATGCTGCTCAACGACCTGACGACGAAGCTACGCGCCTGGACCGGCCGCAACTGGCTGGTGTCGCTGTCGAAGGAGGAGGGCGGCCAGACGCTGGCCGAGATGGAATCGACGAAGCGTGAAAACGCTTTCCTCGATGCCAGGAACGACCCGACCGTGGCCTCCATCCTGGCCCGCTTTCCCGGCGCCAAGATCATCGATGTGCGCATTCCCGACACGCCCGACGCCGACGCGAGCGAGGCCGAAATGCCGGTCGAGCCGCCGGCCGATGACGACGAACCCTGATATCCAGCACTAATCCGCAAAGGATCGGACCATGAAAGATCTTCTCGGCCTGATGGGCAAGGCGAAGGAAATGCAGGCCAAGTTCCAGGCCATGCAGGATGAGATTGCGACGGTCGAAGCCCTCGGCCAGGCCGGCGGCGGCCTGGTCAGCGTCACGCTGAGCGGAAAATTCGATATCAAGTCGCTGAAGATCGACCCGTCCTTGTTCAAGGAGGACGACGTCGAAATCCTCGAGGATTTGATTCTTGCCGCGCACAATGACGCCAAGGCCAAGGTCGAGCAGATCATGCAGGAAAAGACCAAGGCGCTGACCGCCGGCCTGCCCATTCCCCCGGGAATGAAACTGCCTTTCTGATGCACGTCGCCCAAAGCATGCCCACGGGCTCGACCCGAGGGTGCGCAGGCAACGATATGCATGAAAGCAGAGACCGGCGCCCATGATCGACGAGCCGTCCGAAAGACTGATCGAGCAGCGTATCCGCAACAGGATCTACGAGATTCTGGAAATCCTCGCCGATTGCGACGCCGGTGTCGATCTCGTCGGCATCAAGGGCTACTTCAACCTGTTCGAGGATTTCGTGCATCGGCCGTCGATCGAGGCCGGCACGTCGGCGCTTTCAAGGGATGAACGCGCGATCGTGCTGGAAATCGCCGAATTCCTGGAGGCGGCCTCCGAAACAAATACTGATTTCACCAAGGCCGAGTTCATCGACAGCGACTGGCCGGGCAAGATCGCGCCGACGGCCAGGGAGGCGCGGTCGCTGTTTCTCAGGCGCGGCCTGTTTTCAGAGAAGATCGAAGAGATCGAGCCCGGCCGGCCGGCAGCAATCGCCGCCGGGCAATAGGCCGTTTTGGAACGCATGGCGCGGTCTTGCCGGGAAAAGCACTTGGCGTTTCCCCAAGGGAATTGCGGCAAAACGAAGAGAGAACGGTCACCACCCGTGTGAAACGATGGCTCGATCTATCTGGAAAGCCTCGATTTTGTGTCAATTCGGCAACAGTATGCCGTTAATAACGTTTTGGCCATCATTTTGCCCGAAAGTGTCTCATTCTTGCCGCAGCCTGGGGCGGGCGTTGAAGTGAGAGGGTTACCTGTTGATCGCGATGCGATGGAAGACGCCGCTGTTGCTCGGCGTCATTACGTCTCCCCTTTTCTTGGCCGCTTGCAGCCAGACAACCTCGCACGGCATGTCCGTCGCCAGCCTGACCGACGCCATCACGCCGAGCTTTCTGAGTTCGCGCGCCTACAGTCACACGCCGAAGGACAGGGAATGCCTGGAACGGGCGATGTTCTTCGAATCCAACCGGTCGAGCCGCGACGGCATGATCGCGGTCGGCACGGTGGTGATGAACCGGCTGCGCTCGGGCAACCATGGCAACACCATCTGCCAAGTGGTCGGTGAGCCCGGGCAGTTCGCGCCGGGCGTCATGACCAGATCGATGAATTCGCGCGCAATGCCCGATGTCGAAGAGGCCGCCGACGCCGTGCTCAAGGGCGAGCGCAAGACCAAGCTCAAGAACACGATGTATTTCCACACCGCCGGCCTGCGCTTCCCCTACAAGAACATGCACTACACCATGGTAGCCGGCGGCAACGCCTTCTACGAGAAGCGCGGCCGCAACTGGCAGCCGCTGCCGGATGAGCCGATGATTGCCTCGGCCGAGCAGCCGGCGGCGTTGCCGGGGGTACCCGCGACACGGGTCGCATCCATCGAGACGGTGCGCCCGGCCAAGGCATCAGTTCGCAACGCTCCAGCCCAGCAAGTCTACATGACCGCCGCGGCGGAACCGGCGGCCAAGCCGGAGCCCGTCCGTACCGCCCCCGCGCAGCAGACCTATCTGACCGCGGCCGCGGCGCCGACGGCAAAATCCGCGCGGGTCTCGGCGAAGCCGGTGGAAGTTGCCATGCAGGAGCCGATGGAAGAGCCGGATGCCGCCCGTTTTGGCGGAACCCTGAACAGCGGAACCTCGAACAAACGGGTCATCTCCTCGATCCAGGACGCTCCACAGGAAGCCTCGATGGGATTCCAGTCCACGCCTGAAAACACCGATGCCATCGGCGCGATGATTGTCAGCCAGGGCCGCCCGCTCGAAACAAACTAATTCTCGCATGGCAGCATGGCGAACCGTGCGTCGACGGGGGATGTTTCAAAGCGCTCTGAAAAATCCTAGATCAGAGCGATGTCCAAGCGAATCGCCGGTCCCGAGATCGAACGCCTGATCCAGCTCCTGGCCAAGGTGCCGGGGCTTGGCCCCCGTTCGGCCAGGCGCGCCGCGCTGCACCTGATCAAGAAGAAGGAACAGCTGCTTTCGCCGCTGGCCGCCGCCATGGGCGAGGCCGCCGACAAGGTGCGCATCTGCTCGACCTGCGGCAATGTCGACACCTCGGACCCCTGCATGATCTGCACGGACCCACGCCGCGATGCCGCCACCCTGATCATCGTCGAGGACGTCTCTGATCTCTGGGCGCTGGAGCGGGCGGCGGCGATGAACGTGCGCTACCATGTGCTCGGCGGCACGCTGTCGCCGCTCGACGGCATCGGCCCGGACCAGCTCAACATCCGCTCGCTGATCGATCGCGTCGCCGGCGGCGAAATCAAGGAAATCATCCTCGCCGTCAACGCGACGGTCGAGGGCCAGACCACCGCGCACTACCTCACCGATCAGCTCTCGGGTTTCGAGGTCAAGATAACGCGGCTGGCGCACGGCGTGCCGGTCGGCGGTGAGCTCGACTATCTCGACGAAGGCACGCTGGCCGCGGCACTGCGGTCCAGGACGGCGTTTTAACGTTATTGGTGGGGAAGGTGCATTCTATGGCCGTCATTCACCTGTCTGTGCCAGGCACCCCCCTCTGTCCTGCCGGACATCTCCCCCGCAAGGGGGGAGATTGGCAGCTTCGGCGTCGGCGAACTCCTTTCAACGTTGGTGATTGGCGAAAGCCGAGCCGACAGCCGATCTCCCCCCTTGCGGGGGAGATGTCCGGCAGGACAGAGGGGGGTGCGACGGAACGCGACTTTCGCAAATTCAGCCTTGCATTTTTTCTGGCTGCTCTAGTGGGGATGGTCCTCACCGTCCCCACCCACGCCGCCCCCATTGACGACCAGTTCCGCGCCTGGCTGCAAAACGACCTCTGGCCGGAAGCCAAAACCAAAGGCATTTCCAAAAACACCTTCGACGCCGCCTTCGACGGCGTGAAGCCCAATCTCAAGCTGCCGGACCTTGTCATGCCCGGCGAGAAACCCAAAACCCCGCAGAAGCAGCACCAGGCCGAGTTCGGCTTGCCGGGGGCCTATTTCGCCGAGAAGACCATCCGCGCCGTCACATCGGGCGGGCGGACGCGCGAGGCGGCCAATGCAAGGACGCTCGCGGCGATCGAGAAGCGCTATGGCGTGCCGGGCGAAATCCTTCTGGCGATCTGGGGCCGCGAAACCGGCTTCGGCGCGGCGAAGATGCCCTACGACGCCTTCGAGGTGCTGGGCACCAAGGCATTCATGTCGACGAAAAAGGATTTCTTCCGCACAGAACTGCTGGCGGCGCTGGAAATCGTCGAGCGTGGGCTGGCGCCGGTCGGCGCGATGAAATCGTCCTGGGCCGGCGCGCTCGGCCAGCCGCAATTCATGCCAACCTCGTTGCTCAAGCATGCCGTCGATTTCGACGGCGACGGCCGCGTCGACATCTGGAATTCGACGCCCGATGTGCTGGCCTCGATCGCGAATTATCTTGTCCACTACGGCTGGGTGAGGGGACGCAGCTGGGGTTTCGAGGTGATGGTGCCCCAGAGCGTCTCCTGTTCGCTGGAGGGCCCGGACCAAGGGAAAAAGATTGCACAATGGGCTGCCATGGGCGTCGAGCGCGTCGGCGGCAAGGCGTTCCCGGCAAGCGAGCTGAAGGCGGAAGGTTTCCTGCTGATGCCGGCCGGGCGCAGCGGTCCGGCCTTCATCGCGACCCCCAATTTCTACGTGCTGAAGGAATACAACACCAGCGACCTCTATGCGCTGTTCATCGGCCATGGCGCCGACCGCATCGCCCATGGCGATCAGAATTTTACCGGTGGCTGGGGTCCGGTCGGCGATCTCCACCGCTCCGATATCGCCGCCCTGCAGCGTGCCTTGGAAGCCAAGGGCTACGATGTCGGCAGCGCCGACGGCCTGCCTGGCTTCAAGACCCGCCGCTCGATCGGTAGATGGCAGGAAAAGAATGGCCAGGCCGCCACCTGTTTTCCCGATGCCGGCCTCGTCGCGGCGCTGAAATAGCTCCGAATTTAGCAGATTTTTTCTCGATCGGTGCCTCGATTGGCTGATGTATGCGTCGACACGCCCGCCCGCCATTCTGGTCCAATGAACCGTCGCATAAATGCTCGTTGCCCACCGCTGGGCCGCCGGATATGCTGTTGACCAACTGGACAAAAACCACGACGTTAGTGGGGCAGAGGCTCTCGTCGAGCCTTGAAAGAACACCGTAACCCTGAGCCGGGAACTCAGGTCAACCAACAACAAAACAGGGAACAATCATCATGATGATGGAAAAGCTTGCTCTACGATCCCGTATCCTGCTTGCGGGCGCCGCCATGTCGGCGCTGCTTCTGGCCGGAGCGCCGGCTGGCGCGGTCACCCCCGCCGATACGCTTGTCGAAGGTTTTGCCATCGACGACATCATCTCGATGGATCCGGGCGAGGCGTTCGAGCTGTCGACCGCCGAAGTCACCGGCAACACCTATGATCTTCTTGTCCGCCTCGACCTCAGCGACACTTCCAAGGTCAAGCCCGATCTCGCCGAAAGCTGGACCGTCTCCGACGATGGTCTGACCTATACGTTCAAGCTCAAGCCGGGCCTGAAATTCGCCTCCGGCAACCCGATCACCGCCGCCGATGTCGCCTGGTCGTTCGAGCGCGCCGTCAAGCTGGACAAGAGCCCGGCCTTCATCATCGATCAGTTCGGCATCAGCGGCGACAACGTCACCGAGAAGGCCAAGGCGGTCGACGACACAACCTTCCAGTTCACCGTCGACAAGGCCTATGCGCCAAGTTTCGTGCTGAACTGCCTGTCGGCCACCGTCGCTTCCATCGTCGACGCCAAGCTGGTCAAGGAACATGTCGCGGCGGTGACGCCGAGCGCCGACTACAAATGGGACAACGACTTCGGCAACGCCTGGCTGAAGACGGGCTACGCCGGCTCGGGCGTCTACAAGCTACGTGAATGGCGTGCCAACGAGGCGGTCGTCATGGAGCGCAACGACAATTATTACGGCGAAAAGGCCAAGCTCGCCCGCGTCATCTACCGCAACATGAAGGAAAGCTCGGCGCAGCGCCTGGCGCTCGAAGCCGGCGACATCGACGTTGCCCGCAACCTCGAGCCGAACGACCTCGACGCCATCGCCAAGAATGCCGACCTCACCACCACTAGCGCGCCGAAAGGCACCGTCTACTACATCAGCCTCAACCAGAAGAACCCGAACCTCGCCAAGCCCGAGGTCCGCCAGGCCTTCAAATACCTGGTCGACTATGATGCCTTGAGCACGACCATCCTCAAGGGCATCGGCGAGATCCACCAGACCTTCCTGCCCAAGGGCGTTCTGGGCGAACTGGACGAGAACCCGTTCAAGCTCGATGTCGCCAAGGCCAAGGAGCTGCTGGCCAAGGCCGGCCTGCCCGACGGCTTCAGCGTCACCATGGACGTGCGCACCGGCCAGCCGACCACCGGCATGGCGGAATCCATCCAGCAGACGCTCGGCCAGGCCGGCATCAAGCTGGAGATCATCCCCGGCGACGGCAAGCAGACGCTGACCAAATACCGTGCCCGCAACCACGACATCTATATCGGCCAGTGGGGCCAGGACTATTTCGATCCGAACTCCAATGCCCAGACCTTTGCCTCGAACCCGGACAATTCGGATGCTGGCAAGTCGAAGACGCTGGCATGGCGCAATGCCTGGGACATTCCGGACCTGACCAAGCAGACGGAAGCAGCCCTGCTCGAGAAGGATTCTGGCAAGCGCGCCGACATGTACAAGGATCTCGAAAAGAAGATCCTCGACACCAGCCCCTTCGTCGTCATCCACCAGCAGCTGGAAGTCGCCGGTCTGCGCAAGAACCTCAAGGGCTTCGCGCTTGGTCCGAGCTTCGACACCAACTTCGTCGGGCCGGTCTCCAAGGAATAGCGTTCGCGGACACGCCCGCATGAGCGCGATTGAAAACGAGGGCGGGCGCGGCAGCGCCCGCGCCGTAGCCCTTGCATCTTCGCTTGGCCGATTCCTGGTCATTGCGGTGACGACCTATCTTGGTCTTCTCGCGGTCACCTTCTTCATTGGCCGTGTCATCCCGATCGACCCGGTGCTGGCCGTTCTCGGCGACCGGGCACCCGCCAATGTCGTGGAGCGCACGCGCCGCGAGATGGGTCTCGACCTGCCGCTGATCGAGCAGTTCTACATCTATGTGAAACATGCGCTGAGCGGCGATTTCGGCACCTCGGTGCTGACCACCAACCCTGTCATGACCGATATCCGCCGCGCCCTTCCGGCAACCACGGAACTGGCGACATTGGGGACACTGATCGGCGCGTTGTTCGGTGTGCCGCTCGGGGTGCTGGCCGCGGTCAAACGCGGCAGCTTCGTCGACCAGGTCGTGCGCATCATCGGCCTGATCGGCTATTCCGTACCTATCTTCTGGCTGGGTCTGCTGGCCCTGGTGCTGTTCTACGCGAAGCTGCAATGGGTGGCCTTCCCTGCACGGCTCGACGTCGTCTACGAATACACGTTCACGCCGATCACCGGTTTCTACCTGCTCGACTCCGCGATGCAGGGACAGTGGGACGTCTTTTACGACGCCTTCCGTCACATCATCCTGCCGGCCTCGCTGCTCGGCTATTTCTCGCTGGCCTATATCAGCCGCATGACGCGCTCGTTCATGCTCAACGAACTCGCCCAGGAATATGTCGTCGCCGCGCGCGCCAAGGGCCTGTCGGAAACCCGCATCATCTGGGGCCACGCGCTGCGCAATGCCGCCGTGCCGATGGTGACCGTGATCGCGTTGTCCTATGCCGGGCTGCTCGAGGGCTCGGTGCTGACCGAGACCGTCTTCTCCTGGCCGGGCATCGGCCTCTACATCACCAACTCGCTGCAGAACGCCGACATGAACGCCGTTCTCGGCGGTACCATCGTCATCGGCTCGGTGTTCATCGCCATCAATCTTCTGTCCGACCTGCTCTACCGTGTGCTCGACCCGAGGACGAAGACAGGATGAGTAGAGGTATTGCACTTTCCGGCTTGGCTGCCGCTAATCACCCCCACTCCGGCCCTTCGGGCCACCTCTCCCCCTGCCCGGGGGAGAGGAAAACGCGGTCGCAGGCTTGGCGCCTTTCCTCTCCCCCGTCGAACGGGGGAGAGGTGGTCTGCGAAGCAGACCGGAGTGGGGGTCGACAGCTTAAAGAGGCATCGTCATGACCGCCTCCGACGCCCGCACCTTCTCCCGTCGCGAATGGTTGCTGTCGGAGCGGCCGGCATCGCGCTTGCAGGCAAGGCTCGGCCGCGCCTATGTCGCGTGGCGGCGCTTTTCCGCCAACCGGCTGGCCTTTGTCGGCCTGCTGATCATCATCGCGCTGCTGCTCGTCGCCGTCCTTGCCGGTATGCTGGCGCCGTATTCGCCGACGTTCGGTGACCTGAAGAACGCGCGGCTGCTGGCGCCGAGTGCGCAGCACTGGTTCGGCACCGACGACCTCGGCCGCGACATCTATTCGCGCATCCTCTACGGCTCCCGCTGGACGCTTTATGTCGTCGTCCTGGTCGCCATCATCGCCGCTCCCATCGGTCTCCTGGTCGGCACCGTCGCCGGCTATGCCGGCGGCTGGACCGATGCCATACTGATGCGCATCACCGACATCTTCCTTGCCTTCCCCAAGCTGGTGCTGGCGCTGGCCTTCGTCGCCGCCCTTGGCCCCGGCATCGAGAACGCCGTGCTGGCGATCGCCATCACCTCCTGGCCGCCCTATGCGCGCATCGCCCGCGCCGAGACGCTCACCGTGCGCAACTCGGACTACATCAAGGCCGTGCAATTGATGGGCGCCTCGCCTTTCCGCATCGTGCTGCGCCACATCATGCCATTGTGCATCTCCTCGCTGATCGTCCGTGTGACGCTCGACATGGCTGGCATCATCCTGACGGCCGCGGGCCTCGGCTTCCTCGGCCTTGGCGCGCAGCCGCCGCTGCCGGAATGGGGCACCATGATCGCTTCGGGTCGCCGCTTCATCCTCGACCAATGGTGGGTGGCTGGTGCGCCGGGCTTCGCCATCCTTATCGTCAGCCTCGGCTTCAACCTGCTTGGCGACGGCCTGCGCGACGCACTCGATCCCCGCAGCGGTGACCAATGAGTGGCCCCCCTGACCAGCAGCGATCCAAGAGCACGCTCCTCGACGTCGAGGGTCTGCGCGTCACCTTTCCGACCCGCACCGGCATGATCGAGGCGGTGCGCGGCGTTTCCTTTTCGCTTGGCCGCGAACGCCTAGGCATCGTCGGCGAGTCCGGTTCCGGCAAGTCGCAGACGGGCCGCGCCATCATGGGCCTGACACCGCCGCAGGCCCGGATATCGGCCAATAAATTGACTTTCGACGGCATCGACCTGCTCGGCATCTCGCCACGCCAACGCCGGGCGCTGCGGGGCAACCGCATCGCCATGATCCTGCAGGACCCGAAATATTCGCTCGATCCGGTGATGAGCATCGGCCGCCAGATCGTCGAGACGCTGCGCACCCACGAAAAGGTCGGCAAGGCCGAGGCGCGCGAGCGCGCGCTGGCCATGCTCGAGGCGGTGCAGATCCGCGATCCCAAACGCGTCTTCGACCTGCATCCGCACGAAGTGTCGGGCGGCATGGGCCAGCGCGCCATGATCGCCATGATGCTGATCGCCGGACCGGAAATGATGATCGCCGACGAGCCGACCTCGGCGCTCGACGTCACGGTGCAACTCGACGTGCTCGGCATCCTCGACAGGCTGGTCGCGGAGCGCGGCATGGGGCTGATCTTCATTTCGCACGATCTGCGCCTGGTCTCGTCCTTCTGCGACCGCGTCATCGTCATGTATGCCGGCAAGGTCGTCGAGCAGCTCAAGGCGTCGGAATTGAGTCAGGCCCAGCATCCCTACACGCGGGGGCTGCTCAACTGCATGCCAAAAATCGGCGCCGACCGTCACCCGCTGCCGGTGCTCGACCGCAAGCCGGAGTGGGCGGCATGACTTCTGCGATTGCCGTCGACAGGCTGGAGGTGATCTTCGACCGCTTCCGCGCGCTGAAGGGCGTCAGCCTCGACGTGCAGCAGGGCGAATCCTTCGGCCTGGTCGGCGAATCCGGCTCGGGCAAATCGACATTGCTGCGGGCCATAGCCGGCCTCGCGCCGGTCGCCTCGGGCAGCATCACAGTCAATGGCAAGGCGCTCGGCGCGCGCCGCGACAAGGCCTTTTACCGCGAAGTGCAGATGGTCTTTCAGGATCCTTACGGCTCGCTGCACCCGCGCCAGACCGTCGACCGCCTGCTGCAGGAGCCGCTCGCCATCCATGGTTTTGCCGATGGCGAAAAGCGGATCGAACGCGCGCTCGACGAGGTCGGCCTCGGCAACGGCTTTCGTTTCCGTTACGCGCACCAGCTTTCCGGCGGTCAGCGCCAGCGCGTGGCGATCGCGCGCGCGCTTATCCTCGAGCCCTCGATCCTGCTGCTCGACGAGCCGACCTCGGCCCTCGACGCCTCGGTGCAGGCGGAAGTCCTCAACCTGCTGGAGGAAGTCCGCCGGCGGCGCAAGCTGACCTTCCTGATGGTCAGCCACGACCTCGCAATCATCACCCATATGTGCGAGCGGCTGATGGTGATGCAGGGCGGCGAGGCGGTGGAGAATCTGGTGGCCAACGATCTCGTCGAGCGCCGTGTGACGAAGGATTATACGCGCAACCTGTTGCGGGCCAGCGACGGGTTTGTGAGGACGGCTCCGAAGCAGATCTGACGATAGTTCTCCGCGTCACGCCAGGGAGCTCGACCTCGCCTTAAGTTTCCGCAACAGCGGCGAGGTCTACTTCGCCGCCCTGTTCCCGCTTCGGCTCCTTGATCCTGAACCACGTCACATAAAGCGCCGGCAGGAACAAGAGCGTGATCGCGGTACCCGCTATGATGCCGCCCATCATCGCATACGCCATCGGCCCCCAGAACACTTCGCGCGCGATCGGGATCAGCGCCAGGCTGGCCGCGGCCGCCGTCAGCGCGATCGGCCGCATGCGGTGCTCCGTTGCCTCGATGACCGCGGCCCAGCGATCCCTGCCCTCGGCGACAAGGTCCTCGATCTGCACGATCAGGATGACCGAGTTGCGGATCAGGATGCCGATCAGCGCCAAGACGCCGAGAATGGCGACGAAGCCGAGCGGCGCTCCGCTCGGCACCAGGGCCGCGACCACGCCGATCAGCCCGAGTGGCGCCACCGCCACCACCAGGAACAGGCGCTGGAAGCTCTGCAACTGCACCATCAGGATGGTCGCCATGACGAACAGCATCAGCGGCACCACGGCCGCGATCGGCCCCTGGCTCTTGGCGCTTTCCTCGACGGAGCCGGCGGTCTCGACCGAATAGCCGGCCGGCAGCTTGGCGATAAAGGCGTCGACCGACGGTTTCAACTCGTTGACGACGGTCGCCGGCAGCACGTCGCCGACCAAGCCGGCGCGCACGGTGATGGTCGGGATGCGGTCGCGTCGCCACACGGTGGGCTGCTCCAGATCGTAGCGAAAATTGGCCACCGCGGCGAGTGGGATCGCCTCGCCATTTCCGGTCGGCAATTGGATGTTTTGCAGCGTCTCGATCGAGCCGCGTTCGGCCTCGCGCGAGCGAGCCACGACGTTGATCAGGTACGTCGCGTCACGCACCTGCGTGATCGTCGCGCCGCCCACCGTGCTGTTCAGTGTGCTGGCGATGTCGGACGAGGTGATGCCGAGTTGGCGCGCCTTGTCCTGCAGCACGTCGACCCTCAGCACACGCTGCGGTTCGTTCCAGTCGAAAGTCGGCGCCGCGAGTTTCGGATTGACCGAGATCACGCCGGCGAATTGCTGCGCCAGTTCTCGCACCGTCTGGATGTCGGGGCCGCCGACGCGGTACTGCACAGGCCGCCCGACCGGCGGTCCGAGTTCAAGCGGCTTGACGAAAGCGTCGGTGCCGACAAACTCCGCGCGCAGCAGCTTCTCCAGCGCCGGCTTCACCCGGTTGCGCGCCTCGATGCTCTTGGTGACGATCACCGTCTGGCCGAAATAGGGATTGGCCGGCTGCACGTCATAGGCCAGCACGAAGCGCACGGCGCCCTGACCGATATAGGACGAAAAATGATCGATGTCGGGATTGCCAACCAGCGCCCGCTGTTCGAAGCGCTCCATCTGGTCGCGCGTCTCGGTAATCGAGGAGTTCTGTGGCAGGTTCCAATCGACGATCAGCTCCGGCCGGTCGGAAGGTGGGAAGAACTGCTGCTGCACCAGGCCGAAGCCGGCGATCGAGGCGGCGAACAGAAGCACGGTCACGATGATCGTCAGCCAGTGATGGCGCACCGAGCCGACAAGGACGCGCCGGAACAGCGACGTGAAGCGCCCTGGCTGGTCATGATGCTTGGTCTTCATCGTCGCCGGCAGGATGGTCACGCCGAGCAGCGGCGCGAACAGCACCGCCACGATCCATGACACCAGCAGCGACACCGCGATGACGACGAACAAGGTGAAGGTATATTCGCCGGCAGCACTCGAGTTGAGCCCGATCGGGATGAAGCCCGCGACCGTCACCAGCGTGCCGGTCAGCATCGGGAAGGCGGTCGAGGTGTAGACATGGGTCGCCGCCTTGCGCAGGCTGTCGCCGACCTCCAGCCGCGCCACCATCATTTCGACCGCGATCATCGCGTCGTCGACCAGCAGCCCGAGCGCGATGATCAGAGCGCCGAGCGAAATGCGCTGCAGCGATATCCCCAGATACTCCATGACCGTGAAGGTGATGGCCAGCACCAGCGGGATCGACAGCGCCACCACGAAGCCGGCGCGCATGCCAAGGCTGATGAACGAGACGGCAAGCACGATCGCCACCGCCTCGAACAGCGCACGCGTGAACCCTGAGACCGCCTCCTCGACGATGACGGGCTGGTCGGCTACCAGATGCACGCCGACGCCGACCGGCAGGTCGGCCAGCACCTTGTTCATCTCCTCATGCAGCGCCTCGCCGAATTTGAGCAGATTGGCGTTGGGCTTCATGCCGATGGCAAGCCCGATCGCGTTCTGGCCGTTGAAGCGGAACAAGGCCGTCGGCGGGTCGGCATAACCGCGCGTGATCGTCGCCACGTCGCTCAGCCGGAAGAACCGATCGTTGACGCGCAGGTTGATGGCGCGCAGGCTCTCCTCGGAGGTGAACTGGCCGCCGACGCGCACGCTGATGCGCTCCGGCCCGGACTGGATGACGCCGGACGGGGTGATCGCATTCTGGGCCTGCAGGCTGGCGACGATTTGCTGCTGGTTGAGGCCAAGCGCCGCTATCTGGCGGGTCGAGAATTCGAGATAGATGGCCTCGTCCTGCGCACCGACCAGATCGACCTTGCCGGCATTGGGCACGGTCAGGATCTTGGTCCTGACATCCTCCACATAGTCGCGCAACTGGCGTGGCGTCAGCCCGTCTGATGTGAAGGCATAGATGTTGCCGTAGACATCGCCGAAGCGGTCGTTGAAGAACGGTCCCTGCACGCCTTGCGGAAACTGCGCCTTGATGTCGTTGACCATGTTGCGCACCTGAAGCCAGTTCGGCACGACGTCGCGTGCCTTGGTGGTGTCCTTCAGGTTGACGAAGATGACGGTCTGGCCGGCGGTGGTGACGGATCTGGTGAAGTCGAGGCTGTCGAGTTCCTCGAGCTTTTTCTCGATACGATCGGTCACCTGCTGCACCGTCTCCTTGACCGAGGCACCCGGCCAGTTAGCCTGGATGATCATGGTCTTGATGGTGAAGTTGGGATCTTCCTCGCGGCCGAGATTGAGATAGGAAAATACGCCGGCCACCACGAAGACCAGCATGAAATACCAGACCAGCGAGCGGTGGTTGAGCGCCCAGTCGGAGAGGTTGAAGCCCTTCATGAGGCCCCTCCCGCGGGCACTTTGACCTTCTGGCCGTCGACGAGGCTGTGAACGCCGGCGGTGACGACGCGCATGCCGGCCTCGAGCCCGTCCGCCACGGTGAAGGTGCCTCCAGACTTCGAAGCGACCTTGATATCGCGCGCGCTCACGCTCGATGTCTTTGGATCGACGATCCACACTTTTTCAGAACCGTTTTTTTCGAGCAGCGCCGAGATGGGCAGTTCGATCGTTGGTACGACCTTGGTCATCCGGGTCGCGGTTACCGTCGAACCGAGCCTGAAGGCTTGCGGCGGATTGGTGAGCGTCAGCTTGACGCGCCGGGTGCGGGTCGAGCCCTCGGACTGGGGCGCGATCTCGCGCAGCTTGGCCTCTGTCTGGATTGTCGGCAGCGACTGCAAGATGACCTGGAAGGGCGTGCCGGCCGAGAGATCGCTGGTCAACTGGTCGGGAATATCGACGACCGCTTCACGCGGGTCCGAGCGTGCCACGGTGACGACCGTCTGGCCCGGCGAGACGGTTTGGCCGACCTCCGCTCCGACGGCGGTGACGACGCCGTCGAAATCCGAGAACAGCCTGGCGTAGCCGAGCTGCTCCTGGGACTTGGCCAGCGAAGCCTTGGCCCGCTCGACGCTGGCTTCCGCAGCCTTGCGTGCCTGCTGCGCGGCATCGAAGACAGACTGCGACGTATTGGCCGAGGTGAGCAACTGGCGCTGGCGCTCCTCGCTGGCGGCGGCATTGGCGAACTGCGCCTGCGCATTGGAGAGTTCGGCCCTGGCCGCCTGGACGGCCAGCTCCAGCGCGGTCGGATCGAGAGCCGCGATGGTCGTGCCCTTGCTGACGGTGTCGCCGACCTTGACGTCGCGCGAGACGACGCGACCGAGCAGTCGGAAGGCAAGATCGGCACTGACCTGCGGTTCAACCGAGCCGGCGAAACCGAAGATCTGGGTGGTGCGCGGCTCGACCACGACCGACAGCACCGGCCGGACGATCTCCGGCGGTTTTTCCTCCGATTTCGAACAGGCTGCAAGCGTGCCAAGCGCGGCAAGGCCAAGCAGGAGCCGCTTCATTGCGCCGCTCCCGATATTTCGACTGTCTGGCCGGGGTTGAGCAGTTGCCCGCCTGACGTAACGACGCTCTGGCCCTCGCTCAGTCCCTTGGCAATGACGACGGTACCCGAATCGAACGCCAGCACCTCGACCGGCGTCGTCGCGACTGCCTTGGTCGCGGGATCGACGATCCAGACCGCCGGCTTGCCGGCGCTGGATGTCAGGGCCTGCCAGGGCAACAGGATCGCCTTCGCCGGTTTGGCGCCGACTGAGCCGATGACGGCCGCCCCAAGCGGCATGCCGGCGGGCGTCTCGGGAATGGCGACCTTGACCCTTATCGAGCCCGAAGCCGGGTCGACCGCCGGCGAGATCTCGCGCACCTTGCCCGTTGCTCTGACCTGCGGATCGGATAACAGCGTGATCGTCACCGCCGGCGAGGCCGGCGTCCTGGCGACCAGCGTCTCCTGCACGTTGAACACGGCGTCGCGGTCACCGTCCTCGGCAACGGTGAAGACGGTCTGCGCCGCCTGCACCACCTGGCCGGCTTCGACCTGGCGGGCGGTGATCACGCCGGCGGCACCGGCCTTGAGTTCGGTGAAAGACAGGTTCTGCCGGGCGTTGGCGAGCGCGCTCTGCGTGGCATCGACGCTGCCTTGCGCCACCTTCAGTGCCTGATCGGCCGCGTCATAATCGCGCCTGGTGGTGAAGCCCTGGGCAAGCAGCGTCTTTTGCCGCTCGAAAGTGGCCGCGGCCTGGGTCAGTTGCGCCTGCGCGGCATCGAGATCGGCCTGCGCCGATCGCAGATCGGATTCCTGCTCCTGCGGATCGATGCGGGCAAGCACTGTCCCCTGATCGACATGCTGGCCGACATCGACAAGCCGCTCGGCGACGCGTCCGCCAACCCGGAACGAAAGATTGTTCAGCGTGCGCGCCGCGATCACCCCGGTCAGGGAGGTTCTCGGCGCATAGTCGGCCATCGCCACCGTTTCGGTGCGTACCATGACCGGCAGCTTCTTTTCCGCCGCCGCCTGCTTTTGGCAACCGGCGAGCAGCGCCAGGGCCGTGCAGGCGAGAATTGAAGCGGCTGGAAAAGACAAAAGGCTAGGAGTTTTGGCGGATGGCGGCGAGACGGACGATGTCACGTTCCTGCTCATGGCTCCCCTCGGCCGCGCGCCGGTCGCTGATCGCGGTCCCTCGCGGATAGTCAGGAGGATAGTCGATCCCGGAAAAAAGGAAACCGGTCTCGTAGACGTATCGCCGGACTGGTTAAGTCAGGCCCAATCGACCCTGCGATGGTGCCGGCTTGAGGAAAACCTGAAATAAGGCCAGAAGGGAACTCAACGGCATCAAACAGAACGGGCGCCGGCCCGGTGAGGGATATGATGAAGAACTCCGCCATTTCCGAACGCAAGAACCAGTCGATCTCGCGCGGCGTCGGCATGACCACGCAAATCTACGCCGACCGGGCCGAGAATTCGGAGATCTGGGATGTCGAGGGCCGCCGCTATATCGACTTCTCCTCGGGCATCGCCGTCGTCAACACCGGCCATCGTCATCCCAGGGTGATCGAGGCGGTCAAGGCGCAACTCGACCGCTTCACCCACACCTGCCACCAGGTCGTGCCTTACGAGAGCTATGTGCGGCTGGCCGAACGGCTGAACGCCATGCTGCCCGGCAAGTTCGAGAAGAAGACGATCTTCGTCACCACCGGCGCCGAGGCGGTGGAGAATGCCATCAAGATCGCTCGCAACGCCACCGGCCGCCAGGCCGTCATCGCCTTCGGCGGCGGCTTCCACGGCCGCACCTTCATGGGCATGGCGCTGACCGGCAAGGTCGTGCCCTACAAGGTTGGCTTCGGCGCCATGCCGGGCGACGTCTACCACGTGCCGTTCCCCGTGCAACTGCATGGCGTCTCGGTCGCCGATTCGCTGGCGGCACTCGACAAGCTGTTCAAGGCGGATGTCGATCCGGCCCGCGTCGCCGCAATCATCATCGAGCCCGTTCAGGGCGAGGGCGGCTTCTACGACGCGCCGCGTGAACTCCTGACGGCGCTACGCAAGCTCTGCGATCAGCACGGCATGCTGCTCATCGCCGACGAAGTGCAGACCGGCTTTGCCCGCACCGGCAGGATGTTCGCCATGGACCATCACGAGGTGGCGGCCGACATCACCACCATGGCCAAGAGCCTGGCCGGCGGCTTCCCGCTTGCGGCGGTCACCGGCCGCGCCGAGATCATGGATGCGCCCAGCCCCGGCGGGCTCGGCGGCACCTATGGCGGCAGCCCGATCGGCGTCGCCGCGGCACACGCCGTCCTGGATGTCATCGAGGACGAAAAGCTCTGCGACCGCGCCAACACGCTGGGTGCGCGGCTCAAGCAGCGTCTGCAGTCGATCCGTGACGACGTGCCCGAGATCGTCGACATCAGGGGTCTGGGCTTCATGAACGCGGTCGAGTTCAACGACGTCAAGAAAGGCCTGCCGTCGGCCGAGATCGCCAACGCGATCCGCCTGAAGGCTCTCGACAAGGGTCTGATCCTGTTGACCTGCGGCGTCTACGGCAACGTCATCCGCTTCCTGGCGCCGATCACCATCCAGGACGAGGTCATGAACGAAGCGCTCGACATTCTGGAAAGCTCGATCCGCGAAGTCTGCGCAGCCTGAACCACGTTACCTCCCCCTCGTGGGGAGGTCGGACCGCAGGTCCGGGTGGGGGGCTTGGCGCCGACCCACCCCGCCGCTGCTTCGCAGCGACCCTCCCACAAGGGGAGGGCGGCTATCCCGCAGCTCTTGCCAGCTCATCCTGCTGAAAGGCAGCCAGAGCCGCCTTCAGCCCTTCGGGACCCGTGGCCACCGTCTGCGGTGTCGGCGAGAAGCCGGCGCCGAGCATCTTGCGGCCAAGCATGTGATCGCCGGGGCGGTTGACGGATTCGATGCCGAGCAACCGATCTCCCGCGTAGTGGTAGATCGAGAACTTGTTGTCGGGCAGGTCACCGAGCACGACATGGCTGTCGCCGCCTGATGTCAGCCCGACCATCTGCAATTTCATGTCGCCAATGTCGGACCAGAACCATGGCACCGCCGAATAAGCGTCGGCGTGGCCTGATATGGTGCGCGCGGCGAGCCGCGCCTGGTCGGTGGCGTTTTGCACCGATTCCAGCCGCACGTCGCCGCCGGTGAACCAGTGCCGGTACGAGGCGGCGTCGCCGATGGCGAGGATATCCGGTACCGAGCTGCGCATCTGGTGATCGACGCGGATGCCGTTGGCGATGGTGAGGCCGGCTTCCTGCGCCAGTTCGACATTCGGCACGGCACCGATGCCCACCACGACCATGCGCGCCGGCAGCCTTTCGCCTGAGGTGGTGATCGCGGCGGTGACATGGCCGTCTTCGCCTTCGAGCCTTGCAATCGAGGTGCCGGTGAGGATGCGCACGCCTGTCGCTTCCAGCCTTTGCCGGACATGGCTGGCCACCACCGGCGCCACGGCGCGGCCAAGCAGCCGGTCGACCGCCTCGACAACGGTGACGGTGCGGCCCGCCGCCCGAAGCGTCGCGGCGATTTCCAGTCCGATGAAGCCGCCGCCGAGAATAACGACATCTTCGCTGTGCGCGCTCAAGTCCCGGATCAGCCGGGCATCCGCCAGCGAGCGCAGCGACACCACGCCGAACAGCTCCGCGCCGGGTAATGGCAAGGCACGCGGGCGCGATCCGGTCGCCAGGATCAGATGGTCGAAGGCAAGTGCGCCACCGCCAGCGATGTCGAGACTGCCGCGGCCGGTATCGATGCGCTCGATCCGGATGCCCGGCCGGTAGTCGATGGCGCTGCCGGTGTAGAAGGCTTCGCCGCGCAAGGGCTGCGGCTTGGCCGTGGCATCCTTGATGAAAGTCTTCGACAGCGGCGGCCTGTGATAGGGCAGTTCGTTCTCGTCGCCCACCAGGATCACCGGCCCATCATAGCCATCCTCGCGCAGACTGGCGGCCGCCTGCACGCCCGCATGACCCGCACCGACAATGACCACGCCGTTCTTCATCGCATTCCGATCCCGATTCGATCCTAGGACGCCTCGCCAAGTGGCAATTGCCTGGCACCGCCGCAAGAGAATGTCTGCGGGTCGCACCCGGGATGGCGACTGTCAATCGTACAGTTCGGCCGCAAAGCCGGTGCAGGGGAACGCGTAAAGTTGACAGTTGTAGTTTAGAATAATTCTAAACTGTTGTTTCGATTAGGTTTTTCAGCAATTTCCGTTGACTCCATCGAACTCGAAGTTTTAAGGAAGCTTGCGCATTGGCGCATCCCTTTGATGTCTGGGCCTTGAACCCGTTCGATTGGAGGCATTTTGGTGTCTTTCTTCCCTGAGCCGCGCGGCAGCGCGGCATATCTTGCGGCCGGTGGCATGCACACGGCCTGGTGCCGGTTGCCGCGCGCGCCGTTTGCGGAATTCCCGAGAAACTGGAGAGCGATAATGACGGCACGATATGGCGGCAGGCTTGTGGCGATCGGCGCCACGGCGCTGCTGACGGCGGCGGTGTTCGTGCTGCCTGCAAAGGCGCAAACCGATGCGAAGGCGGTGATCAAGACCTATTCCGACATCGCGCTTGCCAAGTACGAGGATTCGCTAACCACGGCGCGGACGCTGGACAAGGCGGTCGACGTGCTGCTGGCCAACCCGTCGGCGGAAACGCTCAATGCCGCCCGCGACGCCTGGAAGGCGGCGCGCGTGCCCTACCAGCAGACCGAGGTCTATCGCTTCGGCAACAAGGTCGTCGACGACTGGGAGGGCGAGGTGAATTCCTGGCCGCTGGACGAAGGCCTGATCGACTATGTCGCCAAGAGCTACGGCACGGAATCGGACGCGAATTCTCTCTACACCGCCAATGTGATCGCCAACAAGGAGATCGAAATCAACGGCAAGAAGATCGACGCCTCGACGCTTTCGCCGGAATTCCTCTCCGGGACCTTGCAGCAAGCCGGCGGTATCGAGGCCAACGTCGCTACCGGCTATCACGCCATCGAGTTCCTGCTCTGGGGCCAGGATCTGCATGGCACCGGTCCAGGCGCCGGCGAGCGTCCCTATACGGATTACGACCTCAAGAACTGCACCGGCGGCAATTGCGACCGCCGCGCACAGTACCTGAAATCGGCAACTGACCTTCTGGTCTCCGACCTGCAGAAGATGGTCAACGACTGGAAGGAAGACGGCGCCGCGCGCAAGAACCTCGTCGATGGCGAGCCGAACACCGCGATCTCGATCATCTTCACCGGCATGGGCTCGCTCTCCTACGGCGAACTGGCCGGCGAGCGCATGAAGCTCGGCCTGCTGCTGCACGATCCCGAAGAGGAGCATGACTGCTTCTCCGACAACACCTACAATTCTCATCTCTATGATGCAGTCGGCATTCGCGCCGCCTATCACGCCAGCTACACAAGGCTGGATGGTACCGTCGTTTCGGGTCCCTCGGTGCACGACATGGTCAAGGCAGCGGATCCGGCAATCGACAAGGAACTGTCCGACAAGCTCGATGTTTCGGTCGCCAAGATGGAAGCCATCAAGGCACGGGCATTGGCCGGCGAGGCCTACGACCAGCAGATCGCCGAGGGCAATACGGCGGGCAATGCCACCGTGCAGGCGGCAATCGACGCATTGATCGACCAGACCAAGTCGATCGAACGCGCCGTCGGCGCCTTGAAGCTGAACAACATCGCCTTCGAAGGCTCCGACAGTCTCGACGCGCCCGACAAGGTGTTCAAGTAAGCCCCCAGCCAAACGGCGCATCGGAGCGCCGTCAGCCAGAGCGACGAAATGCTGATCTGCCATTGCAACATCATCACCGAGAAGGAGATCGAGCAGACGATCATCGGCCTGCTGGATGAGGATCCCTGGCAGCTCATCGTGCCGGCAAAGGTCTATCACGCCATGCACAAACGGGGTCGCTGTTGCGGCTGCTTCCCAAATGTGGTCGAAACGATCATTCGGGTCACCGAGAACTACCACGCCCGCTCGCAGGCAAGCGGCGTGGACATCGTTTCACATCTGGATCGCGTCAGAGGCCTGCGCATCCAATACGGGAGCAGGACCCATGAAAGGCGAACCACAGATCATCGAGCGGCTTAACGAGGCTCTCTTTCTGGAGCTCGGCGCCGTCAACCAGTATTGGGTGCATTTCCGCCTGCTCGAGGATTGGGGATACGCCAAGCTGGCCAAGAAGGAGCGGGCGGAATCGATCGAGGAGATGCACCACGCCGACAAGCTCGTCGCCCGCATCATCTTCCTTGAAGGCCATCCCAACCTGCAGTCCGTGGCGCCGCTGCGCATCGGCCAGAACGTCAAGGAAGTGCTCGAATCCGACCTGGCCGGTGAATATGACGCGCGCACTGCCTATAAGCGCTCGCGCGAAATCTGCGAGGAAGCGGGCGACTACGTGACGATGAAACTGTTCGAGGAACTGCTCGCCGACGAGGAAAGCCATATCGACTTCCTCGAGACGCAGCTCGACCTGCTGGCCTCGATCGGTGAGGAAAAGTACGGCCAGCTCAACGCCGCACCGGCGGACGAGGCGGACTAAGGATATGCGGGAATGCGGCGCCTCTTAGACGTCCTGCGCCGCTTGCGGCGGGCCAAGGGCCCGCCGCGCCTCCGGAAAATGCCAGCCATATCGGCTGGTCGGCACGGCATTATTCTGATGCTGGCGCTGACCACTTCTGCCATCGCCGGCGACCTTCTACCCGCCGGTCTCGCCACCACGCGCACCGACCTTAATGCCAAGGATCAGGTGCGCGTCACAGCCATTACCAGGCCGACCACGGATTTTTCCAAGCCCGAGCCTTTCGAACTGATGCAAGGTGGCGCCGGCACCTCGCGGAAAGACATCAGCCGTGATTCCTTCTCGCAATCTTCGGCCAACATCAGCTTCGAGGAAGAAGGCACCTTCAAGCTCGGCAATGCGCTTTTCCGCAAGAACTGGGTCTCATCGCCGTCCTCGACGCAGGCATCGGATGGGCTCGGACCCTTGTTCAACGAACGGGCCTGCCAGAACTGCCATCTGAAGGATGGACGCGGACGGCCGCCGCAAGCCGATGTTGGCACCACCTCGATGTTCCTGCGGCTGGCGCGCGATGCCAGCAGCGCGGAAGAAAAGGCGGCGCTCGCCGACTATAGGCTGCTCAACCTTCCAGACCCGGTCTATGGCACGCAATTGCAGCAACTGGCCGTGCCTGGTCTCAGGGGTGAGGGCAGGATGCGTGTCGACTATCGGGAACGGAAGGTGGAACTGCCGGACGGCACCGCGGTTTTACTGCGCAAACCCGCCTATACGATCGATGATCTCGGCTACGGGCCGCTCGATCCGCACACCACGCTGTCGCCGCGCCTGACGCCGCCGATGATCGGCCTCGGCCTCATCGAACAGATCGCGCCGGCCGACATTCTGGCCCGTGCCGACCCTGACGACAGGGATGGCGATGGTATTTCCGGCAAGCCCAACATCGTGCGTGATGGCCTGAGCGGCGAGCTGACGCTTGGCCGTTTCGGCTGGAAGGCGCAGACCGCGTCGATCCGCCAGCAGGCCGCCGATGCCTTTGCCGGCGATATCGGCATCTCGACGCCGGAGGCGCCGAAACACTGGGGCGATTGCACCGCCGCGCAGGAAAAGTGCCTCGCCATGCCCAACGGCGTGCAGGCGCGCCTCGGCCCGGTCGAGGCGCCGGCGCCGGTGATGGATCTCGTCACCTTCTATTCGCGCAACCTGGCGGTGCCGGCGCGACGCGACCTCGCCTCGCCTGAGGTGCTCGCCGGCAAGAAGGTCTTTTATGAAATCGGCTGCGTTGCCTGTCACACGCCGAAATTCGTTACCCGTCGCGATGCACCTGACAAGCCGCAGGCGTTCCAGTTGATCTGGCCTTATTCCGATTTCCTGCTGCACGACATGGGGCCGGATCTTGCCGACGGCCAGGCTGTGGGCGATGCGACCGGCAATGAGTGGCGCACGCCGCCGCTATGGGGCATCGGCCTCACCGAAATGGTCAACGGCAATTCCTTCTATCTGCACGATGGTCGTGCGCGCACTTTGGTCGAGGCCATCCTGTGGCATGGCGGCGAGGCGCAGAAGGCGCGCGACCGCTTTGCCGCCACCAGCGCCACCGAGCGCGATGCATTGGTCAAATTCCTGGGGTCACTTTGATGGCGAAGCGTTTCGCGCTGGTTCTCGTTCTTCCGCTGGTTCTGCTGGGCGCCTTGCCCGCATCGGCCGCGGTGAAAGCCTCTGATGTCATCCAGCGCGCGATCGACGGCTTTGTCCGCCCGGCATATGAGGACCTGCACCAGCATGCGGAAGCCCTGACCAAAGCCATGCACAAGCTTTGCGAGGCGCCCTCGCAAGCGGACCTTGAAGCGGCGCGAGCCGCGTTCTCGGCTACCGTCTACGCCTGGTCATCGGCCGAGATCATCGGTTTCGGGCCGATCAAGGAGAACAACAGGCTGGAGCGCATGCTGTTCTGGCCGGATCGCAAGAGCATCGGCCTGAAACAGGTGCAGGCGGCGTTGTCGGACAAGGATCCCGCTGCCACCGATCCTGTCCAGCTTGCCGGCAAGAGCGTTGCCATGCAGGGGCTCGGGGCGCTGGAATTCGTGCTCTACGGCGACGGCGCCGACGCCTTGACGGGCAAGGCTGAATCCTATCGCTGCGCTTACGGGGCGGCTGTCGCCGGCAACATCGAAACCATCGCCGCGGACGTCAGCGCGGCCTGGGACAAACCAGATGGATTCGCGGCACTGTGGGCCAATCCGGGGCCGCAAAACACGCTCTATCGCGATGGTAACGAGGCGGTGACCGAACTGGTCGGCGTCTTGATCAACGAACTGGAAATGGTCCGCGATGTGCGCCTGAAGGGTTTTCTGGGCGCCAAGCCCGAGGCCGACAAGCCAAAACAGGCGATCTACTGGCGTTCGCAGAACACCGCCAACGCGCTGGCCGGAAATCTGGCCGGCATCGATGCGCTGTTCCAGGTGTCGAAGCTCGGCAACGCGCTGCCGCCGGATGCGCGCTGGATGGCAGAGTCGATCCACATCCAGCTGCTCAACGGCGTTGCGACCGCCAAGGCCGTCCAGGGTCCGATCGACAAGGCGCTCGCCGATCCGGCGCTGCGCGAAAAACTCGAGCATCTCGCCCTGATCACCTCCAGCCTGTCGACCCTGATCGGCGCCAGGCTGACCGCCGAATTCGGCCTGACCGCCGGCTTCTCGTCGCTGGATGGAGACTGAGCGTGACCTTGAGATTGGCCGAAACGCCCATAGCTTCGTCATCCTGGGGCGAAGCAAGGAGCGAAGCGACGCGGCGTAGACCCCAGGATCCATGCCGTGACCGCAAGGCCTTGCAACGGTTCAGAATTCTGCTCTGCTGCATTCCTCGGCGAAAGTCACGGCATGGATCCTTGGGTCTCCGCGACGGAGCTACGCTCCTGCTCCGCCCAAGGATGACGAAGTTCCGGAGGCTTCGGCCAACTTCCAACGTCTGCGATGAGTCATTCGAAGAATCGGCAGGTGCCAAGCGTCAGCTCCGATCACTAAAAATTACCATGTCTTGGAGCCGGCCAGTGCAGGGGAGGGCCATGTCTTGAAAACGCCTCTCATCGACCGCCGCGATTTCTTGAGGGCCGCCGGCATTGGCTTTGCCGCCGCCGTGACGCCCTCGGCCTGGGCAAATACGCTCGCGGCGGATGCCGTGTTCGCCACCGCCTTCGTCAAGCGCGACGGCAGTTTTGGTGCCGCCGTTCTGTCCGAGGCCGGCAAGGTGCTGCATGCGATCGACCTGCCCGATCGCGGTCATGACGTCACCTTCGATCCGATATCGAAGCGTTCGGTGGTTTTCGCCCGCCAGCCCGGCACCTTCGCCGTGGTTTTCGATCACGCGGGGCGCGACGCCCCGCGGACCATCGCCAGCATCGCGGGCCGGCACTTCTTCGGTCATGGTGTCTTCTCGCCCGACGGCGCTCTGCTCTACGCCACCGAGAACGACTTCGACAACGCCGCTGGCGTGGTCGGCGTCTATGACGCGCGGGCGAAATTCAATCGCATCGGCGAATTCCCGACCTACGGCATGGGCCCGCACGAACTTCTTCTGCTGGGCGACGGCAAGACGATCGCGGTCGCCAATGGCGGCATCGAGACCCATCCAGACTATGGACGCGCCGAGCTCAACATTGCCACCATGAAGCCTTCCTATGTGCTGGTCGACCGCGTCACCGGCGACCTGATCGAAAAGCATGAACTGCCGGCCGCTCTCCACCAATTGTCGATCCGCCACATGGATATCGACCAGACCGGCACCGTCTGGTTCGGCTGCCAATACAGGGGCTCCGGCACCGATCGTCCGCTTCTGGTCGGTCGCGCCGCGCGGGGTAAGGAGTTGGCATTGCTCGACATGCCGCGGGATGTGCTGTCCGGTTTCCGCAACTATATCGGCTCGGTCGCCGCCAATCCTGGTGCCGGCACCGTCGCCGTCTCCTCGCCGGAAGGCAATTCGCTTGTCGTGATCGATGCGAGCAGCGGCCGGATCGTCTCCTCCAGCGCGCTGGTCGAGGTCTGCGGCGTGGCGCCCGACGGGGCAGGTTTCATGGCCACCACGGGCGCCGGCGAGATCATCGAGGGCGGTGGTGCCACGCGGACGGAACCGGACTATGTCTGGGACAATCACATGCTGCGCATAGGGCCGGCGGCATAAGCTCTTCTGCCGGGCCAAACCGAAGCCGCTTAACAAATTATGCACTACACACTTGCGGTTGCGCGCCATGGCGGGCACAGGGAATTGTTTCTCGAACCGGTCGTTTCATGAAAGTTCTCGCCATCGACTGTGCCGCCAGCCTCTGCGCCGCCTGCGTCTACGACGCGGCGGCTGGGCTGGAGCTTGGCCGCTCGGTGCTTGATCTGGGCAAGGGGCATGCCGAGCACCTGATGGCCGTCATCGCTGACGCGTTGAAGACCGGCGCGACCGACTACGCCGGACTTGGCGCCATTGCCGTCTCTGTCGGTCCGGGTTCCTTCACCGGCCTGCGCGTCGGCGTGTCGACGGCGCGTGGCCTGGCGCTGGCGCTCAAGCTGCCGGCAATCGGGGTGACGACCCTCGAGGCACTGGCCGCCGAGGCGGCCAGTGCCTTTCCTGGCCGCGCCGTGCTGGCGGCGCTTGATGCCGGCCGCGAGGAAATCCATGCCGCACTGTACGATGAAATGTCAGTGTTGACTTACGGTCCGGCCGTGGCCACGCTTGCGGATGCGGTGACGATGGCGTCGGAACGTTCCGCGGTGCTCGCCGGCACGGCAGCGACGCTGATCGCTGACGCGGCCGGCCGCACCTTCGACATCGGTCCTCGGGCGGCCACCGCCGACATTCTCACCTACGCCCGGCTGGCTGCCGCAAAGGGGCAGGGCGAACGGCCGAAGCCGCTTTATCTGCGCGATGCCGATGCCAAGCCGCAGGCCGGGTTCATACTTTCGAGGCAAAGACCATGATCCCGAAAAGTGGGAGCCGGTTTTCGCGGACAAACGGTTCCGTTTGTCCAGAGCTCATGGTCAGACGAGAAAACGAGAATTGATGCGCATACCTTTTCTTCAACCACGTCGCCGCGACTACGCGCTCGAGCCGCTCAGGATCACCGACAGCGCCGCGGTCTCGCTGCTGCACCGCGAGGATTTTGTCCGCCCCTGGACCGATGGCGAGTTCGCCGCCTTGCTCGAACAGGACACCGTGTTCGGTTATGCCGCGCGCGAAACCGGGCAGGGCGCCAAGCCGCCTGTCGGCTTCGTCCTCGCCCGGCTGGCCGCGGGCGAGGGTGAAATCCTGACCGTCGCGGTGGCACGGTCGCATCGTCGCCAGGGCCTGGGCTGGCAGTTGATGGACGCAGTGCTGCGCGAATTGCATTCGCAGCGCGCCGAAGCCTTGTTCCTCGAGGTCGATGAGACCAATGCCGCGGCGATCGCCCTCTATCGTCGGTTGGGTTTTCGGGAAGTCGGCAAGCGTCCGGATTACTACAAGTCGCCCGATCGCGGGCCGACTGGGGCGCTTGTCATGCGCCGCGATCTTCGCTAGCCAGGGACCGCATGATCCCGAAAATCGAATCCGATTTCGGAGAGGATCATGCGCCAGAATTAAGGTGTTACAGCGTCCTTTGCGCGTCCAAGAGGACGCGCGGCGCTGTAATGGTAGGGCGATGATCAAGAAAATCAGGATTTTCCTGGCGCTGGGCCTCGTCGTCGCTGGGTCGCTGGTTTTCGTGCCGCTGCAGATCCTGTCGATGAAGACCGGTTGGTGGCCGGAAACCTTCATCCTCAAGATCTGGCACCGGCTGATCATCCGGGCGCTCGGCATGCGTATCCATGTCAGGGGGGCGCTGTCCGACAAACGCCCCTTGCTGGTTGCCTCGAACCACATCTCCTGGACCGACATCATGGTGCTGGGCTCCTTTGCCGATGTGAAATTCATCGCCCGAGCCGATATGGAAGGCTGGCCGCTGATCGGCATGCTGTCGAAACTGCAGCGCACTGTTTTCATCGAGCGCGAACGCAAGCGTTCGTCTGGCGATCAGGCCAGCGAGATCGCCAGACGCATGGCCAAGGGCGATGCCATGGTGCTGTTCGCCGAGGGTTCGACCGGTGACGGCAATGTCGTCCTGCCCTTCAAAAGCACCCTGTTCGGCGCCGCCTCGATGGCCATCTCCGAAGGCGCGGCCGAGCAGGTCTTTATCCAGCCCGTTGCGATCGCCTATACGCGCCTGCACGGCGTGCCGCTCGGCCGCCGCCACCGTCCGATCGCAGCCTGGATCGGCGACGAGGACCTGATGCCGCATCTCAAGGTGCTGATGGCCGAGGGCGCGCTCGACGTCGAGGTGCATTTCGGCGAGCCGATCGCCTTTGCCAAGGGTTCCAACCGCAAGGAAACGGCCAAGCTGATGGAAGGCCGGGTGCGCGAGATGATGCAGGCGGCCCTTGCCGATCCGCTCCCGAGCCGCTGAACCCAACGCCCCAAGGCAGAATCGTCTGTTTTTTGTCACGGAAAGGCGTTAGAAGCCGCCGGATGGACTTGAACACGATTGAAAGCGACGACATCGGCACTGTGGCCGGACAGCCGGCGGCGAACGCCACGGCAGCCAAGAAGGTCTTCGTCAAGACCTATGGCTGCCAGATGAACGTTTATGATTCACAGCGCATGACCGATGCGTTGGTCGCTGACGGCTATACGGCGACCGATGTCATCGGCGAGGCCGATCTGGTGCTGCTCAACACCTGCCATATCAGGGAAAAAGCCGCCGAAAAGGTCTATTCCGAACTTGGCCGCATCCGCGACATGAAGGCCGAGCGGGCCAGCGCTGGCCGCGAGATGCTGATCGGTGTTGCCGGCTGCGTGGCGCAAGCCGAGGGCGCCGAGATCATCCGGCGTTCGCCGGCCGTCGACCTGGTCATCGGTCCGCAGACTTATCACCGTCTGCCCGACGTGCTGGCGCGTGTTCGCGGCGGCGAAAAGATCGTCGAAACCGAATACGCCATCGAGGATAAGTTCGAACATCTGCCGCAGCCCAAGCGTGCCGAGGTGATCAAGCGTGGCGTCACCGCCTTCCTCACCGTCCAGGAAGGCTGCGACAAGTTCTGCACCTTCTGCGTCGTGCCCTATACGAGAGGCTCGGAAGTGTCGCGGCCGGTGGCGCAGATCGTCGCCGAGGCCGAGCGGCTGGCCGAGGCCGGGGTGCGCGAGGTGACGCTGCTCGGCCAGAACGTCAACGCCTGGCATGGCCAGGGCGAGGCCAAAGGGGGCAAGACCGCGGAATGGGGTCTCGGGCGGCTGCTGTTCCGGCTGGCCGAAATCCCCGGCCTGGCGCGGCTGCGCTACACCACCAGCCATCCGCGCGACATGGACGACGAATTGATCGCCGCGCACCGCGACTTGGCCGCACTGATGCCCTATCTGCACCTGCCGGTGCAATCCGGGTCGGATCGCATTTTGAAGGCGATGAACCGCAGGCATACGGCCAAGGACTATCTGGCGCTGCTCGACCGCATCCGCGCCGCCCGCCCCGATATCGCGCTGTCGGGCGATTTCATCGTTGGTTTCCCCGGCGAGACGGAGGCCGATTTCGAGGCGACCATGGATCTGGTGCGCCAGGTAAATTATGCCTCGGCCTTCACGTTCAAATATTCGCCGCGTCCCGGTACGCCCGGCGCCGAGATGTCCGACCACGTGCCGGAAGCGGTCAAGGACGACCGCTTGCAGCGCCTGCAGGCATTGCTCTTGAAGCAACAGCAGGATTTCGGCTTGAGTTTGATCGGCAGCACCATAGATACGCTGATCGAGAAGCCCGGTCGTCAGGCCGGCCAGAAGGTCGGCCGCTCGCCTTGGCTGCAGCCAGTTATTGTTGATGAAAACGCCGGCGAAATCGGTGACATTATCAAGGTGCGAATCACGAAGACGGGCTACAACAGCCTGTTCGCCGAATTGGCCTGATGGTCTCGGCAGATGAGGAGAGACGGTTGAGCGCAGCGGAGCTGAAGAATCTGCCCCCGGTACCGGCATCCGGGGCTTCTGACATGGCGCACATCGTTTTGACTTTCGACAACAACAAGCTTGCCAGCGCCCTTTACGGCCAGTTCGACGAAAACCTGGCCCGGCTTGAGCAGAAGCTCGGCGTCGACATACGCTCGCGCGGCAACCAGCTGACCATCAAGGGATCCGCTTCGGCCGCCGAACAGGCGCGCCGCGCCTTGGACAATCTCTACGGCATCCTGCAGAAGGGCGTCGATATCAGCCAGTCCGATGTCGACGGGGCCGTGCGCATGGCTATCGCCGCCGACGACCAGCTCACGCTGCCGACATTGGAGCGCAAGGGCAAGGTCTCCGCCGCCCAGATCGCCACCCGCAAGAAGACCATCTATGCCCGCTCCCTGAATCAGGACGCTTACATGCGGGCGCTGGAGCGGTCGGAACTGGTGTTCGGCATCGGTCCAGCCGGCACCGGCAAGACCTATCTGGCAGTGGCGCATGCGGCGATGCTGCTGGAACGCGGCATGGTCGAGCGCATCATTTTATCGCGACCGGCTGTCGAGGCGGGCGAACGGCTGGGCTTCCTGCCGGGCGACATGAAGGAGAAGGTCGATCCCTATCTGCGGCCGCTCTATGACGCGCTCTACGACATGATGCCGGCCGACAAGGTCGAGCGCGCCATTGCAGCCGAAGTAATCGAAATCGCGCCGCTCGCCTTCATGCGCGGCCGCACGCTGGCGCACGCCGCCGTCATTCTCGACGAAGCGCAGAACACCACGCCGATGCAGATGAAGATGTTTCTCACCCGTCTCGGCGAGAACTCGCGCATGATCGTCACTGGCGATCCGACACAGATCGACCTTCCTCCGAGCACCAAGTCGGGCCTGGTCGAAGCCTTGCGTGTCCTCGACGGTGTGGCAGGCGCGGTAACCGTACGCTTCAACGATGTCGACGTCGTCCGCCATCCGCTGGTGGCGGAAATCGTCAGGGCCTATGATCGGGACGCCAAGCTGGCTCGTGGCCTCGGTGCCGAGAATTGATCTTGACGATGCGGCCTCATGGCTGAGGACAACACATCCGGCGGCGGGAGCCTTCCGGTTCCCGTCGAGATCGATATATCGGTTGAAGCGGGCGACTGGCCCGATGAAGCAAGCCTGACGCGGCTGGTCGATCGCGCGGTTGACGCCGCCTTTGCCGAGACCGGTGCGGCGGGTCATTCCGAACTCAGCATTGTTTTTTCCGACGACGCCCATGTCCGTACGTTGAATGCCGGCTGGCGCGGCAAGGACAAGCCCACCAACGTGTTGTCTTTCCCGGCTTTTCCGCCGGCAAAAGGCGGCCCGCTGCCGCCGATGCTCGGCGACATCGTGCTTGCCGCCGAGACGGTGGCGCGCGAGGCGGCACTGGAAGACAAGCCGCTGGAGAACCATATCTGCCATCTCGTCATCCATGGCCTGCTGCATCTCATCGGCCATGATCACGAGACCGACGCGGAGGCCGAGGAGATGGAAGCCATCGAGCGCGCCGCGCTGGCAAGGCTTGCCATTCCCGATCCCTACGCGTAACTAAAAACGACCAATTGACCGGACGACGATGAACGACAAACCAGAGACTGCCGCCCGCCCCGATGTCGGCAGTGCGATCAAGGCTTCCGATACGTCGGAAGAGGGATCAGGTCCGAGTACCGTCACCCCTGGTGTTGCCAACACTGGCAGCGCGGCCATCGAGCCGTCGCCTGCCGGCCCCTCCCTGTTCAACCGCGTGCTGGGCCTGTTCCGGCAACGCAACGGCACCAGCCTGCGAGAAGAGATCGCCGGCGCGCTCGCCGAGACGACGAGCGATGTCGAATCCTTCTCGCCTGGCGAGCGCGCCATGCTCAACAACATCCTGCGCCTGCGCGAGGTGCGCGTCGAGGACGTCATGGTGCCGCGCGCCGATATCGAGGCGGTCGAGATCGCCACGTCCCTCGGTGACTTGCTTGGCATGTTCGAACAATCCGGCCATTCCCGCATGCCGGTCTATTCCGAGACGCTCGACGACCCGCGCGGCATGGTCCATATCCGCGACGTGCTGGCCCATATCACCAAGCTGGCGCGCGTCAGGAAGGGCCGTGCAACCCGCAAAACGCCTGTCGCCACGGTTCTCGATCTCGCCCAGGTCGACCTCGCGCGCACCATCGGAGAGCTCAACCTGATCCGGCAGGTCCTGTTCGTGCCGCCGTCGATGCTTGCGTCCGACCTGATGGGCCGCATGCAGACGACGCGCACGCAGATGGCCCTGGTCATCGATGAATATGGCGGCACGGACGGCCTCGTCTCGCTCGAGGACATCGTCGAGATGGTAGTTGGCGACATCGAGGACGAGCACGACGACGACGAGCCGATGATCACCCAGACCGGCGACGGCGTGTTTATCGTCGACGGCAAGGCCGAGATCGACGAGGTCGCCAAGATGATCGGCGAGGATTTCGCCGCCGGTGAACATGGCGAGTATGTCGACACCATTGGCGGCATGATCTTCAACACGCTCGGCCGCGTGCCGGCGCGCGGCGAGGTGGTGCAGGCCATTCCCGGCTTCGAATTCCATGTGCTGGACGCCGATCCGCGCCGCGTCAAGCGCGTTCGCATCGTGCAGAGCCAGAAGGGCGAACGCCGCCGGCGGGTCACGGCGCGCACCGAACAGGCCTGAAAGCCTGCTGTCGCATGACGATCGAGGATCCGTTCAAGCACTCGGTCCTCGGCTCCGGCGTGTTTTACAAAGATCCACGCTCTGCCCTGGATTGGCTTGAAGCAGCCTTTGGCTTCGAGCGCAGCATGGTGGTCAGCAATGCCGAGGGAAAGCTGGTCCACGCCGAAATGCGGTTCGGCGATTGCTACCTCATTGTCGATTCTGAATGGGCCGATCATGTCGCGAGCCCCGCGTCGGTCCAGGGCAAGAACACGCAATCGGTCTATGTCAGGCTGAAAGACGGCCTGGATGCGCATTGCGAGCAGGCCCGCGCGGCCGGTGCTGCAATAATCCAGGAGCCGGCCGACCAGTTCTACGGCGAACGCCAGTATCGGGCGCGCGATCCCGAGGGCCATGTCTGGACGTTCACGCAACCGGTGCGTTCTGTTTCTCGTGAAGAGGCCGAGCGGTTGGGTGGCCTGCGCATCGAAGGCTGGCACCGGTAGAGAGCGGCCGGGTCATCACGCCGGCGTTTGGAGCGCGCGGCGCGGCCTGATAAATCTTAGCTCCTGATTCGCGCGACGGAAATACGCATGGAGCGCCTTGCCGGCCGGATAATTCTGCTTTGGGGTTGGCGGCGTTCGCTCGTGGCGTTTTTCGCTGGGGCGCTGACGGTTCTGGGCCAGGCGCCTTACGATTTCTTCGCCGCCTGTTTCATTTCGTTTCCGCTGCTGGTCTGGCTGCTCGATGGCGCGACCGGCGAAGCCTCCGGCAGCCTGTTGCGGCGCCTGCGGCCGGCTTTCGCCGTCGGCTGGTGGTTCGGCTTCGGTTATTTCCTCGCCGGCCTTTGGTGGATCGGCTCGGCGCTGCTGGTCGAGGCCGACGACTTTGCCTGGGCGCTGCCGTTCGCGGTGGTAGGCATTCCCTTCGCGCTCGCATTTTTCTACGGCTTCGCAACGGTGGTCGCGCGGCTCCTGTGGAGCAGCGATATCGGCCGTATCGCTGCCCTTGCCTTCGGTTTTGCGCTGGCGGAGTGGCTGCGCGGGTTCCTGTTCACCGGTTTCCCCTGGAACGCCATCGGCTACGCGGCGATGCCGGTGCCGCTTTTGATGCAAAGCGTCTCGGTGACCGGCATGATCGGCATGAACGCGCTCGCGGTTTTCCTTTTCGCACTGCCGGCGCTGCTGGCGGCGCGCCGGCATCTTCGGCTGGGCGCCGCGCTGTTTGTCGTGCTCGCCGCCGCCCATGTCGGCTTTGGCTATGTCAGGCTCAACGCCCCCGAAAAGCCGGCGACGCGCAGTCTCGATGTCCGCATCGTCCAGCCGGCCGTGGATCTGTCGGAAAAATGGGATGCCTCGGTGCGCGACCGCATCTTCGCCACCTTGCTGGGCCTCTCCGCAAAGGCACCGGACCCAGGTCACGAAAGACCGCAATTGATTCTCTGGCCGGAAACCTCGGTACCGTTCCTTTTCACGGAGCGCCCTGACGCCTTGACGGCGCTGGGCGACATGCTGGGCGACGGCCAGATGCTGATCGCCGGCGTCGTGCGTGAGGAGGGCGGCTCGGCGGCCAGCGCCGACAGCCGCTACTACAACTCCGTGGTGGCGATCGACGACAAGGGCGAGATCGCCGACGCCGTGGACAAGGTTCATCTGGTGCCGTTCGGCGAGTATCTGCCTTTCGCCGACCTGCTCGCTCGTTTCGGCATCGAACAGCTGGTCGCCGGGCCGCTGACGTTCACGGCCGGCAACGAGCGTCATGCCATCACGTTGCCGGGCGGCATTCGTGCCCTGCCATTTATCTGTTATGAGGTGATCTTTCCCGATCTGGTGGCAGTTGACGCTACGTCATCGCAGCTTATTGTGAACGTTACCAACGATGCATGGTTCGGCGACACGCCGGGACCGTATCAGCATTTCAGGCAGGCCCAGGTTCGCGCGGTGGAGAATGGATTGCCCTTGTTGCGTGCTGCCAACAACGGCATCTCGGCCGTGGTCGACGCCCGTGGCCGCGTCGTCGACGCCCTTGCGATCGACGCGCGCGGAGCCATCGATGTGAAGGTGCCTGTTTCCGCACAGACGGTCATTTCGTCCAGCCAGCGGCGCATTAACGGAATGCTGATCATGTTGCTGTTTGCGCTTGTAGGGGGGCTGTTGAACGTAAGGCAAAAGCTACGGGTGAATTGACAGCTGGCACATTAGAAACTCATACTGTACCGCCTGAAAATTTCTCGAAGCTGGTGGATCGTTCTGTTGGGGCAGTCGCCTCCGGCTTTCTTTGGGCAGGAAAAAATCACAAAGCCGAAAAAATTCGGCGAGGAAAAAATGACAGAAGAAAACAAGAAGAAACCCAATCCCATCGATATTCACGTGGGAAGCCGGGTCCGGCTTCGCCGCAATATGCTCGGAATGAGCCAGGAAAAGCTGGGCGAGAATCTCGGCATCACGTTCCAACAAATCCAGAAATATGAAAAGGGCACCAATCGCGTCGGTGCCAGCCGCCTGCAGGCGATTGCCTCCATACTCGGCGTCCCCGTCGCCTTCTTTTTCGAGGATGCGCCAGGCCAGGAATTGACCGCCAACCGCGGCTTTGCCGAGGATAGTTCGATGGCTTTCGCTGTTGAGTTCTGCGGCAGTCCCGAAGGACTTCAGCTCAACCGGGCCTTTGTCAAGATCGCCGACGTCAAGGTGCGCCGCAGGATCATTGACCTGGTGAAATCGCTCGCCGAGGACGATCTCGACTGATCCGCAATGCGCTTTGCACCGGCGGCATGCGCCGCCGGTGGCACAAGATATCGCCTCCGACATTCAGGCCAGAGCCGCGGCAGCGCTTGACGAGCAGCGCTTTGCCCCGCTAACACGTGGCGCGCCAAAATCGGCAGCCTGCCGATCGTTTTTCAAGAGGGGACACCCGTGACGCGGCAGAACTACTTCTTTACCTCGGAATCCGTAGCCGAGGGCCATCCCGACAAAGTCTGTGACCGCATCTCCGACGAAATCGTCGATCTGGTCTATCGTGAAGCCAAGAAGACCGGCATGGACCCATGGAAAGTCCGTGTCGCCTGCGAGACGCTCGCGACCACCAACCGGGTCGTCATCGCCGGTGAAGTGCGCGTTCCCGAGACGTTGTTGAAGAAGGACAAGGCCGGCAACATCCTCAAGGATGCCGCGGGCCACCCCGTCGTCAACCCGGCGAAGTTCAAATCCGTCGCCCGCAAGGCGATCCGTGAGATCGGCTACGAGCAGGCCGGCTTTCACTGGAAGACGGCCAAGATCGAGGTCCTGCTGCATGGCCAGTCGCCTGATATCGGCCAGGGCGTCGACAATGCCGCCGACCGTCAGGGCGAGGAAGGTGCCGGCGACCAGGGCATCATGTTCGGCTATGCCTGCCGCGAGACGCCGGACCTGATGCCGGCGCCGATCTACTACAGCCACAAGATTCTCGAACTGCTGGCAGCGGCCCGCCACGAAAACAACGGTGAGGCCGGCAAGCTCGGGCCGGACGCGAAAAGCCAGGTCACCGTCCGCTATGTCGACGGCAAGGCCGCCGAGGCGACGCAGATCGTCCTGTCGACCCAGCATCTGGATTCAAGCTGGGATTCCAAGAAGGTCCGCAAGGTCGTGGAACCTTATATCCGCGAGGCATTGGGCGACCTCAAGATCGCTGACGATTGCATGTGGTACATCAACCCGACCGGCAAGTTCGTCATCGGCGGTCCGGATGGCGATGCAGGCCTGACCGGCCGCAAGATCATCGTCGACACCTATGGCGGCGCAGCCCCCCATGGCGGCGGCGCCTTTTCCGGCAAGGATACCACCAAGGTCGACCGGTCGGCTGCCTATGCGGCGCGCTACCTGGCCAAGAATGTCGTGGCGGCGAAGCTCGCCGAGCGCTGCACCATCCAGCTTTCCTACGCCATCGGTGTCGCCCAGCCGCTATCGGTCTATGTCGACCTGCACGGCACCGGCAAGGTCGACGAGGCAAAGCTCGAGGACGCGCTGCGCAGCGTGATGGACCTGTCGCCGTCAGGCATCCGCCGTCATCTCGACCTCAACAAGCCGATCTACGCCAAGACGTCGTCTTACGGCCATTTCGGCCGCAAGGCTGGCCGTGACGGGTCTTTCTCCTGGGAAAGGACCGATCTGGCCAAGGCGCTCAAGGATGCTGTCGCGGCCTGAGGGCGGCGGCAGGACTGGCGCCAGTCGATGAGTGACGCGGACAGGCCAAGCCGCATGACCGAAGCCTTCTTCGGTCGCCGGCGCGGCAAGCCCGTGCGCCCGCAGCAGGCCGCGGCGCTGGAAAGCGGGCTTGGCAAATACCGGCTCGATCTGACGGCCGAGGCACCGCCAGACCTGCGCGTCCTGTTTGAAGCAGAGGTTTCGGCGGTTCGGCTCGAGATCGGCTTTGGCGGCGGTGAACATCTCCTGCATCGCGCCATCGAGGCGCCCGCGACAGGCTTCATAGGCGTCGAGCCCTTCGTCAACGGCATGGCCAAGATGATGATGGCCGTGCGGGCAGCGCCGCTGGCCAATCTCAGGGTCTACGACGACGACGCCACCCAGTTGCTTGACTGGTTGCCGCCGGCCTCGCTCGACGGCATCGATCTTCTCTATCCCGATCCCTGGCCAAAGAAAAAACACTGGAAGCGGCGTTTCGTCAGTCCGGTCAATCTCGATCGTTTCGCACGCGTCCTGAAACCCGGCTCGAAATTCCGCTTTGCGTCCGACATCGACACTTATGTGAACTGGACCTTGCTGCATTGCCGGGCGCATGGCGCTTTCGCATGGCAGGCTGCGGAAGCGGCGGACTGGCATCGCTCCTATGAGGGCTGGCCCGGCACGCGCTATGAGGCAAAGGCCATTCGCGAGGGGCGCCGGCCGGCCTATCTGACTTTCGTCAGGACCTAGGTCCGCCCAACCGGCAACCTGCCGGGAGGACGGGGTCGAATGCCTGTTGGAGTCAGAAACGACCGATCCTGTTGAATACGGCCGGATCCATGCCGAGATTGCGCAGGTCGTCGGCTCTGGGCTTGCGCCCGGCTTCCACGGCGCGAGACGCGGCAACGGCGCTGCCGAATGTGGTGAACAGATCGCCCAAGGCGGAGAATATCCTGCGGTTGCTCATGGTCTTGTCCTTTCGCGCGCCAGCGCGCCAATTCAATTCGTTTGATGGCTAATAAATAAGAGCGCGCCGCCGGCTCTCACAGGCGGATTGCCGCATGGCGGCCATGCGCCTGGAACAACCCTGAACCCACAGGCTTTCGTCCGGCCGGGACTGCGGACTTGAAACACGAACCGTGTTCGTTTATATCAGCCTCAAATTCTTGGTCGGTATGACGAAGAGTGGGTCCACCCGGTCCCGCTCTTTTTTATTACCTGCCGATAGGTTCGAGACCAACGATAGGCAACGATGACTGGAACGGCAAACGAAGGTGACGATCGCATCATCCGCGAAAGCGGCATCGATGCGCGCATTGCGCTGATCGTCCAGCCGGTGCTGCGCGGCATCGGCTTTCGCCTCGTGCGCGTGCATCTGTCCGGCCAGAACGGGCTGACGCTGCAGATCATGGCCGAGCGTGAGGACGGCACCATGACCGTCGAGGATTGCGAAGAGGTCAGCCGCGCGGTGTCGCCGGCGCTCGACGTCGACGATCCGATCGAAAAGGCCTATCACCTCGAAGTCTCTTCGCCCGGCATCGATCGGCCTCTGGTGCGTAAATCGGATTTCGTGACCTGGACCGGTCATCTGGTGAAGATGGAAACATCGGTCGTCGTCGCCGACCGCAAGCGCTTCAAGGGCAAGATCGCCGAAGCCGGTGAGAACGACGTGCTGATCGAGCGCGACAAGGCGGCCTATGGCGAGGAGCCGACAGTGCGCGTGCCCTACGATGCCATTGCCGATGTCAGGCTGATCCTGACCGACGACCTCATTCGCGAAGCGTTGTCCAAGGACAACAGGGAGCGCAAGGAAGCCAAGAGACGCCGCGGTGAACCGGACGACGATGTGTCCGAGGGTACGGAACCGGACGCCACGGAAGAACACGAACAGGAAATTTGATTGAGCTGCCGGGCGCAAAGGTCCGGCGAACAGGCTCGGGAGAAAGAACATGGTTGTAAGCGCCAACAGACTTGAACTGCTGCAGATCGCCGATGCGGTCGCGCGTGAGAAGTCGATCGACAAGTCGATCGTCATCGCCGCCATGGCCGATGCGATCCAGAAGGCGGCGCGTTCGCGTTATGGCCAGGAGACCAACATTCGCGCCGACATCAACCCGAACACCGGTGAGATGAAGCTGCAGCGGCTGATGGAAGTGGTCGAGAAGGTCGACGATTACGCCACCCAGATCGCCATTTCCTCGGCGCGTGAGCGCAATCCTGACGCCCAGCTTGGCGATTTCATCGCCGAACTGCTGCCGCCGATGGATTTCGGCCGCATCGCCGCCCAGTCTGCCAAGCAGGTCATCGTGCAGAAGGTGCGCGAGGCCGAGCGTGACCGCCAGTATGACGAATACAAAGACCGCATCGGCGAGATCGTCAACGGCACGGTCAAGCGCGTCGAATATGGGAACGTCATCGTCGATCTCGGCCGTGGCGAGGCGATCATCCGCCGCGACGAGCTGATCCCGCGCGAAAACTACAAATATGGCGATCGCGTGCGTGCCTATGTCTACGACGTGCGGCGCGAGCAGCGCGGCCCGCAGATATTCCTGTCGCGCACCCATCCGCAGTTCATGGCCAAACTCTTCACCATGGAAGTGCCGGAGATCTATGACGGCATCATCGAGATCAAGTCGGTCGCCCGCGACCCGGGCTCGCGCGCCAAGATCGCCGTCATTTCGCGTGACAGCTCGATCGATCCGGTCGGCGCCTGCGTCGGTATGCGCGGCAGCCGCGTCCAGGCCGTCGTCGGCGAATTGCAGGGCGAGAAGATCGACATCATTCCGTGGTCGCCTTCGGCGGCCTCCTTCATCGTCAATGCGCTGCAGCCGGCGGAAGTCGCCAAGGTCGTGCTCGACGAGGATGCGGAGCGTATCGAAGTGGTGGTTCCCGACGATCAGCTGTCGCTGGCCATCGGCCGCCGCGGCCAGAATGTGCGCCTCGCCTCGCAGCTCACCGGCTGGGACATCGACATCCTGACCGAGGCCGAGGAATCCGAGCGCCGCCAGAAGGAATTCGTCGAGCGCTCGGCGCTGTTCATGGAAGCCCTCGATGTCGACGAGATGGTCGGCCAGGTGCTGGCCTCGGAAGGCTTCACCAGCGTCGAGGAAGTCGCCTATGTCGATGCCGGCGAGATCGCCTCGATCGACGGCTTCGATGAGGATACAGCCTCGGAAATCCAGACCCGCGCCCGCGAATATCTAGAGAAGATCGAGGCCGAGCACGACGAGAAGCGCAAGGCGCTGGGCGTTTCGGATGATCTGCGCGAACTCCCCGGCGTCACCACCGCCATGATGGTGACGCTCGGCGAGGATGGCGTGAAGACGATCGAGGATTTCGCCGGCTATGCCGCCGACGACCTCACCGGCTGGAAGGAACGCAAGGACGGCGAGACCAAGGTCTATCCCGGCGTGCTGGCCAATCACGGCGTTTCGCGCGCCGATGCCGAGCAGATGGTTCTGGCCGCTCGCCTCAAGGCCGGCTGGATCACCGAAGACGAGCTTGCGGCCGAAGAAGAAACGGCCGACGAAGCCGTTGGTGCGTGAGGTGAAACCGCATCGCACACAACCCGCCCTTGGACGAGATGAACGATCGCACCTGCATCGTCACCCGCAAACAGGCCGAACCGGATGAACTGATCCGGTTCGTCGTCGGCCCGGATTCGGCCGTCGTTCCGGATCTCAAGAGAAATCTGCCCGGCCGTGGTTGCTGGGTGAGTGCGGACCGCCTACATATCGAGAAGGCGGCGGCCAAGAACCTTTTTGCCCGCGCCTTCAAGGCACAGGTGGTCGTGCCGCCCGATCTCGGCGGCATGGTCGACGGGCTGCTTTCCAGATACGCCCTCGGTATGCTGGGTCTTGCCCGCAAGGCAGGCTCGATTTCGCTAGGCGCTACCAAGGTCGAGAGCGCGGTGCGCGGCGGACTGGCGCTTTTCGTGCTCCACGCGACCGAAGCGTCCGAGGATGGCGTGCGCAAGATCAGCCAGGCGCGGCGGGCGACCGTCCATATCGGCGGCCCCTCCATCCTTGCCTACAAACTTTTCTCCGAGGCCGAGTTGAGCTTGGCATTGGGGGGTACAAATGTGATACATGCTGCCGTCCTCGCGGGAGACGCGGGTAAGGCGGTCCAGAAGCGCATGGTTGCGCTCGACCGATATCGGGGCGGTACCCCGGACGATCTTGCAATGCTTGCGGCCGTTGCTGACGAAGATGATGCCGCAGAGGATATGGAATGAGCGATACGAAATCGGGCGACGACAAGACGTTGAGTGTTACACCGAAGAAGACCTTGACGCTGAAGCGCCCCGGCATGGAACAGGGCACCGTGCGCCAGAACTTCTCGCACGGCCGTACCAAGTCGGTCGTGGTCGAGACCAAGAAGCGCAAGTTCTCGCTGCCCGGCGACAAGCCGGAGCCGGCCGCGGCTCCGCCTGCGCCCGTCTTCACGCCGAAGCCGGCGGTCGTGGCGGCACCTGTCGTCCAGGAAGCGCCCAAGGCGCCACCCCCGCCGCCGGCTCCGGTCGAGCGCAGCGGCATGGTGCTGAACGAATTGTCGCGCAGCGAGATGGAAGCGCGCCGCAGGGCGCTCGAGGGCTCGAAGGTCCGCGAGGTCGAAGACCGTCAGCGGGCCGCCGAGGATGCCAAGCGCCGCGCCGAGGACGAAGAGCGCCGCAAGCGCGAACGTGAGGATTCGGCGCGCCGCCAGGCCGAGGAAGAGGCACGGTTGCAGACCGAGGCCGAATCGCGCCGCCGCGCCGAGGAAGAGGCGCGCCGCCGCGCACCGCAAGCCGCCGAGTTGGCGACCGCCGACGAGGAGGAAGAGGTCAAGCCGAAGCGGGCGACCGCCGGCGCACCGGTGCGCCGCCTGGTCACGCCCGAAGTGGCGCGCCCGGCAAAGCCCACCAAGAGCGAGGAAGACCGCCGCCGTGGCAAGCTGACACTGAACTCCGCGCTGTCCGACGAGGATGCCCGGGCTCGTTCGCTGTCGTCGATGCGTCGCCGCCAGGAAAAATTCAAGCGCGCGATGCACAACGAGCCGCGCGAGAAGGTCATGCGCGAAGTGATCCTGCCCGAGACCATCACCATCCAGGAACTGGCGCAGCGCATGTCGGAGCGTGCTGTCGACCTGGTCAAGTATTTCATGAAGCAGGGCCAGATCCTGAAGCCGGGCGACGTCATCGACGCCGACACGGCCGAACTGGTCGCCACCGAATTCGGTCATACGGTCCGCCGCGTTGCCGAGTCCGACATCGAGGAAGGCCTGTTCAACATCGCCGACAATGCCGAGGACCTGGTGTCGCGTCCGCCGGTCGTGACCATCATGGGCCACGTCGACCACGGCAAGACCTCGCTGCTCGATGCGATCCGCAATGCCAATGTCGTTTCCGGCGAGGCCGGCGGCATCACCCAGCATATCGGCGCCTATCAGGTCGAGAAGAACGGTCAGAAGATCACCTTCATCGACACGCCCGGCCACGCCGCCTTCACGGCGATGCGCGCCCGTGGCGCCCAGGCGACCGACATCGCCATCCTGGTGGTCGCGGCCGACGACAGCGTCATGCCGCAGACCATCGAATCGATCAGCCATGCCAAGGCGGCGGGCGTCCCGATCATCGTGGCGATCAACAAGATCGACAAGCACGACGCCGATCCGCAGAAGGTGCGTTCCGAGCTGTTGCGCCATGAGGTCTTCGTCGAATCCATGGGCGGTGAAGTGCTGGACGTCGAAGTTTCGGCGACCAAGGGCACCAATCTCGACAAGTTGCTCGAGGCGATCCTGCTGCAGGCCGAAATCCTCGACCTCAAGGCCAACCCCGACCGTACCGCCGAGGGCGTCGTCATCGAGGCGCAGCTCGACAAGGGCCGTGGTCCCGTCGCCACCGTTCTGGTGCAGACCGGCACCCTGATGCCGGGCGACATCCTCGTCGCCGGCAATGAATGGGGCCGCGTGCGCGCTCTGGTCAACGATCGCGGCGAGCAGATCAAGGAAGCACCGCCGGCGATGCCGGTCGAGGTGCTCGGCCTTCAGGGAACGCCGCAGGCCGGCGACCGCTTCGCCGTGGTCAACAACGAGGCCCGTGCCCGCGAGATCACCGAATATCGCCAGCGTCTGGCGCGCGAGAAGGCGGTGGCCAGGCATGCCGGCCAGCGCGGCTCGCTCGAACAGATGATGTCGCAGTTGCAGACGAGCGGGCTGAAGGAATTCCCGCTGGTCATCAAGGGCGACGTGCAGGGTTCGATCGAGGCGATCAATGCCGCGCTCGACAAGCTTGGGACCGACGAGGTTCGTGCGCGCATCGTTCATTCCGGCGCCGGCGCCATCACCGAAAGCGACGTCTCGCTGGCGGAAACGTCGGGCGCGGCGATCATCGGCTTCAACGTTCGCGCCAATGTGCAGGCGCGTGCCGCGGCCGCGGCCGCGGGCATCGAGATCCGCTATTATTCGATCATCTACAACCTCGTGGATGACGTGAAGGCGGCTCTGTCGGGCCTGCTCTCGCCGGAGCGTCGCGAGACCTTCATCGGCAATGCCGAGATCCTCGAGATCTTCGACATCACCAAGGTCGGCAAGATCGCCGGCTGCCGTGTCACCGAAGGCAAGGTCGAGCGTGGTGCGGGCGTACGCCTGATCCGCGATAACGTCGTCATCCACGAAGGCACGCTGAAGACCCTGAAGCGCTTCAAGGACGAAGTTTCGGAAGTCCCGGGCGGCCAGGAATGCGGCATGGCCTTCCAGAACTACGAGGACATGCGCGTCGGCGACGTCATCGAGTGCTTCCGCGTCGAGATGGTGACCCGCACACTCTGAGGTCGAGTGACTTGTCGATGTCGGGCGGTGGTCGAAAGACCGCCGCCCCAAGCCTGTTGACCACAAGCCTGTTGAGAATAATCATTTGAGACATGCGGCACGGTCCCATCCCGCGCCTCACGCTTTCAGGATCGAGAAAAATGCCCCGTTCCACCACATCAAGCCCATCCCAGCGCATGTTGCGCGTCGGTGAACAGGTGCGCCATGCGCTCTCGGAAACCCTGCAGCGCGGGGACATCATCGACCCGTTGATTGAAAATACCGTCGTTTCGGTGTCGGAAGTGCGGATGTCGCCGGATCTCAAGATCGCCACAGCCTTCGTTTCTCCGCTCGGCGCAAAGGATACCGACGCCGTGATCGAAGCGCTGAACAAGCATGCCAAGTTCGTGCGCGGCCGCGTCTCCGGCGCGCTCCGGCAGATGAAGTACATGCCGGAGTTCCGTTTCCGGCTGGATACGTCCTTCGACAATTTCGCCAGGATCAACGACCTGCTGAAGTCACCCGAAGTGGCACGCGACCTGGATAGCGACGACAACAAGGAAGAAGAATAATGGGGCGTCGCGGCAAGAAGAAGGGCCGGCCGGTCTCCGGCTGGGTGGTGCTGGACAAGCCGGTCGGTATGGGCTCGACCGAGGCCGTCTCCAAGATCAAATGGCTGTTCCAGGCCGAAAAGGCCGGCCATGCCGGCACGCTCGACCCTCTTGCCTCCGGCATGCTGCCGATCGCGCTCGGCGAGGCCACCAAGACCGTGCCCTACGTGCAGGACGGCGCCAAGATTTACCGTTTCACCGTTGCCTGGGGACAGGAGCGGTCGACCGATGACCTCGAAGGTCCGGTGACGAAAGAGGCCGATCAGCGTCCATCGGAAGCCGATATCCGGGTGTTGCTGCCGAAATACACCGGCGTCATTATGCAGACGCCACCGCAATTTTCCGCGATCAAGATTGCGGGTGAACGCGCCTACGACCTCGCCCGCGAAGGCGAGACGGTCGACATACCGCCGCGCGAGATCGAGATCGGCCGGCTCGACATTGTCGAGCACAAGCCGGACCAGACGATTTTCGAGGTCGAATGCGGCAAGGGCACTTATGTGCGTTCGCTGGCCCGCGACATGGGCCGCGACCTCGGCTGCTTCGGCCATATCAGCGAACTGCGCCGGGTCGAGGTCGAGCCGTTTACGCCAGAGGACTTCGTCACCATCGCCGAACTCGAGGCCGCGCGCTTCGGCGCGCAAGGTGACGATAAACCGGATCCGGAGGCAGATGCCGCGGACGCAGTGGAGATGCCTATCGATTTCGGCGCCATCGACGGGCTTCTCGTCGACACCTCGGCGGCGCTCGACTGCCTGCCGCAGATCGCGATCAGCGACGATGCCGCGACCAAGATCCGCCTCGGCAATCCGGTCATCATTCGTGGCCGTGACGCGCCGGTGGAGGCGGAAGAAGCCTGTGCGACGGCGCGCGGCAAGCTCGTCGCCATCGGCGCTATCGAGCAAGGCATGTTCAAGCCCAAGCGGGTCTTTGCCGGGTGATCGGTCTGATCGCCATGGCGGTATAGGACAAGCAGGTTCGACGGGTGGTGGCATGGCAAAGGCCGAGGTGGTGAAAAAAAGGGCGCCGGTGAAGACGAGACGGCCTCCGGTTGGCGCCTCGCCCGGCACGCTGATCGCCGATCCGGCGGCGCGGCGCTCCGAACTGCGGCTGACCTTGATCTCGCCGCAGAAGTTCAAGACCATCGAGAACGCCAGCATCGACGACGTCGAGGCCAGTTGCCGGAAATGGCCCGTCATCTGGCTCGACTGCACCGGCCTTGCCAACATCCAATTGATCGAGGAGATCGGCCGCATCTTCAGCCTGCATCCGCTGGCGCTGGAGGATGTCGTCAACACCGGCCAGCGGCCGAAAGTCGACTTCTTCGAGGATCACGCCTTCGTCGTCATGCGCATGATCGACGATGTCACGTCGCATCGCTATGAGCAGATCGCTCTCTTCCTCGGCGAGAACTTCGTCGTCACCTTTCAGGAGCGCGAGGGCGATCCGTTCGATCCGGTGCGCAAGCGCATCGAGAGTTCGGCCCCCAACCGGTTGCGCACGCGCGGCGCCGACTATCTCGCCTATGCGCTGATCGACGCCATCGTCGACAGCTATTTTCCGCCGATCGAGGCTGCCGGCGACCTGGTCGACAGCATTGAGGACCAGATGCTGCATTCGACGCACAAGCACCAGATGCGGCAGCTGCACGAATTGCGGCGCGATGCCAATGTCCTGAAAGGCGTGCTGTGGCCCATGCGCGATGCCCTGGCAACGCTGATCCGCAACGACGTGGCCTATGTCACAGCCGAGACCAAGGTCTTCCTCAACGACACGCTCGACCATTCGCTCAGGCTGATCGAGCTGGTCGAGACCCAGCGCGACATGCTGACCGGCCTGATCGAAATGCATCTGTCGCTGAGCCAGGCCCGCACCAACGACGTCATCTCCTATCTCACCATCGTTTCGGTCATCTTCATGCCGCTCACCTTCCTGGTCGGCATCTGGGGCATGAACTTCGACCCTGCCAGCTCGCCTTGGAATATGCCGGAGCTGAAGGCGTACTACGGCTATCCCCTGTCTCTGCTGTTCATGGCTGCCGTCGCTGTCGGGCTGATTGCATTCTTCAAATGGAAGAAATGGCTTTGATCGGGTTTAAATCTGTCATTTGAGCCTCAAAAGCCGGCTTGTGAATTGGGCTGGTGTTTTTCAGGGAATTGCACTATATGCGCCGCAGCATAGCGCCTTGACGCTTTGCATGCACGGCCCCTGCTGGACGACATCCCGGCTGTGGGCGACCCGTTTCCTCAAACAGATAAGGAAAAACACGATGTCGATTACTGCCGAGCGCAAACAGGAATTGATGGGTGAATTCGCAACCGCCAAGGGCGATACCGGGTCTCCGGAAGTCCAGGTGGCCATCCTTTCCGAGCGCATCAAGAACCTGACCGACCATTTCAAGGACCACAAGAAGGATAACCATTCCCGCCGTGGTCTGCTCGCTCTCGTGTCCCAGCGCCGCAGCCTGCTTGATTATCTCAAGCGCAAGGACGACTCGCGCTATCAGACACTGATCGAGAAGCTCGGTCTGCGCCGTTGACGAATTGACCGGCGGGCTTTCTTCGGAGAGCCCGCCGGTCGCGCATTCTGCCAGTCGCATAGGCTGGCCAGACCCGGTTTCGAGCGTGCAAAGGGCCGTTCGAAACCGCCCATGGACGGTCATGGGGCAGGATTGCAGGACGCTCGCGCGCGCTTGTCGCGCCTAAGTCACCCGAGCTTCCCGTTGTCTTGCCCGTGGCTGCCCGAGAAAGGAAGCCAGGCAAAGGGCATCCGCGCACCGTGAAACGGCGCGGCCCTTTCCGCTTATTAAGGACAAGACATGTTCAATCACCACAAAGTGGAAATCGAATGGGGCGGTCGTCCGCTCATCCTGGAGACCGGCAAGATCGCGCGCCAGGCCGACGGCGCGGTGCTCGCCACCTACGGCGAGACCAAGGTTCTCGCCACCGTCGTTTCGATGAAGGAGCCCAAGCCCGGTCTCGACTTCTTTCCGCTGACCGTCAATTACCAGGAAAAGACGTATGCCGCCGGCAAGATCCCGGGCGGCTATTTCAAGCGCGAAGGCCGTCCGAGCGAGAAGGAAACGCTGGTTTCCCGCCTCATCGACCGCCCGATCCGCCCGCTCTTCGCCGCCGGCTACAAGAACGACACGCAGATCGTCGTCACCGTCGTCCAGCACGATCTCGAAAATGACCCGGACATCCTGTCGATCGTCGCCACCTCGGCGGCCCTGACCCTGTCGGGCGTTCCCTTCATGGGCCCGATCGGCGGCGCGCGCGTCGGCTACATCAATGGCGAATATGTGCTGAACCCGCATGTCGACGAGATGCAGGAATCCAAGCTCGACCTCATCGTTGCCGGCACCACTGATGCCGTGCTGATGGTCGAGTCGGAAGCCAAGGAACTCGGCGAAGAGCTGATGCTCGGCGCTGTCATGTTCGGCCACAAGGGCTTCCAGCCGGTCATCGACGCCATCATCAAGCTGGCGGAAGTTGCCGCCAAGGAGCCGCGCGACTTCACCGCGCCGGATTATTCCGCGCTTGAGGCCGAGATGCTGAAGATCGTCGGCGACGAGCTCAGCAATGCCTACAAGAACGTCGACAAGCAGAAGCGCTACGCCGCCGTCGACGCTGTCAAGGCGAAGGTCAAGGCCGCGTTTGCCCCGGCTGAAGGCGAGGACGCAAAGTACACCTCCGAACAGATCGGCTCGGTATTCAAGGAATTGCAGGCGAAGGTCGTTCGCTGGAACATCCTCGACACCGGCGCGCGCATCGATGGCCGCGACTTGAGCACGGTTCGCAAGATCGTCTCCGAAGTCGGCGTCCTGCCGCGCACCCATGGTTCGGCGCTGTTCACCCGCGGCGAGACCCAGGCGCTCGTGGTTGCCACGCTCGGCACCGGCGAGGATGAGCAGTACGTCGATTCCCTGACCGGCATGTACAAGGAGAAATTCCTCCTTCACTACAACTTCCCTCCCTACTCCGTCGGTGAGACCGGCCGCATGGGTTCGCCGGGCCGCCGCGAAATCGGCCATGGCAAGCTCGCCTGGCGCGCCATCCGTCCGATGCTGCCCTCCGCCGACCAGTTCCCCTACACGCTGCGCGTCGTCTCGGAGATCACCGAGTCCAACGGCTCGTCCTCGATGGCTACCGTCTGCGGCACCTCGCTGGCGCTGATGGATGCCGGCGTGCCGCTGGCCAAGCCGGTGGCCGGTATCGCCATGGGCCTGATCAAGGAAGGCGAGCGCTTCGCCGTGCTCTCCGACATCTTGGGCGACGAGGATCACCTCGGCGACATGGACTTCAAGGTTGCCGGCACCGAAGGCGGCATCACCTCGCTGCAGATGGACATCAAGATCGACGGCATCACCGAGGAGATCATGAAGATCGCCCTTGGCCAGGCCAAGGACGGTCGCCTGCATATCCTCGGCGAGATGTCCCATGCCCTGACCGGCGCCCGCCCTGAACTCGGCGAGTTCGCGCCGCGCATCGAGGTCATGCACATCCCGACCGACAAGATCCGCGACGTCATCGGTTCGGGCGGCAAGGTCATCCGCGAGATCGTCGAGAAGACCGGCGCCAAGATCAACATCGAGGACGACGGCACGGTCAAGATCGCTTCGTCGAACGCCAAGGAGATCGAGGCGGCGAAGAAGTGGATCCACACCATCGTCGCCGAGCCGGAAGTCGGCGAGATCTACGAAGGCACGGTCGTCAAGACCGCCGACTTCGGCGCCTTCGTCAACTTCTTCGGTCCGCGTGACGGCCTCGTCCACATCTCGCAGCTTGCCAACGACCGGGTCGCCAAGACCTCGGACGTCGTCAAGGAAGGCGACAAGGTCTGGGTCAAGCTGATGGGCTTCGACGAGCGCGGCAAGGTCCGCCTGTCGATGAAGGTCGTCGACCAGGCCACCGGCAAGGAAATCGCCCGCGACAAGAAGACCGAAGGCGAAGAAAACGCCGCCTGAGGCCTCTGACGGAAAAATCGAAGCGGGCGCGGCTTATGTCGCGCCCGCTTTTGTTTATGGAGCACGGCCATGTCCGCTGAAGCGTTGAAGACGCTTTTTCATCCATTCGAGGCCGGGGCTCTTTCCCCGCCGGGCAGGGACGAGCGCATTCTCTTCCTTGGCGCCGAACCCGGCCTGCGCTTGCCACAAGGCTTCGAGGCTACGCTGCATCTCGTACAGGGCTTTCGCCCGTATTTCCGCGCTTTGCAGGCGGTTGGCTTCACGGTCACGCCGCGATCGGCCGGTGAGGATTTCGATGCAGTGCTTGTGCTCGCCGGCCGCCATCGCGGCGAAAACGAACTGCGCATCGCCGAGGCTCTCGAGCGGGTGGCGGAGGGTGGATTGATCGTCATTGCCGGTGGCAAGGAGGATGGCATCGCAAGCCTGCGTAAGCGCGTCGGCGATCTTGTTCTCCTTGATAGCCACATGCCAAAATATCACGGCATTGCCTTCTGGCTGCGTCGTCCGGTTGATGTGCAAGCCGCCGCCGCGCTTCGCGCCGCCAATCCCGACTTGCTTGTTGAGGACCGGTTCCGCACCGCACCCGGCATGTTCTCCTTCGACCGCGTCGATGCCGGTTCGAAACTGCTGGTCGACAATCTGCCCGGTGATTTGCGTGGCACCGCGGCCGATTTCTGCGCCGGCTGGGGCTATGTGGCGGCCGAGATGGCTGCCCGCTGTCCGGGCTTGTCGGCCCTCGATCTTTACGAAGCCGATTTCGATGCGCTGGAGGCCGCCAGGGGCAACCTTGCCAACACCGTGGCGCAGGGCTTCTTCTGGACGGATCTGCTGGCCGAGCCTGTCGAGCGCCGCTACGACGTCATCGCAATGAACCCACCCTTCCACCGCAGCCGTGCGGCCGAGCCCGAGATCGGCGTCGGCATGATCCGCGCCGCGGCCAAGGCCTTGAAGCCCGGTGGGCGCCTGTTCATGGTCGCCAACCGCCAGCTTCCCTACGAGCCGGTGCTGTCGGCCGCCTTTGCCAGCCACGCCGAGCTTGCCCGCGACGGCATGTTCAAGGTGTTTGTCGCACGGCGCTGACGCGATGCATTTAATGCGTGTCGCCCGGAAGTGTCATCGGTTCGGGGACAACGCCATCCATAAATCGGAAGCTTACAGCAGGTCGGGCGAATCCTATTGCCGCGACATGTTGTAGGTCAGTGTAGATTGGCGACGCGCCGGACTTCGTCGGTGGCGTGCCTGTCACCAGCGCTGAATTTGAGCGGCGCCGGCCGGCCGAACAGATAGCCCTGCACCACTTCGCAACCAGCTGCCCGCAGCAGTGTCGCCTGGTTCTCGGTCTCAACGCCCTCGGCAATGATGCTGACGCCAAGCGCCCGGGAAAGCCCGACAATGGTCGACACGACCGCGCCGGAGCTCGCATCGGTATCGATACGGCTGACGAAGGAGCGGTCGATCTTCAGCTTGCCGAATGAGAAGTCGATCAGATAGCTGAGGTTGGAATAGCCGGTGCCGAAATCATCGACGGCGACCGAGATCCCCATCTCGGCGAGTTCTTTCAGGATGGCGGCCGCGCGGTCGCGGTCCTGCATCATCGCCGTCTCGGTGACTTCCAGTTCCAGCCGTGACGGCTTGATGCCGGTGCTCCGCATCGTGTCGCGCACAAGCCCGACGAAATCCTTGGTCATGAACTGGACCGGCGAGATGTTGACGGCGACGAAACAGTCGTCCGGCAGATGGCGGGCATCGCTGCAGGCCTTGCGCAGCACCCATTCGCCGATCGGATTGATCATGCCGGTCTCCTCGGCGATCTGGATAAACTCCATCGGAGGGATCATGCCGCGTTCGGGATGCTGCCACCGGATCAACGCCTCGTAGCCGACGATGCGGCCTGTCGGAAGGTCGAGCTGCGGCTGATAATGCAGGTCGAAATCGCCGCGCTCGAACGCATTGTGCAGTTCGGACTCGACCCATTGGCGATGGTCGGCCACCCGCCCCATATCGCTGTTGAAGACCGACCAGTTGCCAACCCCGCTGGCGCGCGCATTCTGCAGCGCCAGGTTGGAACGGCGCAGGATGAGGACCGGATCGATCCCATCCTTGGGCATCGCCACGATGCCCACCGACAGGCTCACCGATTGCTGGTGGGTGCTGAGTTCATACGGCTCCATCATCTCGTCGATGAGCCTCTCGACCATGCTTTCCAGGGTCCCCTGGATCTGGTGATCGGGAAGCAGCACCGCGAACTCGCCGGCCCCGATCCGCCCGATCAGTGCGCGCGCCGGCACGCAGTCGCGCAGCCGCTTGGTGAAGGCGCGGATCAGTTCGTCACCGTGAGTGTAGCCGATTGCATCGTTGATCTGCTTGAACCGGTCGATGTCGATGTCGATCAGGAACATCGGTTCCCCGGTGCGGCTTGTCGCGCATGCCGCCTCGGCGATCTTGCCGACCATCGCCGGGCGGGCCAGCAGTCCGGTCAGCTTGTCGAAATGGGTTTCGTTGAAGACGAAATCCGCCGATTCATCGACACCAGCAAAGAAGGACATCGCCGCCACCGATGCGGCCAGCGCACAAAGCGCGGCCATGATCGACACCATCATATCAGCCGAAATGCCGGCAAATCCGTCGCCGAGACCGTGCTTCAGCCCCCAGATTCCGAGGACGAAACTGCCAATGCCCGAACTTGCTATCGTGAGCAGTCGGAACACGGGTGTTCGCTTCGGGTTGATGGCGGCTGGCATGAAAAAGGTCCCCAGATGGGAAGCTTTATAGCGGAAACCTTCTTAAAATGGGTTTCCGCGAATGAATCCAATTTTACCGGAGAGGATTATTTTCTTTACTGGCAAAAAACCCGCGTGACCGGGGCCGCTCGTCAGTCGCGACCGCCATCCGTCTGCTTCAACTCGTCGAGGGTCGGCATCGACACGATATGGTAGCCGGAATCGACATAGTGGATTTCGCCAGTGACGCCGGAAGCAAGGTCGGACAGGAGATACAGCGCGGAGCCGCCGACCTCGTCGATCGTCACCGTCCGGCGTAGCGGCGAGTTCCGCTGCTGGTAGGAGAACATGTGGCGGGCGTCCGAAATGCCGGCGCCGGCCAGTGTACGCACCGGACCGGCCGAGATGCCGTTGACCCGGATGCCGCGCGGGCCGTAGTCGTTGGCGAGGTAGCGCACGCTGGCCTCCAGGCCAGCCTTGGCGACGCCCATGACATTATAGTTCGGCATGACGCGGACCGAGCCGGCATAGGTCAGCGTGATCATCGAGCCGCCGGCGGTCATCAGGGGCGCGGCATTGCGCGCCACCTCGGTGAAGGAATAGCAGGAGATCACCATGGTGCGGACGAAATTGTCCCGGCTGGTATCGGCATAGAGGCCTTTCAACTCGTTCTTGTCGGAAAAGCCGATGGCATGGACGACGAAGTCCAGTCCGCCCCACGCCTTGCCAAGCGTCTCGAACGTGGCGGCGACCGAAGCGCTGTCCTCGACGTCGCAGGGAACGACCAGCGAAGCGCCGAGCTTGTCGGCGAGTGGCTTGACCCGGCGGCCAAAAGCCTCGCCCTGGTAGGTGAAGGCCAGTTCCGCCCCCTGTTCGGACAATTTCCGGGCAATGCCCCAGGCGATCGAATGATCGTTGGCGACACCCATGACAAGCCCGCGCTTGCCCTTCATCAATCCGTCCATGGCCGGCAATCCTTATATGAAAAACTTGGCCTTATGCGGAGTAGCGCTGGAAAACGAGCGTCGCGTTGGTGCCGCCGAAACCGAAGGAGTTCGACAGAACGGTGTCGATCCCTGCGTTGTCGATGCGCTTGCGTACGATCGGCATGCCCTCGAATTCCGGATCGAGCGTCTCGATATGGGCGCTTTCGCCGATGAAGCCGCCTTGCATCATCAGGATCGAATAGATGGATTCCTGCACGCCCGCCGCGCCCAGAGAATGGCCGGTCAGCGACTTCGTCGACGTGATGAACGGCATCTTCTCGCCGAACACTTCACGGATGGCGCCCATTTCCTTCGAATCGCCGACCGGCGTTGAGGTGCCGTGCGTGTTGATGTAGTCGACCGGCGTGGAAACCGTCGCCAGCGCCTGGCGCATGCAGCGGACCGCGCCTTGGCCCGAGGGCGCAACCATGTCGAAACCGTCCGAAGTGGCGCCGTAGCCGACGATCTCCGCGTAGATCTTGGCGCCGCGCGCCTTGGCGTGCTCCAGCTCTTCCAGCACCAGTACGCCGGCGCCGCCGGCTATGACGAAGCCGTCGCGATTGGCGTCGTAGGCGCGCGATGCGGTCGGGGCCCTGTCGTTGAACTTCGACGACATGGCGCCCATGGCGTCGAACAGGTCCGACATCGTCCAGTCGAGATCCTCGTGGCCGCCGGCAAAGACCATGTCCTGCTTGCCCCACTGGATCAGCTCGTAGCCATTGCCGATGCAATGCGCCGAGGTCGAGCAGGCCGAGGAGATCGAATAGTTGACGCCATGGATCTTGAACCATGTTGCCAAGGTTGCCGAGGCCGTCGACGACATCGCCTTCGGCACCGCGAAGGGACCGATGCGCTTGGGGCTGCCGTTCTTGAGCGTGGTTTCGGCCGCCTCGACGATGGTGCGTGTCGAGGGACCGCCCGAACCCATGACGATGCCGGTGCGCTCGTTGGTGATGTCGCTCTCGTCGAGGCCGGCATCCGCGATCGCCTGGTCCATGGCGACGTGATTCCACGCCGCGCCCTGGCTTAGGAATCGCATCGCGCGGCGGTCGATCATCGCCGAAGGATCGAGCGTCGGCGCGCCCCAGACCTGGCACCGGAAGCCATGTTCGGCAAAGGAATCGGAAAAGCTGATGCCGGATCTGGCGTCATGCAGCGAGGTCTGCACCTCGTTGGCATTGTTGCCGATCGACGACACGATGCCGAGGCCTGTGACTACGACACGTCTCATTCGCAACTCCTTCCAGGGATGCTGGCCAATGCGCGGGCCAGGGCTGCGGTCAAGCGACCGCCGACTGCTTGGACAGACCGACCTTCAGGTCCGTCGCCGCATATATGGGCTCGCCATCCGCCTTCATCCAGCCATCGGCGATGCCGAGCACCAGCCGGCCGCGCATCACACGCTTGAAATCAACGCCGTACTCGACCTTCTTGACCGATGGCGTGACCATGCCCTTGAACTTGACCTCTCCGGTCGACAGCGCCATTCCCTTGCCGGGTTCGCCAAGCCAGCCGAGATAGAAGCCGGTCAATTGCCACAGGGCGTCAAGGCCGAGACAGCCCGGCATGATCGGATTGCCGATGAAATGGCAGGCAAAGAACCACAGGTCGGGCTTGATATCGAATTCCGCGCGAATGAAACCCTTGTCGAAGGCGCCGCCGGTTTCGCTGACCTCGGTGATACGGTCGAACATCAGCATCGGCGGGTAGGGCAACTGGGCATTGCCCTCTCCGAACAGCTCGCCACGAGCGCAGGCCAGCAATTCTTCGTAGTCGTAGCTGGATTTCGAACCCGCCATCAATTTCGTCCCCATATCGTCCGGGCGGTAGCGCGCCCTTGTCGTTGGTGTCCTAACACAATCTGTTTCAGGCCGGAAACCGGCGTTTGCGCTTAACCCGCCAGTCTGCCCGGGTCAATGCGCGCTATTGATCGCATTCGGGCGACAGAATATATGTCAACAGGGGTCCGGTTCCGGCAGACATTCATTTTTTTGCCATTCTGGGCGTGTCTTGAAGCGGGACTGCGAGCTTGGAAGACCAGATGGACCGGGGCTGCCGGAAGGAAAATGTCGCTGTGGACAAGCGGGTACGTGAAGCCGGCCTGAGGCCGACCCGTCAGCGCATTGCGCTAGCCGACCTGCTTTTCGCCAAGGGCGACCGCCATTTGTCGGCTGAGGAACTGCATGAGGAGGCGCAGGCCGCTGGCGTGCCGGTATCGCTGGCCACCGTCTACAACGCGCTTCACCAGTTTACCCAAGCGGGGCTGCTGCGCATTCTCGCCGTCGAAGGTTCCAAGACCTACTTCGACACCAACACCTCCGACCACCACCATTTCTACATCGAAGGCGAAAACAGGATTTTCGACATCGCCAACGGCCCGGTAACCGTCACCAATCTGCCGGAGCCGCCCGAAGGCATGGAGATCGCCAATGTCGATATCGTGGTGAGGCTGCGTCCCAAGCGTCCGGAATGATCGGTCTGGCCCGAATAATCGGTCTGGGATGAAATTTCTCGATTGGACAGTGCGGCTCGAATGGGCCGTCGCGGCGGCTACCGCGATCGTCTTCTATGGCGCGACAGGCGTTTCCTGGTGGCTCTTCGCGTTGCTCATCCTGGCGCCGGACCTGTCGATGCTGGGTTATCTCGGCGGCCCACGCGTCGGCGCCATTGCCTACAACGCCTTGCACATTCTGATCGTACCGGTGCTTGTGTTGCTTGCCGGGCACCTCGCCGGCAGTGCGGTCGGCAACGCCGTCGCACTGATCTGGATCGCGCATATCGCGATCGACCGCGCGCTGGGCTACGGCTTGAAGCTGTCAACAGGATTTCAGGATACCCATCTCGGCCGTATCGGGCGCGAAAGCGAAACGTTCAGTCCTTGACCCGCTCGCCCGGATAAGCGCCCCAGACGACCGACTGGGCAAGCCAGCCGGTGTGGCCGTCGAACGCCATCTCGCACCACTGGCCGTCGCAGGCTTTGATCGTGCCCATGACGCCGGGTTCTACGATCGCCACCACTCTGGCATCCTTTTCAGGGCTCTTGAGAAGATTGATCTGGCCGCCCTTGCCGCGCTGCCAGGGAGCGACGATTGCGGTACGCCGGCCCGAAAGCAGCGACTGGTTGATCCATCCTTCCGAGCCGTCGGCGTCGCGCACGCGCCGCCACGTATCGAATTCCTGGATGATTTCCATGGGCAGGCCAGCCTTCATATACATCCAGTCGACCGAATAGTTGGCGCCGGGGCCGACACGCGAGTTGACGCGGCCGGATTTCAGGCTGACGAATCGCGGCAGCGGCAGGCCGCTCGGTCCGAGCGTGATGGCGCTCTGGGCGGGAGCGGCCGCGCTTTGCGCGCCGGCAAGCGGAGAATAGAGAAGAGCGCCGAGAAATGCTGCGCTGAGGGCCAGGCGAAGCGACGCGAAACCAGACACTTTCGTTCCTTTCGGCACCGGCCCGATGGCTGCGGCACCCCTTTTTCTTTGTCTTCGGCGGCACCGCTTGTTACATGGGTAAATCGGCTACCGCGACCGGCTTTCAGTTTCGCCTGTCTTGGTTAAAGAGGTCTCAACGAGGGAAACAATGGTAGGCAAAAAGAAGCCTCTCGTGGTCATCACGCGAAAGCTGCCCGACCCGGTCGAGACCCGCATGCGCGAGCTGTTCGACGCAAGGCTGAACGTCGAGGACAGGCCGATGACGCAGCCGGAACTGGTCGCCGCGGTCAAGGAAGCCGACGTGCTGGTGCCGACCGTGACCGACCAGATCGACGCCGCACTGATTGCCCAGGCCGGCGACAATCTCAAGCTGATCGCCAATTTCGGCAACGGCGTCGACAAGATCGACGTGGCGGCGGCGGCCAAGAGGGGCATCACCGTCACCAACACGCCCAACGTGCTCACCGAAGATACCGCCGACATGACCATGGCGTTGATGCTGGCGGTGCCGCGCCGGCTGGCGGAAGGCGCCAGTGTGCTCACGGGCGACAAGAAATGGGCCGGCTGGTCGCCGACCTGGATGCTTGGCCGGCGCATCTGGGGCAAGCGGCTCGGCATTGTCGGCATGGGCCGCATCGGCACCGCCGTTGCCAGGCGAGCCAAGGCTTTCGGCCTGTCCATTCACTATCACAACCGGCATCGTGTGCTGCCGGCGGTCGAGGATGGGCTGGAGGCGACCTATTGGGAAAGTCTCGACCAGATGCTGGCCCGCATGGACATCATCTCGGTGAATTGTCCCTCGACACCCGCTACCTTTCATCTTCTGTCGGCGCGGCGGCTCGCGTTGCTGCAGCCCACCGCCTATATCGTCAACACTGCCCGCGGCGACATCATCGACGAAGAAGCGCTGGTCAAGCTGATCCAGGACGGCAAGATCGCCGGCGCCGGCCTGGACGTTTACGAGCACGAACCGGCCCTGAACGGCAAGCTCTTGAAGCTGGCCGCCAGGAACAAGGTCGTGCTTCTGCCGCATATGGGCTCGGCCACGCTCGAGGGCCGCATCGACATGGGCGAGAAGGTCATCATCAATATCCGCGCCTTCGTCGATGGCCATCGCCCGCCGGACCGCGTGCTGCCGCTCAGGACCTGAAAACCTTCCAGGCGCCGGCTCTCATAAACCGAAGCTTACGAAATGGTCTTGCGCATGGTGATGGACGTCGGCCTGTCATAGCCCTCATGCGCCGTCCGTTCGGTTTCGCGAAAGCCGAGCCGGGCAAAGGCGGCATGATTTGCGGCCAGTTCGATCCTCGTCTCCAGTTCGATGTCGGCCTTGCCGCGGCTGCGGGCCAGATCTTCGGCCGCTTGCATCAGCCGCCGGCCAATGCCTTGCCCCTGCCGGTCCGGGGCGACGGCGAGCTTGCCGACATAAAGACCCTCGGCCTTTTCGAGAGCAAAAACGCAGCCCACGATCCTGTCGCCGTCGAGCGCCAGAAAGCCTGTCTCCCGCAAGGCTTTGGCGCGCAGTGCTTCGACTGTGAGCAGGTGAGCCGACGACGGCGGGTCGATGATGCCGTCCATGAAGGCGAAGGCATGCATGATCAGGGCAAGCACATCACCCCAGCGGCCGAAATCGGCGGGGATTTGCGTGATCGAAACACGGGTTTGTTCCAAGATCAGCGTCTTTTGTAGCGGATGGTCTCGAAGCGGGCGGCGAGCGCATCGTAAAGCAGCAGCCGGCCGATCAGCGGCTCGCCTATGCCGGTGACCAGTTTGATCGCCTCCATTGCCTGCAGGGTGCCGACGACGCCGGTCAGCGCGCCGAGCACTCCGGCCTCCGCACAGGACGGCACCAGGCCCGGCGGCGGGGCTTCGGGAAACAGATCCCGATAGCTCGGGTTCGGCTTGCCGTCCCTGCCGTCCTCGAAAGGCTTCAACACGGTGACCGAGCCATCGAAACGTCCGACGGCCGCATGCACCAGCGGCTTCCCTTCGCTGGCGCAGGCATCGGCAACCACATAACGCGTCTCGAAATTGTCGGACCCGTCGACGACGATATCGTACTTGGCGACGAGGGCAGGGGCGTTTTCCGCGGTGAGCCGGAATGTGTGCGTTTCGACCGATATGTTGGGATTGATGCGGGCGATCGCAGCGCCGGCGCTCTGGGTTTTCAGCATGCCGACCGTATCGGTGCCGTGAATGACCTGCCGTTGTAGGTTGGAGAGCGAAACAGTGTCGTCGTCGACAATGCCGAGCGTGCCGACACCGGCCGCGGCGAGATATTCAAGCACCGGCGCCCCGAGCCCGCCAGCGCCGATCACCAGCACCCGCGCCTGCTTGAGCTTCTGCTGGCCAGCGCCGCCGACCTCGGGCAGCACGATGTGGCGGGCATAGCGTTCGATCTCGTCGGCGGTGAGGGCGGTAGTCATGTCAGGACCATATAGCGGCCGAAAAATCTTGTCAGGGGTCTTCGGTTGGCCCAACCGTGCCATGGTCGACCGTCAGGAACTGAGCGCGGCCATGCAGGCTGGAAAACAGCGCCGCATCGGTACCCGTCATGAAAGCCTGGCAGTTCAGGTCTTCCAGGATCGAGAACAGTGCCGCGCGCCGGCCGCCATCGAGGTGCGCCGCGATCTCGTCGAGCAGCAGGATCGGCGTCAGGCCGGACATTTCGCCGGTCAGCCGGGCATGCGACAGCACGATGCCGACCAGCAACGCCTTCTGTTCGCCGGTCGAGCAGAGTTCGGCCGGCATTGCCTTGGGCCGGTGCCGGACCATGAGGTCCGAGCGGTGCGGGCCCTCGAGGGTACGTCCGGCGGCGCGGTCGCGGTCGCGGCCATCGGCAAGCGCCCGTCGGAACCGCTCCTCGACATCGACCGCCGGCGCACCGGCAATCTCGGCCTCCAATTCACCCGAAAGGCCGATATCGGCCCGCGGAAACGGTCCGGTGTCGGGCAGCCGGTCGATCATGGCCACCAGCAGGCGCACCAACTCGGCGCGCGCGGCCGCTATCGCCACGCCGGTCTCGGCCATCTGCGTCTCTATCGCCTCGAACCAGCTGGCATCCCGCGAGCCTTCCGTCAGCAAGCGGTTACGGCCTCGCATCGCCTTCTCGTAGTCGAGTGCGCGCTGGCCATGGCCGGGATCGATCGCTAGCACCAGCCGGTCGAGAAAGCGCCGGCGATCCGCGGCCGGCCCGGTGAACAGCGAATCCATCGCCGGCGTCAGCCACACGACCCGCAGCCATTCCAGCATGTCCTCGGCCCGCGCCGCGGCTCCATTTATACGCACCCGCCTGCCGCTCTCCGCGGTGTCGCCCCCGGAAATGCCTGTACCGATCTCGACCTCGCCTTCAGGTCCGTCGAGCCGTGCATGCAGGGCAAAACCGCCATCGCCACCCTCACGGGCCACATCCCCGTAGGCTGCGCGGCGCAAGCCGCGTCCCGGTGTCAAAAAGGAGATCGCTTCGAGGAGATTGGTCTTACCCGCACCATTGTCGCCGGAAAAGACCACGGCGCCCGGCGCGACATCTATCGCAAGGGTCGCATAGTTGCGAAAATTGGTAAGCGTGAGCTTACTTATGTGGGTTTGTGCCGGCAACCGCTATCCGCCTGTAGAAGTCGCCGCAACCAAGGCCTAGTCGTATCGCCAGCGACGCCGCGCCGGCTATACCCGCATCGGCATCAGCACGTAAAGCGCGGTCTCATCGGCCATGTCGTGGATCAGCGTCGGCGAACCGGCATCGGCCAACATGAATTTGGCCTCCGTGCCGGTCAATTGCGCGGCGACATCGAGCAGGTATTTGGCGTTGAAGCCGATCTCGATCGGGTCGGCCGAATAGTCGGCCGCCAGTTCTTCCGTGGCGCTGCCTGAATCCGGATTGTTGACCGCAAGCGTCACCTGGCCTTCGCTGATCGAGAGCTTCACCGCGCGGCCGCGTTCGGAAGAGATGGTCGAGACCCGGTCGACCGCGGCGGCGAAGCTTTGGCGGTCGAGGATCAGCTTCTTGTCGTTGCCGGTCGGAATGACCCGCTGATAGTCCGGGAAGGTGCCGTCGATCAGCTTCGAGGTGAGGACGACGCTGCCGATGGTGAAGCGGATTTTGGTGTCGGACAGTTCGGTGGTCACGGCGACATCCGGATCGTCGACCAGTTTCTGCAACTCGCTCACTGTTTTGCGCGGAATGATGATGCCCGGCATGCCCTCGGAGCCGGCCGGCGCGTCAATCTCGGCGCGCGCCAGCCGATGGCCGTCGGTTGCCACCGAGCGCAGCTTCAGCTTGCCGCCGACTTCATGCGTGTGCAGGTAGATGCCGTTGAGATAGTAGCGTGTCTCCTCGGTGGAGATGGCGAACTGCGTCTTCTCGATCAGGCCCTTCAGCGCCACCGCATCGAGGCGGAAGATGTGCGAGAAGGATCCGGCCGAAAGCTCGGGAAAATCGGATTGCGGCAGGCACTGCAGGCGGAAGCTCGAGCGGCCCGACGTCACCGTCATGGCGTTGCCGTCCTCATCCGTCTTCAGCATTACCTCGGCGCCGTCGGAGAGCTTGCGCACGATGTCATAGAGCAGGTGCGCGGGGACCGTCGTCGCGCCGCCGCGCTCGACCTTGGCGGGCGTCGCTTCCGTCACCTCCAGGTCGAGGTCGGTGGCCTTCATTTCGAGGCTGGCGCCGTCCGCGCTGAGAAGCACGTTCGACAGGATCGGTATGGTGTTGCGCCGTTCGACCACGCGGTGCACGTGGTTGAGCGACTTCAGGAGATTTGACCGTTCCAGGATAACACGCATGACGAAACAGGCTCGCTTGAATGAATGAACGGGTCTCCGGCTGCCGGCGCCCCGCGAAAGCTCTGAACAGGCTTCAGAATCTACGCAAACTGACAGGAAAAAACCAGTGAACGCAAGCCCGCGCCACCGGTTCGGGCCGGTTGCGCGGGCTTTCTGGGGATAAAGCTGGCCAACCCCGCAAGCGGGCGCTTTCCAGCCGGTCAGGCCTGGTCGTTGATCAGCCTTCTCAGCAATTCCAGTTCCTGCGCCAGCGTGTTGTCATTGCCGGAAAGGTCCTCGATCTTGCGCACGGCGTGCAGCACCGTCGTGTGATCGCGGCCACCGAAGCGCCGTCCGATTTCCGGCAGTGAGCGCGGCGTCATCACCTTCGAAAGATACATGGCGACCTGTCGCGGCTTGACGATGGTGCGCGTGCGCCGATTGGACAGCAATTCCGTCTTCGAGACGTTGTAGTGACGCGCCACGATACGCTGAATGTCCTCGATGCGGACCCGCTTCGGCTCGCCCGTGCGATAGATGTGGCCGAGAATCTCGTCGATGCGGTCGATGGTGATCTGCGGCTCGAACGACTGGCGAAACAGGAGCTGGTTGAAGGCGCCCTCCAGTTCACGTCCGCTGCCGGTCACGGTGCGGGCAACGTGGTTGAGGATCTCTTCGGAAATGCCCAGCGATGCATCGTCGATCCTGGCCGTGGCCAGACGCAGTTTGAGCATGCCGAGCCGCATGGCGAAATCGGGCGCCGACATTTCGAGCGCGACGCCGCCGTTGAGACGCGAACGGACCCGCGGTTCGAGCGATTCCAGCTCCGACGGTGGCCGGTCGGCGGCAACGACGACCTGCTTGGCGCTGTCGAGCAGCATGTTGATCAGATGACAGAATTCATGCTGGATCGATTTGCCCTGCAGGAATTGCATGTCGTCGATGATCAAGAGATCGATGTCGCGCAACTGCTCCTTGAGCGTCAGTGCGTTGTTGTCGCGGATCGCCGTGGCGAAGCGCCACATGAAATATTCCGCGGTGAGGTAGACGACGCGTGACTTCGGGTTCTGCTTCAGCGATTCCGCCGCGATGGCCTGCAGCAGGTGCGTCTTGCCGAGCCCGACGGTGGCATGCAGGAAAAGCGGATTGAAGCGTACCGCGCTCGACTGCGATTCCGCCACGGCCTTGGCGGCGGCGAAGGCAACGCGGTTCGACGGTCCCTCGATGAAGGAGCCGAACGTGTAACGCGGATCAAGCGGTGATCCCAGGACATTGTGGCGGAACTCGCTCTCGACCGGCACGCCCGGACGCGGCATCGGAGACCGCTCCACCCTACCTGGACTGACGGTGCCGGCGGCCAGCGCCGTCTGCGTCTGCCGCGTCATCTTGCGAGCCGGCGCCAATTCCGGTTCGGGCTGGCCGCGCCCCTGACGGGTTGCGGTGCGCACGACGATTTCGATCTTGAGAAGCTCGGGATCCTCGTGCTTCCACAGCTCTGAAATGAGATCATGATAGTGGCCGTTGATCCACGAGCGCAGGAACGCGGTGGGCACGGAGATGCGGACAATGCCCTTGGACGCTTCCGCGACCTTCATGCGTCCAAACCAGCTGGAATAAACTTCGGTTCCCAGGCGCGCCTTCAACTGGGCCTTGACCCGGTCGAACTTCTGTTCCGCGTCGCTGGAGACCGCCATCTCGTTTGCTCCGATCAAAGTTCCAGGAAATGGGAGGTCGCCCGTAAGCTCCCTTTCGATGCCGCTCTGCATGATCGAGTTCCTTGCCTTTCTGTACCTGTTTTTCGCTGGGGATGCGCCTCCTGCATCCTTTTCCGGCGACCGTGTCCTCGCTACGATGCCCATTGCCGCCGCCGGCAATGAACGTCGCCCACTATCCGGCGGGAACCGGTGCCGGCCCATGGAAGCCAGTCCGCGTTGGGTATGTCAGGGCAATACAACACCGTCCGGCGAAAGAGCGCCGGCGCGCCGTCCTACCTGCCATGTCTAGTTACGCCAGTCCCCTACCGTATCGAAAAAGAGCAAACCATACCCGTTCGCGGACTTGATCCACGTCGCAAATCCCGCCAATTTAAGCTGGCCGCGTAAGGCTGGGTTAAGGGCCAGAGGCCCGCCCCGTTCGATAGATCGACATTACCGAAATCGCTGTGGATAGGGCAAGGCCACGTCTAACGGATTTTTAAGGAATCTGGTTACCTCGGGCGGGTTGGAGCGCCATGCCGCGGCGGCATATTTTGACAAAGCCATTGGGATTCAAACCCTTTTCCGACGAATATGAAAAAGCCGGGCCAGCGCGAAATTTTCTGAAATAATTCACTTGACAGCCAGTTGTCCTCCCGTCCCTTCGGCGCGTTGTGGACAAGCTGTGGATGACTGTCGCTAACAATTTGAAAACAAATGCCTATTTGTGCGGGGCGGAGTTTTTTCAGTCGGCGCTTTTCAAGCGCGCCGATCATCAGCGGGCATGTATGTGCCGGCAAACCATTTCGAACTCGGGAGCCTGCACTTGGGGCTGTCTGCGGCTATTCTTTTTAAGTACTTGCCGGCAAACGAAAAAACCCGGCGCGATCGGCCGGGTTCGAAGAAGATCGTCCTGAAAAGGCGATGTCAGGCCGACAGCACCTTGAGGCGCTGGGCGAGGCGCGACACCTTGCGGGACGCTGTGTTCTTGTGCATCACGCCCTTGGTTGCGGCGCGCATCAATTCCGGCTCGGCTGCCTTGAAGGCGGCCTGTGCGGCGGCCTTGTCGCCGGAGGCGAGTGCCTCTTCGACCTGGCGCACGTAGGTGCGGACGCGCGAGCGGCGGTTCTTGTTGATCGCTGCGCGGCGGGCGATCTTGCGCGTTGCCTTTTTGGCCGAGGATGTGTTGGCCATGATGCCTCTCTTCTGATCTGGTCGGCGCACGCGGCGTGCCGCAGGGCGCAAAAAACAAACGGGCAGCCACGGGGCCGCCTCGGTTGGTGCGGCTTATAGTTCAGCTTTTCCGGCGCGTCAACGCCGACGGGCGTTCTTTTTGCCGATGCCACGGGTTTCGGACGCTGGCCCGCCACGCCCTACCGGTTGGTGAAATTCGGCTTCCGCTTTTCGGCGAACGCCGCCATCCCTTCCTTCTGGTCTTCGAGCGCGAAAAGCGAGTGGAACAGGCGGCGTTCGAAGCGCAATCCCTCGGCAAGCGTCGTCTCATAGGCCCGGTTCACCGCTTCCTTGGCCATCATCACCGATGGCAGCGAGAAATCCGCGATTTTGGCCGCCGCCTTGACGGCCTCTTCGACCAGCTCGGCGGCCGGAACGACCCGCGACACCAGGCCCGAACGTTCGGCCTCGGCGGCATCCATCATTCGTCCCGTCAGGCACATGTCCATTGCTTTCGATTTGCCGACGAACCGGGTCAGGCGTTGCGACCCGCCCATGCCGGGAATGACACCGAGCGTGATCTCGGGCTGGCCGAATTTGGCCGTATCGGCGGCAATGATGAAGTCGCACATCATGGCGAGTTCGCAGCCGCCTCCCAGGGCATAGCCGGCCACCGCCGCGATGATCGGCTTTCGTGCCCGCGTGAACTCTTCCCAGCCAACGAAGAAGTCCTGGCTGTAGGCATCCGCGTAGGAGATCGCCTGCATTTCCTTGATGTCGGCACCGGCGGCGAAGGCCTTGTCGGAACCGGTAACAACCACGGCGCCGATGCCAGGATCGGCGCAGAAACCGTTCACGGCCGAGACGAGTTCAGCAAGGATCCGGGAATTCAACGCATTGAGCGCTTTTGGCCGGTTCAGCGTGATCAGCCCGACCTTGCCACGCGTCTCGGTGATGATCGTCTCATAGTCCATGGGCTGCTTCTCCTTGCTCGACGGCGGTCTAGCTTACCTCTGACAGGTTCGGCAATAGAAGGTCGAGCGTCCGCTCTGCACGATACGTTGGACATGGCCGCTGCAGCCGGGCTTGGGGCAAGGCTCACCCTCGCGGTCGTACACGGCGAAGGAATGCTGGAAATAACCCAGCGACCCATCGGTGCGCACATAGTCGCGCAGTGAAGACCCGCCGGCCGCGATGGCGTCCGCGACGACCGAACGGATTGCCTCGGCGAGGCCTTCGCTTTGTTCCCTGGCCTTCTTGCCTGGCTTGGCGATGGTGCCTGCCTCGCGCAGGGGTGACAGCCCTGCGCGCCAGAGCGCCTCCGAGACGTATATATTGCCTAAGCCGGCGATCAGCCTCTGGTCGAGAAGCGCTGCCTTGAGCGGCGCTCTGCGGCCTTTCAGCAGCGAGGCAAGCAGAACGCCGTCCAGCGCATTGCCGGTGGGCTCGACACCCAGTCCGCCCAGCATCGGATGCGTCTCCGGCGGCTCTTCCGCAAACAGCATGAAACCGAAGCGGCGCGGGTCGTTGAAGATCACCCGGGAGCGCGCGCCGGCCGCGGAAACGACATGGAACACGACATGATCGTGCGCCGCGCTCTTCGAACGCTCATGATGGAACACGCCCGGTGTCTCGTCGTCGTCGCCGGTCTCGATGCGAAAGGAGCCCGACATGCCGAGGTGGCAGATCAGAACCGGACCGCCCTGCATATGCATGGTCAGATATTTGGCGCGCCGGCCAAGCGCCGTGACCGTCCTGCCCGTCAGCCGCTCCGAGAACCGTTCGGGAAAGGGGAAGCGCAGATCGGGTCGTCTCATCTCGACCTTGGTCAGATGAGCACCTTCCATGACCGGCTGCAGGCCGCGCCGGACTGTCTCGACTTCGGGCAATTCAGGCATGACCGCCAATCGTGGCGTGGAAGGACGTGCCGTTACGGCCGCGCGCCAGTCGCAGATGTTCAGCAACCGTCTCGCCGATATCGGCGAATGTCGCCCTCAGCCCTATGTCGCCGCCTTTGAGGCCGGGTCCAGTGCCGATGACCGGAATGCGTTCGCGCGTATGATCGGTGCCGCGCCAGGTCGGATCGTTGCCGTGGTCGGCGGTCAGGATGAGAAGGTCGCCCTGCTTCAGCTTCGCAAACGCCTCCGGCAGACGCCGGTCGAAGGCCTCGAGTGCGGCGGCATAACCGGCGACGTCGCGGCGATGGCCGAATTCGGTGTCGAAATCGACGAAATTGGCGAACACGAGGTCACCGTCGCCGGCCTCGTCCATGGCGCCCAGCGCCTGGTCGAACATGGCCATGTTGCCCGCCGCCTTGCGCACCTGCGAAATCCCGCGATGGGCGAAGATGTCGCCGATCTTGCCAACGGCGATGACGCGGCTGCCGCGCGCCGTCAGCCGGTCGAGCAATGTCGCTTCGGGTGGCGGCACGGCGTAGTCGTGGCGGTTGTAGGTTCGTTCGAAGGTGGCTGACGTCTCGCCGACGAAGGGGCGCGCGATCACCCGTCCGATCCTCAGCGGGTCAACCAGCCGGCGCACCACCTGGCACAATTCATAGAGCCGCTCCAGGCCGAAATGGATCTCATGCGCGGCGATCTGCAGGACGGAATCGACCGACGTGTAGCAGATCGGCTTGCCCGTGCGGATGTGTTCCTCGCCGAACCGCTCGATGATCTCGGTGCCTGGCGCATGGCAATTGCCGAGGATGCCTGAAACCTTGCCCTCGCGGATGATCGCCTCGGTCAGGTCGGCCGGAAAGGCGGGAACCGTATCCGGGAAATAACCCCAGTCGAAGCGTACTGGCAGGCCTGCGATCTCCCAGTGGCCGGAAGGCGTGTCCTTGCCGCTCGAAATCTCCTGCGCCGCGCCATGGAAGGCATTGGCGAGCAGGTCCGTCCCGAAATGGGTAAAACCCAGTCCTGTCGCCGTCTCGGCCGCCTTGCCAAGTCCCAGCGATGCCAGATGGGGGACGAACAATGGTCCCTGACGAAGCCCGTCGCGATCGGCGCGCCCTTCCGCGCAAGCTTCGGCGATGTGCGCCAGCGTGTTTGCACCGGCGTCGCCATAACGTTCTGCGTCGGCCGCGCCGCCGATGCCGAAGGAATCCAGGACAAAGAGGAATGCACGCGCCATCGGGTCATTTGTTGCCAGTGTGGACCTCAAGACATAGGGTTCCATGGCGGCCTTGGCAATTCGGAAGGCGCAAAGATCAGGTGTCGCGACCAGTTGGGCGCCCATGGACGAAACAAGAGGCAAGGCGGTCCCGTCATGAAGGCTGCGCTCAAGACATGGACTGCCCTCATGGCTGTGAACGGTGCGTTCTGTTGTGGACCGGCGTGGGCAGACTGGCGCGACGATATCGGCACATTTCGCATCGGTATCCTCGCCGAACCCGGCGCCGGCAATACCGTTCCGGGGCTGGCCGTGCTGACGCAAGCTTTTACCGATGCGCTCGGCATGAAGGTGGAATTCGTCGTTGCCCGCGATTACGCGGCACTGATCGAGGCACAGGCCAATGCGCGGATCGAATACGCCATCTATTCGGCGACCGCCTACGCCACGGCGCTGCAACGCTGCGAATGCATCGAGCCGCTCGTGGTTCCGGTCGATTCAGACGGTGCGGCCGGCATCCGCTCGGTACTGCTGACCAGGGACGGCGAATTGCCCGGCCTGGCTGACATGGAGACCCGCCGGATCGCCATGCCGCCGCCGGACAGCGTCGGCGGTTCGCTTTTGCCGCTGGCGGGCTTGGCCGCCGAACATGTCAGGATCGCCGAAGACGCACCATTCCTTGTCCATGCCCCGTCGGCGTCGGCGGCTGAAACCATGCTCGTCGACGGCGAGGCCGACGCCATGTTCGGCTGGGTGAAGGCAGCGGCCGACGGTCAGCCGCGACTGCCTGGGGGCACGCAGGCAAGGCTCGAATCGTCGGGCCTTTCGGCCTCGGCCCTTCAGGTCGTGTGGACGTCGGGTCTGCTGAGATACGGTCCCCATGCGGTGCGCGGCGACCTCGATCCGGAAGCCAAGCGTCGGCTGACCGTGTTCCTCACCAACCTCAAATCGACGACGCCGGATGTCTACGACCTTCTGGAGCCGAAGCATGCTGGCGGCTTCATGCCCGTGGCTCCCAAGGACTATGCGGCGGCGGAGGCCATCGTGCGGATGGTATCGGTCGATGGGCGGCAATAAGTCTTTCAGCAATCGCTGCAAGGGATCGTGACGCTTCTGCGGGGACGCAGATAATAGGTTTCGCCCATCGTCATGCCTTTGGCGAGCGTCTCGACAAACCCGAGCTTCTGTTGGCTGTCGGTCGTCCAGCTGATGATCGGCTTATAGGCCAGGGTGCTGTCGACGCGGACGAGGAAGGTTCCGGGGACCCTGAGGCTTGCCGGAACCGTGGTGGCGGTGCCGGCGGTGGCTCCGACGCCGTTCACACCGTTGACCACCTTGCGCGACCACACCACCAGGACCTGCGGCGTGGCATCGGTGGTGACCTGTATGGCCGTGATGGTGATGTCCGGCACGGAGCGGTTATAGGGTTGAAGGGTCAAGGTGCCGATCTTCATGATGGCATCGAGGTCCACTTTGGCGATGGTCGGCTGTTGTGTGACGAGATCGGCGACCATGCTGCCGACACGGCTGACCTTCTTGCTCGTCTCGATGGCCTGCGAAGCCTCCATGGTCATGAAATACATGACCAGCAGGATAGGCGCGATAAGCGCGAACTCGACCGCCGCGACGCCACGACGATTGGACCAGAACCGGATTGATTTGCCCCAGAGCATTGATTTGCCCCAGAGCCCAGCAATTCCCTGATGTGCCCCCGCACGCATCATATTCACTGCCTTTTTTCTTGTTGTTGCTTCGGTGATTGTCTCAGTTGTCGAACGGCTCGTTCTGCCAGGTCACCGAAGCGAAATGCAGCGTTTTGTTGCCGCCCATCGACTGCGCCATCAGGTTGGTCATGATGGGCCATTTGTAGAAAACCCGCAGCATGTTCCTTGACTCCGCCGCACCCGCCGTGACGGTAAAGGGCACATCGGCGCCGCTATTCGTCAGCTGGATGTTACCGCCCTGAATCCTGAAGCCGGCCTGGGCCGCATCGGCGAATGCCGTGTACTGGCGAAGATCGACGCTCAGCTGATTGGGGCAATCCTGCGAAACGATGATTTCCAGCTTGCCGCAGATCATGTTCTTCAAATTATCTCCGGCAACATCGGCGGCCCTCAACTGGCCGGTGCGCAGCCGGCGCGCGACATCGTCGGTAATGTTGGCCATCACCTCCTGGCTGGCAAACGAGATGCAGCTTTCAAGGATGGCGAAGACAAGAAGCGCGAACGGCATCGCAAGCAGCGCGAACTCCAGCGCCGTGGCGCCGCGCCGGTCGCGCACGAAGCGCTGGAAAGGCCTGGCGCGCTCGATCTTGCGTTGATCTGTCGAGCCGAATTCCTTGCTCATGCGATGTTCCTGCCATCCTGGACGGTGCTGACAGGTGTATTAGTGCAAACCAATTGAGGTCCGGTTTGAATGATCGTTAAACTCGGCGCAGGCGCTTTAACCAGGCAGTAACCTGGGCGCTGGCACTGCCCGCATGGCTTATTTGCTGACGCTCATCTCGGCTTCGGACGATTTCTCCGCGTCACTCTTGTAGGAGCTTTCGCAATAGGGCGTGCACGACATGGTCTGGACCTCCGCGCGCCGGTAAATGCGAACCGACGAGGCCGCCTGGCGGACCACGGTAACCTGTGCGTCGACGATCGGGCTGCCCTCTGGGTCGAGAACGACGAGATTGGTGACACCGAAACCCTTGCCGGTGAGCACGATCGTCGAGGCATCCTGGACGGAGGCGTCGGCGATTGCCGGGTTGCCCACGACGATCGTATCGGCGGGGCGCGACAATTTCACGATCTTGGCCTGGTTCATGGTGACCTCGATCCCGGCGCCGGCCCTGGCGGGCGCGGTCAAGCTGGCGGCAAGAAGCACGGCAATCAGAATTGAGGATCTCGGCACGGCCATCACGGCGCTCCACGCAAGCGGACTGTTCAACGGAACATGAACGAGATTGGTGAACCAACGGTTAAGTTGACTTGTTGCGCCCGGATGTGGCGATCGGCATGGCCGAGCGCATCATCGGACTCGTGCAGGCGTCGCAAGCCTGCCCAAGCCCTTGCCGTTTGCGGCGTCGAGGCGCAAAACAGAACATTAGCCAGCGCTTAGTGTGGAGTTAACCACGCAATGTGTTCTAGCCGGGAAAGGAATCAGTAAGGCTGTTTATTAAGCCGATCGAAAGAGCTTCTCCCTAGATTTGCAGCATCCGATCAACCACCACAGAAGTTGACGGAAGTGCTGTAACACGTGGAGTAGGAGCTCTCGAATGTCTAATCTCATCGCACGTTTCGTGAAGGACGAATCCGGCGCGACCGCCATCGAATATGGTCTGATCGCCGCTCTCATCGCGCTCGCCATCATCACCGGCGCAGGCGCGCTCGGCAATGCCATCAACGCCAAGTTCACGACCATCGGTACAACGCTGAACAGCAGCGGCAGCTGATCTGCTTATTTGCTGATCACCTGGATTGCATTCTGGACAGGGGCCGCCACATTGCGGCCCCTGTTTCTCTGTGACCGGTCCAGAGTGCTGCTGACAACGACCGTCTTTTCATGCGGACCTCATCAATCGTTAATCGAACCGACCTAGATTGAGTATCCTGGAAATCCGCACAATAGGCATAAGCGCCGATGCTTGAAGCCCTGATCTTCGTCGTCTTCCCGTTCTGCATGCTGTTTGCCGCGATCTCCGACATGCTGTCGATGACGATCGCCAATCGCGTGCCGGTGCTGCTTGTCGTCGTCTTCGCGCTGGTGGCGCCGCTGACGGGCATGGACTGGGCAGCCTATGGCGGACATTTCGCCGCCGGCGCCATCGTCCTTGCCGTGACGTTCGGCCTGTTCGCCTTGGGTGGCATGGGCGGCGGCGACGCCAAACTGCTGGCCGCCACGGCCGTGTGGATGGGGCTCAACGTGCATCTCGTCGAATATCTGGTCGTCTCGACATTCATCGGCGGCCTTCTGACAATCGCGATCCTGCTTTACCGGAAATCGACGCTGGCGGTTTTCACCGGCCGCAATCCATTCCTGCGTCATTTCGCCGAAGAGTCGGCCGGTGTTCCCTACGGGATCGCGCTCGGCCTGGGCGGACTGCTGACCTTCCCCGATTCCCCCATGATGGTATGGGCGCTGGCAAGGCTGGCGAACTGAATTCATCAATTTTTCGTCGGCTGGCATGCCTTGCAAGCCGTCTTGCGGAGCGGCGGCCCAGCATTTCCGCGCATCTCGGCGCGATCCATCCAATTTATGTAAACCTTAAATTAATCACGATCGTAAGCATTGCATTAACCTTGTTTTGACGATTGCCGCTGCAAAGTCCGGCTTGGCTAGGTGGTTTGCCAAGGGCGAGGGTTCGGACAGATGCCAGCATCCCGATTGATTATTCTGAGCGTGGCGGTGGCCGCGGCGGGCGGTGCTGGCTATGTCGCAAAAAACATGGTCGCTCCGCCGCCTCAGATCGTCGTCGATTCTGGCCCCCAGGCTCCGGCGGTATCCCTGCAGGATGTGCTCGTGCTTTCGGGTGATGTCGCGATGGGCAACGCGCTCCAGAACAGCATCGCCTGGCAATCCTGGCCCGCTGACGGCATCAACGCGAATTTCATCACCAAGGCCACCGCTCCCGATGCCCTGGAGAAGCTGAAAGGGTCGATTGCCCGTGTGCCGATGTATGCGGGCGAGCCCGTGCGGCGCTCCAAGCTGATCGGCGAGGGGCAAAGCTTCATGTCGTCCATCCTGCCTTCCGGCATGCGGGCCGTCGCCACGACCATATCGGCCGACACGTCGGCCGGCGGCTTCATTCTTCCAAACGATTTCGTCGACGTCATCATGACCCGCAGGGCCGATGCCAACACCGGGGCCGGCTTCAGCACCGAGACCATCCTGAAGAATATCCGCGTTCTGGCAATCGATCAGACCATCCAGGAAGACGAGGAAGGCAAGAAGACCAGGGTAGGCCAGACCGCCACGCTGGAGCTGACACCCAAACAGGCGGAGATCATCACCGTTGCCCAGCAGATGGCGGATCGCCTGACGCTGGCGCTGCGGGCGATCACGGACACCCAGGAAAAGAATGTGGACGAGGCCGACTATCTCGTTTCCGGCAATGGTCGCAGGGGAACGGTGAGGCTGATCAAGTCGGGCGAAGTCTCCGAGGTAGGGGCAAGGAAATGAGGCTAAGCGCTAAACTGCCGGCAATCGTAGCCATGGCATTCGGCCTGCTGCTCGTCGGAGCGAATGTGCAGGGCGTCGAGGCGAAGAGCACGCAGGTGTCGGCCACGACAGCCACCCAGCGCGTCAAGCTTGGCCTCAACAAGTCGGTGGTCATCGACCTGCCGAGCGATGCCTATGACATTCTTGTCGCCAATCCCTCCGTTGCCGACGCCGTGACCCGTACCGCAAGGCGTATCTATCTCTTTGGCAAGTCGGTCGGCGAAACCAACATCTTCGTCTTTGGACCGAACGGCGAACAGATCGCCAGCCTGGACCTGGCCATCGAGCGCGACGTCGCCGGCCTGGAAGACTATATCAAGCGCTTCCTTCCGACCTCGGCCGTCAAAGTGGAACTGCTCAACGACAACGTGGTTCTGACCGGCACCGTGGATACCCCCTTGGATGCCAAGCGTGCCGAACAGCTGGCAAATATGTTTGTGTCCGGCGGTGAAGCGACGACGGGACAATATTCGCAGACCGCCGCTGGCGGCTCGGCCCAGAGCGGTGTCGACATCAACAATCCGGACCAGGAGCGCCGCGTCAGCCAGATCGTCAATCTGCTGCAGATCATCGGAGATGATCAGGTCACGCTGAAGGTAACGGTGGCCGAAGTCAGCCGTTCCGTGATGAAGCAGCTCGGCGTCAATATGGTCGGCAGTGGCGGCAGCAACGGCATCAGCTATGGAGCGATTAGCGACAATTTCACCGGACTCGGTAAGCAGCTGTCGAATTCGGGGTTCAATATAGGCGCCTCGGGGCTGCAAGCCTATGTCAATGCCATGGAGCAGTCCGGGGTCATGAAGACCTTGGCCGAGCCCACCTTGACTGCCGTATCCGGCGAGAAGGCAACCTTCAAGGTCGGCGGTGAATACAACATGGTGAGCGGCGTCACGGCGAACGTGTCGACCGACAACCAGACTGGCCTGAAGAACTATACCATCGACAAGATCGAATATGGCATCGGCCTGGAGTTCCAGCCGGTGGTGCTGTCTCCCGGTCGCATCAGCCTGAAAGTCAGAACGTCGGTTTCCGAGCCGACCACCGAAGGGTCCGTTTCGCTGTCCTCGGGTGTGACAAGTCCCGGCACGAATGTCCTGTCTCTGCGCAAGCGTCTTGCCGATACGACGGTGGAACTGCCCTCCGGCGGCTCCATGATGATCGCCGGCCTTGTTCGCGACGATGTCAGGCAAGCCGTCAACGGCTTGCCTGGACTGACAAAGATCCCGGTGCTCGGCGCGCTCTTCCGCAGCAGGGATTTCGTGCGCAACGAGACCGAGCTCGTCATCATCATTACGCCCTATCTGGTGAAGCCGGTGGCGCGCAATGAACTCGCCAAGCCGGACGACAATTTCAACCCTCCAAGCGACGGGGCCGGCATGTTCCTTGGGCGTGTCAATCGCGTCTACGGCACCATGCAGACCGACAGGCCCAACGGCCGCTATCATGGCGTTGTCGGCTTCATCTACAAGTGAACGGGAAAGCGGACATGTCTCAGTCAGTATTGAAGGCAAAGACCATGGCGATGCGCTCCGGCCGTTCTCGGACAGGCCTGCGGGTCCTTCCGATCCTCGCGGCAGCGTTGACGGCTCTCCTGGCCGGTTGCGCCCACCGCGACAGCGTTACCGTCGGCGCCATCCCCGACGACTATCGCACCAATCATCCGATCGTCATCGCGGAGAAGAACCAGAAGATCGATCTTCCCGTTGGCGCCGGCGACCGTGGCATGACCGGCGCGCAGCGCGACACGCTTCTGGGGTTCCTCGACGGCTACGACAAGTCTGCCGCTCCGACATTGACGATCCAGGTTCCAAGCGGATCCGCCAACGAGCTTGCCGCGACGGCGGCCGGCCGTGATTTCGCCCGGCTCGCGGCCGCCGCCGGTATCAAGCGCAACCGGATCGTCGTGGTCTCCTATCAGGCTGGATCGAGCGAGGCATCAGCCCCGGTGCGCGTCTCCTATATCGCGGTGAGGGCACAGACCGACAAATGCGGACGTTGGCCCGATGACCTGGTGGAAACGTCGGAAAACAAGCACTACGCCGATTTCGGCTGCTCCTATCAGAACAATCTGGCCGCCCAGATGGCCAATCCGGCCGACCTTCTCGGGCCGCGCAAGTCTACCACCATTGATGCGGCAAATCGCAGCAAAGCCATCGGTGTCTACCAAGACAGGGGCATTTCGGATGAATTCCTCGGCAACTCGGAAGTGACTTACTAAGCCGCCTTCGGAAAGAAGCGACGCCAGGAACAGGCCACGGAAAGAGCATGACCATGAGCAGCCTTGCCTATGACGCCACCGTCGAGGGCGGCGATACCTCGCCGCAGGACGTCGCCGCGATGCAGGCGTTGCGGCCGGTTCCGCGCATTTCGATCCAAGCATTCTGCGAGACCGAGGGCGTTGCCAATCCGGTCCAGCGCGCCGGGGAGGACCGTCGCATGACCAAGGCGCATCTCAAGGTCCATATGGGCGGCGTCGCCACCGCAATCGAATTCTACCAGTCGGCGCCGACACCGAACCTGATCCTGCTGGAATCGCGCAGCGAACCCAAGCAATTGCTGGAGCAACTCGCCCAGCTTTCGGAATACTGCGATCCATCCTCGAAAGTGGTGGTGATCGGTCACTACAATGATGTCGGCCTTTATCGCGAACTCATCCGTTCCGGCATCTCCGAATATGTCATCGCGCCGGTGTCGATGGCCGACGTTGTCAGCGTCGTGTCGTCGATCTTCGTCGATCCGGATGCCGAACCGCTCGGCCGCACCGTCGCCTTCGTCGGCGCCAAGGGTGGCGTCGGCTCTTCCACGATCGCCCACAACGTCGCCTGGGCAATGTCCTCGCTGTTCAAATCCGAGGTCGTTGTCGCCGACCTCGATCTCGCCTTCGGCACCGCCAACATCAATTTCGACCAGGATCCGGCCCAGGGCATTGCCGAGGCGGTGTTCTCGCCCGAGCGCATAGACGAAGTCTATCTCGACCGGCTGTTGACCCAATGCGCCGAGCACCTGTCGCTGCTTGCGGCGCCCTCGACGCTGGAACGCGTCTACGACTTCGATCCCGATGCCTTCGCGCAACTTGTCGATACCGCGCAGCGCAGCGTGCCGCTGCTTGTGCTCGATGTTCCTCATGTCTGGACGGGATGGGCCAAGAACACGCTGGTCAAGGCTGACGAGATCGTCATCACGGCGACTCCGGAACTGGCCAATCTGCGCAACACCAAGAACCTGGTCGACATGTTGAAGCGGCTTCGTCCGAACGACCCGCCGCCGAAATTGATCATCAACCAGGCCGGCGTGCCCAAGCGGCCCGAGATCTCGGCATCCGATTTCGCCGAACCGCTCGGCCTGACACCAATGTCGGTCATCGGCTTTGATCCCCTGCTGTTCGGCAATGCCGCAAACAACGGGCGCATGCTGGGCGAGATGGATGCCAAGAATCCGGTTGTGGCCACGATCAACGAGATTGCCCATGTGCTGACGGGCCGCAGCGAAATCCGGGCGAAGAAGAAAGCTGGCCTGGGCAGTCTGCTCGGCAAGCTCTCGCGCAACAAGAAGTGACGCAATGGGGTCGGTAGTCGGTCATGTTCGGTAAAAGAGGCAACGACGACGGCAACCGGTTCACGCCGGAATTCCGCCAGCCGGCACCGGCACCGGCTACGATTGCGCCGGCCGCCGCGGGTCCGGCCGACACCGCGGTGCTTGCCCGGCCCGCGGCCACGCCTCAGCCGAGCGCACCTGTCGCGCCGCCGGCCAGGCGCGCGGTCGAAGCGCCACCCATGGCGCCGGAACCGAGGAGGGGCCGCGAAAAGAGCGAAACCTACTATGACACCAAGAGCCAGGTGTTCTCGGCTCTCATCGATACGATCGACCTGTCGCAGCTCGCCAAGCTCGATCCCGAAAGCGCGCGCGAGGAAATCCGCGACATCGTCAACGACATCATCGCGATCAAGAACTTCGCGATGTCGATCGCCGAGCAGGAAGAACTGCTCGAGGACATCTGCAATGACGTGCTTGGCTATGGGCCGCTCGAGCCGTTGCTGGCGCGCGACGACATCGCCGACATCATGGTCAACGGGTCCAAGAACGTCTACATCGAAGTGAACGGTAAGGTCGAGCAGACCGGCATTCGGTTTCGCGATAACCAGCAGCTTCTCAACATCTGCCAGCGCATCGTCAGCCAGGTCGGCCGCCGCGTCGACGAATCCAGCCCGATCTGCGACGCTCGTCTTCCCGACGGGTCGCGCGTCAACGTCATTGCGCCGCCGCTGGCTATCGATGGCACCGCGCTCACCATCCGCAAATTCAAGAAGGACAAGCTGACGCTCGATCAGCTGGTCAAGTTCGGCGCCATCTCTCCGCAAGGGGCAGAAGTTCTCAAGATCATCGGCCGTGTCCGCTGCAACATCGTCATCTCGGGCGGCACCGGCTCCGGCAAGACGACATTGCTCAACTGCCTGACCAACTACATCGACCGCGACGAGCGCGTCATCACCTGTGAGGACTCGGCCGAACTGCAGCTGCAGCAGCCGCATGTCGTGCGCCTGGAAACGCGTCCGCCCAATCTCGAGGGTGAGGGCGAGGTGACGATGCGCGACCTGGTCAAGAATTGCCTGCGCATGCGGCCTGAACGCATCATCGTCGGCGAAGTGCGCGGACCCGAGGTCTTCGACCTTCTTCAGGCGATGAACACGGGCCATGACGGCTCGATGGGCACGATCCACTCCAACAGCCCGCGCGAATGCCTGAACCGTATCGAATCCATGATCGCCATGGGCGGCTATTCGCTGCCGCAGAAAACCGTGCGCGAAATCGTCGTCGGCTCCATCGACGTCATCATCCAGGCGGCACGCCTGCGCGATGGATCGCGCCGCATCACCCATATCACCGAAGTGATCGGGATGGAGGGCGACGTCGTCATCACCCAGGATATCGTCCTCTACAACATCAAGGGCGAGGACGCCAACGGCAGGCTGCTGGGAGAACACGTCTCGACCGGCATCGGCCGCCCGCATTTCTGGGAACGCGCGCGCTACTACGGCGAAGAGCAGCGCCTCGCAATAGCGCTCGAGGCCATGGAGAAACGTGCTGACTGACGCACTCACAGGCGTGAAGGTTCTGGTCGATGTTTGGAATTGACGGCACCGTACTGGCGTTTGTCGTACTCGCCGGCTTCAGCGCCGGCGCGGTCGCCTATGTATTTCTGTTCAACCAGATCAGCAACGAGAAACAGGCCGGCAGGCGGCTGGAAACGATCAAGGCCGCCGAGACGGACCGTTCCGTCGTCAAGGCCACCCGCGACCGGGCGGCCGACGCCGCCAAGCGCCGCAAATCGGTGCAGGATTCACTGAAGGATCTCGACGAAAAGCAGAAATCCAAGGACATCGCCGTCAAGAAGCCGCCGCTGAAAGCGCAGCTTCGCCAGGCTGGGATGAAGGTGTCGATCGAACGTTTCTATATCTATTCGGCCATCTGCGGTCTCGCGCTGACGGTGGTCGCGTTCGTGGCCGGTGCGCCGATGATTGTCTTGCCCGGTGTGCTGCTCGCCGGAGCGCTTGGCCTGCCGCGTTGGTTCGTTTCTTTTCGTCGTAGCCGGCGCGTCAAGTCATTCCTCAACGAATTTCCAAACGCGCTCGACGTCATCGTGCGGGCGGTCAAGTCCGGCCTGCCGCTGAACGATGCCATACGCCTGATCGCCAACGAATCCCCTGAACCGGTCAAGACCGAGTTTCGCCGCATCGTCGATTCGCAGCAGATGGGCCTGTCGATCCCCGACGCCACCTTGCGCATGCCCGAAACCATGCCATGCACCGAGGCGAGCTTCTTCGGCATCGTCATCCAGATCCAGTCGCAAGCCGGTGGCAATCTCTCCGAAGCGCTAGGCAATCTTTCGCGCGTCTTGCGCGACCGCAAGAAGATGAAGGCCAAGGTCGCGGCCCTGTCGATGGAGGCGAAAGCATCCGCCGCCATCATCGGCGCCTTGCCTTTCATCGTTGCCTTTCTCGTCTATCTCTCCAGTCCCAACTACCTGATGCCGCTGTTCACGACCAGCGTCGGCCATCTGATCCTCGGTGTTTCCGGCATCTGGATGTCGATCGGCATCTTCGTGATGCGCAAGATGATGAATTTTGAAGTCTAGGGCCGTGGCATGACCGAACAAGTCATCAAATCACTGACGGATCCCAGCCTCCTGATTGCGATGCTGGTCGCTGTCGCCGTGTTCGCAACCGTTTTTACGCTGCTGCCGGCCCTTGGCGGAAACCAGCTCAAGGCGCGCATGAAGTCGGTCGCGCTGGAGCGTGACGAGCTTCGCGCCAAGCAGCGCGCGCGGCTTGCGAACGAGGCCGATCGCCGCCGCAAGGGCCTGCGCGAGCAGCAGTCGGTCGGTATGCGCAACATTGTCGACCGGCTCGATCTGCGCCGTGCGTTGGCCGACGAGTCCACCTTGCAAAAGCTGAAGGTCGCCGGCTTTCGCGGGCAAAATCCGCTAACGCGATTTCTGTTCTTCCGTCTGGTGCTTCCTTTTGTCGGTTTCGCGCTGGGTCTGTTCTATATTTTCGTGCTGGGAGGGTTGCCCGACAAGCCATTGGTGATCCGGCTTTTCGTCTGCATCCTCGTTGCCTATGGCGGCTTCTATGCGCCGGTCCTCTACGTCAACAACCGCGCGACCAAGCGCAAGCAGTCGATCCAGCTGGCGTGGCCGGATGCGCTCGACCTGATGCTGATCTGCGTGGAATCCGGCATGTCGGTGGAAGCCGGCCTGCGCAAAGTCGCCGACGAGATCGGCGCGCAATCCGTGGCCCTGGCGGAAGAATTCATCCTGACCAACGCCGAGCTCTCATACCTGCAGGAACGTAAGCAGGCTTACGAGAATCTTGCGAGCCGTACCGGCTTGGAATCGGTCAGGTCCGTGTCACAGGCGCTCGTCCAGGCCGAGCGCTACGGCACGCCAGTGGCGCTCGCACTGCGTGTGCTTGCCGCGGAAAGCCGCGACATGCGCATGAACGCGGCCGAGAAGAAGGCCGCCGCGCTGCCGCCCAAGCTCACCGTGCCGATGATCCTGTTCTTCCTGCCGGTGCTGTTCGCCATCATCCTGGGTCCTGCCGGCATCCAGGTCAGCCAGCGCGGCATCTTCGGCCAGTCGCAAAGCAACGGCACCCAGTAGGCGAATCCGCACAATCCAAAGCGAAAGAGCCGCGCGGAAAATGCCACGCGGCTCTTTCGTTTGGCGCGATCGGGCGCCGCGCGCGACGATCAGTTGGTGGCGGTTTTCGCCGTTTTCGCCTTGTCCTGATCCTTGAGCTGGCTCCAGGCGTTCTGCTGGGCCAGCATCTGCCGGAGATAGGCGACGTTGGCCTGCGCCTGTTCGGGGGAAAGTTCTTGCGAGGCGATCTTCTCGGCTTCATCGAAGCGACCCTGCAGCCCGACAACGAGCGCCAGGTTCTGACGCACCCGGCTATCGGCATTCGGCTGCTGGGCGGCAGAGCGCATATAGGTCTCGGCGGTGCGCAGATCCCCTTCCAGCACATAGGACATGCCGAGATTGGAAAGGATCGATGGCTCGTTCGGCTTGAGTTCAAGCGCCTTGCGGTAGAGTTGGCGCGCTTCGTCCTTCTGGCCGACCTGATCGAGGATGGCCGCCTCCGCCGACACCAGCCTCCAGTCGGGGTATTCCGGCGTTTGTGCGCGGCGCACGGCGTCGAGCGCTGCCTCGAGCTGGCCATTGGCGGCCAATGCCTTGCCATAGGCGGCGAGAACTTCGCGGTCCTTGGGGTAGGCGATCGCCAGCTTGCGCATCACGGCAAGCGACTGGTCGGCATCGCCGTCCATCTGCAGCGCCGCCGCGAAGTTGGTCGCTATCCGCTTGTCGTTGGGGTTCCTCGCGTAGGATTGGCCAAGTGCGGCCGTGGCGTTGTGCAATTCTCCCGCCGACATCGTTTCCAGCGGCTTGCCGCTGGTGCGTCCGATCGAGCCTGTGGTGAGTTTGTCGGTCGCGCAACCGGCAACGCCCGCCGCGAGCGCTAGCATGAATGCCGTGGTAATGAGCCGTTTTCCCCGGATGTCTATCGTGCGGTTGGTCGGCATCGGCACCTGGGCCTCCATTCATGCGTGGCCATTGCGTGGCCATCTTCCCTCCAGCAGAAATATTCTGTTAACCCTAACGGAGGGTTAAGACGCGCCGACTCGCAAACTCGGCAGGAGAAACATCTGATGTCCGTTGAACTGGTCGAGAGCAAGCCGAAGAACCCGCTGCCAATCCATCTGGTCGCCAGGGACGGGCTGGAGGCAGCCGGTCTGTCGCCGTCTATTGTCGCATGGGCCAAGGCAAACGGCTTTTCCGGCGAGGCCGGCAGGACGCTGGTCCTGCCAGGCGAGAACGGAGCGCTTGGCGGCGCCATGTTCGGCCTCGGTGAGGGCGAGGGCGCGCTTGCCGTCGGTGCGCTGGCGAAAACCTTGCCGGAGGGCGATTGGCATTTTGCCTCCAGGCCTGCGGAGCCGGAACTGGCGGCTCTTGCAATCGTGCTCGGCGGTTATGTCTTTGCCCGCTACGGCAGGAAACCGGGCAAGGCGCTGCGCTTCGAGCTGCCGGCCGGCGTCGATGCGCAGCGCGTTCGCCGCGTCGTCGATGGTGTTTTCCTGACGCGCGACCTGGTCAACACGCCGACCAACGATATGGGGCCGGACGATCTGGAGAAGGCGGTGCGGATCCTGGCGGGGGCTCACAAGGCCGAAGTCTCGGTCATCAAGGGCGACGACCTGCTCGCACAGAACTTCCCGATGATCCATGCCGTCGGCCGCGCTTCGTCCGATGCCCCGCGTCTGATCGACATGACCTGGGGGCGGCAGGGCGCGCCGAAGGTGACGCTGGTCGGCAAGGGCGTCTGCTTCGACACGGGCGGGCTCGACATCAAGCCGTCATCGGGCATGCTGTTGATGAAGAAGGACATGGGTGGCGCCGCCAATGTGCTGGGCCTGGCCTCGATGATCATGGCCGCCGGGCTCAATGTGCGGCTGCGCGTGCTGATCCCCGCGGTCGAGAATTCGATCGCCAGCAACGCTTTCCGCCCGGGCGACGTGCTGGCGAGCCGCAAGGGCATCACGGTCGAGATCGGCAACACGGACGCCGAAGGTAGGCTGGTGCTGGGGGACGCGCTGGCGCTGGCCGACGACGAGGAGCCGCAGCTTCTCATCGACATGGCGACGCTGACCGGCGCCGCCCGCGTCGCGCTTGGCCCCGACCTGCCGCCCTTCTACACCGATGACGAGGCGCTTGCCTCGGAGCTGGCGGCGGCGGCGCTGGCGGTCGAGGATCCGCTGTGGCGCATGCCGCTATGGCGGCCTTACGACGCGAAACTGTCGTCGAAGATAGCCGACATCAACAACGTCACATCAGATGGTTTCGCCGGTTCGATCACCGCGGCGCTGTTCCTCAGGCGCTTCGTCGAGAAGACGGCAAGCTGGGCGCATTTCGACATCTTCGCCTGGAACCCCGCCGATCGCCCGCATGGCCCGGCCGGCGGTGAGGCGCAGGGCATCCGGGCGCTGGAGCGGATCATCTCGACGCGCTATGGCTGATTGCCGCAAGCAGAGTCGGCGATTTCGAGAACTGAAACGGAACCGAAACAATTTGCCGTCATGCTGGCGCGATGTCGATTGCGATGCGCCCGAGCCAGGCCCTGCGACTGTGGCAGCAAGTGATGCTGTCGCAGGTGCGCGAGGACGCGCCTGATCTCACCATGCGCCAGACGGCGATCCTGTTCACCATCTACCTCGATCCGCCGCCGCACACCGTGCGCGGGCTCGCCGCCCGCCTCAACGTCACCAAGCCGGTTATCACCCGCGCGCTCGACACGATGGGCGCGCTGAAACTGGTGTCGCGCCATCGCGACGAGCTCGACAAGCGCAATGTCCTGATCAAGCGCACCGTCGAAGGCGCGCTCTTTGTCGAGCGCTTCGGAGATGGTATCATCGCCAAGGCCCACGAACTGCCGATGTAACCGATTTCCATTTGACCGGATTTGACGATTTGACTGCCAGGGACGCCCGCCTCCACGCCTTCCGCTCCGATCTTGCCGATGCGCGGCTGAAGGGCGAGGTGACGGCCGACCGTTTCGTCGCCGGCCGGCCGGGGCGGATTGCCGCCTCGGTGGCCGATCTGCGCAAGGGGCCGCGGCCCGACGCCGGCATCACCACGCAGTTCCTCTTCGGCGACGATCTCCTCGTCTTCGAGGAGAGAGAAGGCTGGGCCTGGGTCCAGGGCGAACGCGATGGCTATGTCGGCTATGTCGCCGATGCCATGCTGGGCGGGCGTGACCATGCGTCCACTCATATCGTTTCGGTGCCACGCACGTTTCTCTATCCCGGTCCGGACCTGCGCTTTCCGATTGCCGGGCAATTGTCCATGGGATCGACCGTAACCGTTACGGGTGCCGCTGAAACACGGGGCACGCACTATGCGTTGCTGCCCTCCGGTAAAGCCGTGATCGCTGGCCATTTGCAGCCGATCGGCGAAGTGGCCGGCGACTATGTGTCCGTGGCCGAGACATTTCTCGGCACGCCCTATCTATGGGGCGGTGTTTCCGGCTTCGGCATCGATTGCTCCGGCCTGGTGCAACTGGCCATGCGCATGGCCGGCAAGGATGTGCTGCGCGATTCCGACATGCAGGCCGCCTCGATCGGCGAGCCGCTCGAACCGGGTCCTGATTTTTCGGGGCTGCGACGTGGTGACCTGGTGTTCTGGAAAGGGCATGTCGCCATCATGACCGACGCCGAAACCATGATCCACGCCAACGGTCACACCATGCTTGTGTCGCGAGAGGGCCTGAAGGAGGCGATAGCCCGCATCGGCTATCTCTATGGCGGGCCGACAGGGTTCCGGCGCCCGTAAGGCTTTTTCGATCCCCTTTTGTTCCGAATCTGCTTGGCGATTGCCTGTCGCCGCGCTACCTCTGGCGCGTGACAGTTGAGCCCCGCCTCGCCGACCAGAATGCCGCAGTCGTCCTGCCCGAGCCATTCCTGAAATGGTTCGGCGAGAAAGGCTGGTCGCCACGCGCGCATCAGATGGAGCTCCTGGCGAAGGCCCAGGCCGGGCAATCGGTACTGCTGATCGCGCCGACCGGCGCCGGCAAGACGCTGGCCGGCTTCCTGCCGTCGCTGACCGAACTGGCCGTCAGGCCAAGGCGAAAACCAGGCCAGGCGCGGCGCGGGATTCACACGCTATACATCTCGCCGCTTAAGGCACTGGCCGTCGACATCGAGCGCAATCTCGCCAAGCCGGTCGAGGAGATCGGCCTGCCCGTCACCATCGAAACGCGCACCGGCGACACCCCCGCCCACAAGCGCCAGCGCCAGAAGCTTGCGCCGCCCGACATTCTGCTCACCACGCCGGAGCAACTGGCGCTGCTGATCGCGGCAGGCGACGCGAGACGCTTCTTCGAGGATCTGCGCTATGTCGTGCTCGACGAATTGCATTCGCTGGTGACGTCGAAACGCGGCCATCTTTTGGCGCTTGGACTGGCGCGGCTGCGCAGCTTTGTCCCAAGCCTGCAGACGATCGGCCTGTCGGCGACGGTGGCCGAGCCGGACGAATTGCGGCGCTGGCTGGTCAGCCAGAACCCGTCGGGTGACATGGCGGAATTGATCACTGTGACGGGTGGTGCGAAGCCCGAAATCTCGATCCTCGATTCCGAGGAGCGCGTGCCGTGGGCAGGGCACTCGGCGCGCTACGCCACGCCAGAAATCTACCGCGAGATCAAGCGCCACAAGACGACCTTGCTTTTCGTCAACACCCGCAGCCAGGCGGAGCTGCTGTTCCAGGAGTTGTGGCGCGTCAACGAGGACACCTTGCCGATCGCCCTGCATCATGGCTCGCTCGACGTCGCCCAGCGCCGGCGCGTCGAGAAGGCAATGGGCGAGAACGCGCTGCGCGCCATCGTCGCCACATCGACGCTCGATCTCGGCATCGACTGGGGCGATGTCGATCTGGTCGTGCATGTCGGTGCTCCGAAGGGCGCCAGCCGGTTGGCACAACGCATCGGCCGTGCCAATCACCGCATGGATGAGCCGTCCAAGGCGATTTTGATCCCCGCCAACCGTTTCGAGGTGCTGGAGTGCCGGGCCGCACTCGACGCCAATTATCTCGGCGCGCAGGATACGCCGCCACTGGTCAATGGCGGGCTCGACGTGCTGGCCCAGCATGTGCTCGGCTGCGCCTGCGGCGCACCGTTCCGCGCCGATGACCTATATGAGGAGGTACGAACGGCGGCACCCTATGCCGGCCTCGATCGGCCGACCTTCGACCGTGTCATCGATTTCGTAGCCACCGGTGGCTATGCACTGAAGAACTATGAGCGCTATGCCCGCATCCGCCTTAACAAGGACGGGCTGTGGCGCGTCTCCAATCTGCGCGTCGCCCAGCAATACAGGCTCAATGTCGGCACCATCATCGAGGTGCCCGCCCTCAACGTGCGTTACGTCAAGGCCGGCAGCAAAGGCGCGGCGTCGCACGGTGGCCGCGTGCTCGGCAAGATCGAGGAGGCCTTCCTCGAAACGTTGACGCATGGCGATACTTTCATGTTCGCCGGCAAGGTGCTGCGTTTCGAGGGCATCCGCGAGAATGAGTGCTTCGTGTCGAACGCGCCCGGCAGCGACGCCAAGGTACCCTATTATGGCGGCGGCAAGTTCCCGCTCTCGACCTACCTCGCAGAGCAGGTCCGCATCATGCTGGACGATCCGCAGCGCTGGAAGAAGCTGCCGGAGCAGGTGGCCGACTGGCTGCGGTTCCAGTCGGACAAATCCATGCTGCCCAAGCGCGACGATTTGCTGATCGAGACCTTTCCGCGTGGCAATCGCCATTATCTGGTCGCCTATCCCTTTGAGGGCAGGCTGGCGCACCAGACGCTTGGCATGTTGCTCACCCGTCGCCTCGACAGGGCGGGCGTCAGGCCGCTCGGCTTTGTCGCCACTGATTATGCCTTGGCCATATGGTCGCTGGGCGACATGGGCGCGATGTTCAAGGCCAGGAAACCTTCACTGAGCGCGCTGTTCGACCAGGACATGCTGGGCGACGATCTCGAAGCCTGGCTGGCCGACAGCTGGCTTCTCAAGCGCACTTTCCGCAATTGCGCGCTGATCTCGGGCCTGATCGAAAAACGCCACCCCGGCCAGGAGAAGAGCGGCCGGCAGGTCACCGTGTCGACCGACCTGATCTACGACGTGCTGCGCAGCCATGAGCCGGACCACATCCTGCTTCAGGCGACGCGTGCCGATGCGGCGACCGGCCTGCTCGATGTCAGCAGACTTGCGGATATGCTCTCGCGCATCCAGGGTCGAATCATGCATAAGGCGCTCGAACAGATATCGCCGCTTGCCGTGCCGATCATGCTCGAGATCGGCAAGATGCCGGTGAACGGCGAGGCCGATGAAACGCTGCTTATGGATGCGGCGACACTGGTCGAAGAGGCCATGGGGCCCGGGATGGTTGATGAATGAATTTCTCGCTGGCGCGCGCATCGCTGATCGCCGAGGCCGATCTCGTCGGCATCGCGGGCGAGCGCGCGGTCTGCGATCCGCGCGGCGTGCTGTATTTCCCCGAGCTCAAGCTGCTGACGGTATCGGACCTGCATCTGGAGAAGGGGTCGTCCCTGGCAAGGCGCGGCACGCTCATCCCGCCCTACGATACTGGCGCGACCCTGCTCAGGCTGCAGGCGGTCATATCGGACTACCAGCCGTCGATCGTCATCAGCCTGGGTGACTCCTTCCACGATGGCGGCGGCGCCGCGCGCATGCATTCGAGCTTTCGCGAACGGCTGGAAGCGCAGATGGCAGGCCGTGACTGGTTCTGGGTCGCCGGCAATCACGACCCCGACGCGCCGGCGGATCTGCCTGGCGAGACCGTGCGGGAACTGGCCATAGGCTCGCTGCTGTTCCGGCATGAGCCATCGAAGGTGAGGGTAGAGGGGGAAATATCGGGTCATCTGCACCCCTGCGCCCGCATCGTGCAACAAGGCCGCTCGGTGCGCAGGCGCTGCTTTGCCGGCGATGGCGGCCGCATGATCATGCCGGCCTTCGGCGCCTATACCGGTTCGCTCAACGTGCTCGACCGCGCCTATGCCGGGCTGTTTCGCCTGGAGTCGCTGATGGCTTACATGCTCGGCACCGAGCGCATCTTCGCCATCTCGCATTCGATGCTGCGGCCAGGCTGAGATCTATCGCCCATAGTAGAGCATGACCGTGTGCTTCGCTTCCGCGAAGAACAGCCAGCGTTCGACCAGCATGCCGGCGAACTGGGCGATCGCGGCCAGCGCCGATAGCGCCGCCGCGAGCGGCCACGGCAAGGCGAAGGCGGCAAGCAGCAACAGGATCGGCAAACCGAAAGCCAGCGCCTGCGTGATCCGGCGCAGCTTGGCGCTGTGCTTGCGCGCGATGCGAAAACCCATTTCCTTGAGCAGGTAGTTCTCCTCGGTATGCGGCCATTCCAGGGATTGCACTATGCCGCCGGAGAGCCCGGTCGCGGTGTTGGCGGTCGTCGGGATTTCCAGCCGGTCGTTGTAGCGCCACGTCGCCAGCTTCCAGCCCCAGCCGAGCAAAATGAGCAGCGCGGAAGTCGCCAGAAGCATTTTCGAGCCGAGAGAAAGTGCTTGCAGCACAGCGTTCAGAAGCACGCTGCCGCTCATCGCCGAGTAGATGAGATAGCCGGGCAAGGTGTAGGGGCTGTGCCAGTGGGCGATGGGTTTCAGCGAGGCATAGATCATGCCTGTCATGCAGACCGTGGCTATGGCGCCAACGGCGGCCAGAACGCCGGCGGCCGCCACCCAGCCATCGAGGCGGCTAAGGAAGACCCAGCCTACGCCGAACACGCCTGCGGGAATGAAGGTGGCGACCGAGGCAACGCCTTCGCGCGACAGCCATGAACTGCGCCATTGCGAGAACGCCCGCCAGGCACGTTCGGGCCTGCCGAGATGGCCGGTCGATGACAACAGGCCGGCGGCGATCAGGCCGAGCGCCAGCCCCATGCCGACGAAGCCCGGCCAGAAATCGGGCGCGACGAAGCCGAGCGGGCCGAGCACGCCGAGCAGCGCGAGCAGCCCATAGCCGGCACCCGTGGCGGTGGTGAAGAAGACGACCGAAAAAGCCGGATGCATGGATGGTCAGCTCGAAAGCATGCGGTCGACCCAGCCAAGGAAACCGCCCTCGGCCCGTAGCGGCTCCAGCGCGGGAGCGGTCACCGATGCGGCGCGTTGCGTGTGAGCGCGCGGCGGCAGGTATTTGTTGGTCGGGCGATAGCCGAGTTCGGACATCAGGTCGACACCGCCGCGCTCCGCCACCAGTTGCGAAACGGGGGATTGGGGATCGCCGAGGTCGCCGAAATGCCGGGCACTGGTCGGGCAGGCGGCGACGCAGGCCGGCACGCGGTCCCCCTCGGCCAGGTTGTCGTTATAGATGCGGTCGACGCAGAGCGTGCATTTCTTCATCACCCCGACATCGCCATCGAATTCGCGCGCGCCGTAAGGGCAGGCCCAGCTGCACAATTTGCAGCCGATGCACTTGTCCTCGTCGATCAGCACGATGCCGTCCGACGCGCGCTTGTAGGAGGCGCCGGTCGGGCAGACGGTGACGCAGGCCGGCGTCTCGCAATGCAGGCAGGAGCGCGGGAAGTTGACCGTGCGCCCACCCATCTCGGTGATGTGCTCGTAACTGTGCACGCGGTTGAACCAGACCCCGTCGACATGGCCGCCATAGGGGTCGATGTCGGTCAGCGGCGCCATGTGGCCGCCGGTGTTCCATTCCTTGCAGGCGGTAACGCAGGCCTGGCAGCCGACACAGGTGTCGAGGTCGATGACGAGGCCGAGCTTCTTGCCGCCTGGACTTGGAAGACAGGTCATTCGGTTGCCTCTCTTGCCTGCCGAAACCCGGCGCCGAAAGTGAGCTTGTCGGGCGAGGGTTCGAAATGCGGCGGCTGTTGAAAACGCTCGAATTGCGGCTCGGTGAAGCCGGCCTCCTCCGCCGCGCATTTGACGATGCGCACGCGCAGATCGAACCACGCCGCCTGGCCCGTGACCGGATCGGAATTCGAATAACGCTTGCCCTGCGCGTCGGCCAAGGTCTGGTCTCCAATGATGTGGTTGAGCAGGAAGCCGCGATTGCTTTCGGCGGCATCGTCTTTGAGCCCCCAACTGCCGCGTCGCTTGCCGATCGCGTTCCAGGTCCACACCGTGCTTTCGTTGATCCCTTCGACCAGCTTGATCTGCCCCTTGACCCTGCCGTTGATGCTCTCGATCCACACCCAGTCGTCGTCGCCAAGGCCGAGCCCGGCGGCGGTTTGCTGATGCACGAACAGCCGGTTCTGGCTGGTGATCTGCCGCAACCACGCATTTTGCGAACCCCAGGAATGGTACATGTGCATGGGCCGCTGCGTCAGCGCGTGCAGCGGGTATTCTTCCTGGTCGACGGACGCTTCCTCGAACGGCATGTACCAGAACGGCAGCGGGTCCATGTAGGTCTCGACGCGCCTGCGTTCGCTTGCAGGCGGCACCACCCGGCCATGACCACGCGCGGCCAGCCGAAAACGCTGCATCGGTTCGGAATAGAGCTGGAAGACGATCGGCTCGGCCTTTGGGATGAAGCCCAGTTGCACCGCGAAGTCGAGATAGGAGCGGTTGGCCATCTTGTAGTAGCGCTGGTCCTCGGTGAAATCGTGGTGCCAGAACCCGCCATTGTCGATGTAGCGTTGCAACTGGTTGGGATTGACGTCGCCCTTGCCGATCGAGTTTTCGTCCTTGCCGCGCCAGCCTGCGAGCGGGCCGATGCCGGGCGTGCGTTCATGATTGACGATGTAGTCGGCATAGTCGCGGTACTTCGGCGAGCTTTCGTCATCGACGAAGCCGGGCAGGCCAAGCCGCGCGCCGAGGTCGATCAGCACCGACTGGAAGGGCCTGACGTCGCGGTCGGGCTCGACGACCGGATGGCGAATGGCGTCGCCCGGCCCGTCGGCATGGCTGATCGGCCGGTCGAGCAGGCTGATGCAGTCATGACGCTCTAGATAGGTGGTGTCGGGCAGGACCAGGTCCGCGAACGGCACGGTCTCGGAGTAGTAGGCATCGGAATAGATGATGAAAGGGATCTTGTAGTTGCCCGCTTCGTCATGGTCGGTGAGCATGGCCATGGTCTCGACGGTGTTCATCGAGGAATTCCAGGCCATGTTCGACATGTACATCATCAGCGTGTCGATCGGGTAGGGATCGCCGGCCCAGGCGTTGCGGACTACTGTGTGCATCAGCCCATGCGCCGCAAGCGGCGAATCCCAGGAATAGGCCTTGTCGATGCGCAGCGGCGTACCCGCTTCGTCGACCAGCAGATCGTCGGGTCCACAGACGAAACCGAGCGGCATGCCGTCGAGCGGCGTCATCGGCCTGACATCCTTGCCGCAGGGCTTCGGGCCGGGCGGCGCCGACCTGGGATAGGGCGGCTTGAAGCGGAAGCCGCCCGGCACATCCACCGTGCCCAGCAGAACCTGCAGCAGGTGGATGGCGCGACAGGTGTGAAAGCCGTTGGAATGGGCCGAGATGCCGCGCATGGCATGCATCGAAACCGGCCGTCCCTTTATCGTCTGATGCCGGCGCCCGGCCCAATCGGTCCATGCCACCGGCAGTTCGATCGCCTGCTCGAACGCGACGTGGGCCAGTTCGGCGGCGATCCGGCGGATCGTTCCGGCCGGGATGCCGCAACGCTCCGCGACCGCATCGGGCGAATAGCTGACGTCCATGTAGCGGTCCGCGATCAGCTGGAACACGGGAAGGCACCTGCGCCCGTCGACTGTGAAGCTGCCGGTCAGTGCCGGTTTGGCATTTGAATCGACTGCGTTGACGGAGGTCGTCGCCACTCTGTCCCATGCCAGCGGATTGCCGTCGCTGTCGCGCATGAACAGCCCGTCATCGGCCGCGCCCGGCTCCTGGATAACCAGGACATGCGCGTTGGTGTAGCGGAGCAGATAATCGAGATCGACGCGGCCGGCTTTCAAGAGTTCGTGGATCAGCGCGAACACGAACAGGCCGTCCGTGCCGGGCCGGATGCCGATCCAGTCGTCGGCGATCGCATTGTAGCCGGTCCGGCACGGATTGATCGACACCACCTTGGCGCCGCGCGCCTTGAGCTTGCCCAGTCCGATCTTGATCGGATTGGAATCATGGTCCTCGGCAACGCCGAACAGCATGAAGTATTTCGTGTTGTCCCAATCGGGCTCGCCGAACTCCCAGAACGAGCCGCCGATCGTGTAGAGCCCGCCCGCCGCCATGTTCACCGAACAGAAGCCGCCATGGGCGGCGAAGTTCGGCGTGCCGAACTGGCTCGCCCACCACCCTGTAAGAGATTGTGATTGGTCACGGCCTGTGAAGAAAGCGAGTTTCTTAGGATCGGTCCGGCGGATATTCGAGAGCCGCTCGGTAGCGATCGAGAAGGCTTCCTCCCACTCGATCTCGCGGAACTCACCCGAGCCGCGCGGCCCGGTGCGCAGCAATGGCTTCCTCAGCCTGGCCGGGCTGTAGTGCTGCATGATGCCGGAGCTGCCCTTGCCGCAGATCACGCCGCGATTGACCGGATGATCCTTGTTGCCGTTGATGTAGCGGACCTTGCCGTCCTTGATGTGCACGTCGATGCCGCAGCGGCAGGCGCACATGTAGCAGGTCGTCTTGGCGATGCTGTCGGAAACATCAGGCGAGGTGTCGACACCGTCGCCTTCATCGGGCGCCCGCGTGTCGGCAAGCGGGCGTTGCGAGGGGGCTGAATTGGCGCCGCGCGGCGGTCCTTGCATCATGATCCCGTGGTGCTCGCGCGGCCAGCGGATTTGGCCCGCGTCTTCGGCCCGGGGCCGCGCATATAATGTTCTTCGGGATGGTGGCGATCACCGGCCAGCCGTCGCCTTATACCGCGGCTCCAATGCGCAAGCAGGGACCTGAACCGCCCGATCATTTTGCTCTTTGCGACCTGCAGGCTAATTTTTTCTAACTTCCGACGAAAAAGTAGAATAAAGCTATCGATCCGTCTAATCAGTTGTTCTTGTAAATTCGATCGATATTGGTTCTTAATACAGGCATGACCCTGGATCAGTTGCGCATTTTCGTCGCCGTCGCAGAGCGCGGCCACATGACAAAGGCGGCGGAGCTCCTGGGCATTTCCCAGTCGGCCGCGTCGGCGGCCATTCGCGCTCTGGAAGAGCAGCATGGTGTCCATCTGTTCAACCGCGTCGGCCGCAACATCGAGCTGGCCCAGACCGGCCATCGGTTCCTCCCGGAGGCCAAGGCCGTGCTGGAGCGGGCCGCAGCCGCGCGCAATGTCCTGGAACATGTTTCGCAGACGGTCGCCGGCAGCCTCTCCATCGCCGCCAGCCTGACCATCGCCAGTTACTGGCTGCCGCGCCGGCTGGCCTCTTTCCACGAGGCCTATCCGGCCGTCAGGCTGAGCGTCACCATCGGCAACACAAGGCAGGTCGAGGCCAGCGTGCTGGATGGAACCGCCGATCTCGGCCTGGTCGAAGGGCGCACCGAGTCCGACTTGTTGCGCCGCGTCAAGGTCGATACCGACCGGTTGATGCTGGTCGTTGCCAGCTCCCATCCAGAGATCGCCGAAATCGCGCCGGGCCGCCCCGACATCACCGGCCTGCGCTGGATAATCCGCGAGGGCGGCTCCGGCACGCGCGAGGTGCTGGAGGATCTGGCGCGCCGCGAGGGGATTTCGCTTGCCGACCTCAGGATATTCCTGGTGCTGCCCAGCAACGAGGCGGTTCGCCAAGCTGTCGAGGCGGGTGCCGGCGCGACCATCATTTCGGAGCTGGTGGTCGGGCGCGCGGTCGCCGAGGGGAGCCTGAGAGCCGTGCCGATTGAATTGCCGAAGCGCGACTTCGCCATGATCACCCACCGCGACCGTCAGGCAAGCCTGGCCCAGATGGCGCTGAAGGCGCATCTGGCCGCGGAGGCGAACGGGACTACGTAGGGGTAGGTTCAGCCGAACTTCCGCTGCGCATCGAGCGCCAGGCCGAGTCCGACCGATCCGAACATATCGCCTTCCATGACGGAAGCCCGCGGCACCAGCGACAGGATTTCCCGCCTTGCCAGCGGGATCGCCGTCGATCCGCCGGTCAGGAACACCGCGGTGATGTCGGAGGGCTTGACCCCGGCGTCGCGGATGGTCTGCGCCACCGTTTCGGTAACCCGCTCAATGTCCCGAGCGATCGTCGCCTCCAGCCCGTCGCGCGTGATCCCGGCGGCGAACGCCGCGCCCGGCAGCTTCACCGCCACGTCCGCCGATGACATGTCGGTCAGCTCTATCTTGGCTTTCTCGACCAGCGCCGCCAGCGCGTGCCCGTAGCGGAGCTCAACGATATGGATGAAGCGGTCGACCAGGTCGGCGCGCGCGGCCTCGTAGCGGATCTGGCGCAGATGCGTCATCGCCTTGGCGGTGTAGACCAGATTGATGCGCTGCCATGTGGCGAGATCGATGAAGTAGCTGGCCGGCAGATTGCGCTTGCCGTCCTTGGTCGCGGAGAGGTAGCCGAGCTGTGGCATGACATGGGCGATGCTCAGCAGCCGGTCGAAATCGGTGCCGCCGATATGGATGCCGCGGCTGGCCAGGATGTCGTCCTTGCGATCGGTCGATCGCGCGCGCTCCGGCGAGACCCGCACGATCGAGAAGTCGGACGTGCCGCCGCCCATGTCGATGATCAGCGCCAGTTCCTCGCGTGTCACCTTCTGCTCGTAATCGAGCGCCGCCGCGATCGGTTCGAACTGGAAAGCGATGTGCCTGAAGCCTTGGGCACGGGCAGCCTTCTCGAGTTCGCCTTGCGCCTCCGCGTCGGCTTGCGCGTCGTCATCGACGAACTGCACCGGGCGGCCGAGCACCACGCTCTCCACCACGCCGCCGGCGTCCTCTTCCAGCCGCGTCCTCAGATGACCGATGAACAGGCCGATAATGTCGATGAAGCCGATCTGGCGTGCCTTGATCCGCGTCTTCTCGTGGGCGAGCGAACTGCCGAGCACGCTCTTCAACGAGCGCATCAGGCGGCCTTCGATGCTGTCGGTATAGTCCCCGATAGCGCGGCGGCCAAAATAGGTATGGCCATCCTCGAAATTGAAGAACACGGCACTTGGCAAAGTGGGCTGCCCGCCCTCCAGCGGGACCAGCCCCGCCTTGCCGTTCCGGATGACGCCTACCGTGGAATTGGACGTGCCGAAGTCGATGCCGCCGAATGCCTGATGCATCGCAGCCTCCTGTCATTGTTCGTGGCGGCAAAACAGCGGCGACGCGTCGCGCTGTCATCGGGATGGCGGGACCGCTCCTGGCGAACGGTATGTGCTTGTTTGCCCCTGGGTTGGGAGGCGGCGGTTTATCGCATGGCGGCGAAAAGGGGAACCCCTCTTTTCCCGCGGCATCAATCCTTGCGGAACACCAGCCGGCCGAGCCAGCCAGTCACCATGGCCAACGATACGGCGAACACGCCGTAGAGGAACGAATAGTCGTGGGCGACGCGGAAGATCGATTGTTCGAAGCCCGATTTGCGGATTTCGAGCTGCGCCGAACTCTCCTTGACGAATAGGCCGCTCTTGAACAGGAATGCGCGCGCCTTGTGCGTGCCGACCGAGACATCAGGCGCCAGCCTGACGGTAGCGCGAAACAGGTTCTGCGACAGGAATTGCACGCCGCCGACATTCTCGCTGTAGAGGCCGGCGGCGGCCTTGCGTTCGCGCAACGCGGCCGTGAATTCCTCGATCGTCGCCGGGCTGTCACCGGCTTCGGCGGGCTGCATGTAGAGGTTGGAGGCGCCGAGCGACAGCTGCTTGTAGCTGTTGGGTTCGGTGATGTCCTGCAGCGGCCGCGTCGTCGCGACCGAATAGGACACCGGCACGTTCTCGAAGGTCTCGGAATCCAAATTGACCCAGACGCCCAGCACCCGGTCCTTGCGGCGCACGACCACCGGTTTCGGCGGCCCTTCGAGCACGACGATGACGTCGTAACGGCCCTGGCGTGCGACCAGCGGGTCGGGATTTTCCAGCGAACCGAAGATGGTCAGGTCGGCCCCGGAAAAACCGGCGGTGATCGACACCGCGTCGGTGGAAAGGCCGATCTGGATGCCTTCCGTCAGCGGCGTCTGCGCCTTCGCCGGCGCGGCGGCGGTCAGGGACAGGAGAGCGACGGCTGCGAGCGCTTTCAGGCCATTCATCAGTTGAGGCCCAGGCCGGACAGCGAATAAAGGTTGGGCGGCGTGACGAACAGATCGGTGGCAAGCCGGATCGCCACCGCCAGCACCAGCAGCGCCAGCAGCGCCCTCAATTGCTCGCCGCGCAGCCGCTGGCCGGCCTTGGCGCCATATTGCGCCCCGGCCACGCCGCCGGCCATCAACAGGAAGGCCAGCATCACATCGACGGTCTGGTTTGTGGTGGCGTGGACCAGCGTCGTATAGGCGGAGGTGAAGATGATCTGGAACAGCGAGGTGCCGATGACGACATTGGTCGGCACTTTCAAGAGATAGATCAGCGCCGGCACCATGATGAAGCCGCCGCCGACACCCATGATCGACGACAGGAAGCCGATGCCGGCGCCAAGCCCGAGCACCGGAATGACGCTGACGAACAGCTTCGACGCGCGGAAGCGCATCTTCAGCGGCAGGCGGTGGATCCAGTTGTGCTGGCCGGATTTCTTCAGCACCGGCGCCGCGCCGCTGCGCGTGGCGCGCAGGGCCTTGATGCTCTCGACCAGCATCAGCCCGCCGACGGTGCCGAGCAGCACGACGTAGAGCAGCGAGATGAACAGGTCGAGCTGGCCGAGCCTGCGCAGGAAGCCGAACACATAGATGCCGCCGGTTGAGCCGACGACGCCGCCGGCCAGAAGCACGCTGCCGAGCTTGAAGTCGAGCGTCCCTCGCTTCATGTGCGACAACACGCCGGAGACGGAAGAAGCAATGACCTGGTTGGCGCCGGTGGCGACCGCGATCGCCGGCGGGATGTTGTAGAAGATCAAGAGCGGCGTGATCAGGAAGCCGCCGCCCACCCCGAACATGCCCGACAGGAAGCCCACCGCGGCGCCCATGGCCAGCAGCACGAAGACGTTGACGGAAATTTCCGCGATCGGGAGATAGATGCCCACCCGTCTGTCTCGATCAGTTTGCCTGTCGGCGAATAAAGCCGCTGCGGGCACTATCGCATCGAAAAGCCAATTTTCTCTTGCGCCGACGCGGCAGCGGGACCAAACCCCGTCACCGCGCCGAAACAAAAAACAACTCAATCAGTTAACAGGCAAATGTAAGGCAAGGGCGTCGTGGAAACGACGCTTCTGCCGTTATTTGCGCGCCAGCAATGCCTTGACCAGCTTCTCGTCGACCGCGCCCGTCGCTGGCAGCTTGTTGTCGGTCTGGAAAGCGATGATCGCGTTCTTGGTCTTCCCGCCCATCACGCCGTCGGCGCCGCCGGCGTCATAGCCGTTCTTGTTGAGGATGAGCTGGATGTTCTTGACCGCCTTCTTCATGTCGATGCCGGCCGTCGTCTGCGGCGTGCCTTCCTGCCAGGATTCGGGAATGTCCACCGAATTGGCCGCCGCGTTGAGCGGCTTGGCCTTCCACAATTCGGTCGCCGCGCGCGCCCGCTCGAGCTGCTCGGGCCGCAGCGCGTTGGCGATCTCGTCGCGCTTGGCCGCGGCATCCTTGTCGCCGGTCCTGGCGACGAGCGCGAACCATTTGTAGGATTCCTCCAGGTTCTGCTTCATGCCGACGCCCTTGGCGGCGAGGATGCCAAGATTGAACTGGCTGTCCTTGACGCCGAGGTCGGCGGCCGCCTGGAACCAATGCGCGGCCGATTCATTGTCGGTTGCGCCGTCGGCGGCCATGGCGAACAGCACCGCCAGATTGTGCATGGCGCTGGCGTTGCCCTGCGCGGCGGCGAGCTGGTACCAGGTCTTCGACTTCTTGATGTCGCGCGCGACGCCGATGCCCTTCTCGTAGAAATTGCCGATGCGGTATTCAGCCGGCGCGAAGCCGAGTTCCGCCGATTTCTCGTACCATTTGGCGGCAGCCGGCATGTCTTCCTTGACGCCGCGCGACTCGGCGTAGCGCGAGCCGACCTCGAACAGCGCCTTGGCGTCGCCACCGGCGGCGGCGTCACGCAAGGCGACCGGGCCGGCATCGGCCGGAATGTCGAACTTGATCGCGGCTGTCGCCGCCGGCTTGTCCATGGGCGCAACGGCGCCAGTCGTGTCGTTGGTCGTCGCCTCGGTCGCCACTGGCGCGGCAGGGGCCGCTTGGAGATCGGCATCCGTCGCCTGCGTAGCGCCGGCGGCTGGTGCCGGATCCGTCATGGCTGGGGCAGCGGTCATCGGAGCAACCGGCGCGGCCGAAGCCATCGCGTCGGGGGCGCTCGGGCCGGAAGCCATGGCCGACGTGACCGGCGAAGCGGGCTCGGCCGTGGGCGCTGTGTCCGGCATCGCGTCCGTATCAGACGGCATGGCCACGACGGTCCGCGCCGCCATATCGTCCTTGCTGGCGGGCGCGGATTGTTCGGCCTGCCTGGCCGGACGGGCCGGCGCGCTGTTCATCGCCGTCGGCTGAACTTCGGTCTTCGGCTGGCTGGCGGTATCGAGAGATGCCGTCCGAACCGGCTGCGGGGCGACGATCGGGGATGCGTCGTTGCTTGCCACCTGGGCGGGATCCGAAAGGAACGCCTTGCCGAGCTGCAGGCCGGCAAGCGCCAGCATGATCGCTGCCGCCGCCATCAGGATCGGCTTGCGCCGCGCCTTGAGCAGGTCGCCTATCCTGAGCGCCTTGACCGGGCCTTTCATCGTCGACTGGCGCTTCAGGGCGTCGGCCTCGGCCGCGGCCGCCTGCGCCGCGCGCCGGGCGGCGGCGATGAAATCCGATTTCGCCGCGTCGCTGTCGCCGAGCTTGGCCGGTTGTCCGCGCTCGTCGCGCACGCGCTTCATGATGGCATTGAGGTCAGGCGCGCCGGAGCCCGGCTCCAGCGGGCGGTTGGCGACCTTCGGGTCGAGCGGCTCGTCGAGATCGACACTCGGGATGTCGGCGCTCGGCGCCGAGCCGGCCAGCGGCGGAACATCCGCCGCTTTCTTGCCCTTGAAGGCCCGCGCCAGTCCGCCGAACATCGACTTGCGGCCTGCCGGCTGGTCCTTTCCGGCGGTGGTGTCGGAACCGAGTGCGGCCATCGCGGCGGCGGCGGCGGCTTCCGCCGGCGAGCGCGTGCCCGGCCGGGGAGACAAGCCCGTTCCAACGTGCAGTGCGGGCTCGCCGGGCTCGGTGCGCACTATGGCCGCGGCACGCGCGTCCAGATCGGCCATGTCGCCAGTCAGCGGCAGCTGGTCCATGGTCATGGATGGTGCGTTCACGGCCATCTTGGGCCGCTGCAAGCCACGCCAGCCACTGGGTTCGATCGAGGCCGCGTCCAGGAGCTCGCTTGCCGCCTCGGACTGCTCGCTGGTTTCCAGCGAGCCCAGCCTGTCGACGATCTTGAGCAGTGTGTCGTGAATGGCCTCGAAGGTCCGCGAATTGCGCTCGTCGGAACGCCGCGTCAGCGTCTCCAGGGTCTTCAGATCCTGGGCGAGGCCGGATACCGCGGCCGTATTGGTGCTCGTTCCGGCCAGCGAGCGCACCGCGTTCTCGGCCGCCTCACGTGCCGCGCCGAGGATGGAATCGCGGGTCCCGGCCAGCGCTTTTTCGATTTCGTCGAGGCGTGGGCTGATGTCCTCGAAGTCTGGCAGCGGCGTGCTGGGCTTGGAAAGATGCGCCGACAGGCCGGCGACCTGCGCCTCCAGGCTGCGGATCAGCGCCGGATCGATGCCGGCCACCTGGGCCGCCGAAGCGTCCAGCCGGCTTGAAATATCTTCGAGCCGGCTTTCCAGGCCCCGGATCGCCGCCTCGCCGGCGGGATCGGGAGCGCGTGTCTCCATGCGCTTGGCCAGTGCGGTGAAGCGAGCGTCGATGGCGTCCATGATGCCGGCACTGTCGACCTGCGGCATGCTGCGCTGGTCCAGCCGGTCGGCAACCTCGTCCAGCCGGCGCTCGAGATCGCGAAACAGCATGTTGCCCTGCTCGATGGCGTCGCCCTGGCGCCGCTCCATCATGCCCGACAGCACGTCGAAGCGCTGCTCCAGCCCGTGGAAGATGTAGTCGGCGTCGGGCATGGCCGGCGCCTGATCGATCTTGTCGGCGATCAGCGCGATCTGCTTGGCGAGCCGTTCCATCGCCTGCTCGGGCAGGTTGGCGCGGCCGGCGAGGTCGTCGACCCGGCTCGACAGCGTGTTCAGCCGGTCGATCACGACATTTGCGGGACGGTCCTGCGCCACTTCCTCGATCTGCTGGGCGAGCGAGTCGATCCGCTTCTCGATGCGCTCGAAGGCTTCGTGGTCGACTGAATTCGCCTGTGCGGCGACTGTCGAGGCGACGATAGCGCGGGAAATCTCGTCCAGCCGCTCGTCGATCATGGCCAGCGTGCCGCCGCCGCGATTGTCCTGCTGGCTGGCGAAATGGTCGACCGCCCCGGCCAGCGTGCGGACCTTCTCCTCCAGCGAGCGCAGGGACAGCGATTCCGGCAGGTTGTTGACGGCGTTGCTGATCTGCTCCAGCCGGTCGGTCAAGGCGGCAAGGGCGGGGTCGTCGGAGCGTTTGCGCTGGTCGGCGTCGACGCGGTCCTCGAAGGCCGTCCAGCGGCGGTCGAACTCGTCCCAGCGGCGGTCGACCTTCTGCACGCTCTCCTCGCGCGCCAGCGTGTCGAGCGCGGCCTTGACCTGTTCGAGTTCCAGTCGCAGCAGGTTGACGCTCCTGTCGTCGCTCTTCTCCGACAGCGATTTGATGGCGCCGGAGAGCCGCTCGAATTCCACGCCGAGTTCGGCGCTGCCCTTGCCCGATGTCCCGGACTTGGCGTTCGACTGGAAGGCGCGGTCGATGTCCTTGCGCAGCGCGTCGAATTCGCGCTGCAGCCCTGAAGTCACCTGGTGGCGCAGTTCCTCGCGCATGCCGCGCAGTTCGCCGGCGATCTTGCCGACCATGGCGACGCTGTCTTCTTGGCCGCGCACGCGGTCGATGTCACGCGCGATCGCCTGATAATTCTGGTCGAAGGGTGCAGGGGAGGGCGCCGGGTTGTGCGCACGCGGTGCCGGCTGCGGATCCTCATACCAGCGCTGCTGGGCCGTCGGCTGCGCAGCGGGATAGCGCGGGTCGGAGGCGGGGTAACGCGGTTCGGCGCCATATTGGCGAGGAGCGGGTCGTGCCGTCGCGTCCTCGCGCGTCTGCCCCAGGCGCTGTTCCAGCGTCTCCAGGGAGCGGTTCAACTGCTCTAGCGTGGTCTGCGGCTTGCGCTGCCTGCCAGCATTGAGTGTATCGAGGTAGGACCGCTTGCTGTTCATCGGTGCGTCCGTCTTTCAGATTGGCCGGCTTGCCGCCAGCTCCCCAAGTCCCTGCCGGAACGAGGCGACCGCGCTTCGATGCCACGGTGGAAGACAAGCTTCCCGGGTTTCCCCGCGCTCCGAAAAACCGTGAAAATTCGATACAGGATAACCACGGGTAGCCGACACGCGCACATTTCGCCCAACGTGGTAAACAACGCGTTAACCAAGCTTAAGAAGTTGCAAGGAAGTTGGCTGACGTGACTTCCGGTGCGGCATAAAGCACCGTTCTCAGAACGCCCTTGCGTCATGAGGCGGCTACCGGTATAGAATTGACGTAAACGTAAATGGCGTATCAACTGCGCTGTTTGCGATTTGTTTGTCGAAACCACGGCCGGAAGCACGCCCCCGCTTCCAGTCAGGCGACGCATGGTCCGGGACCGCGACGCCACCAGACGGGGAAGCCAGTGACCATGAAGCTTATCTCGGCCGGCGAGACCGCGGCCAATACCAATAATGCAACCGTTGAAGCCGGCGAGGATCTCTCCCGCATCGGCGAGATGGCCAAGAAGTACGGCGTGACGCTGCGCACGCTGCGTTTCTATGAAGACAAGGGCCTGCTCAACCCCCAGCGCGACGGTTCGACCCGTCTCTATACGCGCCGCGACAGGGCGAGGCTGAAGCTGATCCTGCTCGGCCGCAAGGTTGGGTTCTCGTTGCGCGACGTCAAGCAGATGATGGACCTCTACGATCCGACCGGTTCCAACACCAAGCAGTTGCGGCTGGCGCTGGACAAGTCGGAAAAGCAGCTCGCTCGCCTGCAGAAGCAGCGGGCGCTGATCGACGACGCCATCAATGAGCTCGGCGGCTCGATGTCGGCGGTGCGTCAGATGCTGGCCGAGCGTTCGGCGCCGCAAGCGAGCGTCGCGAGCTAAGCCGCCCTCCGATACTGTCGGACCCTTCACCACAAAGCCGCGTGGCCATGCCGCGCGGCTTTTTCGCTGTCTGGCCTGCGTGCTTCGCGCTGGCTTGCGCATTGCCGTGACGCTTGGCCGATTGCGCCCGTGGTGGCGGAAATCTTGCCGCAGCGCAAATATTGACGTTTACGCAAACGTCAATATTTGCTATTGCGGCTTCGACATTGGCCCGCTTGTCGCGCACGGCTTGATTTCGGGGTCAATCCGCATGGTGGAGGAAAAGCATGCCGATCTACAGGGCCCCGGTCCAGGACACGCTGTTCGTGCTCAACGAGGTGCTCGGCTATCAGCGCTATTCGAACCTTCCGGGATTCGCCGACGCAACGCCTGACGTGCTGGAGGCAATTCTCGCCGAAGGGGCCAAGCTCGCCGAGAACGTCATGCATCCGCTCAACCGTGTCGGCGACATGGAGGGCTGCGTGCGCCATGACGACGGCTCGGTGACCACGCCCAGGGGCTTCAAGGAAGCCTTCGACCAGTATCGCGAAGGCGGCTGGATGGGCCTGGCGGCGCCCGTCGAGTTCGGCGGCCAGGGCCTGCCCTATGCCGTGCACACGGCGGTGGCTGAATACATGGTGTCGGCCAACATGTCGCTGATGATGTATCCGGGCCTGACCCAGGGCGCGATCGCCGCCATCATCACCCACGGCACCGACGAGCAGAAGGCGACCTGGCTGCCCAGGATGGTCGAGGGCAGCTGGACCGGCACCATGAACCTGACCGAGCCGCATTGCGGCACCGATCTTGGCCTGCTGCGCACCAAGGCGGTGCCGAACGGCGATGGCACCTACAAGATTTCAGGCCAGAAAATCTTCATCTCGGCCGGCGAGCACGACATGTCGGACAACATCGTCCATCTGGTGCTGGCCCGCATCGAAGGCGCGCCGGAGGGCGTCAAGGGCATTTCGCTGTTCATCGTGCCCAAGCTGAAGCTCGACGCCTCGGGCAATCCGGGGACGAGAAACACCGTCTCCTGCGGCTCGATCGAGGAGAAGATGGGCATCCACGGCAACTCGACCTGCGTCATGAATTATGACGAGGCCGAAGGCACGCTGCTGGGCGAGGCCAATGGCGGCCTCAAGGCGATGTTCACGATGATGAACGAGGCCCGCCTCGGCGTCGGCCTGCAGGGCCTGTCGCTGTCGGAGATCGCCTACCAGAATGCCGCCGCCTATGCCAAGGACCGGTTGCAGGGTCGCTCGCTGTCGGGTCCGAAGGCGCCGGACAAGAAGGCGGACCCGATCATCGTCCATCCCGACATCCGCCGCTCGTTGATGACCATGAAGGCTTTCAACGAGGCCGGCCGCGCGCTGGCGCTGTGGACCGCGATCAAGTCCGATATCGCGCACCGCTCCGTCGACGACAAGGATCGCCAGGCGGCCGACGATTACACCGGCCTGATGACGCCGGTAGTCAAGGGCGTGCTGACCGACAAGGGTTTTGATCACGCCGTCATGGCGCAGCAGGTGTTCGGCGGTCACGGCTACATCGAAGAACATGGCATGAGCCAGTTCGTGCGCGATGCCCGCATCGCCATGATCTATGAAGGTGCCAACGGCATTCAGGCGCTCGACCTCGTCGGCCGCAAGCTCGGCTTGAACGGCGGCCGAGCCATCCAGGCCTTCTTCAAGGAGGTCGGCGAGTTCTGCGAGGAAAACCGCGCGGACGAAAAGATGGCGCCGTTCACCAAGGGTTTGAAGAAGGGCCTCAACGATTTGCAGGCGGCGACCATGTGGCTGCTGCAGAACGGCATGGCCAAGCCCGATAATGCCGGTGCTGCCTCGACCGACTACATGCATCTCTTCGGCCTCGTCGCGCTGGGCTACATGTGGGCGCAGATGGCCAAGGCGGCACAGGGCAAGACTGATGCCAACGGCTCCCAGTCTTTCTACGACAACAAGGTCGTGACCGCGCGCTTCTTCATGGAGCGGATCATGCCGGAGACCTCGGCGCACCTCGCCCGTATTTCGAGTGGTGCCGATACGCTGATGGCCCTGCCGGCGGAAGCGTTCTAAACTCCGTCTCGCTAGCCTTTCTGTCTGTCGATACGCGGAGGAAATCGTGGCGACAAATCCCGCCGAAGTGCTCTCTTTGCCGAAACCAGCCTGGGCGGCCGACGAGGTCGGCATGCTCTACGACATGGCTAGCCGCTTCATGTCGGAGGAGATCGCACCGCGCTACGACGAGTTCGAGAAGAACGAGATGGTCGACCGCGAAAGCTGGTTGAAGGCTGGTTCCGCCGGCCTGCTCTGCGCGTCCATGCCGGAGGCATATGGCGGCTCCGGCGGCACCTTCGCGCATGAGAGCGCCATCATCGAGGCGATCGGCCATGTCGGCGTCGACGGTTTCGGCATCGGCCTGCACAATTCGATCGTCGCCCCCTACATCCTCCATTACGGTTCGGAAGAGCAGAAGAAGAAATGGTTGCCCAGGCTCGCCACCGGCGAACTGATCGGCGCCATTGCCATGACCGAGCCCGGCGCCGGTTCCGACCTGCAGGGTGTCAAGACCCGTGCCGAGAAGGACGGCAACCAGTACAAGATCAACGGCTCCAAAACCTTCATCACCAACGGCCAGCTGGCGAACTTCATCATCGTCGTCACCAAGACCGATCCGGAGAAGGGCGCCAAGGGCACCTCGCTGATGGTCATCGAGACCGACGAGGTCGAGGGGTTCGAACGCGGCCGCAACCTCGACAAGATCGGGCTGAAGGCCAACGACACGTCGGAGCTGTTCTTCAACGACGTGCGTGTACCGACCTCCAATCTGCTCGGCCATGAAGAGGGACAGGGCTTCGTCCAGCTGATGCAGCAATTGCCTCAGGAGCGGCTGCAGATCGGCACCGGGGCGATCGCCATGATCGAACGGGCGCTGGCGCTGACCATCGACTACGTCAAGGGGCGCAAGGCCTTCGGCAAGGCGATCATCGATTTCCAGAACACACAATTCAAACTGGCGGAGCTGAAGACCGAGGCCACCATCGGCCGCGTCTTCTACAATGACTGCGTCACCCGCCACATCAATGGCGGCCTCGATCCGGTGACCGCTTCGATGGCCAAGTACTGGCTCTCCGACCTCCAGGGCAAAGTCGTCGACGAATGCCTTCAATTGCATGGCGGCTATGGCTACATGAATGAATATCCGATCGCCCGCATGTTCCGCGACGCTCGCGTCCAGCGCATCTATGGCGGCACCAACGAGATCATGAAATTGCTGATCGGACGCTCGCTCTGAGCAGCTTTTCAGCGAACCCCAGGGAGCATGAAAAATGACCGAAGCTTATGTCTATGACGCCGTGCGCACGCCGCGCGGCAAGGGCAAGAAGGACGGATCGCTGCACGAAGTGCCGGCGGTACGGCTCGCCGCCAGGACGCTCGAGGCCCTGCGCGACCGCAGCGGGCTGGACACCGCAAACGTCGACGACATCATCTTCGGCTGCGTCGACCCGGTCGGGGAGGCGGGTTCCGTCATTCCACGCGCCGCCGCCTTCGAGGCCGGCTACGACACCAAGGCACCCGGCATGCAGATCTCGCGCTTCTGCGCCTCCGGCTTGGACGCCATCAATTTCGGTGCCGCCAAGATCGCGCAAGGCGCCGATGAAATCGTCATCGCCGGCGGCGTCGAATCCATGTCGCGCGTCGGCATGGGCATGTCGGGTGGCGCCTGGTTCATGGATCCTTCGGTCGGCCTGCCCGGCTGGTTCGTGCCGCAAGGCATTTCGGCCGACCTGATCGCCACCAAATACGGCTTCTCGCGCGACGACGTCGACGCTTACGCGGTCGAGAGCCAGAAGCGCGCCGCGAAGTCGTGGGCCGATGGCCGCTTCAAGAACTCGGTCATCCCGATCAAGGACCAGAATGGTCTCACCATTCTCGACCATGACGAGCATATGCGGCCGTCGACCGACATGCAGTCGCTCGCCTCGCTCAACCCGTCCTTCGTCATGCCCGGTGAAATGGGCGGCTTCGACGCGGTGGCGGTGCAGAAGCATCCGGAGGTCGAGGAGGTCAACCACGTCCACCACGCCGGCAACTCGTCCGGCATCGTCGATGGCGCGGCGGCCGTGCTGCTCGGCTCGAAGAAGGCCGGCAAGGCGATGGGCCTGAAGCCGCGCGCGCGCATCCGCACCTTCGCGAACATCGGCTCCGAACCGGTGCTGATGCTGACCGGCCCGGTCGACGTCACCGAGAAGCTGTTGAAGCGCGCCAAGATGAAGCTGTCGGACATCGACCTATTCGAGCTCAACGAGGCCTTCGCCTCGGTGGTGCTGCGCTACATGCAGGCTTTCGAAATTCCGCACGACAAGATCAACGTGAATGGCGGCGCCATCGCCATGGGTCACCCGCTCGGCGCCACCGGCGCGATGATCTTCGGCACCGTATTGGACGAACTCGAGCGGCGCGACCTCAACACCGCGCTGGTGACGCTCTGTATCGGCGCCGGCATGGGCACTGCAACCATCATCGAACGCGTCTGACGGGGAGAGAACGATGAGCTACACCAATTTCACCCTCGACATCGACGCCGATGGCATCGCCTTGGTCACCTGGAACAGCCCGGACCGCTCGATGAACGTCTTCACCGAAGAGGTGATGCGCGAGCTGAACGATATCGTGGACAAGGTGGCCGGTGACGCCGCCATCAAGGGCGCGGTGATCACCTCTGGCAAGGACACCTTCTCCGGCGGTGCCGACATCACCCTGTTGCAGAGGATGCTGACCACCTTCGCCACCGACAAGGTCAAGGATGTCGAAAAGGCGACCAAGGCGCTGTTCGACAATGCCGGCATCATGACCGGCCTGTTCCGCAAGCTGGAAACTTGCGGCAAGCCATGGGTCTCGGCGATCAACGGCACCTGCATGGGCGGCGCCTTCGAAATGTCGCTCGCTTGCCATGGCCGCGTCGTGGCCGATTCCGACAAGGTCAGGATGGCACTCCCCGAGGTGAAGATCGGCATCTTCCCCGGTGCCGGCGGCACCCAGCGTGTGCCGCGGCTGACCGACCAGCAGCAGGCGCTGCAAATGCTGACCTCCGGCCAGACCCTGTCGCCGCAGAAGGCGAAGGCGATGGGCCTGATCCATGAGATCGCCGAACCGGCCAAGCTGGTCGAGACCGGCAAGGCAATGATCAGGAACGGCCTCAAGCCGGTGGCGCCGTGGGACGAGAAGGGTTTCAAGCTGCCCGGCGGGCCGGTCTATTCGGCGGCCGGTGCCAATCTGTGGCCGCCGGCCATCGCCATCCTGCGCCGCGAGACCCATGGCAATTACCCGGCCGCCGCGGCGATCCTGAAATGCGTCTATGAGGGCCTCCTGGTGCCCTTCGACACGGCGCTCAGGATCGAGCAGCGCTATTTCACCGAGATCATGCAGACCAAGGAAGCGGCAGCGATGATCCGCTCGCTGTTCGTGTCGCTGCAGGAATTGAACAAGGGCGCACGCCGCCCGGCCGGCGTGCCGGACACCAAGTTCAAGAAGATCGGCATTCTCGGCGCCGGTTTCATGGGCGCGGGCATCGCCTATGTCACGGCCAAGGCCGGCATTCCGGTGGTGCTGCTCGACCGGGACATGGAGGCGGCCGCAAAGGGCAAGGCGCATTCCGACGGCCTGATCTCGGATCAGGTCAAGAAGGGCCGTGCCAAGCCCGAGGACAAGGACAAGCTCTTGTCTCTGATCACGCCGACGGCAGACTATGCCGACCTCGCCGGCTGCGATCTCGTCGTTGAAGCCGTGTTCGAGGATTCCGCCGTCAAGAAGGCCGCCACCGAACAGGCGGAAGCCGTGTTGAAATCGTCGGCGATCTTCGCCTCGAACACCTCGACCATTCCGATCACCGGCCTCGCCAGGAATTCGGCGCGGCCGAAGAATTTCATCGGCATCCACTTCTTCTCGCCGGTCGACAAGATGATGCTGGTCGAGATCATCCTTGGCAAGAAAACCGGCGACAAGGCCTTGGCCACCGCGATCGACTTCGTGCGGGCCATCAAGAAGACGCCGATCGTCGTCAACGACACGCGCGGCTTCTACGTCAACCGCTGCGTGCTGCGTTACATGTCGGAAGCCTACAAGATGCTGATCGAAGGCGTGCCCGCGCCGATGATCGAGAATGCGGCCAAGGCCGCCGGCATGCCGGTCGGTCCCTTGGCGCTGACCGATGAGACGGCCATCGACCTTGCCCAAAAGATCATGAAGCAGACCATCAGGGATCTCGGCGAAAAGGCCGTCGACCCCAGGCAGATGGCGCTGATCAACACCATGGTCGACGATCACGGCCGTTTCGGCCGCAAGAACGGCAAGGGTTTTTACGACTATCCGGCCAAGCCGGCCAAGAAGAAGCTGTGGCCCGGCCTCAAGGACCTTTATCCGCAGCTCGCGGCCGAGAAGGTCGACTATGAGGAGCTGCAGCAGCGCCTGCTGGTCACCATCGCGCTCGAAGCGGCGCGCGTGATGGAAGAGGGCATCGTCACCGATCCACGCGAGGCCGATGTCGGCTCGATCCTGGCCTTCGGCTTTGCGCCCTACACCGGCGGCGCGCTGTCCTACATCGACGGCATCGGCGCCAAACAATTCGTCAAGATCGCCAAGGCGCTGCAGAAGAAGTATGGCGCCGAGTTCAAGGCGCCCAAGCTGCTCCTCGACATGGCCGAGAAAGGTGAGACCTTTTACGAACGCTTCGATCCCTATGCGAAGGGCGATGTGAAGCAGGCGGCCTGACAGAGCGTCATGTATGTCTGGGCGCGCATGCTGGCCACGGCGCGAAGCCGTGGCCCTTACATGATGGGCGGTGAGGGCCGGCCGGCTTTTCGCTGCCTGCCGACCGACTATGACCGCAAGGCGCGCCGCTTCCTCGACATTGACGCGGTTGTCGCCGCACTTGGCCGTGCGGTGAACCGCGGCCACCGACCGAGGCAGAACGCATTTTCATGACATCGCACCAGGGACTGCGCGGCCTGGCCAAATCGTCCGGCTGATCAACCCGTTGGCAAGCAGGATTCGATCGACTTTCCCAAACCAGGCGCGGATGATATATTAGGTATCGCTAACATGATGTTGGCGGAGGAGTAATCATCATGCGTATGATGCTGAGAGTTTCCATCCCGGCCGAGGAAGGCAATAAGGCGATCAAGGACGGCAGCATGGGCAAGATCATCGAGCAAACCCTGTCCGATCTCAAGCCGGAGGCTGCCTATTTTACCGCGGACGGTGGTTGGCGGACGGCCTACCTTTTCCTGGAGGTAAAGGACAGTTCGGACATGCCCTATGTCGCCGAGCGGTTCTTCTTCGCCTTCAATGCCACTGTCGAGCTCATCCCGGTGATGAACGTCGACGAGCTCCAGAAAGGCCTGCCGAGGGCGATGGCGGCATTGGCCGGATAGCGGCTTCGGCCATGACACTGTGCCGTCGTTGCGGCACACAGCTTTGTTCGTGATCCGCCGGCCCGCTGGTGGACAACGCAGCCGTTGCGCGTTAGACAGGAAGAGGCATTTTTTCCTGTTTCGAAGGAGAGCACGTCATGCTCTCGCACGACCGAGTCTGGGCTGCCATCGATGCTCTTGCCGAGCGCTATTCGCTTTCGGCTTCGGGTCTGGCAAGGCGCGCGGGACTTGATTCAACCGCCTTCAACAAATCCAAACGCTTGTCCTCGGACGGTCGGCCGCGCTGGCCCTCGACCGAATCGCTGGCCAAGATCATCGAGGCGACGGGCGCTTCGCTGGACGAATTCACCGGGCTGATCGAAGGCCGTGGCGCATCGCCCGCCAGCCGGCGCGCGGTGCCGTTGCTCGGCTTCGCCCAGGCCGGCGCCGGCGGCTTCTTCGACGATGCCGGCTTTCCGGCGGGGCAGGGCTGGGATCTCGTCGAATTGCCGGCGCAATCGACCGAAAGTTCCTATGCGCTGCAGGTGCAGGGCGATTCTATGCTGCCGCTCTACCGCAATGGCGACGTCCTCATCGTCGAGCCGGGTGCGGCCACCCGTAAGGGCGACCGCGTCGTCGTCAAGACCACTTCGGGCGAGGTGATGGCCAAGGTGCTCGAGCGCCAGACAGTCAAGTCGATCGCGCTGGTCTCGCTCAATCCGGAGCATCCGGACCGCGATATCCCCATGCTCGAGGTCGAGTGGGTGGCGCGGATCGTCTGGGCAAGCCAATAGGTGCAACGGGTGCGACTTCCTCATCTTGTCCTAGCGGTTCTGATGATCCCGGCGATGGCGGCGCTGGTCGTTGCCGGCGGACGCACGCTGAAAGGCAGCGAAAGCACTGTTGCGGTGGATCAGATCGATCCCGGCGCCGACACTACCGCTGAGGCAGATAGGGATGCGACGCCCGAGGAACCGTCCACCTCAGCGATTCGTGCACCGGCGCAGCCACCAAATCCGGCGGTGCATTCGCGGGCGATCGACCCGGACGTGGTCGCGCCGCCGGAACTGCCCACCGGCGAACTCGAGCGGGTCGAGCCGCGTGCGCCGTTGAGCAAGCTGGCGCTCGCCGTGCCGCCCAAGCCTAAAATGCCCGACGACTGGAACGGCACGAAGCTGTTCCAGCCGGTCGCTCCGGCCGCCGGCCTGATCGAGGCGAAGGGGTATTCGGTCGCGATTTCCGGCATCGATGTCGTCAGGCAGGACGAGACCTGCACCACCGACGGGAAACCCTGGCCGTGCGGCATCCGCGCGCGCACGGCATTCCGCGCCTTTCTGCGCGGCCGCGCCGTGGTTTGCACGGTGCCGCCGGAAGGCGGACGCGACCGGATTGCGGCGGAATGCCGGATCGGCAAGCAGGACGTCGGTCAATGGCTGGTCGAAAACGGCTGGGCGCGTGCCGCCAAGGGCGGACCCTATGTCGAGGCCGGTGACAAGGCACAAGGCGCGAAGAAAGGCATTTTCGGGTCGGCGCCGAACCTTGCCGGCATCTCGGCGATGCCGGCCGCACCCACCCCAGCGCCTCAGGCGCCGGGCTCGATCCTGGAGGAGGACTCGATCCTGCAAGAGGAGGGCGGCGTCCTCAAGCCAGCTGACCAGCCAGCGCCTTCTGAATGAGCGAGCGGGTCTCGGCGACGCCGTAGAGGGCGGCGAACGACCCGAAGCGTGGGCCACGCTCCTGGCCGATCAGCACCTGGTAGATCATCTGGAAGAAGGCGCCTGAAACACCCGGGCCACCTTCCGGACTTTGCTTGGAATGATCCTGATAGCGTTCGATCTTGCGCGCCACGTTGAGCGAAGCGTTCTGGATCGCTTCGCCGCTGGCGCCCGCCGGCAAGTCGCCAAGTGCCTTTTCGAGAGCCACCAGCGCTTCCCGCTCGACCTCGTCGGCCGGGCGAAAGGTTTTCGTCGGCTTCACGAAATCGTCGAAGTAGCGGATCGCGTAGCCCGTCAGCCGGTCGAGCTCGGGATGGGTCGCCGGAGTCACACCCGCGACGTGACGCGAGATGAAGCCCCACAGAACGTCCTTGTTCTGCGCATTGGAGGCGCTGACAAGGTTGAGCAGCAACGAGAACGGCACTGGCATGTCGATGGCGGGCGGATTGCCGTCATGCATATGCCAGACCGGGTTGCCCAGCCGCTCCTTCCACTCTTGGCGGGTATAGGCGGCGAGGAAGGTGTAATATTCGTCCACGGCCCGCGGGATGACGTCGAAATAGAGTTTCTTGGCCTGCCGCGGCCGCTGGTACATGTAGAGCCCCAGGCTCTCGGTCGGCGCATAGGTCAGCCATTCGTCGATGGTCAGGCCGTTGCCTTTCGACTTGGAGATCTTCTGGCCATTCTCATCGAGGAACAGTTCGTAGACGAAATGCTCCGGCGCCCGCCCGCCCAGTATGTTGCAGATGCGGTCATAGACCACTGCATTGGTCTGATGGTCCTTGCCGAACATCTCGAAATCGACGCCGAGTGCCGCCCAGCGCATGCCGAAATCCGGCTTCCACTGCAGCTTCACGCGGCCGCCGGTGATCGGCAGCGTGGTTTCGGTGCCATCATCGTCGAAGGTGATGGTGCCGGCCTTAGCGTCGACATGCTTCATGGGAACGTAAAGCACGCGCCCACTCTTTGGCGAGATCGGCAGGAAGGGGCTGTAGGTCGCCTGCCGCTCGGGTCCGAGCGTCGGCAGCATGACCGCCATGATCTGGTCGTAGCGTTCGGCGGCGCGCAACAGCATCGCGTCGAAACGGCCTGACTTGTAGTACTGCGTCGCGCTGGCGAATTCGTAATCGAAGCCGAACGTGTCGAGGAAGCGGCAGAGCATCGCATTATTATGGTCGGCGAAGCTCGCATAGTCGCCGCCGAAGGGGTTGGGCACCGATGACAGCGGCTTGTGCAGATATGGCTCGAGCGCAGCGCGGTCCGGCACGCTGTCGGGTATCTTGCGCATGCCGTCCATGTCGTCGGAAAAGCACAGCAGCTTGGTCGCGACCTTGTCCTGCGTCAGCACGCGGAACGCATGGCGCACCATCGAGGTGCGCGCCACTTCGCCGAACGTGCCGATATGCGGCAGGCCCGACGGTCCATAGCCGGTCTCGAACAGGATCGTTTCGGGGAAATCGGCGCCCTTGTAGCGTTCGATGATCTTTTTGGCTTCCTCGAACGGCCATGCCTTGCTCTCGGCCGCGGCCGTCAGCAGTTCGGGATTGAGATCGATGATGTTTGATCCCGCCATGTCACAGTTTTCCAGATTGTATCCCGGCAATAGCCGCAAGTGCATTTTCAACCGGTCTCTAGGCGCGCATGGCCGGAGCGTCAACGCGTGGCGCGCTTTTTCCTTGCGGCCTCAGGCTCCCCTTCCTACCTTCGAAGCCCGTTCAAGGAGTAAAGAATGCTGTCGCCCACCCCGCACGAAGCCCTGATCTATCTGATGGTCATCACTTCGGCCTCCGACCGGGACATGACCGATGTCGAACTGGCCAGGATCGGCGAGGTTGTTCGCTCGTGGCCGGTGTTCGAGGATTTCAAGCAGGACCGGTTGGTTGCCGTGGCCCAAGCCTGCCAGAAGATGCTGCATGAGAAGGGTGGGCTCGAAGGTGTCCTGACCCAGGTCTCGGAGGCGCTGCCGGAGCGGTTGCGCGACACCGCCTATGCCGCGGCCTTCGAAGTGGCCGCCGTCGATCTGGAGATGCGGCTGGAGGAAGTGCGGGTGCTGCAGTTGATCCGTCGTCAGCTCGATCTCGACACGCTGACCGTGGCGGCCATCGGTCGTGCGGCCAAGGCGCGGCTGCGAACTCTGACCTGACGAGGTTACGGCCGGATCAGAAAAGCTGACCGGACCTGATCAGAAGAAACTGACCGGGAAATAGCGCAGGTAGAATTCGGCAAAGGTGCCTTTCATCGAAATCTCTTGCAAAGCGTAGTCGAGGGCCGCGGCCAGCGCCGGATTGTCCGCTCGCGTGGCGATGGCCATGCCGGTGCCCAGATATTCGGGCGCCAGGTAGGGGCCGCCGGCAAAGCGGCAGCAGCCGGCGGCATCGGAGCCGCCGAGCCAGAAGGCGAAGCGCATGCCATCGCCGAAAGCCGCGTCGATCTTGCCGGCCTTGAGGTCGCCATAGAGGGCTTCCGGCTTGTCGAAGGGGACGACCTGGACCGTGCCGAAATAATCGCGCAGCATGCGTTCATGGGCCGAGCCCGATATCACGCCGACTCGCTTGCCGTGCAATTTGTCGAAGAGCGGTTCCGCCAGCGCCTTGTTCCTCGCGGTGATGAAGCGCGCCGGGAACTGCAGGTAGGCGCGCGAGAAGGCGTATGTCTGGCGCGACTGTGACGTCGGGGCAATGCCGGCGATAACAGCTTCACCTTCGCCCCTCTCAAGCGCGCCTTGAAGCTCCGCCCAAGGCAAGGCCTGGATCTGGCATTTGTCGACGATGCCGAGTTCCGCGCAGATGGCGCGCGCCAAGTCGATGTGGAAACCGGACAGCTTCCCCGCGCCGTCGAGGAAATTGAAGGGCGGAAAATCCGTGGTCGTCAGGAACCGCAGCCGCGGCAGCGCCGCAAGGTCGGGCTTCGGAAGCCGCTCCTTGGCATCCCACAACACCGGCACCTGCGGCTCGGCCGCGCCCGCGCCGGAAACCCATGACAATGCGGCGATGAGCGCCGCTGCCAGGACATGGGACCTCCATTGGAACGCCACGATAAAACTCCCGCACCCGTGCTCGTGCCGGTTTTGGTACGAAAACGATACAGGCACAATGCTTTTTGATTTCAACGCTTCGATTTCAGGATATGGTTCGGTCGGTTTGCAAACAGCGGTGGCTGCCCTGGTGGGAATACCAGGGTCGAGAACCACAACCGGAAGCGGGCGCTTTGCAATCCGTGGTCGGTGGCGAAGTGCCGGGAAGGCGCGGACCATGGACTTAATGCATGAGGCAACATGGGGTTGATGTTGCGATGAGTCAGTTCGATCGAACGCTGGAATACATAGATCAACTGCAGCACGCCGCAACGGCGGCCGCGGTCTGCGAGAAACTGTTGGGCGTAACGTCGGAGTTCGGTCTGACCGCGCTGATGGCCGGAACCGTTCCGCAGCCGGGCACACCGACGGGCCAGCAGAAGCAGCATGTGCTGCTCTGCGACTGGCCGGTCGAATGGCTCGAGCGCTACGTGACGCGCAACTATGTCGATCACGATCCCGTCGTCAGTCACATGAAACAGCTGCAAGCGCCGTTCCAGTGGCGGGAAGCCGCGCAGGGCATCCGCATCGACAAGAGCAGCGGCGAAGTGATGGGCGACGCCGGCGCCTTCAAGTTGCGCGACGGGCTGGCCTTTCCGTTGATCACGCTCGACGGCGAAATCGTCATGGTGTCGCTGGGGGGCGAGGCCGTGGAACTGTCGGCGGCCGAGTTCGGCCTGGTCTCCCTGGTCTCGACCTATGCCGTCGGCCGCGCCATGCAACTCCACACCATGGCGACCACGACGATCGATCACATCGAGCTGACGCCGCGCGAACGCGAATGCCTGCAATGGGCTGCCGTCGGCAAGTCCGAATGGGAGATTTCCCAAATCCTCGGCATCTCCGAGCACACCTCGGAGAAACATCTTCTTAACGCCAAAAGCAAACTCGGTGCCGTCAACCGGGTCCAGGCAGTCGCCGAGGCGATAAGGCGCGGCTACATTAGCTAGGTCGGCCGTGCAGGCCTAGAACTTCTTGCCTACGTGATCACGCAATTTTCGCATCGAAGCACGGCCGTATCTTCCCCTGAACCACAGGAGACTACGGAATGCTTTTTTGTCTTACGACCAAGGAATTGATGGAACGTCCCGACCTTTGGGAGGCCGTCCATCGGCTGCGCTACCGGATATTCGTCGAGGAGATGGGATGGGAGGACCTTCGGCGCCCCGACGGATTTGAAGTCGACCAGTTCGATCATGACGAGGCGGTGCATCAGATCGTCATCAGGGGCAATGAAGTCGCGGGCTATCAGAGGATGTTGCCGACCACACGGCCGCATTTGCTGACCGAGGTGTTGACCGATCTCTCCGAAGGAACGCCGCCGGCGGGTCCCAACATCTGGGAGTTGACCCGCTACGCGGTGGCTCCGGGTTTTCGCGATGGCCGGCGCGGCGTCTCGACCGTCGGCACGGAATTGATAGCCGGCTTCGTCGAGTGGGGTCTGAAGCGCGGCGTCGACAAGGTGATCATCGAGTTCGAGCCGATGTGGGTGCTGCGCGCATTGCAACTGCACTTTCTGGCGACGCCGCTCGGTTATCAGCGCACCTATGGCAACCAGCAGGTCGTGGCGACGCTGCTCACCTTCAACGAGCACACGCTGGACGTGGTGCGTTCGCGCCGCAATCATCATGCACCCGTCCTGGCCAGGGGATATCCCGACATGTTCGGTCAAAGGAGGGCGTCATGAACGCGCACCCGCAACCCGAACTGCGCAACCACACACTGATCGTCACCGTGTCGTCGAACGACGGCCGGCCGGTGCTCGACCGGAGGGCCTATGAGAGCCTTGCCAGGACGTTCCATGAAGCCGCCGAGAATGACGAGGTGCGGGTTGTCGTGCTGCGCGGCCTGGCCGGCTGCTTCTGCCTTGGTGGTGACTTTTCCGAATTCCTGGATGCCGCCAAGCACCAGAAGCTGATCGCCGCCGTCACCGACATGTTCCGCATGCTGGCGACGTTTCCAAAGCCGATCCTGGCCTGTGTCGACGGCGATGCCGTCGGCGTCGGCTGCACCATCCTGTTCCATTGCGACATGGTGATCGCATCTGAAAAAAGCACCTTCCGGGTGCCGTTCGTCGATTTCGGCCTGGTGCCGGACGCGGCAACCAGCATCCTGGCGCCGCAGAAACTCGGCTATGCCGGTGCTTTCCGCTTCTTCTGTCTCGGCGACACGCTTGGTGCCGAAGACGCCAGAGCGCTCGGCCTCGTTGCCGAGATCGTCGCGGAAGGCAGCGTCGAGGAAGCGGCGCTTGGCCGAGCCAGGCAGCTCGCCAAAAAGCCGGTTGCCGCTTTGCTGCAGACACGCGGCCTGCTCAAGGGGAACACCGCCGCGCTTTGCGAGCGCATCGATGAGGAGATATCGCTGTTCCAGCAGGCGCTGCAGGACGACGCCACGTTGCGACGGTTGCAGCGGATCGCCAGGCTGGCTGCCTGAGCCACCGCCCGGAATGCTATGCCGCGTGGACCGTCATGCGGCATAGCAGGTATCAACTTTCCTTGCCCAGGAATGACGGCCCTTCGCCGATGATCTTCTTGTCTTCCTTGCCGATAGCGTCGAGATCGCGCCCCTCATAGGGCAGCGACAGGAGGATGCGGCGCATCACCGCCAGCCGCGCGCGGCGCTTGTCGTTGGCCCGCACGATGATCCATGGCGCGAACTCCTTGTGGGTGCGCTCGAACATGGTGTCGCGCGCCTTGGTGTAATCGTCCCACTTGGTGATGCCCGCAATGTCGATCGGCGAGAACTTCCAGCTCTTCAGGGGGCTGTAGCGGCGATCGTGAAAGCGCTCGAGCTGCGTCTCCCGGCCGATGTTCAGCCAGAATTTGAAGAAATAGATGCCGTCATTGACGATCATGCGCTCGAAATGCGGCGTCTCGTCGAGAAACTTCTCGTGCTGTTCGGGGGTGCAAAAACCCATCACCGGCTCGACGCCGGCACGATTGTACCAGGAGCGGTCGAAGGTGACGAATTCGCCCGCTGTCGGGAAATGGTCGGCGTAGCGCTGGTAGTACCATTGCCCCAGTTCCGTCGGGGTTGGCTTGGTCAGCGCGACGTTGCGCGCCGTGCGTGGGTTAAGATACTGGCGCAGCACGAATATCGTGCCGCCCTTGCCGGCCGCGTCACGACCCTCGAACAGCGCCATCATCCGCTTGCCGGTCGCCTGCAGCCATGCCTGCGCCTTGACGAGCTCTATCTGCAATTTCTCGAGCGTCTCGTCATACTCCTCGCTCTTCATCTTCTTGTCGTAAGGATATCCGCCCGCGGTCAGCTTGTTCTCCTCGACCCAGTCCGGAAGCTCGGGATTCTCGATATCGAACTCCCGTTCCTTGCCGCCGATCCTGATTTTCAGCGGGCCTGAGGTTGGAGTGACCGAATTGTCGTTGGCTTTTTTCATGCAGACGAACCCTTTTAAGTGTCTGGACTCATGCTATTGGGAGCCACTACAGCGCCGCGCCTCCGTTTGGACGCGCAAAGGAGGCTGTAGCACTTTTAATTTGCGGTCCAGCGGAAGTTTTCGCCGCCGTCTGACCGGTGGAGGCTGGGCGCGCGAATGACCGAGCTGGGCGCAGAGCAGAAGAGCACGGGGCAAGCTGTGGCCGCTCGGCTGTGGCACAGCCGCTGGCTGCTTGCGGCCGGTGTCGTGGCGGTTCTGATCGCCTTTGGCTTCGCGGGCTTTTCCGCCTACGTGCTGGTGCCGGCGCTGCTCCTGCTGCCGGCCGCGGCAATATTGCCGGTCACCGGCGCCCGCCATTCCGCGGGGAACGCCGCGGCGATCGAGGCGATTGGCTTGCAGCGCCTGTCCGGTGAATATCTGGCGGCCGCCGTGGCCGACCCGCTGATCATCTTCGACCACGCCGCCACCATCGTCCACGCCAACGCCGCCGCCTTTGCCGCCTTTGGCGGCATCGCGCCCGGCATATCGCTGCCGCTGAAATTCCGGGCGCCGGAAATGCAGGCGCTGCTGGACAGTGTGCTGTCGGGCACTGTCGCCTCGGATGTCGTCGACTACACGGAGAAACTGCCTGTCGAACGGGCCTACCGGGTCAGCGCATCCTCGGTCGGGCATGGCACCGATCTTTATGTGCTGGTTTTCAAGGACCAGAGCGAGGCGCGGCGTATCGACCGCATGCGCGCCGACTTCATCGCCAATGCCAGTCACGAATTGCGCACCCCGCTGGCTTCGATCGCGGGCTTCATCGAAACGCTGCGCGGACCGGCCCGCAACGATCCGGCGGCGCGCGAGCAGTTCCTCCAGATCATGCAGAACCAGACCGGCCGCATGGCCCGCCTGATCGACGACCTCCTGTCGCTGTCGCGATTGGAGATGAAGCCCTATCTGAAGCCGGGAACCGAAGTCGATCTGCGCCAGACCGTCGACAGTGTCATCGATTCGCTCGGCCCGCTCGCCCGCGAAACCAGTGTCGCCATCGAGCGCGAATTCGCAGCCGGTCCTCTCAATGTGCCGGGCGATCGCGATGAACTGTTCCAGGTGTTCGAGAACCTTTTGGAAAATGCCTGCAAATACGGCCAGTCGGGCGGCCGTGTCGTGGTGTCGATCGCGCGCGGCGATGATGGTTCCGAACCTGGCATCGACGTCACGATCAGGGATTTTGGTCCCGGCATCCCCGAGGAGCACATACCGCGCATCACCGAGCGCTTCTATCGTATCGATGTCGAGACCAGCCGGACCCAGAAGGGCACGGGGCTTGGCCTGTCGATCGTCAAGCACATCCTGACGCGTCACAACGCCAGGCTGACGATCAGGTCCGAGGTCGGCAAGGGCGCCGCCTTCTCGGTCCATTTGCCGGCGCACTGATACTGCCCTAGTTTTCCACGGGGCCGTTTCTTTTTTCTGTCATCCCGTTAGCGTATCAGCGGGGATTCGAGGAAACGACTCAAAGACAAGATCCCGTGGGAAGGCATTTCATCCATGCAGTCCGTTCACATTGTCAGCGCCTATGACGAGGAACTGAAATATCTTTCGAAGCGCATCGCCGCGATGGGTGGGCACGCCGAGCGCATGGTCGAGCAGGCGGTCGCCGCCCTGGTCAATGCCGATCCGGGGCTGGCTCAGAAGGTCATCCGAGACGACGCCGTCCTGGACGAGGGACAGCGTGAGATCGACGACAAGGCGATCATCATTATCGCCAGGCGTCAGCCTATGGCGACTGACCTGCGCGAGATCGTCGGCGCCATCCGCATTTCGGCCGACCTCGAGCGCGTCGGCGACCTCGGCAAGAACGTCGCCAAGCGGGTGGTTGCCGTTACCGACGGCCGGCAGCCGACCAGCCTGTTTCGCGGCCTGGAGGCTCTGGCCAATTTGGCGCTGACCCAGCTGAAGGAAGTCCTCGACGTCTATGCATCGCGCTCAGTCGACAAGATCGGCTTCGTGCGCGACCGTGACGACCAGATCGATGCCATGTACACGTCGCTGTTTCGCGAATTGCTGACCTACATGATGGAAGATCCGCGCAACATCACGCCCTGTACGCATCTGCTGTTCTGCGCCAAGAATATCGAGCGGATCGGCGATCACGCCACCAACATCGCCGAGACCATCTACTATATCGTCACCGGCGACCAGATGCCCGCCGACCGGCCGAAAGGCGACAAGACCGACAAGATCGGCCTCCCCGAGGCGCTGCCGGTGAAGTGAACGCACGTCCTCTCGAACGCTTGATCATATTGCGCTAGACTATCCCAAGATAAGCTTGCCGGTTCCCCAGGGAAGGCAACGCTTTCGGGAGGCTGCCATGGAATATGTCCGGGAGTTCAAGGCCTCGCCGCCGACATCGGGCATCATCGCCTGCGGTGTCTATACCGCCGGGCGCCGTATCGCCGATATTCCGATCGAGGAAGCGGGCGAATGGGCCAAGAAGTCGGGACATGTCGTCTGGATCGGGCTGCTTGAGCCTGACCGCGAACTTCTGCTGCGCGTCAAGGCGCAGTTTCATCTGCATGAACTGGCGATCGAGGATGCCGAGCATCCGCACCAGCGGCCAAAGATCGAGCAATATGGCGATGCGCTGTTCATCGTCGCCCGCACGGCGCAGCTGATCGACGGGCGCGTCACCTTCGGCGAGACACATCTGTTTGTCGGCTCAGGCTATATCGTCAGCGTCAGGCACGGTCCTTCGACATCCTATGCCGCCGTGCGGCAGCACTGGGAAAGCTGCCCGCACTCGCTGGCCAAGGGAGAGGATTTCGTCCTCTATGCCATTCTCGACTTCATCGTCGACAATTACATGCCCGTGCTCGAGCAGATCGAGGACGAGGTCGAGGCGATCGAGGACAAGGTCCTGCTGAAGCCAATGACCGGCCCCGACATCGAACGCCTTTACATGCTGCGCCGCGACCTCCTGCGCCTGCGCAACGCGGCATTGCCCCTGGTGGAAGTCTGTCGCCGGCTGACCAGCGCCGACCTGCCGCAGATCCATTCGGCCATGCACCCGCTGTTCCGCGACGTTACGGATCATATCCGTACCGTCCAGGAGAAGATCGACAGTCTGCGCGAGGTGCTGGCCTTTGCCTTCGAGGCCAGTCTTCTGGTCGGCCAAAGCCAGGAAACGGCGATCTCCAAGAAACTCGCTTCATGGGCGGCCATCCTGGCGGTGCCAACCGCATTCGCCGGCATCTACGGCATGAACTTTACCGACATGCCGGAGCTGAAGATGGCATATGGCTATCCGATGGTGCTGGCCACCATCGCGCTGATCTGCTGCTTCCTGTATTGGCGCTTCAGGAAGAACGGCTGGCTGTGAGGAAGTCGGTAGTCGGTAGTGAGTAGTCGGTAGTGGTTGGTGGGAGCGCTTGTTTCCTCACTACTCACTACTCACTACTCACTGCTTATCTATTCCGCCGCCGCTCCGCCGCCGGCTGGAACGCCACGCGGGCATGGTATTTACAGTAGGGACCGGTTTCAGCGGCTTCGTTGCCGCAGAAATTGAAGTCCTCCGAAAGTGGATCGCCGTTCGGCCATTTGCAGGTGCGCTCGGTCAGTTCCACGAGCTGCAGATGCCGTGAGATCGGCACTACGACGTTCTCGACCGGACGGATGTAGTGCCGCGCCACCGGTTCGGCCTCGAATTGCGTCTGAAGAGCCGTCGCGCCGATCGAAGTCGTGACGTGGCGTGCCGTGCTTGCGGCGCGCGCCACCGATTTCTGGACGGTCGATCCCTGCGTAGCCTTCTTCTGGCGCGCCGGCGTCGCTGTTGCGCGACCGCGACCCGACAGCTTCAGCCGGTGCACCTTGCCGATGACGGCATTGCGGCTGACCCCTCCAAGCTGCGCAGCAATCTGGCTTGCGCTCAGACCCTCCGACCACAGTTTTCTCAAGAGTTCTACCCGCTCGTCAGTCCAGTTCATGACCGCGCTCCTCATAAGCGTGCGGCAATCAGAATCCATTCCCGACCCAGCACCACTGCTGGGGCAGACACCACATATATCTGGTGATTAGGTCCGCCGCACGAAATCTAGTTATTTCTCGACTACAACTACTCTATGCGCTGACTCGGTGACAAGAGTCCCAAGTGCAACACGAATCGGTTTTTTCGGTTTTCCCCAACTTGCCCGGTCGCTCATGAGCCGGCGTTGCGTCGGGGAGCTTGCCGCGCGCCACTACGCGACGTTTTCGTTGACTTCATGGCCGAAAAACACGATAAGCCGCAGAAGGCCGCCGCTTTGGCGGCTTTTTTGATTTTCCGGTACCGGAGACGCATATAATGAGCGGTTCGGCGCTTTACGAGACCTTTGCTCGCGCACCCTTGGCCTTCGACCATGGGGAAGGCACTTGGCTGGTTACCGACAAGGGCGAGCGATATCTCGATTTCGCCGGCGGCATCGCGGTCAACTCGCTTGGCCACGGCCATCCGCATCTTGTCGCGGCCCTCACCGAACAGGCGGCGAAACTCTGGCACGTCTCCAATCTCTATGAGATTCCGGGGCAGAGCAGGCTTGGCGAGCGGCTGGCTGATGCCACCTTCGCCGACAAGGTATTCTTCACCAATTCCGGCGCCGAGGCGCTGGAATGCGCGATCAAGACGGCGCGGCGCTACCACTTCGTCAAGGGACATCCCGAGCGCTTCCGCATCATCACCTTCGAGGGCGCCTTCCATGGCCGCACGCTGGCGACCATCGCGGCAGGCGGCCAGTACAAATATCTCGAAGGCTTCGGACCCAAGGTCGAAGGCTTCGACCAGGTTGGCTTCGACGACATCGACGCCGCCGAGAAGGCGATCACGCCCGAGACCGCCGCGATCCTGATCGAGCCGGTGCAAGGCGAGGGCGGTATCCGCCCAGTACCGACACAGTCGCTCAAGCGGCTGCGGCAGCTCTGCGAACAGCACGGCCTGTTGTTGATATACGACGAGGTCCAGTGCGGCATTGGCCGTACCGGCAAGCTGTTCGCGCATGAGTGGTCCGCGGTGACGCCCGACATCATGGCAATCGCCAAGGGCATTGGCGGCGGCTTCCCGATGGGCGCCTGCCTTGCCACCGACGAGGCGGCCGTCGGCATGACCGCCGGCGTGCACGGCACCACATTCGGCGGCAATCCGCTGGCAATGGCGGTCGGCAACGCCGTGCTCGACGTCGTTCTGGAAGACGGCTTCCTGGAGGATGTCCAGCGCAAGGCGCTGCTGATGAAGCAGGGGCTAGCCTCGATAGCCGACGAATTCCCCGAAATCATCGAGGATATCAGGGGCACCGGGCTGATGCTCGGCCTCAAATGCGCGATGCCCAACGGCAAGGTGAACATGGCGCTGCGCGACCAGCATTTGCTGGCCGTTCCGGCCGGTGACAACGTCATTCGCCTGCTGCCACCGCTCACCGTCACCGACGCCGAGATTCACGAAGCGCTCAACCGCATCCGCGCCGGCGCCAAGGGCCTGTCGGAGGCGATCGCCTCTGCCGCCGCGAAGTAATCCGGAACCATTCCTGATGTCAGTTCGCCATTTCACCGATCTTTCCACCGTTTCCGAAGGCGATTTGCGCTTCATGCTGGATGATGCGGTGACGCGAAAGGCGCGTCTCAAGGCCGGCGAGCGGAGCAAGCCGCTCGAAGGCAAGGTGCTGGCCATGATCTTCGACAAGCCGTCGACGCGCACGCGCGTTTCTTTCGACGTCGGCATGCGCCAGCTCGGCGGCGAGACCATCATGCTGACCGGCACCGAGATGCAGCTCGGCCGCTCCGAGACAATCGCCGACACCGCCAAGGTGCTGTCGCGCTACGTCGATGCGATCATGATCCGCACCACTTCGCATGAGCGGCTGCTGGAGCTGACCGAGAATGCCACCGTTCCGGTGATCAACGGGCTGACCGACGACACCCATCCCTGCCAGCTGATGGCCGACATCATGACCTTCGAGGAGCATCGCGGTCCGGTGGCCGGCAAGACGATTGCCTGGACCGGCGACGGCAACAATGTGCTGCACTCGCTGCTCGAAGCCTCGGCACGGTTCCGCTTCAATCTCAACGTCGCCGTGCCCGAAGGCAGCGAACCGGCGCAGAAGCATGTCGACTGGTCCAAGGCGCATGGCGGCAAGCTGCATTTCACCCGCTCGCCCGAGGAAGCCGTCGACCAGGCCGACTGCATCGTCACCGATTGCTGGGTGTCGATGGGACAGGAACACCGTGCTCGCGGGCACAATGTCTTCTCGCCCTATCAGGTCAACGCGGCGCTGATGGCCAAGGCCAAGCCGGATGCATTGTTCATGCACTGCCTGCCGGCCCATCGCGGCGAGGAAGTGACCGACGAGGTCATCGACGGGCCGCATTCGGTGGTCTTCGACGAGGCCGAGAACCGGCTCCATGCCCAGAAGGCAGTGCTTGCCTGGTGCCTCGGTGCTTGAAGTGTCTTGGTGCTTGAAGTGTCTTGGGCGCCCGAAATGCCCAGGCGCCTGAAATGCCCAGGCGCTTGATCTGCGGCGGCGCGATGCCTATCTGCGCCGCATCACGCAAATCAAGCGCGTTTGGACGCATGTGCCCACCAGGGCCGCATGGCCGCGCCCTGGAGCTTTGTCATGTTGGAAAGCCATCAAGTGACTGAACATCACCCCAAACTCGGCGAGTTCGGCTACGCCGGCGACGATCACGTCGTTCCCTTCGAGGTCGGTCCGCTCGACGTGCGCGGCCGCACGGTCCAGCTTGGGCCGATGCTCGACGCCATCCTTGGCCGCCACGATTATCCCGAGCCGGTCGCCCGCCTGCTGGCGGAAGCCTGCGTGCTGACCGTTCTGCTCGGCACCTCGCTCAAATTCGAAGGCAAGTTCATCCTGCAGACCCGTACCGACGGGCCTGTAGACATGCTGGTCGCGGACTTCTCCACGCCCTCGGCACTGCGCGCCTATGCACGCTTCGATGCGGATCGGCTCGAAGCACTGGTCGCGGCAGGCGAGATGTCCCAGCAGACGCTGCTTGGCAGCGGCGTGCTGGCGCTGACCATCGACCAGGGCGCCCATACCCAGCGCTACCAAGGCATCGTCCAGCTCGACGGCGAAACGCTGGAAGACGCGGCGCGCACCTATTTCCGTCAGTCGGAACAGATCCCGACCGATATCAGGCTCTCGGTCGCCAAGCTGCTGACGCCCGGGATCGGCGGCGCGCGCGAGCAATGGCGCGCCGGCGGCATCCTGGCGCAGTTCCTGCCGCAATCGCCCGAGCGCATGCGCATTCCGGACCTGCCGGGTGGGGACGGCGATCCGCGCGAGGAAGTCCACGATCCGGCCGATAATTCCTGGCAGGAACTCCTGGCCTTGCTCGGCACCATCGAGCCGACCGAATTGATCGACCCGACCATAGGCGCCGAGCGGCTGCTGTATCGTCTGTTCCACGAGCATGGCGTGCGCGTCTTCGGCGGCGTTCCCGTGGCCGACCAGTGCTCATGCTCCCGCGACAAGATCCGTGGCATCCTCGAAGGCTTCTCCGCGCAGGAGATCAAGGACAGCACCGAGGATGGCGGCATTCATGTCGCCTGCGAATTCTGCTCGACGCAGTACGACTTCGATCCAGCCGAGTTTGCGGCTCAGTAAAGCGTTTCCTTCTCTCCGTTCCGCGGGGAGAAGGTGCCCGAAGGGCGGATGAGGGGCGGCGCGACCGTCGGCCCTCAGTTCACTGTGCGCCTTGTCCCCGGCAGATCGAGCGAGAAGGCTGGGATGGCGATGTCGAACGTCTCGCCGCGCTTGTTGCGCATCGTATAGCGTCCGACCATGATCCCGGAGGGTGTCGAGAGCGGGCAGCCGGACGTGTACTGATAGCTGTCGCCGGGATTGAGTTCCGGCTGGTCGCCGACAACGCCCGGCCCGCGCACCTCCTCGACCCGGCCGGCACCATCGGTGATGTGCCAATAGCGCGACAGAAGCTGCACGAACTCGTCAGACTGGTTGTCGATCGTTATCTGATAGCCCCAGACGTAGCGGTTCTCCTGGGGATCTGAACGATCCTCCAGATAGAACGGCCTGACCTGCACTTCGATGTTGCGCGTCACGGCGCGGTACATGAGCGGCTCCAAAACAATCCGACGACTTTCGACGCTCGCGGTGAGCAGGTCAACGTGCGCGTCTTGTCGCGCCTGGGATTGAAACGCAGGTGCCGGCAAAGAATGTCATTTAAGTGACACACGACAATGGTGGTGTGCGCGAACCGGGCGACTCGGCCCTCTGTCGAACTGTTGAAAACGGCCGCGACGCGAGCCGACTTCCGGAGTGACCAGATCTCGATGGAACTCACTCTCATATCCGCCTCGCTTTCGACCGCACTCATCCTCTCGAACGCTGCCAGCATCCTGCTTGCCGCTTCACAGCTGAAACGGCGCACCACGATCGCCCCGCCGGCGGGCAGATCGCCGGCGGTGTCGATTGTCGTCCCGTCGCGCGGCGTCGAGCCATTCACACATGAGACGCTGGAACGCGCCTTCGCGCTCGACTGGCCACGCTACGAACTGATCTTCTGCGTCGCCCATGCCGACGACCCGGTGGTCAAATTGATAAACAGGGCGATTGCCCGGTTTCCGCAAGTGCCGGCTCGGCTGTTGATCGGCGACGACCGTGTCAGTGCCAATCCAAAGCTCAACAATTGCGTCAAAGGCTGGGAAGCGGCGCGCCACGACTGGGTCATTCTTGCCGATTCCAACGTTCTGATGCCGAGGGACTATGTCGAGCACATGATGGCGGCGTGGCAGCACGGTACCGGCCTTGTCTGCTCGACGCCGATCGGCTCCAGGCCAGATGGTTTCTGGGCCGACGTCGAATGCGCCTTCCTCAACACATTGCAGGCCCGCTGGCAGTATGCCGGCGAGGCGCTCGGCCTCGGCTTCGCGCAGGGCAAGAGCATGCTGTGGAACAAGCCGATGCTCGACGCCAACGGCGGCATCCGCGCGCTGGCCGCCGAGATCGCCGAGGACGCCGCCGCAACCAAGCTGGTGAACGGCCTCGGCCTGCGTGTCAACCTCGTTGCGGCGCCCTTCGAGCAGCCCCTCGGCCAGCGCACGTTTGGCGAAATCTGGTCGCGTCAGGCCCGCTGGGCGCGCCTGCGCCGCGTCACTTTCCCGCTGTTCTTCGCGCCCGAGATCCTGACTGGTGCGGCGGTCCCGCTGGTTCTTGCGCTGATTGCCGCGGCGAGCGCCGGCGTCAGCCTCTGGGCAACCGCGATTGCCGTGCTGGCGGCATTCTATCTTCCGGAATGCGCTCTGGCCTTGGCCAAGGGTTGGCACGTTTCGACGCGCATGATCGCGGCGACGGTCGCGCGGGACGTCATGCTCCCGGCCATCTGGGCGCGCGGCTGGCTCGGCGGCGCCGTCGACTGGCGCGGCAACGCCATGACCATCCGGACCAAGACGGCGGAACTGGAGGAGACGCCGTCGAGCGCCTGATCGCTGCTGACGACGCTGCCTTGACGAAACCTATTTGGCGGCTTTCAAGGCTTGGGCGATATCTTCCAGCAGATCGTCCGTATCCTCCAGGCCGACCGACAGCCTGAGCGTACCCGGCCCGATGCCGAGTTCGGCACGGGCCTCGTCGCTGAGGTTCTTGTGGGTGGTCGTGGCCGGATGGGTGATCAGGCTCTTGGCATCGCCCAGATTGTTCGAGATCAGCACGATGTCGAGGGCGTTCTGCAGGGCGAAGGCCGCCGGCTTGCCGCCCTTGAGGTCGAGGCAGATAAGCGTCGAGCCACCCGACATCTGCTTCTTGACGATATCGGCCTGCGGGTGGTCGGCGCGGCCGGGATAGATGACGCGGGCGATCTGCGGCTGCCCGGCCAGGAAGTCGGCGATCCTGCCGGCGCTCTCGGTCTGCTGGCGCACGCGCAGCGGCAAGGTTTCCAGGCCCTTCAGCAGCGTCCAGGCGTTGAACGGCGACAGGCTGGGACCGGTGTGGCGGAAATAGTCGTGCAGGTTCTCGTCAATCCACTTCTTGTCCGACAGGATGACGCCGCCCAGGCAGCGGCCCTGGCCGTCAATGTGCTTGGTGGCCGAGTAGACGACGATGTGCGCACCAAGCTGCAACGGCTTCTGTTGCAGCGGCGTGGCAAAAACATTGTCGACGACCAGCCGCGCGCCGATCGAATTGGCAAGCGAGGCGACGGCGGCGATGTCGACGACCTCGAGCGTCGGGTTGGTCGGGCTTTCCAGGAAGAACAGCTTGGTGTTCGGCCTGACCGTCTTTTCCCAATTGGCGATCTCGGTGCCGTCGACCAAGGTCGCCTCGATGCCATAGCGCGGCGCCAGCGTCTCGACCACCCAGCGGCAGGAGCCGAATAGCGCGCGCGCGGCCACGATGTGGTCGCCGGCCTTGACGCTGCACAGAAGGGCAGCCGTCACCGCCGCCATGCCCGACGCCGTGGCGCGCGCGTCTTCGGCGCCTTCAAGCGCGCACATGCGCTTTTCGAACATGTCGACGGTCGGGTTGGCGTAGCGCGAATAGATGAAACCAGGCTCTTCGCCCTTGAAGCGGGCCTCGGCGGCCTGCGCCGTCTGATAGACATAACCCTGGGTCAGGTACATCGCCTCGGAGGTTTCGCCGAAGCCGGAACGCAGGGTTCCGCCATGCACGAGTGCCGTCTGAGGTTTCCAGTTGCGCTTCTTGGTGCTCATCGCTTTGTTCCAGACACAAAAAAACCGGCCGCGAAAGTCGCAACCGGTCCATACGGCCTTGCGGCCCGACGGTCCTTTAGCGACTTGTTTAACGTGGCTGCAAGCCGACCGGCCAAATCACCACGGGATAACGACCCTTTAGACCCGCGCCACGCTTGCGTCAATTGCCGGCTTCATTAAGACGTTTGTACCAAGGCAGGTTCCGCAAAAGTGCCCGGCGGTTTTGCGGCAAGAACCTGCAACAAACAAGAACCTGCAACGAAAGAGACCAGTCTTGGGGCGGAGCCAGACTTTGCGGCAGACAGGCATTCTTCCCGATCAGGACATTTCGGCGCTGTTCCGGTCCGGCGCGCTGAAGTCGCCGCGCGCGCTCGATGCCGACCAGATCCAGCCGGCAAGCCTTGATCTCAGATTGGGCGAAAAGGCCTGGCGGGTTCGCGCCTCGTTCCTGCCCGGTCCCAACCACAAGGTGTCGGAAAAGCTCGATCGGCTGCAACTGCACGAGATCAGTCTGACCGAAGGCGCGGTCCTCGAAACCGGCTGCGTCTATATTGTGCCGCTGCTCGAAAGTCTGGCCCTGCCGACTGACATTTCGGCCTCGGCCAATCCGAAGAGCTCGACCGGGCGGCTCGACATCTTCACCCGCGTCATGACCGATCGGGGCCATGAGTTCGATAAGATCGCCGCCGGCTACAACGGTCCGCTCTATCTCGAGGTCAGCCCGCGCACCTTTCCGATCATCGCGCGCACGGGTTCGCGCCTGTCTCAAATCCGCTTTCGCACCGGCAACGCGCTGCTTTCGGAAGCCGAGTTGCATGAGCTGCATCGTGCCGAGATGCTGGTCGCCACGGAGCCGCCGAACATTTCCGGCGGCGGCATCGCGCTGTCGATCGACCTCAATGGCGACAAGGATGGGTTGGTCGGCTATCGCGGCAAGCACCACACCGGCCTCGTCGATGTCGACAAGCGCGCCGCGCAGGATGTCCTCGACTTCTGGGAGCCGATCCACAAGAGCCGCGCCGGCGAACTGGTGCTCGATCCCGACGAGTTCTACATCCTCGTCAGCCAGGAGGCGGTGCATGTGCCGCCGCTCTACGCCGCCGAGATGACGCCGTTCGATCCGCTGGTCGGCGAGTTTCGCGTCCACTATGCCGGCTTTTTCGATCCGGGTTTCGGCCATTCGGCGGCCGGCGGCACCGGCAGCCGGGCGGTGCTCGAAGTACGCAGCCACGAAGTGCCGTTCATTCTCGACCACGGCCAGATCGTCGGCCGGCTGGTCTACGAGCATATGCTGAAGCGACCGCAGGCGCTCTACGGCACCGATCTCGGCTCGAACTACCAGGCGCAGGGCCTGAAGCTGTCGAAGCATTTCCGCGCCGTGCGCTAAGGTTGAAGCTGCCGACCTCGCTCTTGTGGGAGAGATGCCCGGCAGGGACGTGACGGAAACCTATTGCTAGATCGGCGGGACAGCGCCCCGCTCTGGCTTGCCAGCCATTCCCCACGAGAGGGGAATCACGCGCTCATGGCTTCAAAGCGCCTTCACCGACACCTTCACCGGCTTTTCGATCTCGAGCGGGTTGCGCAGCGGCAGTCCGAAATCCCCGGCCTCGATCTCGAACACGTCGCCGGCTTCCGTCTTGATGCCGTCGGCGAAGGATAGCGTCGCTGTGCCGAACATATGCACATGCACGTCGCCAGGCTGGCGGAAGGCCGAATATTTGAAGTGGTGGTGTTCGAGATTGGCGATGGTGTGGGACATGTTCGTTTCACCCGACAGGAAGGGCTTTTCCCACAATGCCTTGCCGTCGCGCAGGATGCGCGACGTGCCGCGGATGTCCGAAGGCAGGTCTCCGATCAGGATCTCCGGACCGAAGGACGCATTGCGCAGCTTGGAGTGGGCGAGGAAGAGATAGTTGACGCGCTCGGTCACATGGTCCGAGAATTCGTTCGACAAGGTGAAGCCGACGCGGAATGGCGCCCCGTCATCGCCGATGACATAGATCCCGGCGACCTCTGGTTCCTCGCCGGCATCCTTGGCAAAGGCCGGTGACATGAGCGCCGCGCCAGGCGCGACTGCCATGGTCCCGTTGCCCTTGTAGAACCATTCCGGCTGCACGCCGACCTGGCCTTTCGCGGGCTTGCCGCCTTCCAGTCCCATGCGGAACATCTTCATGGAATCGGTGAGTTGCTCCTCGCCGTCGGTGCTGAGCTTCTTGTGCATGGAATCGCGCGTCGCGGCCGACCCCAGATGCGTCAGCCCGGTGCCGGTCAGGTGCAGATGCGCCGGGTCGGGGTGATTGATCGGCGACAGCAGGCGCCCCCGCTTGTAGGCGGCGTCGAGATCGATCGTCTCGCCAAGCCCCTTGCGTTCGATCAGGGCGGCCAGGCCGACGCCGGTGCGGGCGGCCTCCATCGCCAGCGAATAGACGCTGCGCGCCCCGTTGATGATCCGGGTCTTCCCGCCGCTGCGGGCAACGACACGGATCGTCTCGGCGTCGTCGAGAATCTGCGAGATCAGCATGATCAGTCCTCTCTCATTTATCTGTATCCGGCTGCCAATGGGCAAATCCTGACCGGCGCGGCGCGGAAACGCACCACGGTTGAAACGCTTCGTCCGGATTGCGTTCGCGAGCCTGGTCCTTCCCCGGACTTCTTGGTGCCGACGGGCTGCCGGCAGCTTCGCGATCTAGAACCCGTATGCCTCCTAGTCCTCGCCCCCAGCCCTCAAGCCTTGTTCTTGTTGTAGACGTCGAAGATGACGGCCCCGAGCAGCACCAGACCCTTGACCACCTGCTGCCAATCGACATTGACGCCCATGATCGACATGCCGTTGTTCATCACGCCCATGATGAAGCCGCCGACCACCGCGCCGATGACCTGGCCGACGCCGCCCATCGCCGAGGCGCCGCCGATGAAGACGGCCGCGATCACGTCGAGCTCGCTGCCGAGGCCGGCCGCCGGCACGGCCTGGCCGAGACGTGCGGCGATGATCAGCCCGCCGAGCGCCGACAGAACGCCCATATTGACGAACACCCAGAGCGTCAGCCTTTCGGTGTTGATGCCCGACAGTTGCGCCGCCTTGGCGTTGCCTCCCATGGCGTAGATGCGGCGGCCGATGGTCATGCGCTTGGTGACGAAGACGAACAGCGAGATCAGCACGCCCATCACCAGGAGCACGATCGGCAGGCCCCGATAGGTCGCGAACTGGAAGATCAGGAAGAGCGCCAGCGCGCTGCCGACCAGGGTTTTGATGACGAACAGGGTGAAAGGCTCGGCCTCGTAACCGTGGAGTTCGCGCTTGCGTCGCGTCCTGAAGCCGAAATACGCGTAGGCGAGCACCGCGATCAGGCCCAGCACGACTGTCGTCATGTGAAGCGTCAGGCCGCTGCCCAAGATGGTCTTGCCGGCCGCGTTCACCGTCGGCGGGATCAGCGTCAGCGGGCCGATCACGTCTGGAATGAAGCCGGAGCTCAGCGCCTTGAAACTGTCGGGGAGCGGGCCGACCGAGGAGCCGCCGCCAAGCAGCGCCTGGCAGATGCCGCGGAAGATCAGCATGCCGGCGAGCGTCACGATGAAGCTTGGTATGCGGTGATAAGCGATCCAGTACCCTTGCGCGCCGCCGATCAACCCTCCGACGATGAGGCAGACGATCGAGACAACGAGCGGATTGCTGAATATGCCGAGCGGCCAGATGACCATCATCATGGCGGCAAGCGCGCCGATGAAGCCGGCGACCGATCCTACGCTGAGATCGATATAGCCGGCGACGATGACCAGCAGCATGCCGAGCGCCATCACGATGATGAACGAGTTCTGCTGCACCAGGTTGCTGAGGTTGACCGGTTTGAACAGCGTTCCCGACGTCGTGTACTGGAAGAACAGCATGATGACGATCAGCGCGATGATCAGGCCGTATTCGCGCAGGTTCGTCGTCAGCGCCGAGACGGCGACGCGAGGACCCTGCTTGACGTCCTCGGCGGTGCCGCTTTGCGGTGCGGGAGCGCTGTCTGTGCTCATGATGCTTTTCCTTCTCCGCGAACAATGGCGCGCATGATTTTTTCCTGGCTGGCGTCGCTTGCCGCCATCTCGCCGACGATGCGTCCTTCGTTCATGACATAGATTCTGTCGGTGATGCCGAGCAATTCCGGCATTTCAGACGAGATGACGATGATCGCTTTGCCCTCGGCGGCAAGGCGAGCGATGATTGTATAGATTTCGTACTTGGCGCCGACGTCGATGCCGCGCGTCGGCTCATCGAGGATCAGGACTTCCGGGTCGGCGAACAGCCATTTCGACAGCACCACCTTCTGCTGGTTGCCGCCAGAGAGATTGCCGGTCAGCTGATAGACGCTGGAGGCGCGGATATTGGTCTTCTTGCGATAGTCGTTGGCGACGCTCATTTCGCGCATATCGTCGATCACGCCGCCACTGGAAACGCCGCCGAGGTTGGCCAGCGTCACATTGTGCTTGATATGGTCGATGAGGTTCAGTCCATAGGTCTTGCGGTCCTCGGTGACATAGGCGATGCCGTTCTGCACGGCCTTGCCCACTGTGGAAAGGTCCACGGGCTTGCCGTTGAGCAGCACCTCGCCGCTGATGCGCCGGCCATAGGAGCGGCCGAACAGGCTCATGGCGAATTCGGTGCGGCCGGCGCCCATCAGTCCCGCAATGCCGACAACTTCGCCCTTGCGCACCTTGAGGTCGATGCTCTTGATCACCTGCCGTTCGGCATGGATCGGGTGGTAGACGGACCAGTCCTTGACCTCGAAAATGACGTCGCCGATGCTAGGTTCGCGCGGCGGGTAGCGATCGTCGAGGGATCGGCCGACCATCGAGGTGATGATGCGGTCCTCGCTGATGTCCTTCCTCGGCAATGTCTCGATCGTGCGCCCGTCGCGGATCACCGTCACCTTGTCGGCGACGCGGTTCACCTCGTTGAGCTTGTGGGAGATCAGGATCGAGGTCATGCCCTGCCGCTTGAACTCGAGCAATAGATCGAGCAGCGCCTGGCTGTCCTTCTCGCTGAGCGATGCTGTCGGCTCGTCGAGGATCAGCAGCTTCACTTCCTTGCTGAGCGCCTTGGCGATCTCGACCAGCTGCTGCTTGCCGACGCCGATATGGGTGATCAGCGTCTTGGGGTCTTCCTTGAGCCCGACTTTCTTCAAAAGCTCGGCCGTGCGCGCCTCGTTGGCGTCCCAGTCGATGACGCCGTATCTGGCTTGCTCGTTGCCGAGGAAAATGTTCTCGGCGATCGACAGCATCGGCACCAGCGCAAGCTCCTGGTGGATGATGACGATGCCCTTGTGTTCGCTGTCATGAATGCCTTTGAACTGGCATTCTTGGCCCTGAAAGATGATCTGGCCATCATAGGTGCCGGAGGGATAGACGCCCGAAAGCACCTTCATCAGTGTCGATTTTCCGGCGCCGTTCTCGCCGACCACGGCATGGATTTCGCCTTCCTCGACGTGGAGGTTGACGTTCGACAGCGCCTTCACGCCGGGGAACGTCTTGGTGATGTCGCGCATCTCCAAAATCGTCGAGGTCATCAGGCAAGCTCCTCCTAGACTTTCTTTTTTAGGCGATACCTGACGGAAAACCGCTGCGCAATTTTCCGAGAATGGCTCTAGGCCGGCAGAGACAATACCGGGGCCGCTTGTGAACGAAAAGGGGCCCTGCGTCGCGCAGGACCCCTGTCTTTGTAACCGGGATTACTTCAGGTCTTCGGCCTTGATGTAGCCTGAGTCGACGACCAGGGCCTGGTAGTTCGACTTGTCGACCTCATGCGGCGTCAGCAGGATCGAGGGAACCACCTTGACGTCGTTGTTGTAGGTCTTTTCGTCGAGGCCTTCCGGCTTGCCGCCGGAGAGCACCTTGTCGACCAGCTGCACCGTGGCCTTGGCCAGTTCGCGGGTGTCCTTGAACACGGTCGAGTACTGCTCGCCCGAGATGATCAGCTTGACCGAGGCGGTCTCGGCGTCCTGACCGGTCACGATCGGCCAGGGCTGTGCGTCGGTGCCGTAACCGACAGCGCGCAGCGAGGCGGTGATGCCGCGCGACAGGCCGTCATAGGGCGACAGAACGCCATCGACGCGGCTGCCGTCCGAGTAGTTGGCCGACAGAAGGTTGTCCATGCGCGCCTGGGCGGTAGCGGCGAGCCAGCGCAGCGTGCCGACCTTGTCCATGCCGGTCTGGCCGGACTTGATCTTGATCGAGCCGTCGTCGATCAGCGGCTGCAGGACGGAGATCGCGCCATTGTAGAAGAAGAAGGCGTTGTTGTCGTCGGGCGAGCCGCCGAACAGTTCGACGTTCCACGGCTTGGTGTTCGGGAAACGCTCCTTGAGGCCCTTGACCAGGGAATTTGCCTGGATCACGCCGACGCCGAAATTGTCGAAGGTGGTGTAATAGTCGACATTCTTGGTCTTCTTGATCAGGCGGTCATAAGCGACGACGACGACGCCCGCGTCGTTGGCCTTCTGCAGCGCATCCGACAGCGTGGTGCCGTCGATCGAGGCGATGATCAGCGCCTTCGGACCCTTGGTGATTTCGTTTTCCAGCTGGCTGAGCTGGTTGGGGATGTCGTCCTGCGCGTATTGCAGGTCGACAGTGTAGCCGAGCGCCTCGAGCTGGGATTTGACGGCGTCGCCGTCATTGATCCAGCGTTGCGAGGTCTTGGTCGGCATCAGCACGCCGACAAGACCCTTGTCGGCCGCGTGCGCCTGATAGGTCATGGCAGCGATGCCAAGGGCCGCCACGGCGGCCAGCGTCTTGATAATCTTCACATTACTCTCCCTGGTTGATGGACGCGACACCTCGGGGCTTCGCGGGCCGCGCAGCCAGACAGGAGCGCAAACGCGCCGCTGTCGGCATTATCGATCTCCGGTATCCTCCCAATCGGCTCCGCGACGCAGTTTCAATCGATACGATTTTGATCGCTACCGACCCTTGCGTCCCGGAACGCGCGAAGGGTGGGTCCCTTTGCCATAACTGTCAAATGCGATCTTTGGTGGTTGCTATACCGAAACCGGTATGATCTAGCATCCGGAAAGCAATCGGCGAGAAAGCTGGAGATCATGGCGGCATTGCGCGATCCCGATGCGATTCCAGTAAGTTACGAGAAGCTCCCGGGAGACGGTGAGACACTCCTGCGCAGTGGTTTGAGCTTGCGCCACATGCGCATGATCGCCGCCCTCGACGATCACGGACGGGTGAGCGCCGCAGCCCAGGTCATGAACATCTCCCAGCCGGCCGCTTCGCGCATGATCGCCGAGATGGAGGCGGTGCTCGACGTGAAGCTGTGCGAACGGCTGCCGCGCGGAGTGACCCTCACTCCCTATGGCCAGGCGCTTGCCAGGCGGGCCCGCTCGATCCTGCTCGAGATGCGCGAAGCCGACCGCGAGATTGCCGAGCTCAAGGCCGGCAAGGGCGGTTCGGTGTTCCTCGGCGCCGTGACCGCGCCGGCGATCGAATTGGCAGTGCCGGCGATCCGTGAAATCCGCCGCATCTATCCGCGCATCGAGATCACCATGCAGGTCGAGACGTCGAACGTGCTCGCCCGCGAGCTGATCGGCTCGCGCCACGACTTCATCATCGCCCGCATTCCCGACGACCTCAATCCACGACTGTTCGAATCCCGTGTGATCGGCGTCGAGAAGGCCTGCCTGATCGTGCGCCGCGGCCACCCGCTCGCCGGAGGCAATGTGGTGCGGCTGGAAGACACCGCTGCCTATGACTGGGTGTTCCAGTCGGGCGGTTCGCCCTTGCGTCAGGCGATGGAGAGCAACTTCCTGAACCGCAACATCGCGCTGCCGGACCGGATCTTGAACACCAGTTCGCTGTTGCTCACGCTGGTCATGGTCGCGCAATCCGATGCCATCGCGCCGGTCTCGGTGCAGGTGGCGAAGTTCATCCAGAACCCGGACGGGCTTGCCGGCGCCATCGATGTCGTCCAAACCGAATTCGACATCGAGGTCAGGCCTTACAGCCTGATCACCGTCAGGAATCGCGTACTGTCGCCGGCTGCCAAAATGCTGCATGATTTCATCCTGCGCGAAGTGGGGTAATGGAACGAGAACCGCTGCCGCGCGTTCAAACCGTTCGGCATGCGCGCTGGAGCCCGTTGCGGGCGAGGAAACGAGGTGTCGACGATTAACAACTCGGGAGGTTTTTATGGAACGTCGGTTGTTTCTTACTGGAATGCTTGGCCTCGCGGGGGCAGCGGCGTTTGCGAGCGTGGCCGGACCAGGCCGCGCGGTAGCCGGTGTTCCCCAGGGAAACGGAATTCTCGATGAACTGGACAAGCCGGATCCGGCTGTCTTCGAAGGGGATGAAGCGGTCGAGGTAGAGCAGGTCTCGCATCGCGACTGGCATTTTCGCCGCCATCATGGCCACGATGGCTACTGGCGTCGTCGCCACGGGCGTCGCCGCGGCTGGAGACGAGTTTGCCGCAGCTACTGGCGCCATGGCCGCCGCCGTACCCGCTGCTGGCGCGAGCGCGTCTGGCTCCGCGTATGGCTGTAATCTCTTCTTGCTGACGCATAAGCCGGCCACCGCAGGTGGCCGGCACCTGTGTTCAGGCTCTTCAAGTCCGGCGTTGATTACCCAACTGTAACGTGTTTGGGACTCGCACTTTTGCCTAGCTGCCGCCGAATCGGCGGAACCATATGAGCCTTTGTCCGTTGAAGCCTGTTTAAAGCGGAGCTTTGACCATGCCGAGGGACCACCAAGAAGAACGGCATTCTGCAATCAAGATCATGCGTGCCGCGGAGAAGCGGCACGCATGAAGGGCGTCGCCATACTGACCGAAGCCCGCAGCGGCTCCGAATGGCTTGGCAGTCTCACGAACAGCACGGGATTGTTGGGCAAGTCGGCCGAGTGGCTCGATACGGCCAATCTGGGGTGCAAGCCGAAATCCTTCGATGACCTGATGTCCGCCGTGATCGATCGCGGCGGAACCGCAAACGGCACGTTCGCCGTGAAACTGTTTCCGCGGCATCTTCACTGGTCGCAGGCCAGATATGGAGTTGACTTCCTCGCTGAATGCAGCCGGCGCCATGCCATGGGCTTGGTCCTGTTGGAGCGGCGGGACCGCCTTCGCCAGGCGATTTCCTATTGCCGGGCAAAGGCGTCGGGGCACTGGAAAAGTACGATGGACGGCGCCGATCTGGTTCCGCGATACGACTTCGCCGGCATCTGCCAGGCCTATTTCCTAATCGAGCAGAGCTATGCCTTCTGGGAAGCTTACCTGCGGCTGGCCGACCTGGCATACGATCACTTTTTTTATGAGGATTTGTTGGACGATCCTCGGCCGTACGTTGCGTCGGTGGCCCGGCAGTTGTCGGTTGAAATGCCGGACGGAGAGTTCGAAACGAATTTACGCCTGCAGCGGGACGATCTCACCGAAGATTGGGCGGAGCGGTTCCGCAACGACGTCAAATCGGAAGACTTGCTGGCGCATCTGCCCAGGAAGGTGGCGCCGCGGAACATCAACAATCTCGCCCGGTTCCTCCTCAAGAAGCAGATGCTAACCGGACAGGCCTAGGCGAATCCCGATAGTGCTGCCAATCGGACAGGGGCCGGGCTAGGCAATCGGCTTTTCGCATCAAGCTGGAGCGGGTAGCGGGAATCGAACCCGCGCGTTCAGCTTGGGAAGCTGACAGGCTACCATTACATCATACCCGCGCTGCAGCCTCGTTATCATGACGGCATGGCCTCGGGCAATCGCAAACCGGTCTCACAAGGCGGGCTTCGCCAGCTCACCGGTGACGGTCGGCGTTGGTTCCCTGGCCTTTGCGACTTCGCCGCCGGCGGCGAAGCTCGGCCAGTATTTCGAGATGGCCAGCGTCGCGCCGGCGGAAGAGAAATGGCCATAGTCGAAATAGAGAAACTGCTTGCTGCCGGCATCCGCATAGGAGCAACCGGTTGCGTCGCATAGATAGGTGAGCGGGTCGATGAAGGTCGCGCCGTTGGCGAAGAGTTGCACCTGCTTGTTGATGTCGGGATCCATGGCCATCGGCCAGGATGTATTTGCGGCGCCCTCGTGTTTTGCAAAGAAAGCGATCTTCTGGACGTCGGCGATGAACTCCGGAGACTGGCCGATGACATAGACCTTGACACCCATGTCGCGTAGCCGGTCGATCGTCGTCTGCAGGCCATCGAAGCCCCTGGCCTGGTAGTCGGTCCATCGACCGCTCAGGATCACCGCCTGGATATTGGCATCACGGATGATCGACAGCGCCCGTTCGTTGAAGCGGGTGCAGGCCGGCCGGGCATAGGAAAAATAGCTCAGGTTGGGTGGGCAGCCGGCATAGGTATATTGGACGACGTTGGCCTGGATTTTCTGCGCGTTGGCTTCCAGGCCCGATACGTAGTGAGCCGCGAAGGAATCGCCCCACAGCAGCACATTGGTGGCAAAGCCGTGCGTGCGCGTGCAGCCGGCAAGGTTCCAATCCTCGATCCGGCTCGCACCCTCATTGAAGCAGACACCATTGCGCCAGTCGCCCACCAGGATCCGTTGCGTCGAGAAATCCGGGAACCGCTGCGGAAAGCCCTTGCCCAGCACACCGGCCAGACCGCCGACGCACAGCAGGGCGATCGCCGTCGCCGAAAAGGCGAAGATCGGCAGCGGGGCGGTGAAGGCCCGCTTCCGCCGGAAAGGCTGCTCGACATATTTCCACGAGAAGGTCGCCAGGGCGACGCTGGCCACCGTCATCGCGACGATCATCGGCACCGAGATGGCCTTCAGCGAGAGGTAGTGGACGAAGGAGTTGATCGGCCAGTGAACAAGGTAGAGCGAATAGGAGATGAGGCCGATCCAGACCATCGGGGCGAACTGAAGCACACGCGTGGCGAGGGGCACGGGTCGGTTCGCATGGTTCTGGCCCGCATAGATCAGCAGGGCCGTTCCGACGCAGGGAAACAGGGCGTTATAGCCCGGAAACGGGTCGCTCTCCGAGATCGTCAGGAAGCCGAAGCCGAGCAGTGCAAAGCCGGCCAGGCCGATCAGTTCCGTCGCCGGCCGGCTGGCAAGTGGCGGCGGCCTTTTCAGCATCAGCATGGCGCCCAGCGCCAGTTCCCAGATGCGTGTCGGCAGCAGGTAGAAGCCGGCGGTCGGCGCCAGCGTGGTCGCCATCACCGCCAGGGCAAAACTGCCGATGGTGATGGGCAGAAGTATCGTCAGCCAGCGCTTCGAGGCATAGTGGTAGATCAGATAAACCAGGATCGGCGCGAAGATGTAGTACTGTTCCTCGACGGAAAGCGACCATGTGTGCAGCAGCGGCCGCAGTTCGGCGTCGATCGAAAAATAGTTCGTCGTCTTCCAGAAATAGATGTTCGACCAGAAGGTCGAGGCAGCGATCACGCTGAGGCTGAATTCGTGCAGGTCCGACGGCAGGAGGATGAACCATGCCGCGATGCTTGCAAGCAGGATGACGAAGGTCAGCGCCGGCAGGATGCGCCGTGCGCGGCGCCAGTAGAAGCGGCCTATCGAAAACTGGCCGCGCTCGAGATCATCCAGCAAGCTGCCGCTGATCAGATAGCCGGATATGACAAAGAAAATATCGACGCCGGTGAATCCCCCTGGGATGGCGGACACGCCAAAATGAAAGAGCACCACGGGCAGCACGGCAACGGCCCGCAGGCCGTCGATGTCGCGCCTGTAGTTCATTCGGACAGTCCGCGGCTCGCGGCCCGCCGATCTCGTGCGAAGCATGCCACGCCGCTCATGCGACGATGCCTTGGTTGTGCGAAAAATCGTGACGCGTGGGGTTCACAGGCTCTCCTCTGCGAAACGATTTTGCTGCACTGCAACATGAGTGTCAAGCCGGAACGCCATGCTTTGGACGCCGGCGCAGCCGGTTTGGAAGCGGCCGATTAGGTTGCCGGCAGGTAGATCACGGCATAGTCATCGGCATAGGCCCGCTTCCAGCCCAACTCGGCGAAGAAGGGGATGCGGGTATCCGCGGCTGTAAGCAGTGCCCAGCCGATGGCGTATTTCTTCAACTGCGCCTCGAGCAGTGGTTTTCCGCCCGTCTGCCCCGTCGCCTCATCCGCTTTCGTGAACCCGCCCAGGAACAGTTGGTCCGTCCTGCCGTCGACATAGGTCTTGATGTCGTGGAAAATCAGTGTGCCGCCGAAATTGTAGGAATTCAGCACATTGCCTGCGAGGTGGTGATCCCTGGCGAACGCAAGGGCGCCGCTGGCTGATGTCTTCGGGCTCGGCGCGACCTGGTAGGCGTTGTTGAGCGCAAGCATCGCAACGACCAGCGACACCGCCGTCGCGCCGCGGAGCAGATGGAACCGGCTGGCGAAGAATTTTTCCAGTCCGTCGCGCTCTTCTTTCAGCCAGGCGCCTGCGGACAGGGCGGGATATTGGCGCGCGACCTCGATCGCGACCACCAGGGGAACAAGCAGGAAGAACAGATAGACGAACCGCAGATGCGAAAGGTAGACGTGCGAGGTGAAGACGATGAACAACGCCTTCGCCCAGCCGATCCGTAGCCTCGATGTCAGAAGCCCGAAAAAGGCCAGCAGTATCGCGGCTTCCTGGAGGACCTGTTCCTGGGCATTGAACGGCCGCCACTCCAGGATCAGCGGCACCGCCTCATTGCCATAGGCGACGGTGAGCGTGGCCAGGATGGCCTGCACGCCATAAGGGTGTATCAGGCTGACCAACGGACAGAGCAGGCCAAACGCCACCCACTTCGCCAAAAGTGCGGGTTTCGACAGGCCGGTGCGCGCCAGCAGATCGAGGCCGGCGAAGGCGGCGATGATGAAGCTCAGAGTGAACGTGGCATGCAGGTTCGCCCACAATACGACCAGACCGAGCAGCCAGAGCGGCGGGGCCTTCTCGTCCTGCGCGGCACGAAACAGCATCGTCGTCCAGACGACGATAATCGGTAAGGTGAAGACGTGCGGGCGCGCCGTATAGATCGGGCTGATCAGGAAGGCCGCGACGAATGCCAGCGCTACGGCCAGGACCGGTTTCAGGTGCGCGCTGAGGAACCATCCCGACAGGAAGACCGCGAGACAGATCGTGCCGATGATCAGCGTGACGACGCCGTTCCAGCCACCCGCGCTGTAGGCAAGGGCCAGCAGAACCTGCCCCAGCCATTCCTTGGCAATCCACGGTTGGCCGGCGAAGGTGTAGGAATAGGTGTCGACGGTCGGAAGCGTTCCGTTTGCCAGGAAATCCAGCCCCACTTTGACATGCCACCAGCTGTCGGGGTCCTGCAGGGTTGCGCTGGCAAAGGTTGCCAGAACCGTCGCCATGACACCCGCGCCGATCAGGCAGAATATCAGCCTGGCGCGCTGTGCGTCCTCGAGCGGCGAGAACACTGGAACGATTGCCTCGACCTTGTTCATGTCGCCGCTCCAGGGGACTTCATGTCGATCGCGACCAAGACAGCGTCTTTTGCCGCGCCGACGAAGACGAAACGGACCGAGCCGAGATAGAAGAGGACCGAGTAGAGGCAGTTTCCCGCCAGGTGGACAAACGGATTTTCGACGACGCCGGCGGACATGGCGGCGACCACTATCGTCAGGTTTGCGGTATAAGCCACAACGAAGGCAAGCGCATACCGCACGGCCGTGCCGGAGCGAAAACCACCCGCACGGCCGAAGGTCCAGCGGCGGTTGAGGAAGAAGCCAAGGACAAGGCCGCCGGCATAGCCGGTCATGTTGGCGGCGATGTCGCCAAGGCCCAGCTTCAGCCCAGCCAGGATAAGACAATAGCCCAGTGCTGTGTTGAGCAGCCCGACCGCGCCAAACCGCAGCATCCGCGAAAAGCCGGCCGGAACAGTCGACCATATCCTGCCCATGGCGTTCCCGTTACCCACGGTCGACCCTTACCTCAACGACGCGCCGCCCGTTTCACTATTTCCTGGAGGCGGTGGACCGGCAGGTCCTGGTCCTCGGCCGCCGCCTGGCTTCGTGAAACGATCTCGTTGACGAAGTAAAGCGGTCGCCGCTTCGTCTCCATGTACATGCGGCCGAGATACTCGCCGAAAATGCCCAGCACCAGAAGCTGGACGCTGCCCAGGATAAGCATGATCGCGGCAAGGCTCGTCCAGCCCGGCAGAACATTGCCGATAGACCATTCGAACAGCGTATAGCCAAGCACGACCAGGCCGAGCAGGCCGAACATCATGCCCAGCAGCGAAGCGAAGCGCAAAGGCACGATCGAAAAGCTGGTCATAGCGTCGACCGCCAGAAGAACCATCTTCTTCAGCGGGTAGTGCGTTGCGCCGGCAAAGCGCCGCTGCCGTTCATAGGGAAAGGCGACCTGCCTCAACCCGATCCAGCTCACCATGCCGCGAATGAACCTGTAGCGTTCGGGCATCGCGATCAGATGGTCCAGCGCGCGCCGGCTCATCAGCCGGAAATCTCCGGAGTCCGGCGCGATCTCGACATCGACCATCCGGCCGAGCAGGCGGTAGAACATCGAGGCGGAGGCCAGCTTGAACCAGCTTTCGCCCTCCCGTTTTACCCTTTGGCCGTAGACCACGTCGAAGCCTTCATCCATCTTCGCCATCATCGCGCCAAGCAGTTCGGGCGGATCCTGAAGGTCGGCGTCGAGAATGAGGATGCGTTGGCCGCGGCAGAATTCCAGCCCGGCGCTCAAGGCGATCTGATGGCCGTAGTTGCGGGCAAGGTCGATGGCGACCACATGGTTGTCTTTTTCGGCCAGTTCGAAAACGGCCTCACGGGTTCCGTCGGTCGCTCCATCGATGACGAGCACGACCTCGTAGGAGAGGCCTTGCTCGAGGCATGCCGCGCTGACGCGTCGATGAAGCTCCGCCACGCCGTCGCGCTCATTGTAGCAAGGCACGACGACCGACAACATGGGTGCGCGGTGCGCGCCGATTTTTCCCGTTCCCACCAAAGCCTGGCTCCCGCTTTGGAATGGCAATAGCGGCAATTGGTTAGAAAACAGAAAACAGGTAAGCCGGGGTCGCGCGGCCGCCACGCTTTTGGCGGCGCCGATGGCACGTGTCACGAACGAACCGGCAGTTCCATGCGGATGCGGGCACCGCGCCATAAGCCCGCCAGAATCCGGCTTTCACCAGCTGTAGCAGGGCAGAGCGGCCTCCCGATGGCGCCCAACATCTGCCGCGGCTTATCAATTCCCCCGCACCGGCCCCTGGCGGCTTGATGGATGGCCGCCAAGCACGTATCTCTGCGCCGTGCCCATGAATCGGGGCATCTCAATCGGGAGACGGCCTTGTCCGCACTGACGCGCTTTCTCGGCGACTCGCCGCTCAGGATTGTTCTGAAGCTGCTGGTGGTATCCTTTCTCGTCGGCCTGGTCATGAACGCTTTCGGTTGGTCGCCGATGGACGTGTTCTACGGCATCCAGAAGTTCTTCATTGATCTATGGAATCTCGGCTTCCACGCCATCGACCGTTTCCTCGGCTACATCCTGCTCGGTGCCGCGATCGTCGTGCCAGCCTTCATCCTGCTCAGGATCGCCAACTACCGGAAGTGACCTTCAGGCATAGTCCGATGCGACCTCGAACAGGATGGCGTGGCGCGCGGCAAGTGCCGGCACATCGGTGGAATAGCCGCCGCCGATGACACCGCAGACGGGAATGCCGAGCGCCCGGAAATGGCCGATGACCATCTTGTCGCGGGCGCGCAGGCCTTTGTCGGAAAGCGACAGCCTGCCGAGCCGGTCCTCGGCATGGACGTCGACGCCGGCATTGTAGAAGACGATGTCCCAACGCGCCTGGGCCGACAGCTCCAGCAGGATGGTATCGAGCCTTTCGACATAGGCGGCGTCGCCCGTGCCGTCGGGCAGGGCGACGTCGAGGTCGGAGGCGATCTTGCGCGCGGGGTAGTTGCGCTCGCCATGCATGGAGAAGGTAAAGGCGCGCGGCTCGTCGCCCAGAATATCCGCCGTGCCGTCGCCCTGGTGCACGTCGAGATCGACCACCAGGATATTGTGTGCCGCGCCCTCCTCAAGCAGCACCAGCGAGGCGACGGCGACGTCGTTGAAAGTGCAGAAGCCGGCGCCTTGCGCGCGCCGCGCATGATGGCTGCCGCCGGCGGTATTGCAGGCAATGCCGTGACGCAAGGCCAGCCGCGCCGCCGCCACCGTGCCACCGGTGGCAAGCTGCGCGCGCAACGAGACGCGCGGGCCGACCGGAAAGCCGATCTCTCGCTCGATTTTTTCAGGGACCGAACAACCGACGACCTGCTCGACATAATCTGCCGCATGGGCGAGCTTAAGCCACGACGCAGGCGCGGGTTCGGCTGTGTTGAGCGCCCCGGCTCCGGCCAGGCCGCGTGCTCGCAGGGCCTCCATCAGCAGCGGATATTTGCTCATCGGAAAGCGATGGCTGGTCGCGAAGCCGGCGTCGTAGTCGGGATGGTGGACGATCTGCAGGGGCATGAACTGGGTCGGACGGTTTCGCGCCAGAGCGGGATTTCGGTTGGCCGCCGCGGAAGGGCGATTGCGCGGTGGCCGGAAAATGGGGCACATCGGTTCCCCGATCAAGCCGCAAATCAGCAAGGCAGCAATCCTTTGGACAAGGGCGCCATCCCAGCCGACACCAAAGTATTTTCCGTCACCAACCGGTCGGTGCTTGCCATCGCCGTGCCGATGACGCTCGCCTATCTCACGACGCCGCTGCTCGGCCTCGTCGACACGGCTGTTGTCGGCCAGTTCGGTGACGCCGCCTTGCTTGGCGGCCTGGCCGCCGGCGCGCTGGCTTTCGACGTCGTCTTCACCACCTTCAATTTTCTGCGTTCGGGCACCACCGGTCTCGTCGCCCAGGCCTTCGGGCGTGGCGACGCGCTGGAGGAACAAGCGGTGTTCTGGCGTGCCGTGCTGATCGCGGTCGTTGCCGGCGTCGTGCTGGCAGCGCTTTCACCACTCATCGCCGTTGGCGGCCAGTGGTTCATGGGCGCCGGGCCACGCGTCAGCGACGCGATGGGTGTCTATATAAGGATCAGGCTGCTTGCCGCCCCGTTCTCGCTGATCAACTACGCCATCCTCGGCTACGTGCTGGGGCGCGGCGAGGGCGGGCTCGGCTTGATCCTCCAACTGGTGCTGAACGGCACCAATATCGCGCTGTGCTTCCTGCTCGGCCTTGAGCTCGGCTGGGGTGTTTCCGGCGTCGCCTGGGCAACCGTCACCGGCGAATTCCTCGCCATGCTGCTTGGTCTCGCGATCGTGGTTCGCCGGTTCCGATCCACCCCGCCCTTGCCTCGGCAGCGCCTGCTCGATATGGGCGCCTTCCTGCGCATGCTGTCGCTCAACCGCGACATCATGATCCGCTCGTTCTCGCTGCTCGCCGCCTTCGCACTGTTCACCCGCCAGGGCGCGCAGTTCGGCACGGTGACGCTGGCCGCCAATGCGGTGCTGATGAACTTCTTTCTCGTCGCCGGCTATTTCCTCGACGGTTTCGCCACCGCCGCCGAACAACTCGCCGGCCGCGCCGTCGGCGCGCGCTCCGAACAGCCTTTCCGGCAGGCGGTGCGGCTGACCCTGTTCTGGGGCCTTGGTCTGGCCGGTGCCGCGACGCTGGTGCTGCTCATGGCCGGCACCAACCTGATTGCCGTCGTAACGACGTCGCAGCAGGTCCGCGCCGCGGCCGACACATACCTGCCTTGGGCCGCGTTCACCGCGCTGAGCGGCGTGCTCGCCTTCCAGATGGATGGTGTCTTCATCGGCGCCACCTGGTCGCGCGACATGCGCAACATGATGCTCTTGTCATTCCTCGCCTTTGCCGCCGCGCTGATCACGCTGGCGCCCACCTTCGGCAATCACGGCCTGTGGGCGGCGCTGCACGTCTTTCTGCTGGTGCGGGGATTGAGCCTGCTGACAATTCTGCGGCTGCGGATGCAAACCGCGTTCAGCTGAGCGGCTTCGACACCCATCGGTCGAGATGGCTGTCGCGCAACTCGCGCATCGACTTGAGTTTTTCCGTTTCGGCAAAACGTGCCATCCCGGCGACGATCCGGCCCGGCAGCGCCGGTCCGCCATAGATCATGCCGGTGTAGAGCTGGACGAGATCGGCGCCGGCGCGGATCTTTTCCAGAGCCGTCTCCATTGAGTTGACACCGCCGACACCGATGATGGCCATTTCGGGCCCGAGCAGCTTGCGCATCCTGGCCAGCACGATGGTCGAGCGCTCGAATAGCGGCTTTCCCGAAAGCCCGCCTGTCTCCCGCGCGGCATCGTTGCTGCGTAGCGCCGGGCGGGAAATGGTTGTGTTGGAAACGATGATGCCGTCGATCTGCTTTTCGATGACCTCGGCGGCGATATCCTCCAGTTCGGCCTCCACCAGATCAGGCGCGATCTTGAGGAAGATCGGCGGCTGCGCGGACGCTGCAGTGCGCGCGGCCCTGACTCGGGACAATAATTCGCCGAGCTGCTCGCGCGCCTGCATGGTGCGCAGGCCTGGTGTATTGGGCGAGGAAATGTTGACGGTGAGATAGCTGGCATAAGGAGCAAAGCGGGAAACGCCGCTCTCATAGTCGCCGACGCGGTCGGTGCTGTCCTTGTTGGCACCAATGTTGACGCCGACGATGCCGCCGCGCCCCAAGCGCGCCACAAGCCTTTTTTCGGCGGCCGCATGGCCCTCATTGTTGAAGCCCAGCCGGTTGATGACAGCTTCATCCGATGTCAGCCGGAAGATGCGCGGCTTCGGGTTGCCGGCCTGCGGCAGCGGCGTCACCGTGCCGACTTCGGCAAAGCCAAAGCCGAGGCCAAGCAGCGCGTCGGGTACTTCGGCGTTCTTGTCGTAGCCAGCCGCCATGCCAAGTGGGTTCGGGAAATTGAGACCGCAAAGGCTGACCTTCAGCCTCGTATCGCGTACCGTCCGCGCACCGCCCGGCAGGCCGCAGCGCAGTGCCGCGATCGACAAGCCATGCGCGGTTTCCGGATCGAAGGTGAACAGCAGTTTCTGGCCGATCCGGTCGAGCACGCTCATTGCCCCTCCAGGGCCGGGAACTGGTGGGTACCGTCGGCCCCAAGCGGCAGCGGCTTGACCCAGAGCACCGCTTTCAGGTCGAGCACGCCGTAGAGGTGCGGAAACAGCGCGCCGCCGCGCGAGATTTCGTATTTCAGCGCATCACCCAGAACGGCCTCGTCGACGGCGACCAGCAGAAGGTCGGTCTGGCCCTGGAAATGCTTTGCCGCGGTTTCCCTGGCCTGCGCCGCCGTCGAAAAATGGATGAAGCCGTCGGCGGTGTCGATCGGCGCTCCGGCGAAGCGGCCTTTGGCTTCGGCCTCGCGCCAAGGCGCTTGCGGAGTTATCTTGTAGATAATCTGTGACATGGTTGCGCTATAATCCGAACCAGTCGCGCGGGGAAGGCCACGCCAAGGGTCTTCCCCATTTCCGGCGCAAACATGCGATATTTGAGGCCTTGGCCATGGAGGACAACATGCGTCTGCAGCACATTTTGATCCCCGCCGCGCTCGTTTCGCTGGTCGCGGCTTCAGCTTATTCGGAAGAAACGGACCGCTACCGGCTGGAAAAGTCGGCCACCGGCTATATCCGCATGGATACGCAGACCGGCGCGATGTCGATCTGCGAGGAGCGTTCGGGCCAGCTCGTCTGCAAGATGGCGGCCGACGAACGCGCCGCCTACCAGGACGAGGTCGATCGCTTGCAGGCCTCGATGAAGGCGATGGACGAGCGCGTCACCAAGCTGGAGAATTCGCTCTCCGCCCGTCTCGAATCGAAACTGCCGAGCGAGGAGGATTTCAACACGACGATGAGCTACATGGAGCGCTTCCTGAAGAGCTTCATGGGCATCGTCAAGGATATGGACAAGGACAGCGGCGACGGCGCCCGGCCCAACTCGCAGAAGACCTGAGCGCCATAGACGAGGGAAAACGCGGCGCGCTGGCTTTGCCGCTTGAAAACAGTGCGCAGCCCCTCATAATCGTCCAACTGATCCCGCAAAAAGCAGTAAATCGGGGATTCGGGGAGGGACATTTGCCGTCAGGCTATTCTTTCGTGATCGCCGACGATCATCCGCTGTTTCGCGGCGCGCTGCGCGAGGCGCTTGCCGGCATCGGCAATGTCGCCGCCATCCATGAGGCCGGTGATTTCGAAAGCGCCAAGGCGCTGGTCGTGGCCAATGAAGATGTCGATCTGGTGCTGCTCGACCTGTCGATGCCCGGCGCCAGCGGCCTCTCCGGCCTGATCTCGTTGCGCGGTATCCATCCTGCGGTGCCGCTGGTCGTGGTGTCGGCGCATGACGACCCGGCGACCATACGGCGTGCGCTCGATCTCGGCGCCTCCGGTTTCATCTCCAAGTCGGCCAGCATGGAGGAAATCCGCGGCGCCGTGCAGTCGGTGCTTGCCGGCGATATCGCGGCACCTGTCGGCGTCGATCTCGGCGTCGAACGCGATCCCGAAATATCGGACCTGATCAAACGATTGCAGACGTTGACCCCGCAGCAGACCCGCGTGCTCGGCATGCTGGCCGAGGGCCTGCTCAACAAGCAGATCGCTTATGAACTCGGCGTCTCCGAGGCGACGATCAAGGCGCATGTCTCGGCCATATTGCAAAAGCTCGGCGTCGACAGTCGCACCCAGGCGGTGATCCTGCTGTCCAAGATAGGCAGCGACCCGCTGCAGCCGGCGGGCTGAGTGCCGGCTGCTGGCTCAGTCGGAACTTTTAACTTCGGCTCGCCGCATCGACCTGTTCCGATGCGCTCGCCGACATGTTCTGCGCCTATCTCGAAACCCTGGAGCACCAGGCCTGATTCAGGCGCTTCGACGTCACTCCGCCGCCCGCACCATCGGCCTGAACCTGGCCATCATCGAACGCAGCACCGCCGGCTTCAACGGCTTGTTGATCATCGGGATGTCGAGGCCTGCCGCGGCTGCTCGTACCTCGTTGGAACGGTCGGCCGTGACCAGCACGGCCGGCAGGTCGTCGCCGTGGGTGGCTCGCAGCCTGATAATGATATCGAGACCGGTTTCGCGGTCGAGATGGTAGTCGGCAAGCACGATGTCCGGACGGTCGATCGCGGCCCTCTCCAGATCCTCCGAGCCGGTCACCGTGGCGACATTGCAGCCCCAGCCCTCGAGCAGCAGCCGCATGCCCTCGAGGATACGGATGTCATTGTCGATGCACAGCACATGCAGGCCGGAGAGCGAAGCCGCCGCGCGGGCCGGCGCCCTGGTCTCGACCTCGCGTCGCGGCACCTGCGCGGCCGCCACGGGCAGGATGACGGAAAAGCGCGTGCCCTTGCCCGGGTTGGAGAAGATACGGATCTCAAGCCGCAACACCCTGGCGATGCGGTCGACGATGGACAGGCCAAGACCAAGACCTTCTGCTTCGCGTGCGCCTTCGTCCAGTCGGGTAAACTCATGGAAGACGGTGTTCAGCTTGTCACCGGCGATGCCAATGCCGGTGTCGATGATCTGGATTTCCGCCAGTTCGCCGCGCCGCCGCACGCCGACCAGGATGCGGCCCTGGCGGGTGTACTTGATGGCATTGGAAACTAGGTTCTGGATCAGGCGGCGCAAAAGGTTGCGGTCCGTCATCACGGTCAGTGAGGACGCAATGATGGTCAGCTCGAGCTTCTTTGCTGCGGCCATCGGTCGAAAATCATTGCCGATCTGGCTGAGCAGGCCGTCGAGGTTGAAGGCGGTATCGTCCGGCTTCATGGCGCCGGCATCGAGGCGCGAAATGTCGAGCACGGCGCCGAGAATGGTCTCGACCGATTCCAGCGAGGATTCGATGTTGATGGCCGCCTTGCCGGCCGGACCCTTGCCGGCCTTCTCGATCAGCGAGGAGCAATAGAGCCGGGCGGCGTTCAAGGGCTGCAGGATGTCGTGACCGGCGGCGGCAAGGAAGCGCGTCTTGCCGAGATTGGCCTCCTCGGCGAGCATCTGGGCCTGCGCCAGTTCCTCGTTGACCCGGGTCAATTCCTCGTTGACCCCAGTCAGTTCGATGGTGCGGGTCTTGACGCGCTGCTCCAGTGATTCATTGGCGCTTTTCAGCGCGAGATCCTGTTCGACGCGGCCGGAAATGTCGGCATAGGTGGCGACGATGCCGCCGTCAGGCATCGGGTTGGAGCGCAGTTCGAGGATGCGGCCGCTGGTCTTCAGCTCCATCTGCCAGGGGCTGACGAAGCTGGTCAGCCGGTTGAGCATCGTCACGCGCTGGTCGGCGGGAATGTCGCCGCGTTCGGCCAGATGGCGAAGGATCTGGTCGAGCGAAACGCCGACCTGGCCCATCTCGTCGGGCAGGTCGAACAGCGCCCGGTATTGGCGGTTCCAGCAGATCAGCCGGAAATCGCGGTCGAAGACGGTAATGCCTTGCTCCATCTGGTCCAGCGCGATCTGCAGCAGGTCGCGGTTGTGCTGCAGCGCTTCCGTGGCGTCGTCGAGCAGGCGGAAGGCGTCGCGGGATTCGCGGTCGTGGCGCCGGAACAGCAGCGACAGGATCAACCGTGCCGAGGAGGAGCCGACGGCGCTGGCCAAAAGCTGCTCGGAAAAGCGGATGACGTCCATGCTGGCCTGCTCGTTGCCATGCAGCGAGGTACCATTGCTCTTCTCGAAGGATTGAAACGACCGCTCGGTTCGTTCGACGCCGAGATAGCGTGCGATCGTATCCTTGAGGTCGTTGACGGTGATGGCGGTGCGGAAGCGGCGCAGGCTCGGCATCGGTCCGGCTTCGCGCGGCACGAAGATCGATGCCTGGATGCGCTCCAGCGGTACCGACGCGCGCGACAGTGACCCGAAGACGAAAAACAGCGCGTTGATCGAAAGGCTCCACAGCACGCCGTGGTTCAGCGGCTCGGCGACGGTGCCGAACAGTGCCTGCGGCCGCAGTGCCTCGAAGCCGAACAGTCCGTGGACGATGATGCCTGTATCGGGCGCGACGAGCGACGGGACCAGCAGCGTATAGCCCCAGACCAGGATGCCGGCGACCATGCCGAGTGCCGCACCCCGGCCATTGGCGCCGCGCCAGATCAGCCCACCAACCAGGGCAGGGGCGAACTGCGCGATCGCGGCGAAGGACATCAGGCCGATCGAGGACAGCCGGGCGCTGTTGGTGCTCTCGCGATAATAGAGAAAGGCGATGAACAAAAGGATGAAGATCGACGCCCGCCGCACATTGAGGATGAGCGTCGACCAATCCTCGTTCTCCGAGGTGGTCGTCCGCAACAGCCGGCGCACGAACAGCGGGATGATCAGGTCGTTGGAGATCATGATCGACAGCGCCACGCTCTCCACGATGACCATGGCGGTTGCCGCCGACAAGCCGCCGATGAAGGCGGCCATGGCCAGGAAATCGTGGCCGCTGAACAGCGGCAGCGACAGCACGTAAAGGTCGCTGCTCGTCCTCGCGCCGACCAGCGTCAGGCCGGCAAAGGCGATCGGCAGCACGAACAGGTTGATCGCCACGAGATACAGCGGGAACACCCAAGTCGCGGTGCGCAGTTCGGCCTCGCTGCGGTTCTCGACGATGGTGACGTAGAACTGCCGCGGCAAAAGGATGATGGCAAAGCCGCTCAGGCACGTCAGCACCAGCCAGGTGGCCAGCGATGTCGAATAGCCCATTGCCTGCCGCACCTGGCCATTCTCGGCCAGCCGGTCGAACATGTCGCCGGGGCCGCCGAAGATCAGGAAGGTGACCATCAGGCCGATGGCCAGGAAGGCGGCGAGCTTGACCACGGTCTCCACCGCCACCGCCAGCACCAGCCCATCCTGGTGTTCGGTGGCATCGGCGTGGCGCGTGCCGAACAGGACCGCGAACAGCGCAAGCAGCATGGCGACGACCAGCGAGATGTCGCTGACGAACGGATCGAAGGACGGCGGCGAGCCCGTATAATGCTCGACCATCAGGCTGACCGAGCCGGAGATCGCCTTCAATTGCAGCGCGATATAGGGCACGGCGCCGATCGTGGCGATCAGCGTGGCGATGGCTGCCACGGTGAAGCTCTTGCCGTAGCGGGCGCCGAGGAAGTCGGCGACCGAAGTGATCTTCTCGGTCTTGGCCAGCCGCACGATGCGGTTGAGCAAGGGAAAGCCGAACACGAACACCAGCACCGGGCCGGTATAGATGCCGAGGAACTCGAGGCCGCGTTCGGAGGAAAGGCCGACCGAGCCGAAGAAGGTCCAGGACGTGCAGTAAATGGCAAGGCTGAGCGCATAGATGAAAGGTCGCGCCCTGCTGGGCCCTGACAAGGCCGAGCGGCGGTCGCCCAGGCTGGCGATGGCGAACAGCAGCGTCACATAGGCGATCGCGATGATGACGATGAACAAGCCCTGCACGCCGGCAAGATCCTCCCTGTGCCGATTTTCACCTGGCCGGGTCAGACGCAATCACAGCTTGGGCGTCAAGTCCATCACGGCTTTGGGCACCTGATTTCAAAGAGGTAACGCAGGGTAAGGCGAAACCGGTTGTTTTCTCCTTTTTGCCCATGTTGCAACTTGAGGTTTTTGTTATGGTGTCGCCGGGGCGGTGCTTCCGGGATGGGACGGCTGCGCGGCCCGCCATGATAAGGAGGGTCGAATGCTGAAAGAATTCCAGGAATTCATTTCCAAGGGCAATGTGATGGACTTGGCCGTCGGCGTCATCATCGGCGCTGCCTTCGGCAAGATCGTCGATTCCCTGGTCAACGACATCATCATGCCGATTGTCGGAGCGATCTTCGGCGGCTTGGACTTCAACAACTACTTCTTTGGGCTTTCCTCGGCCGTCAACGCCACCTCGCTGGCGGAAGCCAAAAAGCAAGGTGCTGTTTTTGCCTATGGCAGCTTCATCACCGTGGTGCTGAATTTCATCATCCTAGCCTTCATCATCTTCCTCATGGTCAAGGCCGTGAACAACATGCGCAGGCGCCTGGAAAGGGAAAAGCCGGCTCCAGCGGCCGCGCCACCGCCGGCCGATGTGCAGCTTTTGACCGAAATCCGCGATCTGCTGGCCAGGCGATAGACGGATAGGGTTCTTCTGGACCAAAACCCCGGTCGTTCGCGGCCGGGGTTTTCTGTTTTCGCATCTGGTAAACAGCACCTGCGAACGCCCCGAGACAATGGACCTGCCCATGACCTTGATCCAGACCCTGCGCCCCGAGGCCCTGGCCGCGCCCGAAAGCGGTATCGTCGCCGTCGTCAACTATGGTAGATTGCGCGAAGGCCTGATCCCGCTTTGGGCCGGCGAGGGCGACCTGCCGACGCCGTCCTTCATCACCGATGCGGCGTCGAAGGCGCTGGCCGGCGGCGAGACGTTCTACACTTGGCAGAGGGGCATTCCCGATCTCAGGCAGGCGCTGGCACGCTACTACGAAAGGCACTTCGCCAAGACCTTCGCCGAGGAGCAATTCATCGTCACCGGCTCCGGCATGCATGCCATCCAGTTGGCGCTCGATGCGCTTGCGGGAGCCGGCGACGAGGTGATCTACCTGTCGCCCGCCTGGCCGAATTTCGACGCCGCCGCCGCCATCGCGGGTGCCGTTCCGGTGCCGGTCACACTCGACCATTCCGGAAATGGCTGGTCATGCGACGTCGAGAAAATAGCGGCGGCGGTCACACCGCGCACGAAGGCGTTGTTCATCAACACGCCGTCCAATCCGACCGGCTGGACCGCCGATCACGAGACCTTGCGGGCGATCCTCGATCTCGCCCGCGCCAAAGGCCTGTGGATCATCGCCGACGAGATCTATTCGCTGTTCCACTATGGGCACGGCCGCGCGCCGTCCTTCCTCGACATCGCGGAGGCGGAAGACCGCATCCTGTTCGTCAACAGTTTCTCCAAGAACTGGGCGATGACCGGCTGGCGCGTCGGCTGGATCAAGACGCATCCAGGCCTGCAGCAGGTGTTCGAGAACCTGATCCAGTATTCGAACTCGGGCGTCGCCCAGTTCATGCAGCGCGGCGCGGTCGCGGCGCTCGACGAGGGCGATGCCTTCGTCGCCGAACAGGTGGAGCGGGCGAGGCAAGCGCGCGACCTGGTCTGCGGCATTCTGGGCGAAACCGGCAAGGCGCGCTTCACCGTCCCGCAGGGCGCCTTCTACCTGTTCTTCACCGTCGACGGCGTCACGGACTCGCGGGCAGCCGCTTTCGAAATCGTCGACAAGGCCAATGTCGGCCTGGCGCCCGGCACCGCCTTCGGGCCCGGTGGCGAAGCGTTCCTGCGGCTGTGCTTCCACCGCCGCCTCGACCAGCTCGAGGATGCGGCAAACCGGCTGGCAAGGTGGATGAAGACTGTCTGAACTCTGACGAAGCCCGAATTGAAAGCCGCGTCAGCTGGCCGTCGGAGTAGAGTTTCAAACGGACTTCAGCCGCCCGACTTGGGCACCAGCAGTGGAATGATGCGGTCGCTCTTGGTCACTGAGGGCCGTCCCGCCGAACCGTAGGGGATGCCGAGCGCGTCCCAGGTTTCGACCAGCGCGTCCTGCAGTTCGGCGATTAGCGCATCGGAATGGAACGGCGTCGGCGTGATACGCAGCCGTTCGGTACCGCGTGGCACCGTCGGGTAGTTGATCGGCTGGATGTAGATGCCGTGGACGCCGAGCAGGCGGTCGCTCGCCATCTTGCAGAGTTCAGGATCGCCAACCAGCACCGGCACGATATGTGTCGGCGACTCCATCACCGGCAGACCGGCCGCCGACAGGATCTGCTTGGTTCGGCTCGCCTGCTGCTGCTGGGCGTCGCGCTCGGCCTGCGAGCGCTTCAGGTGACGGATCGAGGTGGTGGCCGCCGCGGCGATCGCCGGCGGCAGCGCCGTGGTGAAGATGAAGCCCGGCGCGTAGGAGCGCACCGCGTCGATGACGGCGCTGGTGCCGGTAATGTAACCGCCCAGCGTGCCGAACGCCTTGGCCAGCGTGCCTTCGATGATGTCGATGCGGTCGGCCAGGCCTTCGCGCTCGGTGATGCCGCCGCCGCGCGGTCCGTACATGCCGACGGCATGGACCTCGTCGATATAGGTCATGGCGTTGTAGCGTTCGGCAAGTTCGACGATCTCCTTGATCGGCGCGATGTCGCCATCCATCGAATAGACGCTTTCGAAGACGATCAGCTTGGCGCGTTCGCGCCCCGCGGTCTGCAGCAGGCTTTCCAGATGCGCGACGTCATTGTGGCGGAAGATCTTTTTCTCGGCGCCCGAGCGCCGCACGCCTTCGATCATCGAGGCATGGTTCAGTTCGTCCGAGATGATCAGGCAATTGGGCAAAAGCCGCGCTATGGTCGAGATCGAGGCCTCGTTGGAGACGAAGCCGGAGGTGAAGACCAAGGCGGCTTCCTTGCCGTGCAGGTCGGCCAGCTCATGCTCGAGCTCGACCAGCGGGTTGGACGTGCCGGAAATGTTGCGGGTGCCGCCGGCGCCCGATCCCATCTTGCCGGCCGCGTTCTGGAATGCGGCGATCACGTCAGGATGCTGGCCCATGCCGAGATAGTCGTTGGAACACCAGACGGTGATTTCCTCGGCGCGGCCGTTGGAACGCCAGACGGCGCGCGGAAACTTGCCCGCGATACGCTCCAGGTCGGCGAAGACGCGGTAGCGACGCTCGGCATGGAGCTGATCGATCGCTTCCTCGAAAAACCGCTGATAGTTCATGTCGACTTCCCAATTTTGCGCGGCATCATAATCATTGGCCTTTTGGCCGTCCACCGGGCCATTTTGGTCAAAATGCCACGCCCCGCACCTGTTCCTAACGTTGGCGGATCGTGGCCTATTCCGCTTCACGACACGCTCAGTGGATCACTTTTGTTTCCGCATGATGCCACATCAAGTGAACGCCGGTTACCTCTCGTTCTAATGGTCATGCGCGGGGCTTTCCAGTAAGGCGGTTGTTGAGACAGTTTCCGATAAATCTTGGGTAAGCGAGGACTTGGGATGACGGTTTTGGTGACAGGCGGCGCCGGCTATATCGGCAGCCATATGGTCTGGGAATTGCTGGATGCAGGCGAAAGCGTGGTCGTTCTCGACCGCCTTTCCACCGGCTTCGAATGGGCAGTGGCGCCGGAGGCAAAGCTGATTGTCGGCGATGTCTCCGACAAGGAATTGGTCGGCGGGATCATCCGGGACAATCATGTCGACGCCATCATCCATTTCGCCGGCTCCATCGTGGTGCCGGAATCGGTAGCCGATCCGCTCGCCTACTACGAGAACAACACCTCGAAGACCCGCACGCTGATCGAAACAGCGGTCCGCGAAGGCGTGCCGAATTTCATCTTCTCCTCGACAGCCGCCGTCTATGGCGGCGCCGGGCTGGAGCCGGTGCGCGAGGATGCCCGCCTGGCGCCGGAATCGCCCTATGGCCTGTCCAAGCTGATGAGCGAGTGGATGCTGCGCGACGCGGCCCTTGCGCACGACATCCGCTACACGGCGCTGCGCTATTTCAACGTCGCCGGCGCCGACCCGAAGGGCCGCACCGGCCAGTCCACTCCGGGCGCCACCCATCTGATCAAGGTCGCCTGCGAGACCGCGCTCGGCAAGCGACCCTTCATGCAGGTCTTCGGTACCGACTATCCGACGCCGGACGGCACCTGCATGCGCGACTATATCCACGTCAGCGATCTGGCCGCCGCGCATCGCCTGGCTTTGCAGCGGCTGCGCGCCGGGGGCGCCAGCCTCGTCGCCAATTGCGGCTACAGCCACGGTTATTCGGTGCTCGAGGTGATCGAAAGCGTGCGGCGTGCCTTCGGCCATGATTTCGAGGTCAGGATGGGCGACCGGCGTCCCGGGGATGCCGCGGCGGTGGTTGCGAATTCCGATCTCGCCCGGTCCGAACTGGGCTGGACCCCGCAACGCGACGATCTCGACCAGATCGTCAACGACGCGCTGTCCTGGGAACGCATCCTGACCAGCAAGAACTCCGCGCGGGGCTGAGCGCGCTTTCCCCAGGGGCTCACAAGCCCAGGGCTCGCAAGGCGCGCGGCGACGCGCTATGCAAGTATTCGCGACACAGCGTGGAGGCGCGGTGCCGCAATGAGCTTTGGGGGATGGCATGAAGATAACGGTGCTTGGAGCCGGCGTCGTCGGTACGGCGGCAGCCTACTATCTGGCCGCCGACGGCCACGAGGTCACCGTCATCGAGCGTCATGCCGCGCCGGCGCGAGGCACCAGCCAGTCGAATGCCGGGCTGGTGTCTCCAGGTGACGCCACCGCCTGGGCCTCGCCCGCGGCACTCAAGACGTTCCTGCGCGGGCTCTACAATCATGATCTCGGCATCAAGGTGCGGCTGCGCTTCGATCCCTATTTCCTCGCCTGGAGCCTGCGCTTCCTTCGCCAGTGCACGGTGGCCCGCCTGCGGGCAAACAGCCAGGTCAAGCTGCGGCTGGCGCTCTATTCGCGCGACTGCATCAACGCCATATCCGCCGATACCGGCATCCACTACGACGAGCGCAAGAAGGGCATCCTCTACTTCTTCCGCTCGCAGCACAGTCTCGACACCGGCACCGACAATTACCGCTATCTGGCCGAGCATGGCCTGCCGATCGAGATCGTCGGCCGCGACCGGCTGGTCGAGCTTGAACCAGGTCTTGCCGGGGTAAAGGAAAAGATCGCCGGCGGTGTCTACTCGCCGATCGACCAGACCGGCGATTCCCGGCAGTTCGTGGAAAACCTCGCTGCCTATGCCGCCGAAAAGCTCGGCGTGAGATTCCTTTATGGGACGACGGTCGAAGGCCTCGATATCGAGGGCGACCGGGTGCGGGCCGTGATGACCTCGGCCGGGCCGATCGCCGGCGATGCAGTGGTCATATCGATGGGGCCGGAGAGCGGCCTGCTCGGCCGGCGCTACGGCCTCGACCTGCCGGTCTATCCGGTGAAGGGCTATACCGCGACGATTCCGTTGGAGGATGAGAGCAAGGGCCCGACCATGGGCGGCGCCGACGAGGATCAGCTGATGGCTTATTCGCGCCTCGGCAATCGATTACGGTTGGCTTCGACCGCCGAGTTCACCGGCTTCGACCGCACCCACAAACCCAGCGACTTCGCCACCATGTTCAGAACCGGCAAGGACCTGTTCCCCGGTGCTTTCGACGAGAAGAAGGCCGAGCTATGGGCGGGTTTGCGGCCGATGATGCCGAACTCGGTGCCGGTCATCGGCCAGGCGAAATACCGCAACCTTTACCTCGACACCGGCCACGGCCATGTCGGCTGGACCATGGCGTGCGGCTCGGGAAAATTTCTCGCCGACCTCGTCGCCGGCCGCAAGCCGGAGATCGACCCGCAAGGCCTGGTCTACAGGAGCTGAGCAAGAACTAATCGTCGTGGCGACACCGAGTCCATTTGCCGGGCATCCATTCTGCAAGCCAGCCAGGCTCAAGTTTGGCAATCCCCGCCAGATTTTCTTGCCGGTCAATTAGATGCTTGAGACCTACGACTTCAAAATCTCCACAGTCCGCGGGATGATCGTGTTCGCCGCACGTCAGTTGCCACTCGCCATCGGAATGACGGACGACCAGTGCCACCGGTCTTTCCAATCGAAAGACGTGCCCACATACAATTGCTCTGGTTTCCAACATTGAGACCGTCACTTCTAGCTTTGACAGTTATCAGAAGATGATCTTGAAGATGCACCTGGCCGATAGATTATACAAACCCTGAGAGGAAAAATGTCGGGACCGCAAGTCGCCATCGACCTCGGCCGTATCGAGCGCAACGCACGCACCATTGTTGACCGCTGCGCATTGTCCGGCATCAAGGTTTTCGGCGTCACCAAGGGCACTTGCGGCATGCCGCAGGTGGCACGCGCCATGCTGCGCGGCGGCGTCTCCGGGATCGCCGAGTCGCGTTTCGAAAACATCCGCCGGCTGCGCGACAGCGGTATCAGCGCGCCGATCATGCTGTTGCGCAGCCCGCCGATGGCGCGCGTCGAGGAGGTGGTGCGCACCGTCGACGTCAGCCTGCAGTCGGAGCTGACGATCATCCGCGAGATCTCGCGCACCGCCGAGCGTATGGGCCGCGTCCACGACATCATGCTGATGATCGATCTCGGCGACCTCCGCGAAGGCATCTGGCCGAACGACCTCATCCACACGGTCGAGCGGATTCTCGACATGAAGGGCGTGCGCATCGCCGGCATCGGCACCAATCTCGGTTGCTTCGGCGCCATCATGCCGACGGAGGAAAATCTCGGCCAGCTCGTCGCTCATGCCTACAAGACCGAACGCCTGTCCGGGAAAAGCCTGGACTTCATCTCCGGCGGCGCGTCGTCGTCGCTGCCGCTGCTGCTCGAAGGCAAATTGCCGGCCGGCATCAACAATTTGCGCATCGGCGAGGCGATCCTGCAGGGCGGTGTCGAGACCTTCCGCGATGTCCCATGGGCGGAACTCGAACCCGATGCCTGCCGGCTGACCAGCGACGTCATCGAGGTCAAGCTCAAGCCGTCGCGGCCGATCGGCACCTCCGGCTACGACGCCTTCGGCAACCAGCCGGTCTTTCCCGACGAAGGCGACAGGCTGCGCGCCATCGCCAATATCGGCCGCGAGGATGTGCTGGTCGAAGGGCTGATCCCGATCGCCAAGGGGATAAGGGTGCTCGGCGCCTCCAGTGACCATCTGCTGCTCGATGTGCAGGATGCCGACCCGCCGCTCGCCGTTGGTGACCGCGTCGCCTTCCGCATGAGCTACGGCGCCATGCTTCTGGCCATGACCTCGGAATATGTCGAAAAAGCACCGATGCACGATGTCGCGGATTTCTCCGGCCGCAAGATGGTGTCGATCTCGGCCGAAGCGGAAGCGGCTCGCATCCTCGCGCGCGAAGCAACCGGCGCCCGGCTGGAGTCGATGAATTTCGACGTCGTCGAACTGGCCGATATCGATCGGCCGCCCTCGGGCCTGATCCGGTTCGCCGCCGGCGCCGATCGTCGCATCGCGCACAAGGCGCTGACCGCAACGGCCCGCGCGACCCATTCCTTCGGCCTGATCTGGATCGATTCCATCGCCGCGCTGATGCCGGAGGACGAAGATGGCATCGACCTGCCGGAGGCGTCGGTACTGGCGCGCTCGCTTGGCCTCGACCACAAGGCCGGCGCGCTGCAGCCGCAGCTGTCGCCGGAAAACGTCGTCATCATCGGACTGCGCCAAGCCGATCCGGCGGAAGTGCGGGTCCTGAAGGATTCGCGCGTCTCGGCCTTCACGATGACCGATATCGACGCGATGGGCATGCGCGACCTGATGCACGAGGCAATCCGCATCGCCACCTCGGGCACGCAAGGGTTTCATGTCAGCTATTCGCCCACGGCGACCGAATTCGCCGGCTGGGCGGCTGGCTCCGGCGGCCTCACCGTGCGCGAGACGCATCAGGCGATGGAGGCGATCGCGCTTTCCGGCGGGCTGCTTTCGATGGATGTCTCCGGCCTGGGTGCCGATCTGGAGCCCAGGATCGGTAGCGACGCGGTCAACTTCGTCATGTCGGCCTTCGGCAAGCGGATTCTCTGATCAGCCAATAGCCTCGACGGCCGCCCGCCATGCGCTGATATACTCCGCCCAGGCCGGATCGGCCGGCGGCTCCAGTGTTTGACCTTTGCCATGCGCCGCGCGCTGGTCCGATGCAAGCAGGGCGGCCCCGATGCTGGTGCCGGTAGCGGCTTCCGATGCGATGACGGCGCGGCCAGTGCTCGCGGCGAGCATCCGCGTGAACAATTGATTGCGCGCGAAAGGCCCCTCGACGGTCGTCGGGCCATCGCCGCCGACGAGGTCGAGGCAGGTCGCCGTCATCAGCGCCAGGTAGAAGGAGATGGCGGCAAAGCGTTGGCCGGGAGGGATCGCCTCGCCCTTGCGCCATGCGGCGGTGTGATGCGGAAACGGCCCCGAGCCTTGCTGGATCGAAGGCAAAAGCAATGTCTTGCGCGCCAGCACCGCGGTGACATCGCTGTCGCTCCAGCTCTGCGCCGAGCCCTCGGTCAGCAGCGAGAATTCGCGGCCACCCATGAACCGCGCCGAGGGCACGGGGTCGCCGAGCGCATTGACATTGACCAGCGTATCCCTTGCCGGATCGAGCGCCACCGTCTTGACGCCGACCGCCATCGACACCACCCAGGTGCCGGTCGAGACCACGCAGAAGGGCGGCGCATCTGACAGGAGGTGGGGCAGCAGCGAGGCGTTGGAATCGTGCAGGCCGCAAAAGACCGGGGTTTGTGGATCGAGCCCGGTCCGCTCCGCAAGCGCGGGCAGGATCGAGCCAAGCCGGTCCCTGGCCGGCCGCACCGGCGCCATCAGCTCGCGCCAGCCCAGGCGATCGACCAGCGCCGAAAAATCCCCCGTCCAGGGGTTCCACAAATCGGTGTGGCAGCCGAGCGAGGTGACCTCGTTGGCGGCCACGCCGGTCAGGCGCAGCGCCCAGTATTGCGGGTACATCAGCATCGCGGCTGCCCTGGCGAACTCCGTCGGGAAACTTTGCTGCTGCCAGAAGAATTGCGCGCCGAGATTGAGGCCGAGCGGCAGGCGCGGCGTGCCGGTCTCGGAGAAGGGCGGGCGGATCGCGTCATAGTCGGACGCCAGCTCATCGGGCCCATCGTATTCATAATCGAGGACAGGCAGCACCAGCTCGCCCGTGGCATCGACCAGCACGCCGGTCGCGCCATGCGTGGTGATCGAAACTGCGTCGATGCGCTGTTCGCGATTGAGGTCGGCAAGGCTGTCGAGGATGAACGCCCACAGCGCGTCGACATCGTGATGCGGGTAGGGCGCTTGTCGCACCGGCGCGTTCGCCACCCGGCGCAGCGTCACCTCCCTCAATGTGGCGAGATCGACCAGCGCCACCTTGGCATTGGTCTTGCCGATGTCGATGACGGCGATGTGGCGGACCGCGCTCATTCCATATGGAACATCATTTCCAGCGGCACCGCCACCGGCTCGTTATCCGGTTTCGCCTCCATGATGTCGGCCATTTCAGCCCACCAGCGCTGCATCACCGGATGCTTAGGCAGATCGTCCATGCCGTGATCATCGCGCCGCCACAGCACGCCGAACAGGATGTTCGTCTCTTCGTCGAGATGGATGGAGTAGTCGGAGATGCCGGCCTGCTTCAGCAACGCGACCAGCGACGGCCAGATTTCATCGTGGCGCTTTTTGTACTCGGCCTTCATGCCGGGTTTGAGCATCATCTTGAATGCGTATTTCTCGGGCATCAGGCCAAGCATCCCCCGCGCAGCCGCCGCCAGACGATCGGCAGCGCAATGACGATGATCAACAGCAGGCCGATGAAGATCGACATGACGATGCCGGGCACGTTGAGCAGGCCGAGGCCGAAGGTCACCAGCCCCATGATCAGGGCGGCAAGCACCACGCCGACGATGCTGCCGGCGCCGCCGAGGATGCTGACGCCGCCGAGCACCACCATGGTGATGACCTCCAGCTCATAGCCCTGTGCGATCGACGGGCGCGTCGAGCCGAGCCGCGACGTGATCAGCACCGAGGCGATGCCCGACATCAGGCCGGTCAGGCAAAACAGGATGAATTTTATGCGGCCGACGCGCACGCCGGAAAACTGCGCCGCGACCGGATTGTTGCCGATCGCGAAGACCCGGCGGCCGAAACTCGTGCGGTGCAGCAGGACCCAGTAGACCACCGCGGCGATGAGGAAGAGCACCAGTTCGAACGACACCACCCACCAGACATAACCCTGGCCGAAGAAGGCGAAGCTTTCGGGATAGCCCTTGTAGGCCTGGTCGCCGAGAGTGATGAAGGCGATGCCGCGAAACAGGCTCATCGTGCCGATGGTGACGACGATGGAAGGCAAGCCGAGGCGCGTGACCAGCAGTCCGTTGAAGGCGCCGCAGCCGAGCCCAACGACGATGCCGATCAGGACAAGCACTGGCGTGCCGGCGCCGGCCTGCACCGCCATGCCCATCATGGTCGAGGCGAGCGCGATGATGGCGGCCACCGACAGGTCGATCTCGCCCGAAATGATCAGTAGCGCCATGGCGAACGCGATCAGGCCCTTCTCTGTGAAATTGAACGTCAGATCGGACAGCGAATACGGATCGAGGAAATAGGGTGAGGCGAAACTGTTGATGGCAAAGATGGCGATGGCCACCACGACCAGCAGCGCTTCCCAGGAAAAGATCGCCGAAGAGAGCGGCTTGTCGAGCCGGTCGGGGATGTGGCGAGGGGCAGGGACGTCGGTCATGTCACCGCTTCCACTTTCTTGAGGATGATGCGGCCCTGCTGGCGTTCGCCGCGCGCGTTGAGCACGACCGCCAGGATGATGGCGCTCCCCGAAATCGCCATCTGCCAGAAGGGCGAGATGTTGATGACCGGCAAAGCGTTGGAGATGATGCCGAGGAACAGCGCGCCGAGCACGGCGCCGCCGACCGAGCCGATGCCGCCGGCGATCGATATGCCCCCGATGACGCAGGCGGCGATGATGTTCAACTCATAGCCGTTGGCGACCTCGACCGAGGCGATCACATAGCGCGAGATCCAGAGATAACCGCAGAGGCCACCGATCATGCCGGAGATGCAGAAGACGATGAATTTGGTCCGCCCGACATCGATGCCGGTATAGACGGACGCCGTCGGATTGACGCCGATGGCATAGATCGAGCGGCCGAGCGCGGTGCGCGTCATCAGCACGAAGAACAGCGCGATCACCAGGATGGCGATCCAGGACAGAACCGGAATGCCGAGGAAAGCAGCGCGCTGGAAGCCGATGAAATCCGGACTCATCCTGTCGGCATTGACCCAGGCGCCGCCGGACAGGACGAAAGTGGCGCCGCGATAGATGGTGAGCGTGCCCAGCGTCACCACGATCGAGGGGATGTTCAGACGCCACACCAAAAGGCCGTTGATGGCGCCGAGCACCAGCCCGACTGCGAGCGCGATGACGATCAGCAGCGGGATCGGGATCGCCGGGTGCGCGGCGTTCAGCATCGCCACCACCATTCCGGTGAAACAGAGGTTCGACGCCATCGACAGGTCGATCGAGCGCGTCAGGATGACGACCATCTGGCCGAGCGCCAGGATCATCAGGATCGAGGTGTCGTTGAACACCTGGCGCAGATTGCCGGGGTCGGCAAAGGCGGGGAAGCGCGTCGAGATCAGCCCGATCAAGGCGACGATGGCCGCGAGCAGCCAGATTTCGCGGTATTTGAGGAAAGCTTTCATGCCGCGATCCCTGCTGCTGTCCTGACCAGCGTCTCGGCATCCAGTCCCTTGTTGTCGTAGACCGCCGCGACAAGGCCCTCGCGCATGACGACGACGCGATCGGACATGCCGAGAATTTCAGGCAGTTCGGACGACACCATGATTACCGACAAGCCCTGCGCCACCAGTTCGGCCATGAAGCCGTGCACGGCGGCCTTGGAGCCGATATCGATGCCCTTGGTCGGCTCGTCCAGGATGATTACCTTGGGCGCGGTCGCCAGCCATTTGGCGATGACCACCTTCTGCTGGTTGCCGCCCGATAGCGTGCCGACATCCTGGCTGAGCGAGGAGGCCCTGAGGTCGAGCCGTTCCGTGTAGGAACGGGCCAGCGAAAACTCCTCCGCCAGCCGCAGCATGCCTGATTTGGAGGTGCGGTCGAGCGATGGCAGCGAAACATTCTGGAAGATCGGCAGGCCGATAACCACGCCCTGCTTGCCGCGTTCTTCCGGCACGTAGACGATGCCGGCCTCGATCGAATCCGCGGCCGATTTCGGCGCGATCGCCTTGCCATCCAGCGTGATCGTGCCGGCGCTTATGCGGGTAATGCCTGAAATCGCCTGCATCACCTCGCTGCGCCCGGCGCCGACCAGGCCATAGAAGCCGAGAATCTCGCCCTTGTGCAGTTCGAACCCGATATCCCTGAACTCGGTCGGATGCGACAGGCCGGAAACGGAAAGCACCGGTGCGCCGATCTCGGCCTTGCGCTGCGGAAAGATGTGGTCGACCGAACGGCCGACCATCATGCGCACGATCTGGCTCTGGCCGGCATCCCTGATCAGGCCTTCGCCGACCATCTCGCCGTCGCGGAACACCGTGTAGCGATCGGCAATGCGATAGATCTCGTCGAACTTGTGGCTGATGAACAGGATCGCCTTGCCCTGCTCCTTGAGGAATTCGATCAAAAGGAAAAGCTCCTCGATCTCCTTCATCGAAAGGGCTGCGGTCGGCTCGTCCATGATGACGATCTGGGAGTCGATCGACATGGCGCGCGCGACGGCGACGAGATGCTTGTTGGCGATGCCGAGATCCCTGAGCCGCGCATCGGCATCGATATGGCCGGCATGCATGGTGTCGAGCACTTCGCGCGCATTCTTGCGCATCGTGCGCCAGTCGATGGTGCCGAAGCGCGTGCGCGGCGCATGGCCGAGGAAGATGTTTTCGGCGACGCTGAGATCGTCGAACAGCACGGTTTCCTGATGGATGGCGGTGACGCCGTGGCCGAAGGCGGCGTGCGCGCTGGGCAGCGCGACGGCCTGGCCGTCGATGCTGATCGTGCCCGCATCGGGCTGGTAGATGCCGGTCATGATCTTGACCAGCGTCGACTTGCCGGCGCCATTCTCGCCGATCAGCGCGGTCACCTGGCCGGGATAGAGCGACAGGCTGACATTGTGCAGGGCACGGACACCGGGGAAGCTCTTGGAGATGCCGGACAGTGCCAGGCGCGGAGCGGAGGCCGGAAGCCGCTCGTCAGTCTCGCTGTGTCGGGCCGTCGTGTCCATATCCGTATCAAGCCCTGAAACTAGGTCCGTTTGAAGTCGCGGCGGGATGTGAGTCCCGCCGCGCCAGCTTGAAAGCTCCGAGATCAATAGATCTTGGAGAACTTCTCGATGTTGCTCTTGTCGAACTGGAAGGGCGGAGCCATCGCGGCCGAGTTGGTGTCGTCGAGCGTCACCTTGCCGACGCGGCCGATCGACAGCGTCGCACCCGGCTTGGCCTCTTCCTTCTTCACCGCCAGGTCGTGGGCGAGGTAAACGGCGGAGTAGCCGAGGTCGATCGGGTTCCACAGCGCAACCGCCTGGCTGGCGCCGTTGTCGATGAACTTCTTGAACTCCGACGGCAGCGCAAGGCCGGTGACATTGACCTTGCCGATCAGGTTCTCGTCGGTGACGACCTGGGCGGCGGCGACGACGCCGACGGTGGTCGGCGCGATGATCGCCTTGAGGTTCGGATAGGACTTCAACAGGCCCTTGGCCTCGTCCGTGCTCTTGGCCGAATCGTCATCGCCATAGACGGTGGCGACCAGCTTGATCTTGGGGAACTTCTCCGGCAGCACCTTCTTGGCAGCTTCGATCCAGGAATTCTGGTTGGTCGCGGTCGAGGAAGCCGACAGGATGGCGACATCGCCGCCTTCCGGCAGATAGTCGGCGGCGAGCTTGATGATGGTCTCGCCGATCAGGCCGGTGTCGGACGGATTGAGGTGAAGCTGGCGGCCTTCCTTGGCGACGCCCGAATCCCAGGAGATGACGGTGATGCCGCGCTCCATCGCCTTCTTCAGCACCGGCACCAGAGCGTCGGCGTCATTGGCGGAAATCGCGATGGCGTTGACCTTCTGCGCGATCAGCGAATTGACCACTTCGATCTGCGCCTCGGCGGTCGCCTTGGTCGGGCCGGTGTAGATGATGTCGACGTCGCCGAGTTCCTTGGCCGCCTCTTGCGCGCCCTTGTTGGCGGCATCGAAGAAGCCGTTGCCGAGGGACTTCACCACCAGCGCGATCTTGACGTTTTCCGCGTAGGCGGCATTCACGAACATGGCGGCCGAGAAGGCCGCCGTCACCATCAATTTCTTCAAGAAGCTCATCGAATTTCCTCCCTTGAGCGTTGCATTCCATCGCCGCTGCGGGCGTGAGGTGTCTCAGGCCTGCAGTGAAGATTCTTCTTTTGTCGACTTGCGGGCGACGATCAACGTCACCCCCGCGGCTTCCAGCATCTTTGCCTCGCGGTCCTCGATGCCGTCGTCGGTGATGACGGTGGCAATGCGCGAAAGACCGCACAGGATCAGGCTGGAGCGTTTGCGGAATTTCGAGGAATCGACCAGCACCACCAACTCGTCGGCCTGGTCGATCAGCTTCTGCTCCGCCTGGATCAGCAGTGGATCGCCTTCCATCAGGCCGAGAGGCCCCAGTCCCTGAGCGCCCATGAACATGCGGCGTGCGTAGAAATTGCGCGTCACGTCATTGTCGAAGGGCGACAGGATGATGTTCTGCTCGCGGTAGATGGTGCCACCCGACAGCATGACCGTGTTCTTGGAGTGCTTGAGCAGGTGCTCGGCGATCGGGAACGAATTGGTGAAGATCGGCATGCGGAGGCCGGTCAGGAAATACACCATCTGGAAGGTGGTGGTACCGCCATTGATGATGATCGGCTCGCCGTCCTTGCACAGTTCGACCGCTTCACGAGCGATCGCCCGCTTCTGCGCCGCGTTGAGCGTTTCGTTGACGGAGAAGGGCCGGCCAGCCAGCCCGATGAACTGCGGCGGCGATATTGCTTCAGCACCGCCGCGCACACGGCGCAGGCGCTTTTGGACATGGAGAGCCGCGATGTCGCGCCGGATCGTCGCCTCGGACGATTCCGTCAGGTCGACCATTTCCTGCACCGTCACCACAGGTTTTTCCTGGACGGCGGACAGAATGATCCTGTGGCGCTCTTTTTCGTGCATGGTTCCTCCCTGCCTGAGCATCTAGGCACCCAAATCGAGCAGTGTCAATCATTTCCGATCATATAATTTCATTGTGCAGTGCATATGATTGATATTGATCGTTTGTGATTGACAAGCGCGCCTGTTGCGTAGACATTCCCGAGCGAAAAAGGAGCGCATGGTGAGCGCTCCAAAGGGAGGATTACCTATGCTCGACAAGCGCTCCGGCTCGCGCCTCGCCAATCTGTGGGACGATGCGAAGGCGAAGGGGATGAGCGAGCCCGAGCTGCTGGTCTATCGCTCGAACACGCTCGGCTCCGACAAGCGCGTCACCAATTATGGCGGCGGCAACACATCCTCGAAGATATTGCAGAAGGATCCGCTCACCGGCCAGGATGTGGAAGTGCTGTGGGTGAAGGGGTCGGGCGGCGACAGCGCCTCGATCAAGCTTGATGGCTTCGCAACGCTCTACATGGACAAGCTGCGGGCGCTGAAGGGGCTTTATCGCGGCGTCGAGCACGAGGACGAGATGGTGGGCTATCTTCCCCACTGCACCTTCAACCTCAATCCGCGCGCGGCCTCGATCGACACGCCGCTGCACGCCTATGTGCCGAAGCCTTTTGTCGACCACATGCATCCCGATGCCATCATCGCCATCGCCGCCGCCAAGGATTCCAGGGTGCTGACGAACGAGATATTCGGCGATGCCATTGGCTGGCTGCCGTGGAAGCGGCCGGGCTTCGAACTCGGCCTGTGGCTGGAGAAATTCTGCGTCGAACACCCCACCGCCAGGGGCGTCATCCTCGAAAGCCACGGCCTGTTCACCTGGGGCGATACGCCGAAGGAGTGCTACGAAACGACGATTTCGGTGATCAACCAAGCGATAGAGTGGTTCGAGCGCCGCTCCGAAAGCGTGGCGATCTTCGGTGGGGAGGTGGTGAAGTCGCTCGATGCGGCTGCCCGCCGAGCGATTGCCGCCAAGCTGATGCCCAGGATTCGCGGCCTGGTCTCGGAAAAGAGCCACAAGCTTGGCCACTTCGATGACTCGCCCGCCGTGCTCGAATTCGTGAACTCCAGGGATTTGCGCCCGCTGGCAGCCCTCGGCACCTCGTGCCCGGACCACTTCCTGCGCACCAAGATCCGCCCGCTGGTGATCGAATTCGATCCCGCAAAGCCCGACGTCGATGCCGTCATCGCGCGACTCGCCGACGACATTGCCGAATATCGTGTCGGCTACCAAGCCTACTACGACAGCTGCAAGCATGCGGACTCGCCTGCTATCCGTGACCCCAACGCGGTGGTCTATCTGATGCCCGGCGTCGGCATGTTCACCTTCGCCGGCGACAAGGCGACAGCGCGCATCTCGGGCGAATTCTACGTCAACGCCATCAACGTCATGCGCGGTGCGTCGACCGTCTCGTCCTATGTCGGCCTGCCGGCGCAGGAAGCCTTCGATATCGAGTATTGGCTGCTCGAGGATTTGAAGCTGCAGCGCATGCCGAAGCCGAAGTCTCTCGCCGGCCAGGTCGCGCTGGTCACCGGCGGCGCCGGCGGCATCGGCCGCGCCACGGCCAACCGCCTGCTGCGCGAAGGCGCCTGCGTCGTGCTGGCCGATATCGACGAGGCGGCACTCGCCGGCGCCAACGAGGAACTGGCAAAAGCCTATGGCAGGGATTTCGTCCGCCCAGTTCTCATCAACGTCACCTCGGAGGACCAGGTCGTCGCCGGCTTCGCCGAGACGGCCGTCGAGTTCGGCGGCATCGACATTCTGGTCTCGAATGCCGGCTTGGCATCGTCGGCGCCGATCGAGGAGACGACCCTGGCGCTGTGGAACAAGAACATGGACATCCTGTCCACAGGCTATTTCCTGGTCTCCAGGGAAGCATTCCGGCTGTTCCGGGTACAGAAGATCGGCGGCAACGTCGTCTTTGTCGCCTCCAAGAATGGCCTGGCGGCATCGCCCAACGCCGCCGCCTACTGCACCGCCAAGGCCGCCGAAATTCATCTCGCCCGCTGCCTGGCGCTGGAGGGCGCGGAAGCCCAGATCAGGGTCAATGTCGTCAACCCGGATGCGGTGCTGCGCGGCTCGAAGATCTGGACCGGCGAGTGGAAGGAACAGCGTGCCGCCGCCTACAAGATGTCGACCGACGATCTGGAAGAGCACTACCGCTCGCGTTCGATGCTGAAGCGCTCCGTCTTCCCGGAAGACATCGCCGAGGCGATCTATTTCCTCGCCTCCGACATGTCGGCCAAGTCGACAGGCAACATCATCAACGTCGACGCCGGCAACGCACAGAGCTTTACGCGGTAGCCGCTCGCCGGCGCTCACGCTGGCCCCTTCTCTCCCGTCGCTATACGGGGAGAAGTTTCCGGCAGGCGGATGAGGGGCGCCGCCGACCGAATGCATTCTGGGAGGAACAGCAGTGTCCGAATCCATCATCTCCGCCGACATCGTCGCCAGCAGTAACGCCGCGCGCAAGATTGACCTCGAGCGTGACTATGCCTCGCTCGGCGAGCGCCTCGACCGACGCGGCATCGCCATCGACTCTATCCGCGACAAGGTGGAAAACTTCGCGGTCGCGATCCCGTCCTGGGGCGTCGGCACCGGCGGCACCCGCTTCGCCCGCTTTCCCGGCGCCGGTGAGCCGCGCGACATCTTCGACAAGATCGAGGATTGCGCCGTCATCCAGCAGTTGACGCAGGCGACGCCGACCGTGTCGCTGCACATTCCTTGGGACAAGGCCGATCCGAACCGGCTGAAGCAGGCGGCCTCCCGCTTCGGGCTTGGCTTCGATGCGATGAACTCCAACACCTTTTCGGACGCGAAGGACCAGACGCTTTCCTACAAATTCGGTTCGCTGTCGCATGCCGACGCCGACACGCGTCGTCAGGCGGTCGAGCACAATCTCGAATGCATCGAGATCGGCAAGACGCTTGGGTCGAAGGCGCTGACGGTGTGGATCGGCGACGGCTCCAACTTCCCCGGCCAGGTCAATTTCGCCAAGGCGTTCGAGCGCTATCTCGACGCGATGAAGGAGATCTATGCCGGGCTGCCGGACGACTGGAAGCTGTTCACCGAACACAAGATGTATGAACCTGCCTTTTACTCCACCGTCGTGCAGGACTGGGGCACCAACTACATCATATCAAGGGAGCTCGGCGACAAGGCCTTCTGCCTGGTCGACCTCGGCCATCATGCGCCCAACGTCAACATCGAGATGATCGTCTCACGGCTGATTCAGTTCAAAAAACTCGGCGGCTTCCACTTCAACGATTCGAAATATGGCGACGACGACCTCGATGCCGGGTCGATCGACCCCTATCGGCTGTTCCTGGTTTTCAACGAATTGGTCGATGCCGAGCTGTCAGGCCCCGAGGGGTTCGACCCCGCCCATATGCTCGACCAGAGCCACAATGTCACCGATCCGATCGAAAGCCTGATGCTGTCGGCGGTCGAGGTGCAGCGCGCCTATGCGCAGGCGCTGCTGGTCGACCGAAAGGCGCTTGAAGGGTTCCAGGACGGCAATGACGCGCTGATGGCGACGCAGACGCTGAAGGCGGCCTACCGAACCGATGTCGAGCCGATCCTTGCCATGGCACGGCTGAAGACAGGTGGCGCCATCGATCCGGTCGCCGCATACCGGGCGGCGGGCTATCGCGCCAAGATCGCGGCGGAGCGGCCAGCCGTCGCAGGTGGTTCCGGCGGGATCGTTTGAGGTAGAGCCGATCTTCCCCTTTGCGGGGGAGATGTCCGGCAGGACAGAGGGGACGCTGTCACGCCGACCTCCGAAAGTTGGCGATCCTTCACGCCTCCTCTGCCCTGCATCTCCACCACAAGCGAGCAGTCACCAACCCGTGAATGTCTTTATTGAAGATGGACTCGATCGCTCCAAGTAGCTCTTCTAGGCAAGCACCACTTGGAGAACCCGCCATGCATCTCACCCGTAGGACATTGATCGCCCTCGGTCTTTCCATCGCCTTCGCCTTTTCGCCATCGGCTTTCGCCGCGTCGCCGGCACCGGCCAAGGGCGAGAACGGCATGGTCGTCACGGCCCAGCATCTGGCTTCCGAAGTCGGCGTCGAGGTGTTGAAAAAGGGCGGCAATGCCGTCGATGCGGCGGTCGCCGTCGGCTATGCCTTGGCCGTCGTCTATCCCAATGCCGGTAATATCGGTGGCGGTGGCTTCATGACCATCCGCTTCAAGGACGGCAAATCGACCTTCCTCGATTTCCGCGAGCGGGCGCCGCTTGCCGCGACCAAGACCATGTATCTCGACAAGGACGGCAACCCGGTGAAGGGCGCTAGCCTGGACGGCTATCTCGCGGTCGGCGTACCAGGCTCGGTGGCTGGTTTCGAGATGGCGCGCCAGAAATATGGCACCTTGTCCAGGCAGGACCTGATGGCGCCGGCGATCGCCTATGCCAGAGATGGGTTCGTCCTCAACCAGGGCGATGCGGCTTCGTTCGCCGGCAGCGCCGAAAGGTTGGCGAAGGACCCAGCGGCGGCGGCGGCCTTCCTCAAAACCGATGGCAAGCCCTATGGCGTCGGCGAGAAGCTGGTTCAGCCCGACCTTGCCGCGTCGCTCTCGGCCATTTCCGAGAGAGGTCCCGATGCCTTTTACAAGGGCGCCATCGCCGACGCCATCGTCAAGGCGAGCGGCGCCAAGGGCGGTATCCTGGCCAAGGGTGATTTCGAACAATACGCGGTGCGCGAGTTGAAGCCCGTCACCTGCTCCTATCGCGGCTACGAGATCATCTCTTCGCCGCCGCCGAGCTCAGGCGGCGTCATCATCTGCGAAATCCTCAACGTGCTGGAAGGCTATCCGCTGTCCTATCTCGGCGCCGGCTCGGCCGAGACCGTCCACGTCATGGTCGAGGCGATGCGCCACGCCTATGTCGACCGCAACTCCGCGCTCGGCGATCCCGATTTCGTCGACAACCCCGTCTCCAGGCTGCTGGACAAAGCCTATGCCAAGGACATCCGCGACAAGATCGATCCGTTCCGCGCCGGCGTGTCGCAGGATCTAATGCCGAAGGGCTTCGGCGAGTCGAAGGAGACGACGCATTATTCGATCATCGACAAGGACGGCAACGCGGTCGCGGTCACCTACACGCTCAACGGTTCGTTCGGTGCCGGCGTGGTCGCCGACGGCACCGGCATCCTGCTCAACAACGAGATGGACGACTTCACCCAGAAACCCGGCGTGCCCAACCTCTATGGCCTCGTCCAGGGCGAGGCCAATGCCATCCAGCCGAAGAAGACGCCGCTGTCCTCGATGAGCCCGACCGTGGTGGCCAAGGATGGCAAGCCGTTCATGGTCATCGGCAGCCCAGGCGGCTCGCGCATCATCACCATCACGCTGGAAGCCATCGTCAACGTGATCGACCACGGCATGAACATCCAGGAGGCGATCGACGCGCCGCGCATTCATCACCAATGGCTGCCCGATACCGTCTATGTCGAGCCGTTCGGCCTTTCGCCGGATACAGAAAGACTGCTGGCCGGGATGGGCTATCGCCTTGATCTCAGTGACCAGAGCTGGGGCCAGGCGGCGGGCATTCTCGTCGGCGGCAAGAGCCTGGCGGAAATCGAGAAGGGCGGCGGCGCGCGCTACAATGGCGCCATCGACAGCCGCGCGGCAGCCGGCGAAGCGCTCGGATATTGATAGGCCGCAAGACCGTTGCTTTCCGGATGAGGCCGGATTCCGCCTTTCGGGACCGGCCTCCGCCTCATGGCCCGGGAGCCGTCAGGTCACTAGCGTGATGGTCGACGCGATCAGCATCAAGGCGGCGATGCCGACGAACAGCGCATAGATGCGTGGCCGGTCGAGCAGCAGCGCGTTTCCCGATATCCAGGCCGACGTGGCACCGCCCAGCGCGAACAGGAACCCGTTGCGGTGGCCGAAAGTCATCGACGCGGCCATCAAGCCGCCGATGATCAGGGCGCCGAACACGATGATCACGGCGACCGCGTACTTCTCGAAGTCGTTATTGCCGATCCCTGGTCCGATCGCGTTCAAATTCGGCAGGTCGTCCGGATCGAAGGGGTTCGCCGACCCGTATTCGTCTTGACCCATGGATTCTCGCATCACTTGATCTCCGCTGACCGGCAACAAACCATCAACGCCTGCCGAGCGCAACCCGATCACGCTGTGGCGGATGCGCCCGGCACCGCCTCCGGCCCCTTTTCGGGGATAGTTTGCTGACGGATTTTAGGAGCTGTTGCCGGATCGCGTCACCTGCCTTCTTGGGGTTTGTCGCCGCCGGCCTCGTCTTAAAACTTGACTAAGAATATCCTGTTTAATAGTCAACTCGGATTGGTCGCCGGAGACCAGGGCCCCGGGCAACAGGCAAGCCAAGTTGAATACAGATCATCAACCCCGGCCAGGAGAGGTCAATCGTCCGCGCGTCCGGATCACGCGTCGCCACGCGCTCGCGCTGTTCACTCTGCCGTTCACCGGCGTCGTGACGCCAGCCGCGGCCAGCCCGCCGCGCATCGTCTGCCTCGATGACGGCTTGGCGGAGACCTTGCTCATGCTCGGCATCACGCCGGTCGCTATCGCCGACCGTGAGGTCTGGGAAAGGTGGGTTGTGGAGCCGCCGCTGCCGCCCCAAGTCGCCGACATCGGCACGATCCTGGAGCCCAATCTCGAATTCCTGCAACAGCTTCGTCCCGACATCATCCTCTCCATCCCTTATCTCGACGGCATCAAGCCGCTGCTCGAGCGCGTGGCACCGGTGACGACGATCGGCATCTATACGCCGGGCGGTCAGCCCTATCAGCGCGCCATCGAGGCGACCCGGCAATTGGCCAGGCTTGTCGGCAAGGAAAGGGAGGGCGAGGCGCTGATAGCGGCGACGGAGGCGCATTTTTCGACCATCAAGCAGCAGCTGGAACCGCTTTCGGCGCGGCCGATCTATGTCGTCAGCTTCCTCGATCCGCGCAATGTGCGCGTCTATGGCGAAAAAAGCCTGTTTCAGGCGGTGTTCGACCGCATCGGCATCCGCAACGCCTGGGCCGGAGAGACTAATTACTGGGGATTTGCAACCGTCGGTATCGACGGGCTGGCAACGTCTGATGATGCGCGCCTTGCCTATCTCGAACCCTTGCCCGAAGGGGCGGGCGGAACGCTGACCGAGAGCCCGGTCTGGAATGCCATGCCGTTCGTGCGCAAGCGCTCGATCATGCGCCTGCCTGCGGTGCTGATGTTCGGCACGCTGCCCTCGGCGAGCCGTTTTGCCCGCCTGCTGGCCGCGGCGCTGACGGCGGAGACCGCCCGTGGTTGAGCAGGAAGCGATCTTGCCCGACAATGCCGTCCTCGTCCGCGGTCGCACCCCGTCGCCTCGCATACCAGGCGGATATCCCCTGGGCGCGATCCTGCTTTGCGTCGTGCTTCTCTGCGCGGCCGGCGCCGCGACCCTCTCCAACATGAGCGTGCAATTGCCGCCGGCACTCTGGCTGGGGGCGCTCGCAAGCCCCGATGTCGAGGATATCAGGCAGGTGCTCGTCCACTACGCTTTCCTGCCCCGGCTCGCCGTCAGCCTTCTCTGCGGTGCGGCCCTCGGACTGGCCGGGACGGTGCTGCAGCAGGTTTTGCGCAATCCGCTCGCCTCGCCCGAAACCGTCGGCGTCTCGGCCGGCGCCTATCTGGCGCTGGCGCTGGCGACGCTTCTGGCGCCGTCGCTGCTTGCCTTCGGCCGCGAATGGGTGGCGCTTGCCGGCGCCTTCACTGCCCTTGCGGCGGTCCTGGCGCTCTCCTGGCACAAGGGCCTGTCGCCGCTTTCGGTCGTGTTGGCCGGGCTGGTCGTCAGCCTTTATGCCGGCGCCATCGGTGCTGCGCTTGTGGTGCTTCGGCATGAATGGCTGGCCAGCCTGTTCCTCTGGGGCGCCGGTTCGCTCGGCCAGCAGGACTGGTCGGTGACGCGGTGGCTCTTGCCGCGCCTTGGCGGTGCCGCGCTGGCGATCGGCCTCATGGTGCGGCCGCTGACCCTGCTTGGCCTCGACGACGAAGGCGCGCGCAGCCTCGGCGTCCCGCTCGGTGCCTATCGCTTCGCCGGACTGGCGGCGGCGGTCGCCCTGATCGCTTTCGTCGTTGCCGCCATCGGCGTCATCGGCTTCGTCGGCCTTGCCGCCGCCACGCTCGCGCGCATCGGCGGCGCCCACCGGCTAGGCCAGCAACTGGTGATGGCGCCGCTGATCGGCGCGGCACTGCTGTGGGCCGCGGACCAGGGAGTGCAGGTCGCGACCGGGCCACAGGGCGACCTGCTGCCGACCGGCGCGATGACGGCGCTTCTCGGCGCGCCTCTGCTTCTTTGGCTTCTGCCGCGCCTCGCGCTTGGCGCGGAAGCACCGGCACTCGCCGCCGAGCGCTTGCCCAGAACGAAAAGGCCCGGCCTTGTGCTGGCGGCGATCGGCGGCCTCCTGCTTTTGCTGCTCGTGCTGGCGCTGCTCTACGGGCCGGGCACCGATGGTTGGACATTCGCGTCCGGCGATCAGCTGCGGCCCTTGCTGGCCTGGCGGCTGCCTCGAGTGTCCGCGGCACTTGCCGCCGGCGCCATGCTGGCGCTGGCCGGGCTGATGATGCAGCGGCTGACCGGCAATCCGATGGCCAGCCCCGAGGTGCTCGGCATCAGCGCCGGCGCTGCGCTCGGCATGATGGTGGCGCTGTTCGCGCTCGCCGATGCCAGCCGCCCGGTACAGACCCTGGCCGCCACGATCGGCGCCTTCGCCGCCCTTCTGGTGACGCTGGCGATCGGTCGCCGTACCGCCTATGCGCCAGAGCGGCTGCTGCTTGCCGGTGTCGCCTTGACGGCCCTGTTCGACGCGCTGATCCTGGTGCTCACCGCCACGGGCGATCCGCGCGCCATGCTTTTGCTCAATTGGCTCACCGGCTCGACCTACGGCGTCGACGCCGGCTCGGCGCTTCTGACCTCGACGTTTGCCTTTTGCCTGTTCCTGCTCGCACCGTTCTTCCTGCGCTGGTTGGACATGCTGCCGCTCGGCTCCGCCGCGGTGCAAAGCCTCGGGGTCAACCTCAAGGCAACACGGCTGCTGGTGCTTTTGATGGTGGCAGCGCTCACCGCCGCCTCGACCCTGGTCGTCGGGCCGCTGACCTTCATCGGCCTTATGGCGCCGCACCTGGCGTGGCGCCTTGGCCTGTCGCGTGCGCTGCCGCAAGCGATCGGCGCGATGCTTGCCGGCGCGCTGATCATGGTCTGCGCCGACTGGATCGGCCGCACCGCCATCTTCCCGCGCCAGATTCCGGCCGGCCTCGTCGCGACGCTGATCGGCGGCCCCGTCCTGATGTGGCTCTTGCGCCGCCGCTGAGCCTTGTCCCGTGGAGATATCCAAGCCGATGGCGACGCCAGCCTTGATTGCCGACACCACCGTCCACGACTTCGTTGGCAAAAGCGGAGGCGATCCCTGGCGGGTCTTCATCCATGTGCCGTCGGGGCCAATGCCCGAGGCCGGCTGGCCGGTGCTCTACATGACCGACGGCAACGCCGTTATCGGCACTGCGGTCGACGCGATGCGCGCGCAGGCCTTCTATCCCGCCGGCACCAATGTCGGCTGGGGCGTCATCATCGCCATCGGCTACCCCGTCGAGGGCGCCTATGACCCGCTGCGCCGCTCATGGGATCTGGGGCCACCGCCGGGCAGGACCTATCCGCCCTTCCACGAGGGCACGCCGGAAGTCAGGACCGGCGGGGCGGGGGATTTTCTGGCCTTCATCGAAGCCGAGCTGAAGCCGTGGGTCGCCACCCGGACCAGGATCGACGAGAGCCGCCAGGCACTTTACGGCCACTCTTTCGGTGGCCTGTTCGCGCTCTACGCCCTGTTTACCCGCCCGCTCTCATTCAACACCTTCATTGCGGCCAGCCCTGCCATCTATTGGGAAGATCGCGTTATCGACCGCTTTCTCGAAAGGTTCGAAGCCGCTGTTCCCGACGGCCTGAAGGCCGACGTAATCCTGTCGGCCGGAGAGTATGAGACCGAAAAGCTGGCGCCGTTCCAGGTCGGCGCGGAAGACGAGGAAAAGCGCCTGGCGCAGAAAAAGCTCATCCTTACCGACGAATTCGCCAGGGCGATGGCAGAACGCCTCGACGCGCTCCCGGGCCTGCGGGCAAGCTTCGAACTCCATGCCGGCGAAAACCACATGTCGATCCTGCCGGTGACGGTCAACCGGGCGGTGCAGGCGGCGTTCGCGGTGCGGTAGAATTTCTATTCAGCGCGCAGGCGGCAGTTCGAACAGCTTTGCGCCGTTTTCCTGGCCGCGCTCGACATAGCCGATAATGCCGAACCACCTGGCGACGTCGGGCCCTTGGAGCCAACTGCGCGAGTGGATTGGAAGGTTGCCGGCAAGCGCCTGGATATGCCTGATATGCCGCTTGCAGAAACGGACGGTCGAGCCGCGGAAGAAATCCTCCCGCGCGGCGAACAGCGTATCGGCGGCGTCGCTGTTTTCATGCCAGGCGATGATCGCCACGGCCTTCTCGCCCTCGACAAGCGCGTGCGCGCGGCCTTCCTTCAAATTCATCATCAGATTGTCGTAGGCGATCTTGCTGTCCTTGCCGGCCGCCGCGTACTCGTCCGACATCCGCTTGGACAGGCCATGGAAGACATCCTCGAGATCCCCAAGCGTTGCTGCGCGTGCTCTCATTTCACCTCCTGCAGCCCCGGCAGGGAGTTTGCCCTAGGGTTGTGGGATCACCAAGCAAATTGAATCCTCCACAAGCCCGGCGAAGGCAAAGTCGTTCCGTCCATCGATCTTTGTGACAGGGCGGGCACCCGCACCAAGCCGACAGAAGGCTTCGGCCTCCCGGTTCTTTAAGACACAAGGGAACAAGAGCCTGTGGTTGCGGTTAACTGGATATGCCAGCCAAGATCCAAGAACCACAGCCGAAGCCCGGCCCGCAGCCACCCGTCCGTCGGCCGGACAAGGAAGCACCGTCAGAGCCTGAGCATGTCGATCCGCCACCACGAGACGTGCGAGAGGCACCGGCACCAAATCCCGATGGCGACAAGAAAACCTAAGCGACGACACGCGAACGCCGTGCAATAGGCGCATGCGATGATAGCGATCAGGTGGTCACGCCATAAGCGCTTGGATTTTTAAAATGATGGTGCCCAGAGGCGGATTCGAACCACCGACACGCGGATTTTCAGTCCGCTGCTCTACCAACTGAGCTATCTGGGCCTGTTCCGGCTAACGAAAACTCGCGCTCCGGATTTCATGAAGGCACCATGGGCGCCCCTTGAAAGCGCGTGGGTTATAGCATGGGAATCCGGCCTGTCCAGCGCCCAGATGTGGATTTCCCGCAGGAAAAGGAATGTCGCCCGATGGGCTGGTTTCCATGCCGTGCGCCCGCCTATCTGGTGCTTGGCAGCCCCTTGCGGAAGTCGGATGGGGTCATGCCAGCCAGCTTGCGGAAGGATTTGTTGAAGGCGCTGAGCGAGCCGAAGCCCGAGTCCATGGCGACCCGCAGCACATTGGCGTCCTGATGCATCAGAAGCGCCTGCGCGTAGCTCAGCCGCAACAGGTTGACGTATTCGTTGAGCGTCATGCCGGTTGATTTCTTGAACAGGCTCATGGCGTATTTGGGGTGGATATCGGCGGCGGCCGCTATGTTCATGCAATCGATGTCGTAGAGGAAATTTTCGGCGATGAAATCGCACATGCGCCCGACATTGCGTGAGGACTGCTGGTCGAAGGGGCTGCCCGCCTCCTGCCCGGCGGCGTTTTCCGGCACCAGCCGATAGGGCTCGAACCGCACCCGCTCCAGCCGCAGCAGGAGTTCGTTGACGGCATGCTCGGTCTTGGCCGGGTCGCCCGAACGGGCGTAGCGGTTCCAGCGGGCGAAATTGTCATTGTCGGATTGATCGGTGGCGCTTGTCACCAGCGTCGCACCCGTCATCAGCCGGTGGCGTATATCCGCCGGCAGGTGCAGCCGGAAGAAATGCACCAGCGGCAGGTGCGCGCCGGCATAGACGGCGTCGTCGCTCAAATCGTCCATCTGGTGCGGCAGGCCGCCCCAGAACAGGCACATCTCGCCGGCCGAGAGCGAGATTTCGTGCTCGTTCATGCGGTAGTGGACGGAGCCGCGGACGATGAAATTCACCTCGACCTGGGCATGCCAATGCGGCTTCAGCATCACCAGCGGATTGGTGTGGAACATCTGCAACAGCAGCGGCAGGCCTTCCACACTGCTGGCACCAGGCTGGTAAAACGGCCGTTCGGGCATCTTACTTTCCGCCAATTTCGTATTCCCTTTGTCGGGGACAGGCCTTTGCCGGTGCCTAGTCTAGTCAAGCTCGCAGAGAGAGCAAATGAAATGGGAGGATTTCAATGCGCATCACACTGTCCTGCGCCGCGCTAGCGCTTGCCTTGGGCTCAGCCCCGGCCTTCGCGCAATCCGGCGAAATCACCATCTGGAGCTGGAACATCGCCGCCTCGTCGCTGAAGGCAACGGTTGCCGGTTTCAACAAGGTCCATCCCGACATCAAGGTCACGGTCCAGGATCTCGGCAACCAGCCGACCTATGACAAGTCGATCGCCGGATGCGCGGCCGGCGGCGTCGGCCTGCCCGATATCGTGACCATCGAGAACGGCGAGGCCGAGAATTACTGGAGCCAGTTCCCCGACTGTTTCGTCGACCTGCACACGTTGGGCTACACGGCGGAAGACCAGAAGAAATTCCCCGATTTCAAGCGTACCGAACTCGAAGTCGGCGACAAGGCCTATGCCATGCCGTGGGATTCCGGCCCGGTCGCCGCCTTCTATCGCCGCGACTTCTATGAAAAGGCCGGCGTCGATCCGGCATCGATCAAGACCTGGGACGATTTCATCGCCGCCGGCAAGAAGATCCAGGCCGCCAATCCAGGGGTCTCGATGACCAATGCCGATTTCAACGGCGACAGTGAATTCTTCCGCATGATCTCCAACGAACAGGGCTGCGCCTATTTCGCCGAGGACGGCCAGTCGATCACGGTCAACCAGCCCAAATGCGTCGACGCCATGACCAAGGTCAAGGAGATGAAGGACGCGGGCATCGTCTCGTCGGCCGACTGGGGCACCAAGATCACCAACAACACCGCCGGAACCGTCGCAACCCAGGTCTATGGCGGCTGGTACGAAGGCACCATCCGCACCGAATCGGCCGGCGAAAACGGCAAATGGGGCGTCTACCTGATGCCGAGCCTGACCGCGGACGGGCCGCACGCCGCCAATCTCGGCGGTTCGTCGCTCGCCATCACCTCGGCGTCTAAGAACAAGGAAGCGGCCTACGAGTATTTGAAATACACGCTCGGCACCAATGAAGGCCAGATCACCATGCTGAAGGAGTTCGGCCTCGTCCCATCGCTGGTCTCGGCCCTGAACGACCCTTATGTCAGCCAGGGCCAGCCCTACTGGGGCGGCCAGGCGGTGTGGAAGGATATTCTGGGCACCTTGCCCAAGGTCGTTCCGAGCCGCGGCACGCAGTTCCAGAGCGATGCCGAGATCATCGTGCGCGCCGTGCAGACCAAATATCTCGCCGGCGGATATCCCGACGCCAAGGCGGCACTCGACGATGCCGCCAGCCAGATCGCCTCGGCGACTGGGCTGCCTGTCAAGTCCTGAACTCCCAGGACGGGGTCCGGGACGGCAGCTATGTCGTCCTGGACCCGCCGCTTGCACGCTTGCTTTCAACACCAGGGATGAAGGAGGACAAAAGATGCGCGCACGCAATGCCACGGCCTATCGCTTCCTTACGCCCTATCTCCTGATCTTCGCCATCTTCTGGGTGTGGCCGATCATCTCCTCGTTCCTGATCTCGTTCCAGGCGACGCGCACCGTGCCGTGGCGCTTCGCGCCCGGTTTCAACTGGGGCCGGCTGATCGGCGACCCCGCCTTCTTCAACGCGCTGAAGAACACGCTGCTCATCCTCGTCATCCAGGTTCCGGTGATGATCGCGCTGGCCATGGTGATGGCGGTGCTTCTGAATTCGCCGCTGCTCAAGGCGCGCGGCCTCTACCGCTTCGCCTTCTTCGCCCCCGTGGTGGTCGGCGAGGTCGCTTATTCGGCGGTGTTCCGGCTGATGTTCAGCCTCGATTTCGGGATCGTCAACAAGCTGCTGAACAGCATCGGCCTGCCCAAGGTCGACTGGTTTTCCAATGTCACGCCGGCCATGGCGCTGATCATGATCGCGGTCACCTGGCGCTGGGCCGGCTACAACGCCATCATCCTGCTGGCCGGCATGCAGTCCATTCCCGAGGATGTCTACGAGGCAGCGACGCTCGACCGGGTGAGCAAGCTCAAGCAATTCTTCTACATCACCCTGCCGCTGTTGAAGCCGGTCATCGTCTTCTGCGCGGTGCTGTCGATCATCGGCACCATGCAATTGTTCACCGAGCCGTTCCTGATCACCGAGCGCGGCGGGCCGGGCGGCGGCACCGAGACGCTCGGTCTGCTGCTTTACCGCCAGGGCTTCCGCTCGCTCAATTTCGGCTATGCCTCTGCCGTCGCCTACACCATGGCCGGGCTGGCGATCGCCATCACACTGGTGCAGCTATGGCTGACGAGGGAACCGAAATGAGCTCGCTCTCATCGGCAAGACTGAAACGAAGCATCGCACTGCACCTCTTCCTGACGCCGCTGGCGCTGATCTGGTTGTTTCCGCTGTGGATGATGGTGGTGTTCTCGACCATGCCCGACAATGGCATATTCAGCCCGGGCATCGAACTGCTGCCGCGCGGCAATTTCGTCGACAATTTCAACAATCTGCAGCGCGACACAGACTTCGTCGGCGCCATCGTCATTTCCGTTTGCGTGGCGGTGACCTACACCGTCTTGTCGGTGCTGTTGACCTCGATGGCCGGCTGGGCGCTGGCCCGCTACCAGTTCTTCGGTAAAAGCGTGGTCGTGGCCATCATCCTGGGCACCATCACGCTGCCCTATGCGGTGGTGCTGATCCCGCAATTCATCATGGTGGCGCGCGACTTCAAGCTTGCCAACACCTGGGTGGCGCTGATCGTGCCGCCGCTGTTCAATTCGCTGGGCGTGCTGTTCATGCGCCAGAGTTTTTCGATGATGCCGGACGATCTGTTCGATGCCGCCCGCGTCGAGGGCGTCAAGGAGTGGCGGATATTCGTCTTCATCGCCCTGCCGCTGGCGCGGCCGATGCTGGCGGCGCTCTGCATCATCCTGTTCCTCGCCTCCTGGAACAACTATCTGTGGCCACTTCTGATCAACAGCCAGCCGGGTTCGATGACAGCACCCGTGGCGCTCGGCACGCTGATCGGCCTGACCAAAGTGTCGTGGGGCGGCATCATGGCGGGCGCGGTCATGCTGACCGTGCCGATGCTCGTCGTCTTCGTGCTCCTGCAGCGTCATTTCATCGCCGGCATCGCCGCCGGCGCGGTCAAGTAAGGGGCAGAATGGCAACCGTTATCCTCACCAATGTCGCCAAGCGCTTCGGCGCGTTCGAAGTCGTCCACGGCGCCAACATCGACATCGCCGACGGCGAGTTCGTCGTCTTCGTCGGCCCGTCGGGCTGCGGCAAGTCCACGCTGCTCAGGATGATCGCCGGGCTGGAGGACATCAGCGGCGGCGAGATCGCCATCGGCGGCAAGGTGGTCAACGATGTCGAGCCGGCCGACCGCGGCATCGCCATGGTGTTCCAGTCCTACGCGCTCTATCCGCATATGAGCGTCGAGCAGAATCTCTCCTTCGGGCTGCGCATGACCGGCAACCCCAAGGCCGACACCGAGCGGCGGGTGAAGCGCGCGGCCGAGATCCTGCGCATCAGCGAATTGATGGATCGTCGTCCGAAAAAACTTTCTGGTGGCCAGCGCCAGCGTGTCGCCATCGGCCGCGCCATCGTGCGCGAGCCGCAAGTGTTCCTGTTCGATGAGCCGCTCTCCAATCTCGATGCCGAACTGCGTGTCCAGATGCGGGTCGAGATTTCAAGGCTCCACAAGGAACTCGGCGCCACCATGGTCTATGTCACCCACGACCAGACCGAGGCGATGACGCTGGCCGACCGAATCGTCGTGCTGCGCGCCGGCCATATCGAGCAGATCGGCAGGCCGCTGGAGCTCTATGACAATCCCGACAATATGTTCGTGGCCGGCTTTGTCGGTTCGCCGAAGATGAATTTCATCAAGGCCCATATTGTCGGGCGTGATGAAAAAGGGGTCGTGGTCGAGCTGGCCGGCGAGGAGAAAACCCGCATCACGCAACCGTTGAAATGCGCAGGGCCTGAACTGGGTAGCAAAGTCATCGTCGGCGTGCGGCCGGAACATTTTGGCAGCGCCGGTGAAGGCGACGCCGACCTCACCGCCGCCATCGACGTGGTCGAGCACCTCGGCGGCACGAGCTTCCTCTATGCCCGAACGACCCATGGCGAGGATGTGGTGATCCAGCGCGACGCGGCAAAGGTTCCCGACACCTCGGAGGTCACCGTTTCCATCCGCAAATCCTACCTGTTCGACGAAAAGGGGCTGCGGCTGCGCTGACCGGCCGCCCCTTTCCAAGCCCGCAAGGAGAATTACATGACTGCATCAACGCCCATTCGCTGGGGGATTCTTGGGCCGGGCGGCATCGCCAAGGCCTTTGCCGGCGGCGTCGCCGGTTCCCGCACCGGGAAACTGGTCGCCATCGGCGCGCGCAACCCCGGCAAGCCGGGTCTGGCCGAGAGCTTCCCCGGCGCCCGCATCCTCGACGGTTATGACGCTCTTCTCGCCGATCCGGAAATCGACGCGGTCTATATCGCGGTCCCGCATCCCGGCCACGCGCAATGGGCGATCCGGGCGGCGGAAGCCGGAAAACATGTGCTTTGCGAAAAGCCGCTGGGGCTGACCGCGTTCGAGGCCGACGCCATGATGCATGCGGCGCGGAAGGCCGGCACTTTTCTCGGCGAGGCCTTCATGTACCGTCTGCACCCGCAGACGCAGCAACTGGTGGGCCTGGTCAAGTCCGGCGTCATCGGCGAGATCAGGATGATCAAGTCGAGCTTCGGCTTCGCCATGCCTGATTTCATGCCGGAGCACCGGCTCTATGCCAACGACCTCGCCGGCGGCGGCATCCTCGACGTCGGCGGCTATCCCGTGTCGATGGTGCGCCTCATTGCCGGCGCTGCCGCGGGAAAGCCATTCGCCGAACCCGACAAGGTGGTGGGCGGCGCCCACCTTGGCCAGTCCGGCGTCGACGAATGGGCCTCCGCTGTCCTGCATTTCCCCGGTGGCATCGTCGCCGAGGTTTCCTGCAGTATCTCGCTGAACCAGGACAACGTCCTGCGCATCTTCGGCACCAAGGGCCGCATCGAGGTGCCGGACTTCTGGTTCGCCGGCGGCGACCGCGATGTCGGCCTCGGCCGGATCGACGTGATCGGCGCCGACGGCGCGCAAGAGACCATCAGCGTCAACGAGAAGCGCCATGTCTATTCCTTCGAGGTCGATGCCGCCGGCGAGGCGATCCGCGCCGGGCGACAGGAATTCGCCTGGCCGGGGATGGGCTGGGCCGACAGCCTCGGCACCTTGCGCGTGCTAGACAGATGGCGCGCGGCGGTGGGGCTGGAGTACGAGATCGAGAAGGCCTCGCTGCGCACCAACACCATCTCCGGCCGACCTCTGCGGCCCGGCGGCACCGCGATAGGCAAGCGCACCATTCCGGGCCTGCCGAAACCGACCTCCGTGGTGGCGCTCGGCTTCGAGGATTTCCGCACCTTCTCCTCCGGGTCGATCCTGCTCGATGCCTTTTTCGAGGCTGGCGGCAATCTGTTCGACACCGGCTACGTCTATGGCGGCGGCTACACCGAGACGCTGCTCGGCCAATGGCTGAGAAACCGTGGCGTGCGCGAGCAGTCGGTGATCATCGCCAAAGGCGCGCACTCGCCGCTCTGCTATCCCGACGTGATCGCAAAGCAGCTTGCCCAGTCGCTCGACCGTCTGCAGACCGACCATGTCGACATCTATTTCATGCATCGCGACAATCCGGACGTGCCGGTCGGCGAGTTCGTCGACGCCATGGACGCGGAGGTCAAGGCCGGGCGTATTCGCGGTCCCTTCGGCGGCTCCAACTGGACGATGCAGCGCATGGACGAGGCCATTGCCTATGCCGAGCGCACTGGCAAGCAGAAGCCCGGCGCGCTCTCCAACAATTTTTCGCTGGCCGAAATGCTGGAGCCGATCTGGGCCGGCTGCATCACCTCCTCCACCGACGACTGGAAAGCCTGGCTGACATCCAGGCAGATGCCGAATTTCGCCTGGTCGAGCCAGGGACGCGGCTTCTTCACCGACCGCGCCGGGCGCGACAGGCTGGACAGCGAGGAACTGGTGCGGGTCTGGTACTCAGAGCGCAATTTCGGCCGCCGCGACCGGGCGATCGAACTCGCCGCCAGGCTGCGCAAGAGCCCGATCCATATTGCGCTGGCCTATGTCCTCAACCAGCCTTTCCCATCGGTCCCGTTGATCGGGCCGCGCACGCTGGGCGAACTGGACGACAGCCTGCGGGCGCTGGACATCGCGCTTTCGCCAGCCGAACTCGAGTGGCTGGACGGGGGCAGCCTGCACGCGGCCTGATTAGGTCTCAAGCGGCATCAGGTCTCGTCGTCCGACACCCTGGCGCCGCGCCTGGCCGGCGTTCGCAAGCTGGCATACATGCCGGTGGTGCGGAACTGGCTGGGCGTCGTGCCGTAGAGGCGGCGAAAAACCTTCGAAAAATAATTCGCATCCTCGAACCCGCACAGGATGGCCACTTCCTTCACCGGCAGGAAATCGGCCTTGGTCAGCAATTTCGCCGCCCGCTGCAGCCGCTGCTGCAGCACGAACTCGGCGGGCGGCAGGCCTTCGCTCTCGGCGAAGCAGCGTGAGAAATGAGCCCGGCTCAGTCCGCTGATCTGGACAAGGTCCGCCACCGGCAGGGCTTTGTCGAGATTGGCGTTGATATGATCGATGACCGGCTGCATGGCACTCTGTTTTTCGGCAAAGGCGTGCGAGCCGAACACATCGTCGTAGAGCGCCATCGCCGCCTCGTAGGCGATCGCCGAAGCAGCGCCTGGAGAAGCGGCCCCTTTGATAAGACGCAGACTGCAATCGGCAAGATGATCGATCGTCGCCGGCTGCAGCCGAAAGACCGGTCCCGACACGTCGAGGATCGACTTGTGGACGCGCAACGCCTCCTCGCCGTTCATCGAGATCCAGAAATATTCCCAGCGCTCGCCCCTGGCCAGCCAGTAGCGGTGGTTGTGCGGCACCAGCACCAGCAGCGTGTCGTTCGTCTGCAGGCGGTAATCGCGGTTTTCGTAGCGCAACCGGCCGGTACCGCCGATCGTATGCTGCAGGACGGTGAACGGTGTCTGACCGCGCTTTCGCCCGTCCCAGTCATAGGTCACGTCCTCGCGCACCTCATAGCCCGTGCTCGTCGGCATGGCATGCAGGCGCTGGCGGCCGCGCGGCAGCGAGACGGTCCGCATCGACTCTCCGTTGGCGATCAAATCCCGCAGCACAAAATTACCCCTGAAAGCATAATCCTTCTCTGGTCGCGCCCGCGAATAAGCGCATAATCGCGCCTCGACGAACGCGAATAGCCCGCGAACGAGGAGCGGGCGGGAGGAGAGAAAAGCCGGATTCCGGCTTGAATGGCATGCGCCCAAAAGGCGTGTGGCCATCTTTCTTCCCTTGCTGCTCCTTGCCTAGCATTCGATTGGACCGAGGTGAAGGTGATGAGTTTCAAAATCGCTATTATCGGCGCCGGCAGCGTCGGTTTCACGAAGAAGCTGTTCACCGACATATTGTGCGTGCCGGAATTCAAGGACATTGAATTCGCGCTGACCGACGTCAGCGAGCACAATCTCGCGATGATCAAGGCGATCCTCGACAGAATTGTCGAGGCAAACAATCTGCCAACGAGGGTGACCGCGACGACCGACCGCCGCAAGGCGCTCGAGGGCGCGCGCTACATCATCAGCTGCGTGCGGGTCGGCGGCCTCGAAGCCTATGCCGATGATATCCGCATTCCCTTGAGATACGGCATCGACCAATGCGTCGGCGACACGATCTGCGCCGGCGGTATTCTCTACGGTCAGCGCAACATTCCGGTGATCCTGGATTTCTGCAAGGACATCCGCGAAGTCGCCGATACCAACGCCAAATTCCTCAACTATGCCAACCCGATGGCGATGAACACCTGGGCGGCGATCGAATACGGCAAGGTCGACACGGTCGGTCTCTGCCATGGCGTCCAGCACGGCGCCGAGCAGATCGCCGAGGTGCTGGGCGCGAAATCGCCACGGGAACTCGACTATGTCTGTTCCGGCATCAACCACCAGACCTGGTTCATCGATTTGCGGCTGAACGGCCGCAAGATCGACAGGGATGAGCTAATTGCCGCCTTCGAGGCACATCCGGTCTATTCCCAGCAGGAAAAGCTGCGCATCGATGTGCTGAAGCGCTTCGGCGTCTATTCGACCGAAAGCAACGGCCATCTCTCCGAATATCTGCCTTGGTACCGCAAGCGCCCCGACGAGATCACGCGCTGGATCGACATGTCCGACTGGATCCATGGCGAGACCGGCGGCTACCTCCGCTATTCCACGGAAACCCGCAACTGGTTCGAGACCGAATATCCGCAATTCCTCGAAGCGGCATCGAAACCGATCGACGCGTCAAGGCGCTCGAACGAGCATGCGAGCCACATATTGGAGGCGCTGGAAACCAACCGCGTCTATCGTGGCCACTTCAACGTCAGGAATGACGGCGTCATCACCAATCTGCCACGGGACGCCATCATCGAGTCACCCGGTTTCGTCGATCGTTTCGGCATCAACATGGCCGCCGGCATCACGTTGCCGGAAGCCTGTGCCGCTACTTGCATGGCCTCGATCAACGTCCAGCGCATGTCGGTCCACGCGGCGATATCTGGCGACATCAATCTTCTGAAGCTTGCCGTGCTGCATGACCCGCTGGTCGGCGCGGTGTCGACGCCGGAGGAGGTCTGGCAGATGGTCGACGAAATGGTCGTCGCCCAGGCGCAATGGCTGCCGCAATATGCCCATGCGGTTCCGGCAGCCAAGGAGAGGCTGTCGAAATCCACGGTCAAGACGCGGGAATGGGCCGGAGCCGCGCGGCGAAGCGTGCGCTCGATCGAGGAACTGCGCGCCGAAAAGGCCGCGCTGAAACAGGCCGTCTGAGAACCGGGCGCGGCGGCGGATCCACGGGAGGCGGATCCACCGCAGCCTGCCGTCCAGGCCAAATACGAGCAGCAGCAAACGTCTGAATACGAGGGAAGAGACAATGAGCAACCTACGCAGCATTGGCATTGCCGCCGGACTGGCGCTGAGCGTCTCCGTTCCGGCGCTCAACGCTTTCGCTTCCGAGCCGACCGTCCCACCGGTTCCGGCGACGTTTCCGGCCGAGGGCAAGATCAAGTACGTGCCGCGCGACTCCATCCTGGAGTTCAAGGCGCTGCCCGACTATCACGAGCCCGATTGGGTCACGGAAAAATACGTCAAGGCCGGCAAGCTGCCGCCGGTGAAAGGTCGGCTGCCGAAAGAGCCGCTTGTCTTCAAGACCGCCAACATGCCGGACGGCGTCGGCGTCTACGGCGATACGATGCGCCATGTCATCGGCGGCCGGCCCGAAGGCTGGAACTACGGCGCCGGCCAGACCCAAGGGTGGGGCGGCATCGACATCGGCCTTTCCGAGTGCCTGACGCGCACCGCGCCGCTGTTCCAGGTCGAGGCGAAGGACACCGAGCCGCTGCCCAATCTCGCCAAAAGCTGGGATTGGTCAGCCGATGGCCACAAGCTGACCATGCATCTCGTCGAAGGTGCCAAATGGTCGGACGGCGTGCCGTTCAACGCCGACGACGTCATGTTCTACTGGGACGACGAGGTCATGGATCCCAACGTCTCGCCGCTCAATGGCGCCACCCAGGAAACCTTCGGCGTCGGCACGACGCTGAAGAAGATCGACGACTACACGGTCGAATGGACCTTCAAGGACGCCTTCCCGAAACAGCACCTCTACGCAATGGCCTATGGCACCTTCTGTCCCGGTCCCGCACACATTTTGAAGCCGCAGCACCCGAAATATTCGAAGAACACCTACGACCAGTTCAAGAACGCTTTCCCGCCCGAATATATGAACATGCCTGTCATGGGCGCCTGGGTGCCGGTCGAATATCGGGCCGACGACATCATCGTCATGCGCCGCAATCCCTACTATTGGAAGGTGGACGAGAAGGGCAACCAGCTGCCCTATCTCAACGAGCTGCATTACAAACTGTCGACCTGGGCCGACCGCGACGTTCAGGCGGTCGCCGGCGCCGGCGACTTCTCCAACCTCGAGCAGCCGGAAAACTTCGTCGCCTCGCTGAAGCGCGCGGCGGAGGCGAACGCGCCGGCGCGCCTGGCCTTCGGCCCGCGGCTGATCGGCTACAATCTGCGCCTGAACTTCTCCGCCAATGGCTGGGGCAACCCGGACGAGCGCGGCCAGGCGATCCGCGAACTGAACCGCAACGAGGATTTCCGCAAGGCCGTCACCATGGCGCTTGATCGCAAGGCGCTGGGCGATTCCCTCGTCAAGGGGCCGTTCACCGCCATCTATCCAGGCGGCCTTTCCTCGGGCACCAGCTTTTATGACCGTAAATCCACCGTCTACTATCCTTTCGACCTCGAGGGCGCCAAGGCCGAACTCGCCAAGGCCGGTCTGAAGGACACAGACGGCGACGGCATCGTCAACTTTCCGGCCGGTACCGCCGGCGGCAAGAACGTCGAAATCGTAATGCTGGTCAACAACGACTACACGACCGACAAGAGCCTCGCCGAAGGCGTGGTCGCGCAGATGGAGAAGCTTGGCCTCCGGATCGTGCTCAACGGGCTTAACGGCACCCAGCGCGATGCCACGCAATATTCAGGCCGCTTCGACTGGCTGATCCGGCGCAATGAGCAGGAGCTGACCTCCGTGGTGCAGAACACCGTGCAACTCGCTCCGGTCGGTCCCAAGACCAGCTGGGATCACCGCGCGCCGGAAAGCGGCGAGGTCGACCTGATGCCTTTCGAGAAGGACCTCGTCGACATCGTCAACAAGTTCGTCTCGTCGGCGGATAACAACCAGCGCGCCAGTCTGATGCGGGACTTCCAGAAGATCTCGACCGAGCACGTCTACAATGTCGGCCTGACGGAATATCCCGGCGCCTTGATCGTCAACAAGCGCTTCTCCAACATCCCGCAGGGCACGCCGATCTTCATGTTTAACTGGGCGGAGGATTCGATCATCCGCGAACGGGTCTTCGTCGCGGCCGACAAACAGGCGAAATACGAATTGTTCCCCGAAGAGCTTCCCGGCAAGCCTGGAGACAAGGGCCCGATGTAAGTTTAAGGGCCGATGCAAGTTTACCTCCCCTGACAGAGAGACACCCGGCCGCGTCGATGGCGCGGCCGGGACAAACCAACCCTCCGAACGCCCCTCCAGGGGAGCGTCCGGCGAGATGAGGAAGCGGACCGTCCATGCTGCGATTCCTGCTCATGCGCATAGCGTCGGCAATCCCGGTTCTCGCTATTTTGAGTCTCGTCACCTTTGCCATCATCCAGGCGCCGCCTGGCGATTATGCCGATTACATCCGCTCGCAGCTGATCAACCAGGGCGGAGCCTCCTTCGCGGAGGCCGACGCACAGGCCCAGGCCTATCGCGTCGAACACGGCCTCGATAAGCCGCTGCCCGTCCAGTATCTCAACTGGATCGGCGGCGTCGTCACCCGCGGCGATTTCGGCTACAGCCTCTATTACAACAAGCCGGTGGCCGAGGTCGTCGGCGAGCGCCTGCCGCGCACGCTGCTGCTCGCGCTGGTCTGCCATCTGCTCGCCTCGGTGCTCGGCATCACTTTCGGCATATGGGCCGCGACCCGGCAATACACCTGGATCGATTCCACGCTGTCGGCCATCGCCTTCCTCGGCATGACGGTGCCGCGCTTCCTGATGGCGCTGATCATCGTCTATCTCCTGGTCTTCCAGTTCAACGTGTCGGAGATCGGCTCATTCTTCTCACCGCAATATGGCGGCGCGCCATGGTCGTGGGCCAAATTCGTCGACCTGGTCAAGCATGTCTGGCCGGTGGTGGCGATCGCCACCTTCGGCGGCCTTGCCTACAATATGCGCGTCATGCGCGGCAATCTGCTCGACACGCTCAACGCGCAATATGTCGAGACAGCCAAGGCCAAGGGCCTGACGGGCAGCGCCGTCGTCATGCGCCACGCCGTGCCCAATGCCTTGCATCCGCTCGTCATGTATCAGGGCGTGGTGCTGCCATACATGCTGACCGGCGAGATCGAGACGGCGATCATCTTCGCGCTGCCGACCGTCGGTCCGGCGATCGTCGGTTCGATGGCGGTCGGCGACGTCTATGTCACAGCCACCTTCATGATGGTGCTGTCGGCGACGCTGATCGTCGGCAACATCATCGCCGACATGCTGCTCGTCCTGCTCGATCCGCGCGTGCGCCAGTTCGGGGAGGGCTAGATGCTGGCGCGAGAGCCTTCACCACCGCCACTGCCGGCCGAGCGAGCCACAGTAGCGCCCGCACGCGGCAATGAGAGCTACATGGCGCTTGTCTGGCGCCGGCTGAAGCGCTCCTGGACCGGGATGGCTGGGCTTTGGCTGGTCGTGCTGCTGCTGGTGATGGCCGTGTTCGCCGAATTCCTGGCGCCGATGGATCCGAAGGCGACCGATGTCGGCTTCGCCCCGCCGCAGCTGCCGTCCTTCCACGACAAGGACGGCAATTTCGTCGCGCGGCCGAGGGTCTACGCGCTGGCCGATTCGGCCGATCTCGATCCGGTGACCTTCCAGCCCATCGTCGGCCCCGACTACGATCACCCGCGACTGCTCGGCTTCTTCGTCGAGGGCGCGCCTTACAAGCTCTTCGGGCTGATCCCGGCGAACCGGCACTTGTTCGCCTCGACGGACGGCCAGCCGGTGCATTTCCTCGGCACCGACAAATTCGGCCGGGATGTGCTGTCGCGCGCCATCCATGGCTCGCGCGTCTCGCTCATGATCGCGCTGACGGTGGTCTTCATCATCACGGTCATCGGCACCACTGTCGGCATGGTGTCGGGCTATTTCGGCGGCCGGTTCGACGTCTGGATGCAGCGCTTCGTCGAACTGGTGCTCGCCTTCCCGCAACTGCCGCTCTATCTGGCGTTGACGACGCTGATCCCTGTCACCGCCCCGACCAATGTGTTCCTCGGCTTTGTCATCATCGTCATGTCGGTGTTGGGCTGGGCGCAGATGTCGCGCGAGGTGCGCGGCAAGACACTGGCGCTGGCGCGCATCGAATATGTGCGCGCCGCCATGGCGGTCGGCGCGACAGACCGGCGTATCATCCTGCAGCACATCTTCCCCAATGTGATGAGCCACGTGATCGTCGCCGTGACGCTGGCGATCCCGACGGTGGTGCTGCTCGAATCCTTCCTCGGTTTCCTCGGTTTTGCCGTCAAGCCGCCGCTGATCTCCTGGGGGCTGATGCTTCAGGACACCGCGACCTATTCCGTCATCGGTACCTATCCCTGGATACTGTCGCCGGTCGGTTTCGTGCTGGTCACCGTCTTCGCCTTCAACGCGCTCGGCGACGGCCTGCGCGATGCCGTCGATCCGTATTGAGGGGACAGGAATGACCGTCGTACTCGCCGAGCCCTTCGCACCAGCCTTTCGCCTCGACCATGATGGGCGCCAGGGAGAGCCCGTCATCGACGCCCGCAACATCGAGGTCGCCTTCAAGGTCGAGCACGGTACCGTCGAGGCGGTCAAGGACATATCGTTCCAGCTCTATCGCGGCGAGACGATCGCGATCGTCGGCGAATCCGGTTCCGGCAAGTCGGTGACGGCGCGCACCGTCATGGGCCTGCTGTCGCGCCGCGCAACCGTGTCACCGAAATCGAGCGTCTGCTATGACGGACAGGACATTCTGAAATTCCCCGAGAGCGCCCGGCGCAAGTTGCGCGGCAATCGCATCTCGATGATCTTCCAGGAGCCGATGAGCTCGCTCAACCCGATTTACACGGTCGGCAGCCAGATCGTCGAAGCAATACGGGTGCATCGCAAGGTGAGCCGCAAGCAAGCCTGGGCGCGGGCGCTGGAACTGCTGCGGCATGTGCAGATTCCCGAGCCCGAGGCGCGGCTCAAGCAATATCCGCACCAGCTCTCGGGTGGGCAACGGCAGCGCGTGATGATCGCCATGGCGCTCTCCAACGATCCGGACGTGCTGATCGCCGATGAGCCGACGACCGCGCTCGACGTCACGGTGCAGGCGCAGATCCTCAACCTGATCCGGAATCTGCAGAAAGAGCTGCGGATGGCGGTGATCCTGATCACCCACGACCTCACCGTGGTGCGCAAGTTTTCCGACTACGTCTATGTGATGCAGCATGGCGAAATGTGCGAGCACAACGTCACTGAACGCTTGTTCGCCGATCCGCGGCATCCCTACACGCAGCGATTGCTTGCTTCCGAACCAAGAGGACGGCCGCAACCGTTGCCCGCGGGCTCTGGCACCATCCTCGAAGCGAATGGCGTGCGCGTCTGCTTCATGCTGCGCCACGGCACGTTCTTGAAGCCGGACTGGCGTGAACTGGTCGCGGTCGACGACCTCGACCTCAAGCTTTGCCGCCATGAGACGCTTGGGCTGGTCGGCGAATCCGGCTCCGGCAAGACCACGTTCGGCCAGGCGCTGCTCCGGCTGACCGAAGCGAAACGCGGTGAGATCCGCTTCGATGGCCAGCCGATCCATGGCCTGTCGCGAACGCAGATGCGGCCGCTGCGGTCGCGCATGCAGATCGTCTTCCAGGACCCGTTCTCCTCGCTTAACCCACGCATGACGATCGGCCAGATCATCGAGGAAGGGCTGGTCGTCAACGGCATCGGCGCAACGCGCCGCGAGCGGGTCGAACGGGTGCGCGAGGCGTTGGTCAGCGCGGGCATGCCGGGCGATATCCTGTCGCGGTTTCCGCATGAATTTTCCGGTGGCCAGCGGCAGCGCATCGCCATCGCCCGGGCCATCGCGCTCGAACCCGAATTCATCCTGCTCGACGAGCCGACATCGGCGCTGGATCTCTCCGTCCAGGCGCAGATCATCGACCTGCTGCGCAAGCTGCAGGACGAGCGTGGTCTGAGCTATCTCTTCATCTCGCACGACCTCAAGGTGGTGCGGGCGCTCTGCCACCGCGTCATCGTCATGCAGCACGGCAAGATCGTCGAGCAGGGACCCGTCGACCAGGTCCTCACCAATCCCAAGACCGCCTACACCGAACGGCTCGTCAGGGCCGCTTTCGACGTGGCCTGAACAGATGCCGGAGGTTAACGTGGCAAGACATCCCAGGATCACTTTCATCGGCGCCGGCTCGACGGTGTTCATGAAGAACATCGTCGGCGACGTGCTGCAGCGCCCGGCACTTTCGGGCGCCACGATCGCGCTGATGGACATCAATCCGCAGCGGCTGGAAGAAAGCGCCGTCGTCGTCAACAAACTGATCGCCACACTCGGCGTCAAGGCGATGGCCGAGACCTACACGGACCAGCGCAAGGCGCTGGCGGACGCCGATTTCGTCGTCGTCGCCTTCCAGATCGGCGGCTATGAGCCCTGCACCGTCATGGATTTCGAGGTGCCGAAGACATATGGCCTGCGCCAGACCATCGCCGACACGCTCGGCGTCGGCGGCATCATGCGCGGCCTCAGGACCGTGCCGCATCTGTGGAAGATCTGCGAGGACATGCTTGCCGTCTGCCCGCGGGCCATCATGCTGCAATATGTCAACCCGATGGCGATCAACACCTGGGCGATCTCGGAGAAATATCCCGAGATCAGGCAGGTCGGGCTGTGCCATTCGGTGCAAGGGACGGCGATGGAGCTGGCACACGATCTCGACCTTCCCTATGACGAGATCCGCTACCGCTCGGCCGGCATCAACCACATGGCCTTCTACCTGCAGTTCGAGCATCGCCAGCCGGACGGATCCTATCGCGACCTCTATCCCGATCTCGTGCGGGCCTATCGCGAAGGCCGCGCGCCGAAACCCAGCTGGAATCCGCGCTGTCCGAACAAGGTGCGCTATGAGATGCTGACGCGGCTGGGCTATTTCGTCACCGAGAGCTCGGAGCATTTCGCCGAGTACACGCCCTATTTCATCAAGGACGGCCGCCCCGATTTGATCGAGAAATACGGCATTCCGCTCGATGAATACCCCAAGCGCTGCGTCGAGCAGATCGAGCGTTGGAAGGACCAGGCGCAGGCCTACCGCTCGGCCCAGCGCATCGAGGTCGAAGAGTCGAAGGAATATGCCTCCTCGATCATGAATTCGGTCTGGACCGGCGAACCGTCGGTCATCTACGGCAATGTGCGCAACAATGGCTGCATCACCTCGCTGCCGCGTGATTGCGCCGCCGAAGTGCCGTGCCTGGTCGATGCGTCCGGCATCCAGCCGACCTATATAGGCGACCTGCCGCCGCAATTGACGGCGCTGATCCGCACCAACATCAACGTACAGGAACTGACGGTGCGGGCGCTGATGAGCGAAAACCGCGACCACATCTATCACGCGGCGATGATGGATCCGCACACCGCGGCCGAACTCGATCTCGACCAGATCTGGTCACTGGTCGATGATCTCCTGGCCGCACATGGCGACTGGCTGCCGGCCTGGGCGCGCGTCAAACGCAAGAACGAAGCCGCCTGACCGGCGCTCGTCTACTTCGGCTCGTCGGCGTCCGGTTCTTCCTCGTCGTCGCGGGCCGAGATGACATAGGCACCCTTCAGCCAGCGGTTGAGGTCGATGTCCTTGCAGCGCGTCGAGCAGAATGGATAGGTCTCGCGCGCCGATGGCTTGCCGCATTCCGGGCACGGGCGCTTGGGCCGCAGGGGCGTGACCTTGTCGTCGAGGCTCATGGTCGCGCGGACAACCAGTTTTGATGCGTCTTGAAACCTTCGCCCGACAGCAGCGCCACCGTCTCGTAGAGCGGCAGGCCGACAATGTTGGTGTAGGAGCCGACGAGCTTGACGACGAAGGCGCCGGCCAATCCTTGCACGGCATAGCCGCCGGCCTTTCCGCGCCATTCGCCGGACGCGACATAGGCGTCGATCTCCTCGCGCGGCAGCCGCTTGAAACGCACCCGCGTCTCGACCAGTCGCTGGCGCAGTTTGCCGCCCGGCGTGATCAGGCAGATGCCGGAATAGACTCGGTGCGAACGTCCGGACAACAGCCCGAGGCAGTTGGCGGCGTCATCCAGCGTCTCGGCCTTGGGCAGGATGCGCCGCCCGACGGCGACCACCGTGTCGGCCGCCAGCACGAAGCTCGGCGCATGGTCCGTCTCGGACTTCAGCGACGCGAACGCCTTCTCGGCCTTTTCCTTCGACAGCCGTTTGGCCAGCGAGCGCGGATGCTCGGCACGCAGCGGCGTTTCGTCGATATCGGCTGGCAGGATGCGGTCCGGCTCGATGCCGGCCTGCTGCAGGAGTTCGATGCGGCGCGGCGAACCCGAGGCAAGCACCAGCTTTTGCAAAATGCTCATCGCTTTACCGGCCGGGTCTTGATCTTACTTGAAGCGGTAGGTGATGCGGCCCTTGGTCAGGTCGTATGGCGTCATCTCGACCAGAACCTTGTCGCCGGTCAGCACGCGGATGCGGTTCTTGCGCATGCGGCCGGCGGTATGGGCGATGATCTCGTGTTCGTTTTCGAGCTTCACCCTGAACATCGCGTTGGGCAACAATTCCGTGACGATACCCGGAAACTCGAGGACTTCTTCCTTCGGCATTCGATACCTTTGCATGGATGGCAGTTCCAGCGCCCCGGCTGGAATTTCGGCGGAACCTATATGATAATCTGTCGCTTGTGAACACGCTTAATCGCCAGGCCTCGGAACGGTGAACCGGCTGTAGATCCGGGCTTTCAGCCGCTCGCGCACGTCGCGATAGCTGGCCATGATGTGTTCGCGCGTGCCGCCGGCATCGGTCGGATCCGGCGTCGGCCAGTATTCCACCTCGACGGCAAGCGAGCGCGTGAGTTCGAGCGCGGCATGGTGGGCCTCCGGCGCCAGTGTCACGATCAGGTCGAAATAGTCGTCCTCGAGATCGTTCAGCGTCCTTGGATGACGCTCACCCAACGACAGCCCGTCCTCGGCAAGCACGGCATCGACGAACGGGTCGCGCTCGCCGGCGCGCACGCCGGCCGAGGCGACGAAGACGGTGGCGGGCAGCATGCGGCGCGCCAGCTGCTCGGCCATCGGCGAGCGGACGGCATTCATGCCGCACAGGAACAGAACCGAGCGGGGCAGGGCGCCGGGGGCCAGGATCAGCCCCGCCAGTGCAGCACGCAGACCAGCGTGAACAGCCGTCGCGCCGTGTCGAAGTCGATGTCGATCTTGCCGGAGAGCCGATCCATCAGCGTCTGCGAGCCCTCATTGTGCAGGCCACGGCGGCCCATGTCGATCGCCTCGATATGGCTCGGCGTCGAGGAGCGGATGGCGTCGTAATAGCTCTCGCAGATCATGTAGTAATCCTTGACGATGCGCCTGAGCGGCGTCAGCGACAGGATGTGGGTGACGACGGCGGTGCCGTCCTCGCGCGCCACGGCAAAGACCAGGCGGGACTCGGCCAGCGACAGCTTCAGCCGGTAGGGACCCGCACCGCTGTCGTTGACAGGCTGAAAACTATTCTCCTCGATCAGGTCGAAGATCGCCACCGCCCGCTCATGCTCGACATCGGGCGTCGAACGGCCGATCGACTCATCGAGTTCGACATCGATCAGTTTTGCGCGGGTTTGACCGGAGCCCGTCATACCCGCCTACATGTTCAGCCGTATGGCGACAGAGCGGCCATGCGCGTCAAGCCCTTCCGCCTGCGCGAGTGCGATCGCCGCGGGTGCCAGCACGCGCAACTGCTCCGGTCCGAGTTTGAGGACCGAGGTGCGCTTGACAAAGTCGAGCACGGACAGGCCCGACGAGAAGCGCGCCGAGCGCGCCGTCGGCAGCACGTGATTGGAGCCGCCGACATAGTCGCCAATGACCTCGGGCGTGTGGCGACCGAGAAAAACCGCGCCCGCGTTGCGCATCTTCGCCAGGAAGCCTTCGGCATCCTCGATGGCCAGCTCGACATGTTCGGCGGCGATGCGGTCGACCAGCGGCGGCGCGGCCTCGACCGTCGCAACCAGGATGACGGCGCCGAAATCGCGCCAGCTCTGGGCCGCCGTTTCCGCGCGCGGCAGGCTCCGCAGCTGGCGTTCGACCGCCCGTTCGACCGCCTTGCCGAATGCCGGGTCGTCGGTGATCAGGATCGACTGCGCCGACACGTCATGTTCGGCCTGGGCGAGCAGATCGGCGGCGATCCAGTCCGGATCGTTGTCGCCGTCCGCCACGACGAGCACTTCGGAAGGGCCGGCGATCATGTCGATGCCGACCGTGCCGAACACCTGCCGCTTGGCTGCGGCGACATAGGCATTGCCTGGACCGACGATCTTGGCGACGGGCTTTATCGTCTGCGTACCATAGGCGAGTGCCGCGATCGCCTGCGCGCCGCCGACGCGGTAGATTTCGGAGACGCCCGATATATCCGCCGCCACCAGCACCAGCGGGTTGACGACGCCGTGCGGTGCCGGCACGACCATGACGATGCGCTCGACGCCGGCTACCTTGGCTGGCACGGCGTTCATCAGCACCGAGCTCGGATAGCTTGCCGTGCCGCCCGGCACATAGAGCCCGACCGCCTCGATCGCCGTCCAGCGCGAGCCGAGCTCGACGCCGGCGGGATCCGTGTAGCGTTCGTCCTGAGGCTTTTGCCGCTCGTGATGGGACCGGATGCGGTCGCGTGCGAATTTCAGCGCCTCGACCGTGGCCGGATCGGCCTCGGCATAGGCGCCGGCGATGTCTTCCGCCGAGACGGCAATGCCGAGTTTGGCGAGGTCGCCTCCGCCGAATTTCCGCGTGTAGTCGATCAGTGCCGCATCGCCCTCGGCACGCACGCGCGCGATGATGTCTCGCACCACGGCGTCGACGTCGGCCGACACCTCGCGCTTGGTCGTGAGAAACGCGGCGAAACGCTGCTCGAAATCGGTGTCGGACTGGGCAAGCGTGATGGCCATCGTATGCTCAAGCCCTGTGGATGGGGCGCGACGTGGCTTCCCACGCGCCGCCAATATCGGCAAGGCGGGCCTCGATGCATTCGACATCGAGCATGATCGTGCCGCCGCCCGAAAAGATCAGTTCGACGATGCCCGCGGGCTTGCTGATCTCGATAAAGCTGATCGCCAGCAAGGAGAGAATTTCGGCGGGCTTGTCGCGGGCGATACCGTTGGTCTTGGCGCCCAGCACCCGGTCGAAATGCAGCACGGCCTGCCGTCGTTCATTGTGCTGGCGAAACAGGCCGGATTTGGCCTCCCACACGAAACGGTTCATGGTCAGGACGAAGCGTTTGGCCTTGGGCAGGAATTCGAGGTCCGAGACCTTCATCACGGCGTCCTGGAGATGGGCCGAGACGATGCTCAGATCCTGGTCGTCGAGCGCGATAAGCTTGAGGGCGGTCATCCGGATTTTCGACCTACAGGTTGGTTTCAGCCTCTGTTAGGCGGTCTTTCCGGCCGGTGCAACCACCCCACGACGTCCGCCCGAGGCATTGCCTCGGGTTTGCGCTGCGGGCAGACGGGCGGCGGCGCTATGAGCCGCCCTTTGCTGGAAGCTGCTGCCGTCCGACCGTCAGGCGGAAATACGTTCGATCACCGCGCCGCAATTGGATAGCTTTTCCTCCAGCCGCTCAAAACCGCGGTCGAGATGGTAGACACGGTTGACCGTGGTTTCGCCTTCGGCCGCCAGGCCGGCGATGACCAGCGACACGGAAGCGCGAAGATCGGTCGCCATGACTGGCGCGCCCTTCAGCTTCGCCACGCCGTCGACGATCGCCGTCTGCCCCGAGAGCGTGATGTGGGCGCCGAGCCGAGCCAGTTCCTGGACGTGCATGAAGCGGTTTTCGAAGATCGTCTCGGTGATGCGCGATTTGCCCTTGGCCATGGTCATCAGGCCCATGAACTGCGCCTGCAGATCGGTCGGGAAGGCCGGGAAGGGGGCCGTCGTCACGTCGACGGGTGAAATGCCGGCGCCATTGCGCTTCACGCGGATGCCGGAATTGGTCTGGGTGATCTCCGCGCCCGTCTGGGAAATCACGTCGAGCGCCGTCTGCAGCAGCTCCGGCCGTGCGCCTTCCAGCACGACGTCGCCGCCGGTCATTGCCACCGCCATGGCATAGGTGCCGGTCTCGATGCGGTCGGGGATGACACGCACGCGCGCGCCCGACAGCGCTTCGACGCCGTCGATGGTGACGGTCGGCGTGCCGGCGCCGGAAATCCTGGCGCCCATCGCGTTCAGGCATTCGGCGAGATTGACGATCTCCGGCTCGCAGGCGGCGTTTTCAAGCACCGTCTCGCCCTTGGCCAGCGACGCCGCCATCATCAGCACATGGGTGGCGCCGACCGAGACTTTCGGGAAGACATAGCGGTTGCCGACAAGGCGGCCGTTCCGGGTCTTGGCGATGACGTAGCCGGTATCGACATCAATGTCGGCGCCCAGCGCCTGCAGGCCTTCGAGGAACAGATCAACCGGGCGCGTGCCGATGGCGCAGCCGCCGGGCAGCGACACCTTGGCCTCGCCCATGCGGGCCAGCAGCGGGCCGATCACCCAGAACGAGGCGCGCATTTTCGACACCAGTTCGTAAGGCGCCGTCGTGTCGACGATGTTGCGGGCGGAGAAGTTGATGGTGCGCGAATAGCCCTCATTCTGCTTCTCACGGCGGCCATTGACCGAATAGTCGACGCCATGATTGCCGAGGATGCGGATCAACTGCTCGACATCGGCCAGATGCGGCACGTTTTCCAGTGTCAGCGTGTCGTCGGTCAGAAGCGAGGCGATCATCAGCGGCAGGGCGGCGTTTTTCGCGCCCGAGATCGGAATGCTTCCGGCAAGCTTGTTGCCGCCGACAATTCTGATGCGATCCATTGGAGACTGTCCCTCTCGGCCAGAAAAGGGCCGGTTCAATCGTTTGAGTATCGGCCCGTCTAGACCATTGACCAATTTGGTTCAAGAAATAGGATTTCGCCCACCCCGGCCTGAGAGTGGCCGATTTGAGTTAATCTTTCTTCATTTCCTTGGCCGCGCCGAGCCCGTCGGGCCGCTGGTCGGCCTCGCCTGTCCGGCGCGAGCGCGACTGCGCCTTGCGCTTCTGCAGGTTGGCCCGCAACTGCTCGGCGAGCCGGTTCTTGCGGGTTGTTCCGCTGTTCTTCGGTGGATTTGTCTTGTCGTTCATTGTCCCGCCACGGCTGGCGCCCGGCCAACCCGCTTTCAGGGATAGCCAACATTGTGGCGCCGCCATGTCAATAAAAGCTATCCGGCAAAGCCATTCACAGAAGCGTTGTTCTTGGCCTTGCGCTTGCCGGTTCGATATGGCAGAAGCCCCGCCATCAGCGGCTGCGGTAGCTCAGTGGTAGAGCACTCCCTTGGTAAGGGAGAGGTCGAGAGTTCAATCCTCTCTCGCAGCACCAGTCTATCCCATTGATTGGGAACAACTAACTGAATTCGCTATGGTATCGGCCGTCTCCAGTGGTACACAGGAGCGATACTCATGGGCCTATTGATGCCGACCCCAGTACGAAACCCCAAGACCTTCATTTTTCAACTTCGTGTCCGGGTTCCCGCCGACCTTGTAGCAATTGCTCGTGGGAAAGTCGTCGGACTGCCTGTCGGCGGCAGCATAAAGCAGGTGACGATTGGGGACGCGGTAAAAGTATCGCTCGGAACCCGGGACCCCAATGAGGCCAAGGAAAGATACGCGGCCGCCTATGCGGCACTGACCGCTTTCTGGGCCGCGCTCCGGAATGGTCCGTCTGCTCTTTCGCAGAAGCAGACCTTCGCCCTCGCCGGCGAGGCCTATGCCGCTTTTGTTGCCGCATTTGACGATAACCCGGGCTCCACCGAACGCTGGGAAAGGATGTTGCGGGCCAATAGCGAGCGAGGGCGGGCAAACTCAATCCGCTCGCCATTCCCGACCAACGACAACGACTAAAAGACGTCGAAGCGCGATTTGGTGGATTGGTCTCTGGTCTGATTGCCACCAAGGGCCTTGTTATTGATGACCAGAGCCGCCGCAACGTCCTGATCACAGTGTCGGACGCGCTTGACCGCGCGGCGTCCACCAATCTCGCAAAAGCCGGTGGAGACTACTCTGGAACCGGGGTCACAGCTGTCTACCCGGCGTTTGAAAAGTCCGACGCAAGGCCGGGCCTGGGCGGTGCTACGTCCAAGATTTCACTGTCGTCCATCATTGACGAGCAGAAGCGACGCCGATCATTGGGAAAAGATGCGATTGGGCTCAATGCCAAGACGGAGCAGAAATTTCGACGGCACTCGGCCAGCTTCACCGTATTCGCGAAAACAGACGACGCATCTACAATCACAACCAAGCTCGTCCGCGATTGGATGGAAGACCTGCTTGTTAAGGCGCAGGTGAGCAACCGCACGGTCAAGGACATGCTGTCGAGCCTTCGGACGGTCGTTCAGTGGGGCAGGCAACAGCATCCTGAGGTATTTCACCCCTTGGCCAACCCCGTCTCCGGTGTGACCCCGCCCGAGGCCCATTCGCGGCCTAGCAGTGAACTCACCTACACTCTTGAAGAAGCGAAACGAGTGCTCACGGCTGCACGTAGATCCACCAATCACAACACTCGTTGGCTGCCCTGGTTGTGCGCTTACTCCGGGGCAAGGGTGGAGGAGATTGCCGGACTGCGCCGGGAGGATTTCTTCAAATCCGGAAGGAACTGGTTCTATCACATAAGGGCTAAACCCAGCCGATCGATCAAGAACAGCAACAGCGAGCGCCGTGTCCCTGTCCACCCAGCTCTTGTCGATGAAGGGCTCATCGATTTTCTCGAAAAGGCGAAGTCAGGCGTGCGGCTTTTTACCAGGTCGCCGTCCCAAGACATTTCGCGTTTCGTGCGGAGCACCGTCAAGATAGAGCGAAATGTTCCGCCCAGTCACGGGTGGCGCCATCTTTTTGAGGACATTTGCACTGCCGCAGGCGTTTCGGACGACGCCCGGGCCTACATCACTGGACGGGGAACGGGCACCTCGCGGGACCGGTACGGTCGCAGTGACGCGATGTTGCCGGGACTGGCACGCGAGATAAAGAAGCTGAAGCGGCTTTTGTGAAGTCGCCGACGGGCGAAAGCGGGGGTTGATTTCCCCGCTCTCGCAACGCCCGAACATCAGGCCGGGGTCGGCGCCATAGTCGCGAGCCGGTCTACCTCATCATTGTAGGGATCGCCGCTGTGGCCCCGCACCCACTCCCATACAATGTCGCGTCCCTTCGCTAGCGCGTCGAGTGCCTGCCAGAGATCAGGGTTCTCGACCGGTTTCTTGTCACTCTTGCGCCAAGCCCGCGCTTTCCAACTGGCAAGGTACATTGTCATCCCGTCGATCAGATAGCGGCTGTCGCTCACGAGCACTATGGGGTCCGGCTCGTCGGCCTTTAGAAACTCAAGGGCACGAATGGCGGCCGTCAATTGGTCGTGTCTGGCTCGCTGCCCTTGAGGCGTTTTGCTTTAATCTCCGCTGAACCATCCATCCTGCGAAGCACCGCAGCCCAGCCGCCCTTTCCAGGATTTGGGCTGCATCCGCCGTCTGTGTGAACAAGAATATGGCGGCGGGTGGGTCGAATTCGAGTGCCTGTTTTCATGGCTTCCTTTCTGTAAGTTGGTGGTCGGGTGTGCACGGTGCACCTCCCAAGCGGTGCACAAGTGAAATGCTCAAAAGTCGCATTCTGGGTCGTCCTCCGGGATGAAGCCCCAGTAATCAGCAAGCATGGTCACAAAGCTCTGGCCGCCATACCGGAGCAGCGCCTCGGCAAAGAGGCCATTGTGTTTGGCGGCCTGCCTGCCGAATTTCTCTGCGATGGTGGACCGAAAGCGCTCGATCATCGCTTCCTTCATTTCGTCCGAAAATCCAGTCGGCATCCGGTCGGCCATTTCGTTTCGTACCTCTTGGAACTTGCCAGGACGTTCGGCCGGGAATTTCTCCCGATAGGACCGCAGAAGGCTGCGCATATTGGCAACGGTGCGCTCGCTGACGCCCGCCGTGGTGGCTATCCTGGCTTTGGAATGCGCCCCCATGAGCACGAGCGTCCAAGCGCCCTCCATCCTCTCCATTGGCTTCATCGGCAGCTTCGCCTTCTGGTTCCGCTCGATAGCCTCCGTAATCGCTTCCTCCAGGCTCCCTTGAAACCACTCTACGGGAATTGAAGGGGTCACCTTGAAGGCCCGATATGCTCCCAAACGGTGGTGCCCGTCGATGCAATACGCGTCGCCTCCGACGGCGAACACGGTCACCGGGTCAAGCGTCCGTGCGCTGGACGGTTTGGCCTCAAGGGCGCGGACTAGCGCCTGGACGTGGCCAGCGTCCACATCGCCTTCTTTGGCATTTCCCTCGCGGGCCTGAAACAACCCAGGAGCGGTCCTGATGGCGGCCAGCGGGAGCGTATCGGGTCGCTGCGGCTGCTCCCCGGCGGATTGTTTCATAAGACGCTGAAGGCGCTCAACGACGTCCAGGGTCCGTTCGTGCGGCGTAGGCAACCCCTCCGTCAGTCCGCCGTGATCTGACGCCAACTTGGCTGGTTCTCCTTGCACTACTTCAAGCCTCTCATTGCTTCATAAAACCTCCGTTTCTCGGCCTGTTTTTGTTGGCGGTCGCGTTCCTCCAAGGCTCCCAGGTGAAGACCAACGGCACCGAACACGACCGATAGGTTCTGACCCAGAATTGCCCCTACCTTCGGGCGCAGCTCTCGATAGACCCAGTGCTGCTTACCGCTCTTGTCGTCGTAGCAGGTGCCTCTGTGCTGGCTCGATAGACTTCGTACGCGCCTCGCGAGTTGGATGCGGAACGCGGCGTCTGAAGCGAACCGGTGAGGCAAATCGTGCCGCAACATGAACATTGCGCAGACAGTGACAGTGATCGACAGGAAGGGAACGTCACCCGCGATATTCACCAGTTCGTTTGCGGCGGCCCTTTGGTATCTATTACCGATGCGCCGCCCGGCGTCGGTTCGAGCCGAGGCGACGAGGTCCTGCCAACGGCTTTCCAGTTGAGCCCAGATCGGACTTCCAGCATTCTTGGCGATGCGCCCGTGCGCTCGGTCGCAATACGGGCGAAGTTCCGATCGTCTTATTGCCTGCTGCTCATGATGTCCTTGTCGCCGGATGATGCTTTTATGGCGGCGGCAGTGCCCAGAATAGCGCGAAGCCGTTGGCAAGCCACAGTGCGGGACACGGCAGACCGCGCTCATCGGTTGCCCGTCTTTGCCAAGCAATATGCGGATCGCATCTCTTGGGCTGCGCTATCGAGGCAACTCGAGACTTCGGCGTCCGTCACCGGCTTGCCGGCGGCGATTGCGAACGCGGCGTCGTAAAGGCTCCTTGCGGCGTTCGCGGACGCGAGCAGCACCGACCTTTCCATCGCAGTCAGTGGTGGGGCACGGCCCGCTTGCATTTCCTCAAGGGACTGCTCCATCTCCGCTATCGCTTCGATGAACACGTCCTCATAAAGCTCGTTGGGGTAGTAGTTGTCGTTTATGTGGTTCATTGATTGTCCTTTTTTGTACCCGCCCCCAGAGGGACGGGAATGGTTGATATGAAAAGAGACCGGGGGTGCCGGCCTATTCTTTTGATGTGCCGCCGGTCGGTCGTGCTGACCGAAACCGGTTCGCGGTCCCTGTGCGCAATACTGCCCACTCTCCGCTGCCCTTGCCGGGAACTACCCGGCTTGGCGGCTATGCGCAGTCCGGATGCCCGGTGTAGTTAGCGAGGTCACCCTTGCTGCCTGCAACCGGTCCCGTATCCGGACCCGCTCCATTTTATGGTTCGATTGGGGGACATCGTCTTCCCCCATCACGGTCTCGCTTACGGCTCCCTTGCGAGAACCGCTTGGCATAGATGCAATCGACCGGGCCGCAGCCACCTGTTTTGAATTGTTTCGCTTCGATGGACGAGCGATTGTGGCTGGCTTGGCGTCCCCTCCGGACCCCGATGCAGCCACTGATGCAATATGGATTGCCGACGCCTGTCCGTCAATGAAAAAAATAATATAATACAATAGCTTAGGCGGAATTTGTGGACACTTTGGAACCTAATCCAGTGCCGGCCCAGCATTTGCAACGGTTCGGGCAGACACTGTGCCCGGGTTGTGCCCGAAATTGTGCCCGAAAAAAGTTGCTGACGGCGACCCTGTTGGCCATAGTCTCCTTCGGAGAGGGGACGATTTGCGAGCAGTCTTGGGAATAGATGCGGCCTGGACGGCGGCCCAGCCGAGCGGCGTTGCACTCGCAGTTGAGGTGCCCGGCGGTTGGCAATTGCGAGCGACAGCATCCTCCTACAGTGCCTTCTGTGCTCTTTCAGGGAATACTAGGCGGTCCGGCTTGATTGGCGAAGCTTCCGAAGCATTGGAAGCGGCCGAAGCCTTGGTGGGTTCGCCGGTCGATCTGGTCGCGGTCGACATGCCGCTTTCGCGAAAGCCGATTGTAGCTCGCCGCGCCAGCGATGATGCTGTCTCTCGCGCGTACGGGCATCGGTGGGCGGCGACACACACGCCGAGTGCGATCCGTCCTGGGCCTGTGAGCGACAAGCTGCGGACGAGCTTCGAGCTGAAGGGTTACGAGCTGCGTACCTCTGGGTCGGTTGTGAGCGGTCTTGTGGAGGTCTATCCGCACCCGGCTCTGATTGAGTTCGCTTCTGCCGAGCGACGCCTTCCCTACAAGTTCGGCAACCGACGCAGCTACTGGCCCGACGAGACGCCGAAGGTCCGGGCGCTCAACATTCAACGTCAGATGAGCGCCATTGCGGCCCTGATGGAAAACGAACTCCGCAGTGTAGCAGCGGCGATGCCAGAACTCGATTTTGAGCGTGCGAGCGGCCGAGAGTGGAAAGCCTACGAAGACATGCTTGACGCCGTGGTCTGTGCGGCGGTCGGCATTTGCGTGCTGGAAGGTCGCGCCGTGCCCTTCGGCGACGACCAGTCGGCGATTTGGATACCGAAGCCGGGAAGTGCGAAGACGGGTATGGTAAGGACGACCGCAGGCGTCTAGCTACCGGCCAACGATCCACCTCACGACTGCAACCGCTCCGCACATGCCGTAAAGGGCCATGAAGGTCGTTGCCAGCGTGTAAGCCATATCCGATCCTCCCTCACATGCCCCAAGCCACAAGCGCCTTTTCGGCCCCTGCTGGGTCTTCCCTGATCCGCAGCACAGTCTGACGCGTGAGACCTGACGCCTTGGCGACGGCGGACGTTCCTTGTCCCTGCGCCAGCATGTCGGTGACGGCCTGTAGCGCGGCTCTGTCGTAACTGGGCTTGCGGCCCCTGTAGCGGTCGTCCTGCGCCCTGGCGGCCTCTATGCCTGCCCGTTGGGCCTCCTTGGTGGCCTCGGCCTGCGCCTGGGCGGTTGCCGCCATGAAGGCAATGAGCGCGTCCCTGACGGCTTGCTGCATGGGGTCTTTGGTGGCCCCGTCGAAGGTCATGCTGTTGATCACGGTCCGCACGACAACGCCCTTCCGCATGAACTCACGGATGGTGTCACAAACGTCTTGGTAGTTGCGGCCGAGCCGATCCACCCATCGCACCACCAGCGTATCGCCCCTCCGCAGCATGTCCCGGAGCCGCCTCCCTTCGGGGCGCTCGGCAAGCGTCGTGCTGACGCCGGAGACGCCGTGGTCGGCTACTACCTCATCAATGGTGAACCCGGCGGCCTCCGCTTGGGTTTGTTGGTGGCCGAGCGTCTGGTCAACGGTTGAGACGCGGGCATAGAGAATGGTCTTGGACATGGGTTTCCTCGGTGTCCGTTAGCGTAATGTACGTTGACTAGACTGTCCGTTGATAGAAATCAACCCTAACGGACACCACTGGGATGGCATCGCCGCTGTACGCTGGGCTATACCCTAACGGTCGAGAGGGAGTATTTCGAGATAAGAGCGGTGGCGGTACTTACGGTATGGAGGAACGCGAGAATCCAAAACCTTCTGACGCCCAGAATCCCAAATCACCCAGTGCCACTCTCCGTCCTGCTTGACGTTGGTCTTAAGGATCGCATCGAACGGCAATTCGGCCGGCGTTTGGTTCTTCTTTAATCGAACCAGTCTCGGCCCTGTTTGGATGCCCAGTTGGGCAAGCGCACGCCTTAGGTCGCCAGTGTTGGTGTATCCTCCTCGCCGGTCTCCGAACATCTGCTTTCGGGCCTGCGAGTAGGTGATATCTGCAATCATCGCAACGCACGCCACGCCACAACCGTTCTCATCGCTCTGTTTCACAAGTCGCATGGTTATCCCCGGCGTCCGAAGCGTCGACAGTACGGGGGGTATCGCGCGGCTGCAATTGTCTAGTTCGACCCCTCAGATTTTTCGTTGGTTTTCGATCGTGGCCCAAGCCCTTGCTGGGGCATCTCTCGATCTCACGCGGGTTGCCACCAAACCAGCGAAATAGGCGTGGCAGTGAGCAGATTCCCTGGTGAAGCAAGAGGCTTAAATGGTTGTCGGTCGAGCGTTCCTGCAGGCTTTAGTCCCTTTGTGCCTCGGCGGCGTAGCGATTCCAGCGGCCGCAAGCGACATGGAGTTGCTGGGAAGAGCGATGAACGAAAAGCCGTTCACAATCGCGGTGGACATGAGTGTCAAATTGGCCTCGTGCAAGCTCAGCGCTCGCGAGAGATCACAGACCGACATTATCCGCCGAGCGGCGCTCGATGTGGCTGCCGAACGGCTGAAGGTGAGCCTTGGCAAAGTCCGCTCATTGGCGTCTGACTTTGCTGCCGAGACTGCCCAACTCCAGGTTAAAGAAGGCACGGCAGAAGCTTCTTGCGCTTACCACAGAGCATGGTTGCTGGGCCGAACTTAGTTGCGGCCAATCCTGGGCCAAGAGGCGGCGCTTTTCTAAGGCACGATCATTGTCTCTGACAAATTGGCCTTGCAGGAACTTCCTGTCCGATCCCCAGAGAATCCAGTCATTTCAGCCCGGCTCCGATACGAGCCAACGCAGATTGAGGAGCCGCCAAATGGATGAGAAGAGTTATCGTCAACTTGCGGTCAGAATAGCCCAAGAGGCAACGCCGGCCCAAAGTGACGCGCTCCAGGCTTGGGCGCTGAAGCTTCTGGACATTCGCAACTCCGACCTGCCTATCCGCCAAAAGGCGAAGAGTGCCATCGCGGCAACGATCTCAAGCAAGGTCATCTGGCCAATTGTGAAAATCGTCGCCTCACAGACCAAGAGTCTAGGCTGGGACAACCGGACCGCTGCCCAGCGGTTGGGTCTAGGTGCCGCTGCTGTCGGCGTTGCACTGTTCGGCGGCCAAAGTGCCGGAATTGCGGCACTTGGAGGGGCGGTGGGAGTACCTCTGTGGGTGGTGCTTGGCGCGGGTTCGATGTTCGCACGCTACCTTTACGAGGAACTCGCCTCTCGTTCGCCGAAAGTCCAAAGCGGCGCCAGCTACTCGGTGATTGACGCGGAAAAGAAGGACGACCGGGAACCGCCACTCAGCAAATGACCCGGGCGAAGTTAAGCGTGATTTCTGCGTCGCACCCGACGCCTTGCGAGAGCGGCCCAGCACGGTTGTTGGCAGCCATCGGCATTTGTCGGTTTCACCGAGCGGGCTCAAATCTTATTTTCGGACCGACGAAGAAAATACGCCTAAAGAAGCGATAGTGGAGCTTACGATTCGCGAGTGCGCATCGATACATTGCACGGGGTAGGTATGCCAAAAGACGAGACGCGCAAAGTCTTTCTCGATGCCAACGTTATCATAGCAGCCGGCAAACCTCCGGGCGGCCCCGTATTGGCGCGAGTTCGGGACCTCGTCGAAGCGGGCCTGATCGCGGTGCTCACGACAGATCTGACAGTCACAGAGGTGGCGAAGAAGCACGCCGAGAACGACTTCAAAGTCATTGCTGAGGTCGGTCGCCTCCACTTTCGCAAGTTGGTCGAGGACGTGCTCGGAACGAAACTGCCTACGACGACCAAGGCAGAGATAAAGGCGAAACTCACCGCTGACTATGATGTGGCAACAAAGGCAATGTTCGACGCGATAGGCGCGAAGACGCTCAAGATCGACGACGTGAAGCCTTCAGTAGTTTTCAGAGCGTACGCCAACTCCGACGGCTTCTTCAACGGTGAGGGGAAGAAAGATCAGTTTCCAGATGCATTCATCTTTGAGTGCCTGAGGGCTGAAACTGACAAGGCTAACCCTGTGATTATCGTTTCGTCGGACGGTGATTTTGATAAACCGGTCGTGGCGGACGCCGATATCGCGCTGGTAAAGTCAATACCTGACCTCTTCAGCAAACTCGGGCTGCAAGTAAAGGCACCAGAGATCGATAATTTTCTTGAACAGCACAAGGATGAGCTGATTGCGGCCGCCAATTCGGAATTGGGCAATGCCGGACTGATTGGAGATGTCGAGGATTCTGAAATCGACGAGGTCTCAGTGATTGACGTCGACGTTGGAGTGTTGAGAAGTTTCGGCTCTATTGAGAAACACGGCCCTATCCTAGTCGTTGGTCAACTCACGATAACAGCCAACCTTTCCTTCACCCACCCGGACTGGGACACCGCCGCCTATGACTCCGAAGACAAGGTGCTTATCCCATTTGATCATGTGGCTGGCGAGACCGAGGTTCAGTTCAATGTCGACGCCTCGATGTCAATTCTGGTCGACGACAACGGTGAGCCAGAAGAGATCGAAGACCTACAATTCCGACAGCGCGACTTTTACTTCGAGCTGCACCCGTCTGAGATCTACAAATAACTCTTGGCCTGAAATCCACGTCCCACTGTCCTGCACGGCCGCTCCATCCCAGGCGGCATTGCGAGACAGATCGCAATATGCAGCAGACCTTCCCCCGACCTCGTTGTCGAGTACCCGAGCTTCAGTGGTAGGCTTTAGATAAACCCACGTGGGGGCCGTGCGATCAAGGGTGAATCACGGGCTACCCAAGGGTATGTGGGGCCGAACGTTTTCGATCTACCCCTCGGATTTTTGTTCCAGACCTGAACAAGGTCCAGGTCCGGCTATCCTTTAACCTGGAGCCTTGGGTGTGATCAGACACACTTCCCTAGCGCCCAGATTTGTTCCGTGCGATGTCAGACGCGGGAAGCTTAAGCGGTCGTGTGGGGGGCGCCCACAAGCGAGGGTCTATTGGCACATGATCGCCAGCGCTGTCGGCTCCAACCTCACGAAGCGAGCCGGCCATCTCATTCTGCAAAAGGATCACAAACCGCCGCCGCGCTTCCCACACCTGCCCTCTGAGTTTCAGGCCGTCCTCATTCCCGTGCACCACCATGTGCCTTGCGACGTAGCAGGCCCGCAAGACCTGGTCCAAGACACGGACGCGGATACCTTCATCGTTGACGGCTGATCGATTTTCAAATTGGACATTCGGGAAAAATAGCCGGCCACGATCAACAAGAGCACTGGCGCGATGGCTGAGTGCCTCAATCGCAGCTGGGCCGTATGCGTTCTCAGTCGTCAGAGGTGCACAGGCGGTTTCGATTTCCGCCATGACGTCGATAACCTCTCCACCCCATCTCGTCATCTCTGTATCACGCTGACGGTCCCGATTTCTTTTTTCATCCTCCCTGTAGCGCTTTTCATCTTCGCGGTAGCGTTTGTCAGTGCTCCAAGCCAGGTACGATTGAACGAGCGTTGTAGTCCCGAACAATACAGCGGCTAACGCGGCAACAGATTCCCAACCCATCTCGCACATCCTAATTTTCGAACCGGCGTTGCAACGTCTACGGACCAAACTAGAGCTGACGTGTTTGGTCAGCCTATGCCCCTAGCTCGCCTACTACGGTGTCCCAACCCGTAGCTATCTCTATCGATGAAAGCACGATGCGTTCCCCAACTGTCCGATGTGTGTGAAAGTGATCGAGTAACGCTTGTTCAACATCGTATGCTGTTTGCGCATCCTTGAACCGCGCACGTTGCACCATCTCCCATTTTTCATCCAACACCTCTGTCGGGATGTGGGAATTGATTTCATCCAGTCGGCGATTGGGGTCGACGCTCATACCTACTTTCCAGATATCGCGGGCGCCGAACCTCAAAAGATAGGTGAAACAGGGACCGTCGCAGCTCCTGACGACCAAAGCCTCATAACTAGTCGGAGGTGGACCCTTGGAGTTTCGCCTAGTAGCGCGTCCTGTAACTTGTCTCGGTGTACTTTGAAGAACTGTCACCGGCCTCGCCAATGGAACTTCGAAATGCGCGAGCCTCAACACTTTTGAGGCAAGACGCTTAGATAGCATCCAAGGAGTGTTTCTAGCGCTCACTGGAACATGGCCGAGCACCTCGCGCGTCTTCGGATAGGGCTGTTCGAACTCCCAGGCTCTGAGCGCTCGGACTGCCCAAGGCCATCGAAATTCTCCGTATTCCCTGACGTTGGCCGCGATCACCGCCTCTGAAAAATACTGCTCAACTCTTCCCCTCTCGCCGGCAAATTCCATCATGCCGACGATGCTTCCGCGCATCGCAGCAATGGGAGCCTTCTTGGTCGCCAGAAAAACCATCCTGCTGCCCGGCTCAAACTCCTCGACGAGAGATCGAGCGGCGGCTTCCGAACTAAAAGTCACAGCCGGCCATCCGATGGGGTCGAAACCGTGGAAGTATTTTGCAAACATTTTCATTAGACCGCCCTCCATCGATAGAATGCCCTGCTCGTTTGAGATTGCAAAGACCGATGGAGGCTGGTGTATTCGACCCGATTCGTAGGGGGGGCAACATGGCTGCAGGTCGTGTCACACAGGCGGAAATCAACAAGGCGGCGTGGGCTGCCTGCGACACCTTCAGGGGCACGGTCGACGCGTCGGTCTACAAGGACTACGTGCTGACCATGCTGTTCCTGAAATACATCTCCGATGTGTGGAAGGACCACTACGAGACCTACCGCAAGGAGCACGGCGATCATCCCGACCTCATCGAGGCGCTGATGAAGAACGAGCAGTTCGTGCTGCCCAGGGGCGCGAGCTTCTATGACCTCCATCGCGACCGCAACAAGGCCGGCAATGGCGAGCGCATCGACACCGCGCTGCATGCTATCGAAGAGGCGAACGGCAACAAGCTGCGCGACGTGTTCCAGGACATCTCCTTCAACGCCAACAAGCTCGGCGACGAGGAGCAGAAGAACGACATCTTGCGTATGCTGCTGGAAGATTTCGCCAAGGAAAGCCTAGACCTCAGGCCAAGCCGGGTCGGCAGCCTCGACATCATCGGCGGCGCTTACGAATATCTCATCTCGCGCTTCGCCGCGTCGGCCGGCAAGAAGGCGGGCGAGTTCTACACCCCGGCCGAGGTCTCCACCTTGATGGCGCGGCTGGTCGAGCCGCAAGAGGGGGACGATATCTGCGATCCGACATGCGGGTCTGGGTCTCTGCTGATGAAATGCGGACAGGAGATCACCAGGCACACCGGTTCCCGAAAATACGCGCTCTATGGCCAGGAGGCGATCGGCTCGACCTGGGCGCTGGCCAAGATGAACATGTTCCTGCATGGCGAGACCAATCACCAGATCGAATGGGGCGACACCATCGGCAACCCCAAGTTGCGCATGGCGGAAGACCGGCTGCGCCATTTCGATGTCGTGGTTGCCAATCCGCCCTTCAGCCTCGACAAATGGGGATCCGAAAAGGCCGCGGCCGATCCCTTCGGGCGCTTCCGTAGGGGCCTGCCGCCGAAAACCAAGGGCGACTATGCCTTCATCCTGCACATGATCGAGACTATGAAGCCGCGCACTGGTCGTATGGCCGTTGTCGTGCCGAATGGTGTCCTCTTCCGGGGATCGAGCGAGGGCGAAATCCGCCGCAATCTCATCGAGGAAAACCTTCTGGATACGGTCATCGGCCTGCCCGAAAAGCTGTTCTTCGGCACCGGCATTCCCGCCGCCATCCTTGTTTTCCGCAAAAAGAAACCTGATGACACCGTGCTCTTCATCGACGCAAGCCGCGACTACGAGGAGGGGACGAACCAGAACCGGCTGGGCGAGGAGCAACTCCTGAAAATATTCGCCGCCTACGATGACCGCGTCTCAATCGACGGGTACGCCCATCTGGCGACGGCAAAGGAGATCGCCGACAACGACTTCAACCTCAATATACCGCGCTACATCGACACCTTCGAGGACGAGGAGCAGGTCGACTTGATGACTATGCGGTCGGAGCGGTTGAAACTGACGGCGGATATAGCCGATCTTGAGGCAAAGATGGACGCTTATTTGAGGGAACTTGGTTATGGTGCCTGACGGCTGGGGTGTGTCGGCCCTTCAGGAAGTTGGACCAATAATCGACTGCAAGCATCGGACACCAACATATGTTGGGAATGGCATTCCAATCGTATCTCCCGGAAACCTCAGATGGGGAGCTCTCTCGTTTGAGACGTGTCGGCGTGTGTCATCAAAAGATCACGTCTCCCTGATGGATCATTGCACGGTCGAAATTGGAGATATCGTCTACGGTCGAAACCAGTCGGTTGGGGTAGGTTCCAGGGTAGTATGCGACCAGCCCTTTGCATTGGGACAGGACACTGTTCTCATCAAACCCAAACGGATTGATCCGCGATTTCTCTATGAGCAGTTGCAGTCTTCCCTGGTGTTACGCCAGATCAAGAAGCTGTCAGGCGGCTCAACTTTTTCTCGAATCAATTTGGGAGAAATACGAAAGCTGATTGTAACGGTCCCCCCTCTCCCCGAACAGAAGAAGATCGCCGAAATCCTCTCCACCTGGGACGCGGCCATCGAGACGGCCGAAAAGCTGCTCGCCAATGCCGAGACCCAGAAGAGAGCCCTCATGCAGCCATTGCTCGCGGGGAAGAGGCGGCTGAAGGGATTCGAGGGGCGGGAGTGGATCCGGCGAACCCTCGGCGAACTCGGCGAACCTTATGGGGGATTGTCTGGAAAATCGGCCGGCGATTTCGGCCAAGGGAAGCCGTTCATCACCTACATGACGGTATTCAGCCGGTCACGCGTTGACGTGAACGCGATGCAATTTGTGGAAATCGGTCCGAAGGAAAAACAGCATCGTGTTCGCAAGGGGGACATCTTCTTCACCGTGTCTTCCGAGACACCTGACGAGGTTGGAATGTCGTCGGTCCTCCTGGATGATGTCGGTGAGGCTTATCTCAATAGTTTCTGCTTCGGCTATCGGCTGAACAGCCTCAAGACACTTCGGCCGGAATACGCACGATACCTGTTGCGGGGATCGCAGTTCCGCAGGGACATCCGCAAGCTTGCTCAAGGCGCAACAAGGTACAATCTGTCAAAGCGGCAACTGATGCATCTTTATGTTGAACTACCCAGCTTCGAAGAACAGGAGCAGATCGTCGGTATTCTGGACGCCGAGGACGACAGGGTGGAAGCTTATCGGAAAGACATTGAGATGCTCCGGTCGGAAAAACGCGCCCTAATGCAGCAGCTCATGACGGGCATGCGACGGGTGACAGTGTGAACGCCCCCGAGCGCCCACGGACCAATGAGGAAATCCAGGCCAAGGTTCCGGCACTCGCTTTGCTGATGAAGCTCGGCTGGTCCTATTTGTCGCCGGCCGACTGCCTGAAGCTGCGCGGCAGCGAACGGGTTGTGTTGCTCGATGGCGTGATCCGCGACCATCTCACAGCCTGGCGCTTTGCCTATCGCGGCGCGAGCCATGCGCTCTCCGCCAGCGGCATCGCCCAGGTTTTGAAGGCGCTCAATGACACCGGCCTCAACGAGGGCCTGACGCCGGCCAACGAGCGGGCCTGGAAGCATCTCGCCCTTGGCGTCACCGTGTCCGAGTTCATGCCAGACGGACACAAGCATTCCGTCACCGTGCCGCTGGTCAACTTCGCGGACCCCGCCAACAATCGCCTCCACGTCACCGAGGAACTATCCGTCGAAAGGGAGGGCGGGCATGGCCGCTTCCGGCCCGACATCGTGCTCTATGTCAACGGCGTCCCCCTGGCCGTCGTCGAAGCCAAGCGCCCGACAGGAAGCCATGCCGAAAAACTGATGCTGGCCGAGGGCGTCTCACAGCAACTCCGCAACCAGAAGCCGGATGGTATCCCCGCGCTCTATGCCTATGCCCAGCTCCTGCTCTCCATCTCCGGACAGGATGGCAAATACGCCACCACCGAGACCCCGGCGAAATTCTGGTCGCTTTGGCGCGAGGAGGAGATTCCTGCTGCCGACATCGACACAATGGTCAACGCCAAGCTGACGGCGCGGCAGCATTCCGCCCTGTTCGCTGAGCGCCAGCCCCACGTTCGCGCCTTCTTCGACGGCCTTTGGTCGAAGCCTGTCGCCGCGACCGGACAGGATCGGCTGATAATTTCCCTGTTGCGGCCCGATCGCCTTCTGGAGTTCGTCCGTTACTTCCTCCTTTTCGACCGCAAGCTCGGCAAGATCGCCGCCCGCTATCCGCAGGTCTTCGGCATCAAGTCGATGCTGGCGCGGATGGAAAAGCGCAACCGCGACGGCGGACGCGAGGGCGGCGTCATCTGGCACACCACCGGCTCGGGCAAGTCCTTCACCATGGTCTTTCTGCTCAAGGCGCTGCTGATCCACGACGCCCTTGCCCGCTGCCGCATCATCGTCATCACCGACCGGGTCGACCTGGAGCGCCAGCTGTCGACCACCTTCATGGCGGGCGGTGCTTTCGGCTCTGCGGTGGCGACGAAGAAGGACGGTGAGAACGCCAAGGCGTCGTCAGGTCGCGACCTGGCGCAGCGCATCGGCTCCGGCACCGAACGCATCATGTTCACGCTGCTGCAAAAGTTCAATTCCGCGACGCGCTTCAAGGAATGCCACAACGCGTCCGAAGACCTCATTGTGCTGGTCGACGAGGGGCACCGCAGTCATGGAGGCGAGAACCATGAGCGGATGCGCAAGGCCCTGCCCAACGCCGCCTTCATCGCGTTCACCGGCACGCCCCTGCTGAAGGAGGACAAGACGCAGAACAAATTCGGGCCAATCCTTCACGCCTACACCATGCAACGGGCGGTCGAAGATGGGACGGTCACCCCGCTTCTTTATGAGGAGCGCCGGCCGGTGGTCGACGTGAACGCCGAGGCGATCGACAAATGGTTCGACAAGATCACCACGGGCCTTTCCGAAAAGCAGCAATCCGACTTGAAGAAGAAGTTCGCCACCCGTGGCAGCGTCTATCGCGCCGGCAACCGCATCGACCTTATCGCCTGGGACATCGCCACGCACTTCTCGCAGAACTTCAAGGAGCTTGGCACCGGCCTGAAGGCGCAACTGGCGACCGACTCCAAGCTCTCCGCAATCCGCTATAAGCAGGCGCTCGATGCCACGGGCCTTGTCACCAGCGCCGTCATCATCTCGCCGCCCGACACCCGCGAAGGCCATGAGGACACCGACGAGTCGAGGACCCCGGAAGTTCAAAAATGGTGGGCGGCCAATGTCGGCAACGATGCGGAAGGATACGAGCGACGCACCATCGAGGATTTCGCCACGCCAGGCATGCCCGACATCCTGATCGTCGTCGACAAGCTGCTGACCGGCTTCGACGAGCCGCGCAATGCGGTGCTCTACATCGACAAATACCTCAAGGAGCACAATCTGCTCCAAGCCATCGCGCGGGTGAACCGGCTGCATGAAGCCAAGCAGTTCGGCTTCCTGATCGACTATCGCGGCATCCTGACCGAACTCGATACCTCCCTGAAGGACTACCAGAACCTCGCCGAGCGCACCCAGGGCGGCTACGATATCGAGGACATCGAAGGGACCTTCGCCAACGTCTCGACCGAGTACAAGCGCCTGCCGGGCCTTCATGCCGCGTTGTGGGCGATCTTCGCCGGGGTCAAGAACAAGGCCGACCGCGAGCAGTTCCGCCTGGTGCTGACGCCGGATTCGGTGCTTGGCGAGGACGGCGCGAGCTATGACCGAAACCAGAAGGTGCGCGAGGACTTCTATGCGGCTCTGACCGAGTTCGGCATGTGCCTGAAGCTGGCTCTTTCATCCCGCGCCTTCTTCGAGGACGGCTCCTTCAGCGAGCTGACGATCACCGACTACAAGAAGGACCTGAAATTCTTCACCGAGCTGCGCATCCAGGCCAAACAGGACGCCATGGAGACAGTCGATTTCTCGGCCTACGAAGAGCAGATACGCAAGCTGGTCGACAAGCAGGTCGTCGGCGTCGAGATCAAAGAATCGGAAGGCGTCATCGACCTCACCGGCCTGGCGGAGGGCAACCAGGCCGACTATGACGCGACCGGCTGGAGCGACGACAAGACTCGCGCTGAGACCGATGTCATCAAGACTCGGCTGACCAAGACCATCGAGCAGACCCTGGCTGATGACCCCTATGCCAAGGCGGTCTTTTCAGATTTGCTGCGACAGGCGATCAGGGAGGCTGAAGCCCTCTTCGATCACCCGCACAAGCAATACATCCTCTTCAAGGACCTTGAAGAGAAGGCGAGGACTCGGGCCAATCCGCAAGTCCCCGACCGCTTCCCCGACAATCCCCATGCACAGGCCTATTTCGGTCTATTCCCGCTGGTGCTGGGCGAGGTCGCGGCGCGGGATCGCGGCGAGGATTGGCTTGTCGCCGAGGCCTTCCATATCGACGGGGTCGTGAACAACGCAGTGGCGACGTTCTCCATCAACCCGGCCAACATCGAGGCCGACATAAGGAACAAGCTCCTGCCGCGCTATTTCAAGGCGCTGGGCGGCCTGGCCAAGGCCGGGGCGCTGGTGGACCGTATCGTCGAAATCGTTCGCTTGGGAGCCTCCCGTGGCACTCTCTGAGCGCGATCTGTCGACGCTGCGCTATGGCGACGCGAACATCATCTATTCCGTGCGGGTCAATCCGGCACGGCGTGGGCGCATTGCCATCCATGTCCATCCAGATGGAGCCGTCGAAGTCGAAGCTCCTGAGGACGCCCGCGAGGAGGCTATCCGCAAGGCTGTGATGAAACGTGCCCGCTGGGTTATCCAGCACGTCACCGATGCCCGAAAACGCTTCGAGCATGTCCTGCCCCGGCAATATGTCAGTGGCGAGCAGGCGCTCTATCTCGGCCGCCGTTACGTCCTGAAAGTTGTGCAGGTGCCCAAGGCTGAGCGGTCCATAAAGCTGAAGCGCGGGCTGCTCATCGTGGCGACGGACAACATCGATAGGTCGGCGCTTCGGGCTCGCATCCGGGCCTGGTATCGCCTCAGAGCACGGGACTATTTCGCCGGCCGCATCGAGGTGGTCTCAAAGGCGCTGCCCTGGGTCCAGGAGCCGCCGGCATTTCGCCTGCTCGACATGAAGCGGCAGTGGGGAAGTTGCGCGACAGGCGGTTCGGTCACGCTCAATCCGTTCCTGGTCAAGGCCCCGCGTGAGGCGATCGACTACGTCATCACCCACGAGCTTTGCCATCTCAGGGAACACAATCACAGCCCCGAGTTCTTCCGCCTTCTGACGCGCTCCATGCCGGGCTGGGAGGCGATCAAGTCTCGCCTCGACCACAGCGCCGAAATTATTCTTAACGATTGACCCGGATTGCAAGAACAAGAGCAATTGCTGGATTCGCGTCCGAGGCTGGGCGCGATACTAGGGGGACGGATGCAAAGGGGGCTGAGCGATGCAGCGAACGCTATTGGTAAACTTGACGAGGAATACCTGGCCGCGCGGAAAAGCTCCGCCGCGCAGCTTGCTTCCTGTGACAAAGCAGTTGTCAGTCGATATTTTGGACATGATGGTCCGGATCGGTTCGCTAGCGATACCCGTGACGTCGATGGGGCTTTCGATCAACGCATGGTGGGCTTGGCTTCGATACGCGTCAGCTTTCGCCGATGGGCCGGGATTTCTGCTCAAATCAAGTTATGTCGATTTGGATGCCCATCAAAAGACGATCCTGAGCGACGATTTTGGGATGGGAGTGGCTCTTTCCTACTTAGTGTCCGCGCTAGATCTCCAGACCGTTTTCGACGGCCGCTATTTCGTCCAATTCCTCGCGCCAGCCGTGGGAGCAAAGGCACTTCTGATCGCAAAGAATGGACAGTTCAAGTCACCTGATTTCATAGGTCAGGACAGCTCAGGTCGCTGGCATGCAATCGAGTGTAAAGGAACTCAGACCTCGTCTCAGACGAGGCTGGATCAGATTAAAGCGGGGCGGCTTCAAAAGACGAATGTCGTGCTTCCGCCAGCTGTTCGCGGGCAAAAGCTTATATCTGCGCTCTTGGTCGGACGGACTGGAGGAGGGTTCGAATCGTCTCTGCTAATCGAGGACCCTGAAGGCGATACCCGGTTTCGTGTAAGGAAGGACACTTTGTCCAGCGCCGACGAAGCCGGTCGCCGAGCAACCTTGGCGCGGGCGCTAGGGTTGATTGGTTATCCGGCTATGGCCGCCACCATAGCGGCGCCTTACGGTCAAAATGCCTACGACCGGGAAACATCCGGCGAGGAAGAGCAACTTCGGCTCGAAGTCGTGCAGCGGAAGCGCGCAGCCATCGGCCTGGAGCTCCAAGGGGCGGTTGAGCGCAGTTCCGACCGTTTCGCCACCGCAAATCATATTGGACGAGAGGTAATTCTCTCCGCGCCCGATCCCATAAATACTCCAGAAGGCAGGTTCACGAGGATACGTGCACGGCTCGCCATGCCGCTCCCGATTTTCACGTCGTTACGAGAGAGGCTACAGAATTCCGAGCCGGCCGGGCAGTTGGACGGCATTGGTGTTGCAGGCATCAAAGGGGTATCTGCCGAGACTACCGCCAAGCTAACGATCGGTTCAATTTTTGAGGCTGAGGTCGAACTTCTCCGTTAACGCGACTTGGAGGGGTCGCTGAGGACTGGACGTAAGTACATCCGAATGGTACACAGACTGCAGTCGACGGCGACTGAAAACCGTGGTTTTACAGACTGTTAGTAGCTGGTCAAGCGAGTTCAATCCTCTCTCGCAGCACCAGACACCCTGCAAACAACCGTCTTTCCGGCACGGACAGGCGATGAAGTCACGGCATGCGCCGGAATCCGTGGATTGCCCACGGCGTTTGTTCCCTTTGCGCTACCGGGATGATCTAGTGCCCGTTCCCATTCCGGGCATGGGTGCCGAGGCCATAATGCAGATATTCGAGGCCATCAAGAGCGATCTGTATCGCTATACGCGCAGCATCGACATCGTGACTTGTGCCGGTAGTACCTCCCGAATCGGGGCTTCAACTACATGGTCTGGCACCGGATCGCGGGAGTCGGACAATTCCGTCGTGTGCCGGACAGCCCGTCTCTTCCTCTCGCTGAAGATGAGGAAATTCGGCATACAAATCCCTGTGGAGACCAGCATCGGCCTTGGCTTTTACATCGGCCATGGCGGCCCTTGCGTGGTCCATCATACGGCAACGATCGGCAACAACTCCCAGTATGTGACGATCGGGGCGACGCTTGGCAAATCCGCGTCGATAGGGGACGAGGTCTATATCGGCCCAAACGTGTGCATCGTAGAAGAGGTCACAATCGGCAGCCGCTCGCTTATCGGTGCGGGCGCCGTTGTCACCAGGAATATTCCGGCGGGGAGCACCGCGGTCGGCGTCCCCGCGAGGCCGATCGACAAGGCGCGGCAGCACAATTTCATCACCAATCAATGGCCGCCGGCAATGTGAACAGGCCTATGGTGCTTGCCGGTGGCGCGGCCTCATAGGTCGAACGCAGGCTTCAGCATGACACAATTCGTTAACCAAGATGCTGTTCTTCGACATGACGGGTTGTCGGATGGCTGCCTGTCCGGCTGGTGGCAAGGCGCATCTGCTCGACAAATCGGGCCATGCGCCGTTCTGGGATTCTCCCGGCCGCTTCAACCCGATCTTCGCCCGCTTCCTGGAAAGCGTGGATCAGGCATAGACCCGCCGCAAGGCACCGACCAGCCGCCATCGACCGGAATGTGTCCAGCCCTGCTGGCCTCATTGCACTGACAGGAGGAGGGCGGCCGCGACTGGGCCGTTGGCAAGGCATGCGTGTCCGGCTATGACGGCAAAGTTGCGGAGAGCAGTCAGCTTTTCCGTTGGAGTGCGACATGACCGTATTTACACGCCGCGGACTGCTGAAAACTGCCGCCGTTGCCGGTGCGAGCGGGCTCGGGCTTGCCGCCATGGGCAGGATTGGCGGCTGGGCGGCGTCCGCGCCTGAGCCGGTGGTGCTGCGGACGGCTAAAATCCAGGCGAAGCTGATGGATGTCGGCCAGACCAACAATGTGCTGACTTACGGCAAAGCGGGAATGCCGCCGGTGCTCAGGATGAAAAAAGGCGAACCCTTTGCCGCGCGCCTCGACAATGCCATCGACGATCCGACGACCATCCACTGGCACGGCATTCGCCTGCCGAACAAGATGGATGGCGTGCCCTTCCTGGTGCAGCCTTACGTCTACACCGGCGATCATTTCGACTATGCCTTCACGCCGCCCGACGCCGGCACCTTCTGGTATCACCCGCACTGCAACACGCTGGAGCAGATGGGGCACGGCCTGACCGGCGTGATCGTGGTTGAAAACCCGAACGATCCGGAATTCGACGCCGAGTTTGTCCTCAACCTGCGCGACTGGCGCCTTGGCGACGACGGCCAGTTCATCGACCAGTTCCGGCCGCGCGATGCCGCGAGAACCGGCACTTACGGCACGGTGCGTACCGCCAACTGGCTCGATCAGCCGCAATATGACGCGCCCGCCGGCGGGCTGGTGCGGCTGCGCATCGCCATTACCGATGTCACCCGCATCCATGCCTTTCGCGTCGACGGCGCCGAAGCGATGGTGATGGCGCTGGACGGCAATCCGGTGCCGGAGCGCTTTGCGCCCGATGCCTTGCTGCTTGGACCGGGACAGCGCATGGAACTCGCCATCCGCATGCCCGACGATGAGGGCGCGACCGTCAGCCTGCGGGACGTCAGGGGCACCAAGCCCAAGGTGCTGGCGACGCTGCGCGCGACGGGCAACTCGCTCAAGCGGGACGTTCGCGACGTTGCGCCGCTGGAAGTGAATCCGGTGGCGGAAGTGGATCTCGGCTCGGCCCAGCATATCTCCCTGTCGCTCAGCGCCACGGCGGAGAACGTCCCGAGCGACAGCATCTGCGGTTCGCTCGGCTACAGTTTCTGGGCGATCAACAAGGTGCCGTGGCCGGGCGATACGCCCGATCCAACCGCGCCGCTGGCCGAATTGAAGCTCGGCAGGAGCTATGTCATTGACATGGAGAACCTGACGCCGCAATCGCATCCGATGCATTTGCACGGCATGAGCTTCAAGGTTTTGTCATCCTCGACGCGGCCGGTGCAGCCGTTGATTTCGGACACCTATCTCATCCAGCCCAATGAGAAGGTGAGCCTCGGCTTCGTCGCCGACAATCCCGGCGACTGGCTGCTGCATTGCCACATCATCGAGCACCAGAAATCGGGCATGACGAGTTACGTCAGGGTGGTCTGAGCCGGGCCCACCGAAGGCAGCATTGTCCGCGACCTACTTGCGCAGTTGCGCCTCGATCTCGTCGAGCACCTTGTCCTTGCCGATGCCGGTGAGGAAGGCGAGGCCCTTGATGACCGGCTTGGTCACCGAAGCCGAGATCGGCGTGGTGGCGACGATGAAGTCGACGCTATCGGCGAGCCCCGGCACTTCGGTCGCCTTGGCCTGCTGCGCGTTGAAGGTAAGGCCGCGCATCTTCATCGCCTCGGTGACCGCGACGTTGACCGCAGTCGAGGTGGCGATGCCGGTGCCGCAGGCAAAGAGAATTGTCTTCTGTCGGGCCATCTTTGCTTTCCCTTGATATCAGCCGAGCACGGTGCGCACGTCGTCAAGCGTCCTGGCCGACCTCAAGCCGTCCAATGCATCTGGATTCTGGATCGTGGCCATGACGGACTGCAGCGCTTCAATCTGCTTGTCCTTGTCATTGATCGCAAGCAGGAAGACGAAACCCACCGGCAGCTTCTCGTCGGGGTCTTCCATGTTGGCGAAGATCACCGGCTTTCTCAGCGTGCCCATTGCGATGCCGGGCTTCAGCACATGCTCGGGATCGGTGTGGGGCACCGCGACATTGTCGGCGCGTTCCAGCGGCAATCCTGTCGGGATGGTCGTTTCGCGGCGCACGACCGCGTCGGCATAGGAGCTCTTGACATAGCCAAGGGCCTCGAGCCGTCCCGCCAGGACGCGGATGATCTCCTCATTGGTCGACGCGTCCGACCCGAGCACGATCGCTTCGGGATCCAGAAGCTGCATGAGGGCGTCGGACATGTCTTGCTCCGTCGATAAATCGTGCGCCCGGCGAAGGCGCACGATCGTTTCAGATGAAGGCACGCGTGCGTTCAGGCCGTGCCTTCGGCCGGCTCGTCCTCGGCGCCCGCCGCCCGTTCCCAGCCGAGCGGATTGCGGCGATAGAGCACGAACAGCGCCGCGATGACCACAGCGATCACGACGATGCCGATGAGCCCAAGTCCCTGGATCGCCTCGATGATCACATAGGGTACCCACAGGAAGCCGTCGACCACCGAGGTGATCTGCAAAGCATCCGCTGGCAGTTTGAAGCCCGACGCGACGGCCGCACTGGTGAACAGCGGCGCCAGGGCGTTGGCGACATAGAAGCCGATCGCCAAGGTCACCGTGCCGATCACCACCATGCGGAACACATTGCCCTTGACCAGCGGGGCGGTCATGGCGACGATGAACGGGATGACCGCCAGATCGGCGAACAGGATGACGCGGTTGCCCGGCAGGATCACCGACAGGATGATCGCGATCGGCACCAGGATCAGCGACGACGAGATCGCGGCGGGATGGCCGATCAGGATCGCCGAATCGAGGCCGACGAGAAGCTCGCGATCGCCGGTGCGCTTGCGCACGAACTCCTGCGCCGCGTCGGAAACCGGGATCAGGCCCTCCATCAGGATCTTCACCATGCGCGGCAGCAGCAGCATAACCGCGGCAAGTGTCATTCCGGTGCCCAGCACCTTGGCCAGCACCGTGCCGGGATCGCCGGCATTGTAGAAGGCGATGGCGCCGAGCACGAGGCCGATGATCAGGCCGAGCACGACCGGTTCGCCGAACACGCCGAAGCGGCGCTCGATGGTTTCGGTGTTGATGTTGATGCGGTTGATGCCGGGAATGTGGTCCATGATCCAGTTCAGGATGATGGCGATCGGCAGGATTTGCGCCGAGGCGAGATGCGGCACCGAAATGCCGGGAACGCCGTAGAATTGCTGCACCGCGCGCGCCGACCAATCGGCGAACAGCAGCGACAGCGCCGCAACCAGGGCCGCGATGGCAATGCCGTAGGCCAGATTGTCGATGGCGGCGACGACGAGCGAGCCAACGAAGGCGAAATGCCAGAAATTCCAGACGTCGACATTGAGCGTGCGCGTCATGCGCGTCAGCAACAGCACGATGTTGACCAGGATGCCGACCGGGATGACCCAAAGCCCGACCGAGGAGCCAAAGGCGATGGCGGCCGCCGAGGGCCAGCCGACGTCGATAATGTCGCGATGAATGCCGGTGTTGGTGACGATGGCCTTGGCGACGTCGCCGATCGACGTGAACATCAGGCCAAGCACAAGGTTGATACCGATGAAGGCGACCCCGATGGTGACGGCGGCGCGAAAGGCCTTGCTGACCTTGGCGCCCAAAACCACGGCAATGATGAAAATGACGATCGGCAGCAGGATTGTCGCGCCGAGCGTGTCGATGGCCCCCTTGAGGCCAGCGAGTAGAGTATCCATTCTTCCTCCCCTGGAGCCCCGAGCCTAAAGCTTCGCGGTGCTCCTTTCTCTCAGCCTCTGCCGCCACCTTAGCGCAAAGGCACTCCCCAGATGCCGCGAGACGAGTGCCCCTCCGAGCGGTTGTCTCGATGAACATTTGCCTTTGTTGGCAAACGAATGTTTTATTGAGACTGTTCGCAACAATGTCAATTGGCAAGCCTTTGGGCCAATCGGCCAAGGCGACGACGCTTGTCACGGGCCATTTTCGTTGGAAATCGCCGGTCGCGAGCGGTTTTGTTGGCACAGGGGAATGGTCCCTGCTAATTCGCGTCCAGACCAAGAAGCTGTGGACATCCCGCATGACCAATGTCGCCTTGACCGGGCTTGCCCGCGATCTCGCCAGACGTGCCGCCGAGGGCCGCCCGGTGCGCATCGGCATCATCGGCTCCGGCGAAATGGGCACTGACCTCGTCACGCAAGGCATGCTGATGCCCGGCATTGCGGTTTGCGCCGTCTCGACCCGGCGCCCGCACACCGCGCGTGACGCCATCCGCATCGCCTACGGTGACGAGGCGATGGCGGTCGAAGCCGACACCGCGTCGAAAGTCACCGCGGCGATCGAGGTTGGAAAAATAGCCATCACCTCGAACGAGATGCTGGTCACCAACCCACTGATCGACGTCGTCATCGACGCCACCGGCAAGCCGGGCGTCGCCGCCGATTTCGACCTGATGGCGATGGAGCACGGCAAGCACCTGGTAATGATGAATGTCGAGGCCGACGTCACCATCGGCTGTTACCTCAAGCAGCAGGCCGACCGGCTTGGCGTGGTTTATTCGGTCGGCGCCGGCGACGAGCCGTCGAGTTGCATGGAACTGATCGAGTTCGCGTCCGCACTCGGCCTTACCATCGTCTCGGCTGGCAAGGGCAAGAACAACCCGCTCAACCACGATGCCGTGCCTGACGACTATCGCGAGGAAGCGACCCGCCGCAACATGAACCCGCGCATGCTGGTCGAGTTCGTCGACGGCTCCAAGACCATGGTCGAGATGTGCGCCATCGCCAACGCCACCGGGCTGGTGCCTGACGTGCCCGGCATGCATGGTCCCAAGGCCGACCGCGATGACCTCGTCAAGGTGCTGATCCCGCGCGAGGATGGTGGCCTCCTGCTGAAAAAAGGCGTCGTCGACTACACTATCGGCAAGGGTGTGGCGCCCGGTGTCTTCGTCATCGTCGAGGCGACGCATCCGCGCATCATCGAACGCATGGACGACCTGCATATCGGCCGCGGTCCCTATTACAGCCTGTTCCGGCCCTACCATCTGACCTCACTGGAAGTGCCGCTGACGGCCGCTCGCATCGTGCTGTTCGGCAAGCCCGACATGGTGCCGCTGCCGCGGCCGGTTGCCGAGGTCTGCGCCGTCGCCAAGCGCGATCTCGCCGCCGGCGAGACCTTCGATGCGATCGGCGAGACTTGCTATCGCTCCTGGACCATGACCGTCGGCGACGCGCATTCCCAGCGCGCCGTGCCGGTCGGCCTGCTCGAGGGCGGCAAGGTGCTGAAGCCGGTCAGGAAAGGTGCACTGCTGACCACCGACAATGCAGCGCCAGACCGGACGACCAGTCTGTTCGCGCTGCGCCGCCTGCAAGACGAGATGCTGTACGGAAACAAGCCCGTTGTGGCGCTGTCATGACAGATGCGCTATATTGTAATGGCAGATGACGCCGAGGATCGACCAATGAACCTCCAGATCAGGGACCCGCGTGCACGTGAACTGGCACAGCGGCTCGCCGCCAAACGCAAGATTTCGATGACCGAGGCGGTGATCGAAGCTCTTGAGTCCGAACTGAAACGGGAAAGTGGACGCGCTCCGTTGGCGCAGCGGCTGGCTGCCATCGCCGATGAACTCAAAGCCAGAGCTGGCCAGGGCGGCCGGCCCGTACACAAGGATGAGATCGATGAGATGTGGGGCCACTCCTGATGTTTGTCGACACCTCGGTGGTCGTCGCAATTCTTTCGGGAGAAGGAGATGCTGGCGAGTGGAGCAACCGCATCGCGGTAGCACCTCGCAGGATTACTTCCGCGCTGGTGGTGCTCGAAGCGGCTATGCGGCTTTCAACTATGCTGGCCGTCGAGCCGCTCGTCGCTGAAGTGGCGATAGAGGCTTTTCTGCGCGAGGCCGAAATCGAAATCGTTCCCATCGACGCCGGCGATGCCAAGCTCGCGGTCCAAGCTTTTTCAGACTATGGAAAAGGACGCGGGCATCCCGCCCAACTCAACCTGGCCGATTGCCTGTCCTATGCTTGCGCAAAGGGCCGCGGCTCTGCTCTGCTCTACAAAGGCAACGACTTCTCGCATACCGATCTGGCCTAGGGAGTCTGCTCTATTTCCCTAGTTCGATCGACCGCAGCCGCGCCGCTTCCACCGCTTGCGTGAGGAGATTGGTCAACCGGTCATCGCCCATCAGCACGCCAAGCGCCGCCGCCGTCGTGCCGTTGGGGCTGGTCACCTGCTTGCGCAGCACGGCCGGGTCCTCGCGGCTTTCGGCGGCGAGCGAGGCCGCGCCGTAAACGGTCTGCATGGCGAGCAGCCTGGCGGTCGCCGCCGGCAGGCCGGCCTTCTCGGCGGCCACCGTCAGCGCCTCGATGAAATGGAAGATATAGGCCGGACCCGATCCGGACACGGCGGTCACCGCATCCATAAGGCCCTCGTCATCGATAGTGGCCACTTCGCCGCTGGCCGACAGAAGGTCGGCGACGAAGCGCTTGGCGTCGGCGGAAACCAGGGGATTGGAAAACACCACCATCATGCCCTTGCCGATGGCCGCCGGCGTGTTGGGCATGCACCGCACAACGGGAGCGCGGTTGCCGAGAATGCCCTCGAAGGTGGCGGACGGCGTGCCGGCGGCGATGCTGACGAAAGTGGTGCGTCCATCGCCGAAGCGCTTGTACGCGGCGGTGACGTCGCGAATCACCTGAGGTTTCACCGCGATGACGGCCAGATCGGGCACGGCATCCGCCGGAATGGCCCCGGCATCCGCTGCCGAGCCGCAGCCAAGCGCCACTGCGCGATCGCGCAGCTCGGCATTGGGCTCGACCACGAAAACCGCCGAGGGTGCAAGCTTGCCGGACTTCAGCCAGCCCGAGAGCATGGCGTAACCCATATTGCCGCAACCGGCGAGAACAAGCCTGATCGTCATCGAGAGCCCTCCGAGGAAAGGCCATGACATAGACGCTCGCGGGTCGGTGGGGAAGCCCTCTCAGGACCGCTGAACAGGCGTGCGCACCGCGATCGGCCGCAACGACACTTGCCTGAGGCCCAGCACGCCGAGCACGAAGAACAGCCAGACCGGATCACCGCGATGGAAGAAGAAGCTCTCGAGAAAGGCGTTGAGTGCGGTGAACAGCACTACCATCATGAAGAAATCGCCGAGATAGATGTTCTCCTTGCGCTGCGGAATGCGCATATAGTCGCGCAATGGTGCGATGAGGAAGGTGTAGACCGCCACGCAAAGGGCAGGGATGCCCATCAGCACCGCGATGTCGAGATAGCCGTCATGGCCGTGCACGATGGTCCTGATGTCCCACGGGCGATCGAAGGGTTGGTCCTGGTTGAGCAGCAGCGGCGTGCCCCAGAAGCTCTCATAACCGTAGCCGGTCCACGGCTTCTTCGCCAGCATCGAGCCGGCGAACTCCCACAGTGTCGTCCGGCCGGTATAGGTGAGGTCGGGGAAGTAGATGGCCGCCAGATGCTTCACCGGCGGCAGGAAGACGATGCCCAGCGTGCCGACCGCCGTGGCGATGATCGCCAGCATGAACAGGATCGGCGTACCGAGCCGCATGCCCATCAGACTCGGAAACATCACGATCAGGATCGAGAACGGCACCAGCCCGGCGGTGGTCTTGGAGCCGGTGTGCAGCATGAAGATCATCGCCGCGCAGAAGATACCCGCGCCCCACCAGCGCTGGCCGCGTCGGTAGAGATAAAGCCCGGCGAAGCTGAAGCAGGCCATGATCGGGCCGGCGATGTTCTTGTGGGTGAACACCCCGCGCCACAGGCCGGCATGTTCGGGCTCCTGCGAGTCAGCCGTGTGCATCGCCTCGTGCGGAAAGACGATCAGGCCGAGATAGGACAGGCCCATGACCACGACCGCGGTGAAGATGATGACCCTGGAGAAGGACTCCGCGTCGCGGGGTAGCGCCAGGATCGTCGCCATCGTCAGGATGCCGATCATGGTGAAGGACGCCGCGCGCATTGCCGAGGGCGGATCGGTCGCCAGCACCACGGACAGGAAGAAGAAGCCCAGCATCAGTATCCAGGACGGGCTGAGCAGCGAGCGCACGACGCGCGGATCGGCGAAGGCCAGCAGAGCGAAGATCGAAATCCCGCCGAGCGAGCCGAAGCCGAGCTGATTGACGATGTCGCCCCCTTCGCCGGTGAGTTCGGCGCCGGCCGGCTGGAACGGGCGGAAGGACACCATGATGACGGTGAACAGCAGCGCGGCGATCGCGGTCGCCACGCCACCGCGCGTGAACGCGGCGCTGAGCGGCGCGCGCTCAGTTCTTCTCAGGCTGGCGGTATTGCTCATTGGCATATCCGAATTCGGCCAGCACGCGGCCCAGCGCCACATGGACGGGGTAGATGGCGGCCGCCGGGGATCCCGTGCGCGCCAGCCGCATGATGCCGCGAAGCGGCGAGGCGGCAAGCAGCGCCAGGCTCCTGGCGAATACCTTGGCGCCGGCGAACGGCATGCCGGCGCGCCTCTTCTTTTCCACCAGTGTCGAGATGACACCGTTGCGTAGGCTGCGGGCGCGGATCCAGTCGGTCTCGACGCGCCGGGCCGGAACGGTCTCCCGCACCTTGGCTTCGGCGCACCAGCCCAGCACGAAGCCGCGTTGCGCCGACCGGCTGAGAAAGTCGGAATCGCCGCCGCCCATGAAATTGAATCTGAGATCGAGGAAGGGCGGCCCCATCGCGGTCAGCACGTTGCGCCCGACCAGAAGATTGCCGGACGAATAGAGCGCGGGCACCCGTCCCGTCTCCCGGTAGGGGGGTGCGAAGACGGGATGCTCGGCCCATTTGGCATGGGCAGGATCGGCAAAAACGGGCACCTGCGGGCCGCCGACGATGTCGGCGGCGAGCGTTTCGGCGGCGTGGCACATCCGCTCCAGCCATTGCGGATCGGCGGTCTCGTCATCGTCGATGACCAGAAGATGCTTGAAGTTCGGGAACTGCAGGATCGCCGTCTGCCAGCCGGCATTGTAGGCGCTGCAATTGCCGCGCTCATGCGCGATGATGACCATGCCCGGTATCTCGCCGCGCTCTAACAGCGGCAGCACCGCCTTGGCGCCCTCCCGCGCCTCGGCCTCGTTTTCGATGAGGATGACGGCAAAGCGCCTGTCGGTTTGCTGCGCGCGAAGCGACGCCAGTGTCTCCAGCACCTGTTGCGGCCGCTTGAACGTCGGCAAGGTGACGATCGCTTCGACGGCCTCCACGTCGAGCAGGCGAGATCGTCCCGCGATCGATACCGAACCGTCCAATGGCAAAGGGATCATCCGTGTCCAGCCGCGTCGTGAGTCGCGTTCTGGTAGCACCACGATGATAAGGTTTCGTTAATCACCTTGCACGGAGAGGCCCGCCTGACATGGGTTTTGGGGCGTTGATCGTGCTCGTTTAATCAAGGGTTCACCGCGCTTTGCTACCGGCTACACCACAGGATAGGTAAGATGCATCTGCTGTTCGCCACATCGATCGTGCCCGACGGTGCTCTCGCCTCGGGCTACGAGATAGCCAACGCCGCGATTATCGCCGCCCTGCGGCGCGCCGGCGCGCGCGTCACGGTCATCGGCTTCACCTGGCCCGGAAAAGCCGCGGCCGATCCCGAAAATACCGTGGTGCTGGGGGCGGTCGACGTGCGCACCGAAAGTGCTTCGCCGCTGCAAAAGCTTGTCTGGGTCGGCAAGGCGATGTTTTCAGGCCTGACCTTCGCGTCGGTCAAGTTGCGTGCGGTGTCCAGCCACGATGTTCAGGCCGCCCTCGAACGAGCCGGTCCGTTCGATGGCTATGTGTTGAATTCCGTGCAGTTCGCCGGTGCTTTCGAACGGGTCTTCGAAGACCGGCCTTCGATTTTCGTCGCCCACAATGTCGAGCATCTCTCGGCGCGGGAGAACGCCGTTGCCGCCGCCGGCATTTTCCAGCGCCTGCTGTTTCGGCGCGAGGCAAGGCTGCTCAAACTGGTCGAAGAGCGCCTCTGCCGCCGCGCGCGTTTTGTCTTCACGTTGGCCGAGGAGGATCGCGGGGCACTTGGCGTCGCCTCGGATGATCGTTCGGCGGTGCTGCCGCTGGTGACCGGCGCCACGGCGCCAGTCTGGAACGGCCGGCGCGCGATCGACTGTGACGCGGCCCTGATCGGCACCTGGACCTGGCAGCCGAACCGCATCGGCCTCGACTGGTTCTTGGGCAAGGTGGTGCCGCATCTGCGGCCTGGTTTCCGCATCCGCATAGCGGGTCACATGCCTTCCGGCGTCACCTCCGCGCATCCGGGCGTCGAGTTTGTCGGCCGTGTCGCGGATGCCAGGGCTTTCGTGCGCGGCGCGGCCGTCATCCCGCTGATCAGCACCGCGGGCAGCGGCGTGCAGCTGAAGACCATCGAGACCTTCGAGCTTGGCCTGCCCTCGGTGGCCACCAGCCGGTCGCTGCGCGGTATCGGTCATCGCCCCGACAATTGCGTCGTCACTGACGATCCGGCCGGCTTCGCCAAGGCCCTGGAGGCAGCCGCGGCCGACATCAACGATGTCGATGGCAGCACCTTCCATCGCCGGCAGGTCAAGGCGCTCGACGCCGCGGTTCGTGTCGGTCTCGAAAGAATCGGCGCCGTGCGGCAGGAGGTGTTTGCATGAACATGCACGCCGCCCGTGCCGCGTTCGGCTTTGACAGCCTGAAGGCAATCCTCGGCATCCCGGTGCTGGCGATCCGCTGGGACGATGCGATTGCCTTGCTGAACCGATTGATCGCCGAGCGGCGCTTCACCAAGGTCAGTTTCCTCAACGCCCACAATGCCAATATCGCCCACACCGACCCGGTGTTCGCCGAGGCGCTCGACGATTTCCTCATCCTGCCGGACGGCATTGGCGTCGATCTCGCCGCGAAGCTTCTCTACGGCGCGCCGTTTCCCGACAATCTCAACGGCACCGATTTCGTGCCGGCCTTCCTGCAGGCTTCCAAGAGGCCGCTGACGGTGGGGCTGCTCGGAGCGACCCGTGTCAACGCCGAGGCGGCGTCCGTGAAGCTGGCGGCGCTTGCCGTACAGCACAACTTTGTGGTCATTCACGACGGTTATTTCTCCCCCGCGCAGGAGCCGGAGATCATCGACCGGATCGCCAAGCTACGGCCTGATATGCTGCTGGTCGCGATGGGCGTGCCGCGCCAGGAATTGTGGATTGAACGTCACATCGACGAACGCCATTGCACGCTGCCGATCGCGGTCGGCGCGCTGCTCGATTTCCTGAGCGGCTCGGTGCCGCGCGCACCGCTGTGGATGCGCCGCCTGCGGTTGGAATGGCTGTTCCGCCTGGCGGTCGAGCCCGGCCGGCTCTGGCGCCGCTACGTGGTCGGCAACCCCCTGTTCCTGTGGCGGGTCGTCAAGCAGAAATGGGCGCGCGGCGCCGAAGCCGTCGCAGATGCTCCCGGAGAGTTTCGTTGAACAAGCGGTTCGTCCCAGACCCGCTGGCCGGCCCACGCCTGGTGCCGAACACGCCGACGGCAGCGGTTGTGACGGCAAGCTACGCCCCGGATTTCGAACGCTGCCGACTGCTGTGCGAAACGCTTGACCGGCATGTCTCGGGTGCCGCGCACCACTACATTCTGGTCGAACATCGCGACCTTGCGCTTTTCCGTCAGTTGCAGACCAGCCGCCGTTCGGTCGTCGATGAGCGGGATCTCCTGCCGCGCTGGCTGCGCGCCTTCGACGATCCGCTCAGCTTGTTTCGCCGCCGCGTCTGGCTCAGCCTGAAGACCCAGCCGCTGCGTGGCTGGCACGTGCAGCAGCTGCGCCGTATCGCCATATCGGCCCACGCGGGGGAAGATGTGCTGATCTTCTGCGATTCCGACGTCGCTTTCCTGAAGGCCTTCGATTGCGGTGCCTTTTGGCGAGATGGCAAGGCGCGTTTGTTTCGCCGGGATGGTGTGCTCGCCGATGACGGCCATGACGAGCATCGCTTGTGGTCGCGCAATGCCGGAACGGCACTTGGCATCGATTCGTCCCGGACATCGGTCCATGATTATATCTCGACGCTGATCGCCTGGCGCCGCGACACGGTGCTTGCCATGTGCGGCCGGATCGAAAAGGTCCATGGCCGCGACTGGGTCGAGGTCATCGGCTCGGCGCGCAAATTCTCCGAATGCATGATCTACGGACGCTATGTCGACGATCTGCTGGACGGAGCCGGCCACTTCCACGGTTCGGAAGAATTCTGCCGCGTCCACTGGACGGGCAAGGCGCTGTCGGACGACGAGTTCCGCCGCTTCGTTGCCAGCATGGCGCCAGAGCAGGTGGCAATCGGCATGCAGTCCTTTATCGGCACCGATATAGGCCGGATCCGACGCCTGATCGGGCTTGATCGCTGATTGTCCTAGATTGCCTTGGCCGGTCTGCGCAGCGCCGAATAGGTCAGCAGCATGGACGCGAGGTAGAGCAGCAGGAAGACGATGTTGAGCGACAGCACCAGATCAGATGTTTCGGAAATGGTGGTCAGCACATAGATTAGCAGCAGCGCCTTGAGGGCGGCGAGCAGGCCGAGATTGAGCGCTCGCACCAGCGTCTGGCCGCGCGCGAAAAGAAGCTCGGCCTGGTATTCGACCAGATTGCGCAGTCCAGGCACGCAGATCGCCAGCGCCACCAGGGGGGCGGCCTCGGAAACATTCCTGCCGAGCGCGTTGGGAAAGAAATGCAGCACGATGCCAAGCGCTGCCAGCGCCAGCGTTGAAACGAGGAACACGCCGCCCTCGATGCCGCTCTTTATCGCAAGGCGCGACAGCAGCTCCGGCGCGCGCATCATGCGCTGCACGAGCATCATGGAGAAGGTACGGATGGGGATCGCCGTCAGGTCGACGAGCCGCATGATGATGGCATAAATGCCGGCCAAATGCGGGCCGCCGATCGCCAGCACCAGCAGCTTGTCGAATTCCGATTGCAGGTAGAACAGCACCTCGGCGCCGGCCACATAGATGGAATCGGCGAGCCGCCGCAGATAGAGTTCGATGCGCAGCCGCAGCCGCTGGCGTGGATAGAACCAGCCGAAAGCCAAAAGCAGCGAGGCGGCGTTGGCCCCTATGTAGAACCACGACCACATCCAAATGTCATGCTGTGGCGAGACCATGAACAACACCGCGCCAAGCGCCCGCAGTGCGGTGGCCAGGATCGCCAGCACGGCTGCACGGCCGAATTTGCCCAGCCCGTTGTTGACGATCAGCGCCACTTCCACCGGCCGCCACAGCAGCGCCTCGGCAAAAACGATCGCCGTGAATACCGACAGCGGCACGGTGCCGGCAAAGAAGATCAGGTAGACGCCGAACGAGGCCACGGCCAAAAGCGGCAGCGAGACGGCGCCGAGCAGCAGGAAACCCGCCGTGAACGTGCCGATCAGATTGGGGCGGATGGTGGCGGTGCGGTAGAGTGCCGAAATGAAACCGAAGGCGAGAAGCCTCGACAGCATGACGCCGGCCGCCGAGGCGGTGGCGAACATGCCGAACTCTGCGATCGACAGCGTATTGGCGAGCGCGATGAAATAGGCGAGTGAAAACACCAATCGCCCGCCGGCGCCGCTGATCGCCGAAAAATAGTCGCGCACCAGCCCCCGCCGTTCGGCCATCAAGGTGCCGATCCGCGCGAAGGTCCGCCTTTGCGGTATGTCGCTGGCCTCAGTCATACGTCGAGGAAAATGCATAGGCTGGAAAGTTTAACGCGCCGTTCTGAAGCTTTCAGCTGTGTTGAAAATTGTTGCAACCATGGCGTGAATTCTTGCCGTCCTCTTTCGAAAATTAACCTTTTGTTTCCTATGCCTGTTTAGCGTGACTTAACGAATGGCCGACCGCCGCTGCCAAGCGGCCAAGAGTAAAGCTCCACGACATGGTCGACAGGGAAAACCGTGAAGACTGGAAGCGCGAGCGCTCGTTGCTGGCGCTTGGCGAAGCCGTGCGTGGCGAGGACGATGCTTCGCTGGTCTCGATTGGAGATCGCGCGGACCCTTCGTGGCGCGAGGATGCCGCCACGCGCCATCGCCTGGCTCGTTCCCGTCGCGAGACGAAGGCGAGCCCGCCTCGGTCGGCAGCCGATAGCGCCGAACGGTCTCGCCTGGACGAGGAGCAGCCGTTTGAATCCGACGGCGCCTGGCATTCGCGGGGGGAAACCGGCACCGGCGATTTGCCACCCGACATGCCGCCAGCAAGGCCCGCCCCGGAGGAACCTTCGGGCACGGGTGGCGCCCATGATGCAATCGGGTCCCGCGCTACGGGCAGAGCCGACCCGTCCTCCAATGGCGGGGCGGACAGTCAGCAGTGGAAGCCGCTGATCGATCCGATGCTGGTCGTTCGCGGCGTTGCCAGGTCGAAGCTGCTGATCGTTGCGACCACGATACTGGGCGCTGGACTTGGCGTTGCCATCGCCTTGTCGATGCCGAAGAAATACGAAGCCACGACCGAACTGATCATCGAGCCGGGTGACCTGAAGCTCTCCGACCGCGATCTCACCCAACCGGTAGGCCAGCCCGATGCCGCGCTGGCCGTCGTCGAAACCCGGATCAAGATGCTCACCTCGGGCACCGTTCTCGATCAGGTCGTCAAGAATCTCAACCTCGTCAACGACCCGGAATTCAATGGCCAGGGCTCCGGCGGCCTCGGCGTCATGTCGCTCATCCGCTCGATCGTGTCACGCAACGATGGGCCGGGCGGCGTCGATGAGGTTCGCCGCCAGGCTCTGGCTGTCGGCAATCTGGCCAAGAGCCTGTCGGTCGAACGCAGCGGCAAGACTTTTGTCATTTCCGTCAGCGCCGTAACCCAGAACGGCGACAAATCGGCGCTCATTGCCAATACGACGAGAACCGTCTTCCAGCAGGAAGCCGCCAAATACCAGTCCGACATGGCCGGACGCGCGACGAACGAGTTGACGTCCAAGCTCGACGATCTGCGCAAGGGGGTCGAGGCGGCCGAGCGCAAGGTCGAGGATTTCAGGGCCACGCATGGCCTGGTCGACGCGCAAGGCCATCTGATCAGCGACGATCAAATGCTCAAGCTCAACGAGCAGCTCTCGGTCGCCCGCGCCCGCACGCTGGAACTCAATGCCCGGGCGGCGTCGGCGCGTTCGCTGGACGTCAATTCCGTTCTGACCGGCACGTTGCCTGAAGAGATCAACTCCAACGCCATGAGCGATCTGCGCTCGCAATATGCAACGCTGAAGCAGGAGGCCGATCGTGCCGCGGTCCGGCTGGGACCGCGGCATCCAGAACTCCAGGCCCTCGACGCCCAGATCGCCGGCGCGCGCGAGCGCATCGCGGCCGAACTGCGCCGCATCGCCTCTTCGCTGCAGGTCGACTTGAAGCGCGCGGTTCAGCTCGAACAGGATCTCGCTTCCCGGCTGGCCCAGGCAAAGGTCCAAAGCGGCGACGTCAACAGCGACCTGGTTGTCCTGCGGGAACTGGAGCGCGAGGCCACAGCCAAGCGTTCCGTCTACGAACAATATCTCCTGCGCGCCAAGGAGACTGGTGAACAGACGGGCATCAACACGACCAACATCAATGTGATCACTCCCGCCCAGGCCCCCCTCGAGCCAAATGGACCCTCACGAGCCTTGGTGGCGCTGGCCGGCCTGCTGCTTGGCCTTGCTTCCGGTGTTGGCCTCGGCGCTCTGCGTGGCACCTATGACAGCCTGCGCGAGACGGCAAGCGCGCGCTCACGCCGCGAGCGCAAGGTGGACGAACGCAAGTTGGCTGACCAGAGAGCGCCTCGCGAGGAGCAGGCATTCCGGGCGGAGCCTCCGCCAGAGCCACCGATGGCGGCAGCGCCTGTGCCGCCGCCGCCCGCACCACCGCCGCCGGTCACGCGGACCGAGGCCGCTCCCGCCGAAAGCTCCGGGAGGATCGGCGCACTTATGTCGAGAATGCGCAAGGCCATGTCCCGCAAGCCGTCCGCCGAAGCCGACGACGACATCTCCAGCGGGTTCGGCCTGCCCGCCTTCGCCGACAACGGACGGCCTGTCAACGCTCCGCTATTTCCTGGCCATCCGGAGTCCGGTTTCGGGCCTCGGCAGGCGGCCGGCCTGGATTATTCGCAGTCACCCTTCCAGCCGGGCCCCGATGCGGGGTATGGGCAGCGGATGACCTTGCCTTCGCGCTCGCCCCTGATGCCGCAACAGGCAACGTACCCGGCTCCCCCGTTTCCGTCCTCTCCCTATGCACAGCCGTTGGGCTACCCCCAGGCGCAGCCCTGGTCGCAAGCGGGCCATCCCTCCACGCAAAGCTCAGCGGGACCTTATGCGGCGCAGATGCCGTATCCGCCGCCGCCCGCTCCTCCGGCGCAGCCACCGGCCGCCCCGCCCGCGAGGCCGACCCCGGTCGAGGAGGGTGGCGAACAAGCATCGGTCGAAGAGATCCGCGCCAGCCTGCGTGAATTCCGCGAAGCGGTCCGCGAACTCACGGAAAACCGCACCCGCCGCCGCTACTTCTGAACCATCAGATAGGCTGCGGAGGCCGAACAAAACCGTGCCGGTTTCGCGTAAACGGCATGGGAAGGCGCTTTGACGGGATTGCGAGCTTGTATTTTCGTGACAATGCCGCGCTGCAGATTGCCTGCGCCGCGGCATTATGTTCTCGAAGCGGCGTTGGGCGGAACGATGTTGAGGGTGGCATGGCCGAAGTGATTGACGGAAAAAGCGTTGCCGAAGACGTGGTGCGGACGGTCAAGGCGCTGACCGCCGAGCTGGTCGCCAAAGGCAAGGCCAAGCCAGGCCTGGCCGTGGTCATCGTCGGCGAGGATCCGGCGAGCCAGGTCTATGTCGCCTCCAAATCCCGCACCGCCAAGGAATGCGGCTTTCATTCGCTTCAGCACACGCTGCCGGCGGAAACGTCCCAAGAGGCGCTGCTCAAGCTCATCGCCGAACTCAACGCCGATCCTGAAATCAACGGCATCCTGGTCCAGCTTCCGCTGCCAGCCCATGTCGATGCCGGCAAGATCATCCAGGCGATCGCGCCGCACAAGGACGTCGACGGGTTCCATTTTATCAATGTCGGCAAGCTCGGCACCGGTGAACTCGACACGGCCTTCGTTCCCTGCACGCCCGCCGGCTCGATGCTTTTGATCGAGCGCGTGCGCGGCAAGGACCTGTCCGGCCTCAACGCCGTCGTCGTCGGCCGCTCCAACATCGTCGGCAAGCCGATGGCCAATCTGCTGCTTGCCGCCAACTGCACCGTCACCATCGCGCACAGCCGCACCAAGGACCTGCCGGCGCTTGCCCGCACGGCCGACATCCTGGTCGCCGCTGTCGGCAGGCCGGAAATGATCAGGGGTGACTGGGTTAAGCCTGGCGCCACCGTCATCGATGTCGGCATCAACCGCATTCCCGCGCCCGAGAAAGGCGAGGGCAAGTCGCGTCTCGTCGGCGATGTCGCCTATGCCGAAGCGGCCAGGGCGGCCGGTGCGATCACTCCGGTGCCCGGCGGTGTCGGGCCGATGACCATTGCCATGTTGATGGCCAATACGTTAGCTTCGGCCTACCTTGCGGCCGGATTGAAGCGGCCTTCCTTCTGAGCCCGGGTTGACCCTGAAAGCCGCAGCTTTGCCGAACCCCACTATTTCCCCGGAACGGCCGGTCACGAATGATCCCGTTCAAGGCGGCCGGCAGTTCGCCTTCCTGCTGGTCGACAAGTTTTCCATGTTCTCGCTGGCCGCTGCGATCGATACCTTCCGGTCGGCGAACCGCCTGCTTGGCCGTGACTTCTACGGCTGGACAACTGTGTCGGCCGATGGTGACCCGGTGATGGCTTCCAACGGCCTGCCGCTTAAGATCGACTACGCCGTCGCCGACCTGCCGCCGGTCGATATTCTCTTCGTCTCGGTCGGCTTGACGACAGAATTTCCGGGCAAGAGCAAGGTTCTGGCCGCCTTGCGCAGCTGGGGCCGGCGCGGCAACGCGCTTGGTGCCTTGTCGGTCGGATCCTACCTGCTGGCCGAGGCCGGCCAGCTCGAAGGCTATCGCTGCACCATCCATTGGGAAAACCGCGCCGGCTTCGTCGAGCGCTTTCCCGACATCAACTGCACGGGCAACGTCTTCGAGATCGACCGCAAACGCTACACCTGCGCCGGCGGCACCACCTCGATCGATCTGATGCTGGAGATCGTGCGTGGCGATTTCGGCTCCAACCTCGCCAATGGCGTCGCCAACCAGTTCCAGCACGAGCGCATCCGCTCCGCCGGAGACCGCCAGCGCGTCGGGCCGGAACGTGACCTCACCGGTAAGTCGGAGAAGTTGCGACGCATCGTCGAACTGATGGCCGACCATCTCGATGAGCCGCTGTCAGCGGTACAGCTCGCCAAGTCGGCGGGCCTCTCGGTGCGCCAGGTGGAGCGGCTGTTCCTGCGCCATCTCAACGTCACGCCCGGACGCTACTATATGCGGCTGCGGCTGGAGCGGGCGCGCGAATTGCTGCGCCAGACCAACATGCCGATCCTCGACGTGGCGATCGCGACCGGCTTCACCTCGCATTCCTATTTTGCCCAGAGCTATCGGCTGCAGTTTGGCCGCCCGCCCTCGGAAGAGCGCCGCACGACATACTGAATTGGGTACGCACGGGCCCTATGCGAGCTATCGTTGATAGCGGTGGCTTGTGTCCCTGCACGCGCTCAAATAGCTTCGGCCAGCGGACGGGGTGGCTAACTCAGGAGATTTCGATGGCGATACTTGCGCGGAGCGTCGCTGCGGCGATCCTCCTTTTGTCGACGACGACATTCGGCTTTGCCGCCAACAAGGTCATCATCATCCTCGACGCGTCGGGATCGATGTGGGCGCAGATCGACGGAAAGCCCAAGCTGGAAATCGCCCGCGAATCGCTGAGGACCGTGCTTCAATCGGTTCCCGCCGACGACGAGATCGGCTTCATGGCCTATGGCCATCGCGAAAAAGGCAGCTGCGACGACATCCAACTGATCGTGCCGCCCCAGGCGGGCTCGGCAAGCGCCATCTCGGCAGCCGCCGACAGCATGAAGTTCCTCGGCAAGACGCCGCTGACGGCAGCCGTCAAGCAGGCGGCCGAAGCGCTGAATTACACCGAGGACAAGGCAACTGTCGTTCTTATCACCGATGGGCTGGAAACGTGCGGCGGCGACCCTTGTGCGCTGGGCAAGGAACTCGAAGCCTCCGGCGTCGATTTCACCGCCGACGTCGTCGGCTTCGGCCTGACCGCCGACGAAGGTAAGCAGATTGCCTGCCTCGCCGACAATACCGGCGGCAAATACATCCAGGCTTCCGATGAGAAGGCGCTGCAGGAGGCGCTGGTCGAGACCGTCGCGGCACCGGCGCCCGAGCCAGCACCGGCCCCCGCTCCGGCACCAGCGCCCGAGCCGGCGAAGCCCGAGTTCAATTTCATGCCGACCGTGGTGCTGGCCGAGGGCGGCGATCCTGTCACCGACGGCAATGCCTGGGAAGTCTACAAGGCCAAATCGGACGGCACGCGCGGCGACAACGTCACCACCGAATACGGCGACTACAAAGCCAATCTGGAACCGGGCGACTACATCGTCGTCGCGCGCGACGGTGAGGCCAAGACGGAGCAGAAGATCAAGATCGAGGCGGGCCAGGTCTACAAGCCGCTGTTCACCTTGAATGCCGGCACACTCATCCTGCATCCGCGTCCGAGCCAAGGTGCCGATGTGGCCAGCGGGGCGGCTGTCGTGATCGCCTATCCGGGCGTCGACAACCCTCCGACCTATTATGGAGACACGAAAGTCGTGTTGCCGGCCGGCGACGAGAAAGTGACCGTCACGATCGGGCAGGGCGTGGTCACCGAAACGATCCCGCTCGCCGCGGGCAGGGTGATCGACAAGGACATCATCGTCGGCGTCGGCCATGTCGTTGCCAACGCATACTATGTGGCCGGCGGCGACAAGGCTGACGGTTCAGGCATCGGCTTCAAGGTGCTCAAGGCCAAGAAGAAGATCGATGGCACCCGCGACGAGGTCACCTATGCCTATGGCCCCGACAGCAAGTTCGATCTGCCGCCCGATGACTATGTGCTGATCGCGACGGTCGATCTCGCCATCGTGGAACAGCCTTTCAGCGTCAAGGTCGGCGAGTTCCAGGACCTCAAGGTCGCCATGAATGCCGGCGTGCTGGCAATCACGGCGCCCGGCACCTCCAAGATCGAGATCTTCGAGACGAAGAAGGACATCAATGGCAATCGCAAGTCGATCGGCTATGCCTATGACGAGAAGTATCAGGCCGCGATAGCGGCCGGCGATTACGCCGTGGTTTCGGAGAAGTCGGACAACAGCAAGAAGGAAGGCGCCGTGACCGTGAAGGCCGGAGAGCGGGTTGAACTGACGGTGCAATAAGGATTGCGATTTCGACCGGCAAAAAGGGCGGCCACGAGCCGCCCTTTTTCATGCCGGACAGAATGCGTCAGGCAGTGCCGAACGCGCTGGCGCCGTGATCGGCGCGGCCCACCAATTGGCGGAAGCCGGCGAACAACTCGCGTCCAAAGCCGAATTCATTGCCGATGAGATCGACTTCGGCCGTGCGGCGCAACGCGAATTCGGTGCCTGGCACCAGCACTTCCAGCGTGCCGGCATCGGCGTCGAGGCGGATGATGTCGCCGTCATGGATCCGCGCGATCGGCCCGTCCTCGACCGCTTCCGGCGTCACATGGATTGCCGCCGGCACCTTGCCGGAGGCGCCCGACATGCGCCCGTCGGTGACCAGCGCGACGCGCTGGCCGCGATCCTGCAGGATGCCGAGCACGGTGGTCAGCTTGTGCAGTTCCGGCATGCCGTTGGCCTTCGGACCCTGGAAGCGGATAACGGCGATGAAGTCGCCGGTGAGTGTGCCCGCCTTGAAGGCGTCGTTCAGCCCCTGCTGGCTGTCGAACACCTTGGCCGGCGCTTCGATGATACGCCGCTCCGGTTTGACGGCCGATGTCTTGATGACGGCGTGGCCGAGATTGCCCGCCAAAACCTTCAGGCCGCCCGTCGCCTGGAAGGCCTTGTTGAACGGCGCCAGCACCTTTTCGTCGCCGCTTGCGCGCGGCGAAGCCTCGCGCAGCACGCCGCCGTCGGCGCCGAGCTTTGCCTCGACCGCATAGGGCCGCAGGCCTTCGCCCCACACCGTCTGCACATCCTCGTGCAGGACGCCTTCGTCGAGCAGTTCGCGGATCAGGAAGCCGAGGCCGCCGGCGGCATGGAAATGGTTCACGTCTGCAAGCCCGTTCGGATAGACACGTGCCAACAGAGGCACCGCTTCCGAGAGGTCGGAAATATCCTGCCAGGTCAGCGCGATGCCGGCGGCGGCCGCCATGGCGATCAGGTGGATGGTGTGGTTGGTCGAGCCGCCGGTGGCATGCAGGCCGACGACGCCATTGACGAACGAACGTTCGTCGATCATCCGTCCGACCGGCGTATAGGCGTTGCCGAGCGCGGTGATCGCCAGCGCCCGTTTCGTCGCTTCGCGGGTCAAGGCGTCGCGCAGCGGCGTGCCGGGGTTGACGAAGGACGCGCCCGGCGTGTGCAGGCCCATGATCTCCATCAGCATCTGGTTGGAGTTCGCCGTCCCGTAGAAGGTGCAGGTGCCCGGGCCGTGATACGACTTGGACTCGGCTTCCAGGAGTTCGGCGCGTCCTGCCTTGCCCTCGGCATAGAGCTGGCGGACCTTGGCCTTTTCATCGTTGGGCAGGCCCGTCGTCATCGGGCCGGCAGGAATGAACACCGCCGGCAGATGGCCGAAGGTCAATGCGGCGATCACCAGACCCGGGACGATCTTGTCGCAGACGCCGAGATAGACGGCGGCGTCGAACATGTTGTGCGACAGGCCGATCGCGGCTGCCATGGCGATCACGTCGCGCGAAAACAGCGACAGCTCCATGCCGGGCTGGCCTTGGGTGACGCCATCGCACATCGCCGGCACGCCGCCGGCCACCTGGGCGAGGCCGCCCGCCTCGCGCGCGGCCTCCTTGATCAGGGCAGGGAAGGTCTCGAAGGGCTGATGCGCCGACAGCATGTCGTTGTAAGAGGTGATGATGCCGAGATTGGGCACCTTGTCGGCACCTAGCGCCAGCTTTTCCGAGGGGCTGCAGACCGCGAAGCCATGGGCAAGGTTGCCGCAGGACAGCACCGACCGGTTGGCGGTCTGGTTCGACGCTTCGGCGATACGGCTGAGGTAGCGCTCCCGGCCCGGTTTGGAGCGCTGGCGTATCCGTTCGGTGATGGCTTCGATGTCGCGTCTTGCGGTCATGGGATCAGGTCCTTTCAGGCGAGGTCCCGGAAACATCCTCCCGCCGTTGCCGGGACCACTTGTAAACTTGAAATCAGGGCGCCCAGAAAACCTCCACGGGCTTGGGCGATGCGTCGAGCACGGCACGGATAGGCTTTCGCGGCCCGGGCGCGGCCGCGCCGTCGAAGGCGGTGCGCTTGTCCTCGCCCTCGATGTGCAGCGCGATGAAACCGGCGTCGATGATCCGCGCCAGGGTCAGGGTCAGCCGAGGCTCACCCGCACTTGCCGCGTGAACCGGCAGGATGATCCTGTCCGAGGCGGGGTCGAGCAGCTTCGGCAGATCGTCGGCGTCGGGAAAGAAAGAGGCGGTATGGCCGTCAGGCCCCATGCCGAGGATCACGACATCGAGCGGCCAGGGAAGGGATCGCAGGGCCGCATCGTCGGAAGCCGCGGCATCCTCGATGCCGACCGCTTCGTGGTAGAGCGGAACGAAGCGGGCCGCCTTGGCCGCGTTCTGCAGCAGGTTGGCGGCAACCAGCCCGGCATTGGATCGCGGCGAGGAGGCCGGCACGAAACGTTCGTCGACCAGCGTCACGATCACCTTGTCCCAGGCGATCGGCGCCGCAGAGAGCGCGGCAAAGAACTTTGCCGGTGTCGTGCCGCCGGAGACCGCCAGCAATGCCGTGCCGCGCCCGGTGATCGCCTTGGTCAAGGCATCGGCGACGCGGCCAGCCAGCGCCGAGGCCAGTTGCGGACGGTCGGGAAAAGCGTTCCAGTTGTAGCTGGCGCCGTTCAATTGCTCTCGTGCCATGTCCGCCCGTCACGTTCGATCAGCGCTATCGAGGCCGACGGCCCCCATGTGCCTGCCGTATAGCCCTGCGCTTCCTGCTTGGCGCCTTCCCAGGCATTCTGGATCGGGTCGATCCACTTCCAGGCGGCTTCCACCTCGTCGCGACGCATGAACAGCGTCTGGTTGCCGCGGATTACATCCATGATCAGCCGTTCATAGGCGTCGGGCGCGCGGCCGTCGAACGACTGCGCGAAACTCATGTCGAGCGAGATCTGGCGCAGCCGCATGCCGCCCGGGCCTGGGTCCTTGATCATGATGAACTGCTTGACGCCTTCGTCCGGCTGCAGCCGGATGACCAGCTGGTTGGCAAAGATCGGCCCCGCGCCGCTGTCGCCGAAGATCGAATGCGGGATCGGCTTGAACTCGATGACGATTTCCGAAACCCGGGTCGCCAGCCGCTTTCCGGTCCTGAGGTAGAACGGAACGCCCGCCCAGCGCCAGGTGCCGATCTCGGCCTTGATGGCGACGAAGGTCTCGGTGTTGCTGTCCTTGCCGAGTTCCTCGACATAGCCTTTCACCGGTCCCCCGGCCGAGGCGCCGGCGCGGTACTGGCCGCGCACGGTGTGCTTCGGCGCCTCGTTGCCGTTGATGCGCTTCAGCGCCCGCAGCACCTTGAGCTTCTCGTCGCGCACCGCGTCGGCGTCCATCGACGAGGGCGCTTCCATGGCGACGAGGCAAAGCAGCTGCAGCATGTGGTTCTGCACCATGTCGCGCAGCGCACCGGCCTTGTCGTAGTAGGTGACGCGGTCTTCCAGGCCCACGGTCTCGGCGACGGTGATCTGCACGTGGTCGATGTGGGCGGAATTCCACAGCGGCTCGTACAGCGCATTGGCAAAGCGCAGCGCCATCAGGTTCTGCACCGTCTCCTTGCCGAGATAGTGGTCGATGCGGAAAATCTGGCTTTCGTGGAAGTCGTCGCCGACCAGGTCGTTGAGCGCCTGCGCCGAGGCTAGATCGCGGCCGATCGGCTTCTCCAGCACGATGCGCGAATTCGGCGTGATCAGGTTGTGCTCTTTGAGCTTGTGCGAGATGTCGCCGAACAGCGCCGGCGCCACGGCCAGGTAAAAGGCGCGGATGTGGTCGCTTTCGCCGATCGCCTTTTTCAGCTTGTCGAAGCCGGCGCCGCTCGTTGCATCGGCCGGAACGTAGGAAAGCCGGGCGAGGAAGGTCTTCAACTCCTTGGCATCGATATCGGCCGGCTTGACATGGTCCGAAATCGCCTGCTTGGCGAAAGCCTGGAACTCCTCGTCGCTCATTTTCGAGCGCGATGTGCCAATGATGCGCGTCGGCTCGGAGAATTGATGGTCGCGCTGGCGATAGTAGAGCGACGGCAGCAGCTTGCGTTCCGACAGGTCGCCGGTACCACCGAAAATGATGAAGTCGAAAGGGTCGACGGGGATGATCTGGCTGGTCATGGTCTGTCCGCTTTGACGCCGGTCGCAAATACGCGGCTGATATATTCTAATCGATTTAAATTTTCCAGTGCCATGGTGTCACATCGGGGACCAACCGCTGGATTTTGCGTCGGTCCACGTGTGCGCTTGACACTGGCGCCGCCGGGAGGCTTGTCGGTGAACGAAGACTCCGGAAGCTTTCGCAGTTGCAGCATAGAACGTGAATGTGACGAAAGCTAAGGGAGAAATCGGCGCGCCATCCGTGCGGCATCGATCGCATCGGTCGCCGGCCCTTGTGCAAGCTGTGCAGTGATATCGAGGAAATCCATGAGCGGGAAAAGCATGCGTCTGGAAAACAAGGTCGCCATTATCACCGGTGCGGCATCGGGTTTCGGCGAAGGCATGGCCAAGCGCTTCGCGGAAGAGGGCGCCAGGGTCGTTGTCGCCGATCTCAACGCCAAGGGTGCGAAACGCGTCGCCGATCAGATCGGCGAGGCGGCAATCTGGACGCAGACCGACGTTTCGTTGCGCTCCGAGTTCGACGAGATGGTCTATGCCGCCAAAAGCGCCTTCGGCCGTATCGACATCATGGTCAACAATGCCGGGTTCACCCATCGCAATGGCGACATGCTCAAGGTCGACGAGGAAACCTTCGACCTGATCACATCAGTCAACATGAAGGCGATCTATCACGCCGCCCTTGCGGTTGTGCCGATCATGGAGCGGCAAGGTGGCGGTGTCATCCTGACCACGGCGTCCACCGCAGGATTGCGGCCGCGGCCCGGCCTCACCTGGTACAATGCCTCGAAAGGTTGGGCGATCACCGCCACCAAGTCGATGGCGGTGGAACTCGCGCCCAGGAACATTCGCGTCAACTGCCTTTGCCCGGTTGCCGGCGAGACCGGGATGCTTGAAAAATTCATGGGCGCCGACACGCCCGAGATCCGCGAGGCATTCCGCGCCTCGATCCCGCTCGGGCGGCTGTCGACCCCGCTCGATATCGCCAACGCGGCTTTATGGCTGGCCTCGGACGAGGCCGCTTTCATCACCGGGGTCGCGCTGGAGGTCGACGGGGGGCGCTGCATCTGAACGCGGCGATCGTCGGATATTACGTGCCGGGCTTGACGTAGCTCTTGTACACCCAGCCGTGCTTGCCGTTGTAGACGATCTCGCACCACTGCTTGCAGCCCATCAGTTGCACCGAGGTCCGGGCAGGGATCGTACCGATGGGGGTGGCCCCCTTCTTCGGAGCACCGCGCATGGTCACAGCCCTGAGAATACGGCCGTTGCCCGTCGCCGCCACCTTGCGCGGCTTCGCTTTGGCTGCGTTGTCCTCGCCTTGTGCATTCGCGGGTTTTTGGTCCGGTGCTTGCGGCTGCGTCTCCGGAATGGCGGCGGTCTGCGCGCCATCGGGATTGCTGCTATTGACAGGCGGGGTCGGCGCGGCGACCTTGGCAAGCTCGTCGGTGGCATCGGTACCGGTAGACGATTGCGCGAATGCCGCCGCTGTTTTGCCAGGCGCCGGCTCGGGCTGCTTGGCTACCTGGCTGGGAGCCGCCGTTTGATCGGGATCAGTTGCCGCGGCAGCCTTCGGCTGCGCCCCTGTCCAGCGGGGATCATTGGCGGCAAGCGCTGGTATGTCCACCGCCGCCGCTGCCTTGGTCGGTGACACCTGGCTGGACTTGCGCTCCGCCTGCGGCGTCACGGCCGCCACCGTCACCGTCGTCCCCGAGGAGGGAACTTTCGTCGTCTTCACCGGAATGGTCGGAATGCTCTGCTCGGGACTGGCGGCTGCTTGCCTCTCGCCGGTCGGCAACGCCAGCCAGAGCGCCACTGCGGCAACGCCAAGCAGTGCCGCGGTGCCTATTGCCGCGATAACCAGGTGCGAGTTCGAACGGACTCCCTGCCAGAATGACGGGCGCATGTCATAGCCGAACTGCATGGCGAAGCGCCGACGTTCCGGAGCACCGAAACTGAAGGGCTCTCTCACTCTTGCCACCTCCATAAGCGGGCCGGTGTTCTTTCGATCTAATATCGCAAGTCACGCGTTCGATCAGCATCGGTCCCAAAACGCGGGCGAGCCCGCAACAATCCCCGAACAATCGCCCAGATGCGGACCTTTCGCCCGCGATTGTGGCGTCAGTACGCCATTAGCAAGGATTCTGCGCTTTTGCCGACAATTCCGCAATGTGTCGCCCGGGCAACAAATATTACATGAATATTACAATATTACATGAGTTCGTGATCGCAGCGATAACGGCGATCCAATCCCAGCCTAAGCACGTCGCGTCGGAAAAGGCCCCACGACGCACTTGGATCTTGTTTTGTGCATGTCGTTCTTCCCAAAGGTCACTTTGCGCGACGCATTAGATCCTGTCCCGCAGCGCAAACCAGTTGAGCGCAAGGAAAAGCAGCGGCGCCCGGAACCGGCGGCCGCCAGGAAATGGCGGGATTTTCAGGTCCTCGATCAGCTTCAGCCGGTCGCGGTTGCCAGTGATGGTTTCGGCATAGAGCTTGCCGAAGAAGTTCGACAGCATGACGCCGTGACCGGAATAGCCGCCGGCTGAGATCACATTCGGCATCACTTCGCGCACGAATGGCTTCCTCGGCACCGTGATGCCGACATAGCCGCCCCAGCCATGGGTGATCTGGACATCGCTGAGCGCCGGATAGAGCTCCGCGATCTGGCGGCGAATGTGGATGTGGATATCTTTGGGATCGTTGACGCCATAGACCTCGCGTCCGCCGAACAGCAGCCGTCCATCCCTGGATTTGCGGAAATAGCGCACGACGAAGCGGGAATCGTCGACCGATTCGCCCCCCGGCAACACGTTCGAATCCGACCCCAGCGGCACGGTCGCGCCGATGAAGGATCCGATCGGCATGATGTGCGCGGCACTCACCGGCTCGAGCGTGCCGCCATAGGCGTTGACCGCGATCAGGCATTTTTGCGCCGAGATCGTCCCTCTTGGCGTGGAGACCCTGACCTTGCCGCCTGCCGAGACGATGGCGGTCGATGGCGTTCCTTCGAACAAGTGGGCGCCAGCTTGTGCCGCCGCCCGCGCCGTGCCGATCACCAGCTTCATCGGATGGATATGGCCGGTGCCGGTGTCGCGCGTGCCGCCGAAATAAGCGCTCGACCCCAGCCGATCCGCCGTCTCCTTCGCATCCATGAAGGAGATGTGCGGGTATGAGAAGCGGCCGGCCATGATTTCGGCATGCGCCTTGTAGTCGTCGACATAGCGCGGCTTGTGCGCGACCGAGAGCTGGCCCGGCATGTAGTCGATGTCGATCTGGTTGATGGCGGCGAAGTCGAGCAGATGCGCCTTCGCCTCTTCGGCGAGATCGAACAGCGCCCTGGCGCGGGACAGACCGTATTCGGCCTCCAGGTCCTCGGCCCAGGCACGCTGCCCGGTGCCGAGCTGGCCGCCATTGCGCCCCGAAGCGCCGTCGCCAAAACGATATGCTTCGATCAGGACGACGCTAGTACCGGCCTTGGCCAAATGCGTCGCTGCCGACAGGCCGGTAAAGCCGCCGCCGATAATAACGACGTCGCAGGTCCGATCACCGTCGAGCGCTGGATATTCGGGCCGCGGCCCGGCCGTGTCCTCATACCAGGACCGGCCGGGGGAAATGGGGGATTGGTAGTTCATGATGCTCACAGGGCAGTAGGGCAGTAGATAAACTACTCGGGTGACAATTTGCGGATTAGAAGCCGCAAGAGCGTTCCCACACTCTCGCTGCGGTTCATCAGCGGTTGGGCTATCTCATGCGAGGTGATGCCGACGCGTTGCGCGATCAGCAGATGGGTCTCCAATTCTTTGAGTGATCCTTGCGCAATCCTGAGAAATTGCTGATAGGAAGCCCGGCTTTCCCGTCCGTAACCCTCAGCTATGTTGGCGGGCACGGAGGTGGCTGCCCTGCGTAGCTGAGCAGTCACGCCATAGAGTTCTTCTTTCGGCCAGGCTTTTGTCGCCTCGTAGACTGATACTGCTAGGTCCATGGCCTGCTGCCAGACGATCAGATCCCTGTACGATTCGATCTTCGCCATCGTCTGCCACCCCCCTTACTGCCTTACTGCCTTACTGCCCTACTGCCCTACTGCCTTACTCCCCTAAACATTCAGCAGCAGATATTCCCGCTCCCACGGACTGATCACTTCCATGAACGTTTCGAATTCCGCCCGCTTGATCGCCGCATAGGTGGCGGCGAAGGACTTGCCCAGCAATGCGCAGAGTTCCTCGTCGCCCTCGAACAGGTCGACGGCTTCGAGCAGGCTGCGCGGCAGATCGATCTCGTGTGCGTTGGCAGTGGTCAGCACGGGAGGCTCGGCCTTTATCTTCCTGGTGATGCCAATCAACCCGCAGGCAAGCGAAGCCGCCAGCGCCAGATAGGGATTGGCATCGGAGGACGGGATGCGGTTTTCAACGCGCCGCGCCGCAGGGTCGGAACGCGGCACGCGGAACGCCGTTGTGCGGTTGTCGTAACCCCATTTGTTGTTGACCGGGGCAGAGGCCGCCTGCGTCAGCCGCCGGTAGGAATTGACGTAGGGCGCGAACATAACCAGCGCATTCGGCACGTGTTTCTGCATGCCGCCGATGAAATGGAAGAAATCCTCGGTCTCCGAACCATCCTCGGCCGAAAAGATGTTCCTGCCCGTCTTCTTGTCGACGATCGACTGATGGATATGCATGGCGGAGCCCGGCTGGCCCTGAATCGGCTTGGCCATGAAGGTCGCGTAGATCTCATGCTTGAGCGCGGCTTCACGAATGGTGCGCTTGAACATGAACACCTGGTCGGCGAGCTCGATCGGGTCGCCGTGGCGCAGATTGATCTCGAGCTGGCCGGCGCCCTCTTCGTGGATGAGCGTGTCGATCTCCAGGCCCTGGCTTTCGGAGAAATGGTAGATGTCGTCGATCAGTTCGTCGAACTCGTTGACGCCGGCGATCGAATAGCCGGCGCCGCCGCCGATCGCGCGCCCCGAGCGGCCGACAGGCGGGGTCAGGGGATAGTCCGGGTCCGGATTCTTGCGCACGAGGTAGAACTCGATTTCGGGTGCCACGACCGGCTTCAGCCCAAGCTTGTCATAGGCCGCGAGCACGCGCTTCAGCACATTGCGCGGCGTGAACTCGACCGAGCGGCCGTCCTGATGGACGAGGTCGCAGATGACGGCGGCCGTCGGGTCTTCCTCCCAGGGCACCACGGTCAATGTCGACAGGTCCGGCATCAGCTTGAGGTCGCCGTCGTCTTCCGGATAGTGAAAGCCGTTGCCGTCCTCCGGATAGCCGCCGGAAATCGTCGTCATGAAGACCGCCGAAGGCAGCGCCAGTGAGGTGTTGGAAGTGAATTTCTTCGACGGCATCATCTTGCCGCGCGCCACACCGGCCTGATCAGGCGTGATGCATTCGATATCCTCGATGCCGCGCCATTCCAGCCAATCGCTGACTTCCTTCCAGTTCTTCACACCTCGCAGGTTTTTCACGAAGGCAGGCGTGCGCGCCCGTCCTCCGCGGCTCGACGGACGGACTTCCTTTTTTGCAGGCGGCATCATTCACCAGATTGGGTTGCGGATTTTCAAGTATAGCCGTGCCGTGCGACCGAAGGGAAGGGGAGCCGCCGCGGGCATTTGCCGTTGCGGGTTGAAAACCGCTTGCCCGTCGGCATAGGTTGGCGTCTTCCCGCACTCGAGAAGCCGGCGATGAGATCCAGCAACGAACTGACCACGATCGGCTTCGATGCCGACGACACGCTTTGGCAGAACGAACGGTTCTTCCGCATGACGGAAAAGCGCTTTGCCGCCATGCTGGCCGATCATGGCGAGGGGGAGCAGATCTCGGCTCGACTGTTGGAAGCCGAGAGGCGCAATCTCGCGATCTACGGTTTCGGCATCAAGGGATTTACGCTCTCGATGATCGAGACGGCGATAGAGGTCACCGACGGGCGCGTGCCGGCTTCCGTCATATCGGAGATTCTCGACGCCGGCCGCGAGATGCTGGGCCATCCGATCGAGCCCTTGCCGCATGCACGCGAGACGGTCGAGAAGCTCGCCGGCACCTTCCGCCTCGTGCTGATCACCAAGGGCGATCTGTTCGATCAGGAGCGCAAGCTGGCCGGCTCCGGGCTGGGCGAGTTGTTCGACGCCGTCGAGATCGTCAGCGACAAGACCGCCGCGACCTATGCGCGCCTATTCGACCGCCATGGCGATGGCCCGGCAAGGAGCATGATGGTCGGCAATTCGCTAAAGTCGGACGTGCTGCCCGCCATCGAGGCCGGCGGCTGGGGTGTCCATGTGCCGCACGAATTGACCTGGGTGCTCGAACATGTCGAGGCGCCGGTCGCCGAGCCGCGTTTCCGCCAGACATCGGATCTCAGCCAATTGCCCGCGCTGGTCGAAAGCATCAACAACAGAGTTTGATCGTAGACCTCCGACTGCTTTTTTTCGCGCAATTCTGGATGGAAAAACGGATCTCGCCTTTTTGGACTCGTTTTTAGCGGCCGGTCAGGCGATCGATGACCGGTTGCAGCCGTTCGGGCGTGATCGGCTTGGCCACCACCGCGTCGACGACATGCGCCAGGCCCAGGCTCTCCGGCGTGTCATTCTTGGTTGAAAGCAGGATCACGGGAGGAAGTGCCTTGCCCGCGGCTCGCCGCAACGTGTCGATACTGGACATCAGCGTGTCGCAGTCTTTGTTGTCGGGGCCACCATCGAGGACAACCGCCCCGGGGATAAGCGAACGTAAGGTCTTCACCGCCATTTCAGGCGATTCCGAGATTGGCTTGAGCCCGGAACGCTCGACGATTTTAGACACCACGACGCGATTGATCGGCGACTTCCCGACAACAAGCACCCGCGAAGGATCTCGGATCGTCGCAATGTTTGAACCCCGGGTCACCCGATTCAGATGTTTTGTACTCTCGTCCTCGTCACTCACTAGGCACCCAAGTCGGCCAAGAATCTTGCCCCTATTTCAATGCAGAGTTGAATCTGCGGACAATTGGCGTGAGATCGCACCCTATGTCAAGTTGAAATAAAAGACTTCTGAAACCGTCTCCCACACAGTGGATTCAAGCAACAGTACTGTACTGCCCTGTCCATAGCTTGGTTGCGTGAAAATAAAATTCACCTACGCATACGCGGCGTGGGCAAATGGCCGGTTGTAGCGCTTCCGGGTCAGCCATGGCTTTGTTGTGTAACGATGACCGGGATCAGCAGGTCGCCCCAATTGCCGTCGCCGCCATGGTGCCTCGCGGAGCGCACGAGCTCCACCGAGACGCCCGCCTCGACCGCCTTCATCACCGATTGGTTGAGCCTGTGCAGGTCGTTGGCCAGCATGCGGATTGTCGCCTGCTGGTCGACGCTCATCGTGGTCGATTGCTCTTCGGCCCGTTCCTTGACGCGGCTTATCGATGCCATTGGTCTTCTCCTGTGTCTGAGGCCCTGTTGGGCGTTTCCTCGGTATTTCCTGGTCGCTATTCCGCGGCCGGCTTGAACTGCGCATGCTCGGTCGATTCATGCATGGCCGTGGTCGACGACCGGCCGCCGGTGATCGCCATCGAGACCGCGTCGAAATAGCCGGTGCCGACCTCGCGCTGGTGCTTGGTCGCCGTATAGCCATTGGCTTCCGCCGCGAATTCCGCTTCCTGCAACTCGGAATAGGCCGCCATCTGCCGCGCCTTGTAGCCGCGGGCGAGTTCGAACATGCCGTAGTTGAGCTGGTGGAAGCCGGCCAGCGTGATGAATTGGAACTTGTAGCCCATGGCGCCCAGTTCCCTCTGGAACTTGGCGATCGTCGCGTCGTCGAGATTCTTCTTCCAGTTGAACGACGGCGAGCAATTGTAGGCGAGCAGCTTGCCTGGATGGTGCCTGCGCACCCCCTCGGCGAATTTCTTGGCCTGCGCCAGGTCGGGCTTCGAGGTCTCGCACCAGATCAGGTCGGCGTGCGGCGCATAGGCAATGGCCCGCGCGATGCAAGGCTCGATGCCGTTCCGGACCTGGTAGAAGCCTTCCACCGTGCGGCCGGCATCATAGTCGACGAAGGGCTGGTCGCGCTCATCGATATCGGAGGTCAGCAGCTTTGCAGCTTCCGCGTCCGTGCGTGCCACGACCAAGGTGGGCGTAGCCATCACGTCGGCCGCGAGCCGCGCCGCGTTGAGGTTGCGGATATGCGCCGCGGTCGGGATCAGCACCTTGCCGCCGAGATGGCCGCACTTCTTCTCCGACGCCAACTGGTCCTCGTAATGGACGCCAGCGGCACCGGCCTCGATGAACGCCTTCATGATCTCGAAGGCGTTGAGCGGACCGCCGAAGCCGGCTTCCGCGTCGGCAACGATCGGCGCGAACCAGGTCTCGACAGAAAGCCCCTTGCCTTCGGAGGTTTCGATCTGGTCGGCGCGCTGCAGCGTGCGGTTGATGCGCTTGACCAGTTCGGGCGCCGCATTGGCCGGATAGAGCGACTGGTCCGGATACATTGCCGAGGCGGTGTTTGCGTCGGCGGCGACTTGCCAGCCCGACAGGTAGATCGCCTTCAGCCCGGCGCGCACCTGCTGCATCGCCTGGTTGCCGGACATGGCGCCGAGCGCGTTGACGAAGTCCTCCTCGTGGATGAGTTTCCACAGCCGGTTGGCGCCCATTTCGGCAAGGCTCTGACGAATCTGCACCGAACCGCGCAGCCGCTTCACGTCCTCCGGCGAATAGGGACGTTCAATGCCGTCGAAGCGACCTTCAGGCGCCGAGGGGACGAGGTTGTAAAAATCAGTCATTGGTCACTCCGAAGATTTCTGCACAGCCAATTCTCGGGCTGCTTCTATGTGACTGAATTTACATTCTGGCACCGCATGGGCTAGAAAAATCAGTAAAATCGGGCGGATATAAGAGAAAACCTGTGTTGTATTTGACAGCAAGGCGCTGTAAATTTGTCAATCCTGTAAAGCGAAGGAGACGGGATGCAGCGGGCGGCGTGTAAATTCCTGTCAAGGATTGGCGATGGCTGACCAGAAGATTTTCGCTGGGCCGCGCATCCGCCGCATCCGTGGCGCCAAGGGCCTGACCCAGACGGCGATGGCCGAGGGGCTCGGCATCTCGCCGTCCTACCTCAACCTGATCGAGCGCAACCAGCGGCCGCTGACGGTGCAATTGATCCTGAAGCTCGCCTCCGTCTACAAAGTCGATCCGCATGAGCTTCAGGGCGAGGCAAGGGGATCGGTCGCTGCCCTCAAGGAGGTGTTCACCGATCCGCTGCTGGTCGGCGAACTGCCGGGAGACCAGGAATTGATCGAGTTTGCCGAGGCGGCGCCCAACGCCTCCGCCGCGGTCATAAAACTGTTCCGCGCCTATCGCGAGCAAGCCGAGCGGCTGTCCGATCTCAACGAGCTTCTGGCCCGCGAGGGCCGGGCGACCGCCCTCTCTGGCGCCCGCCTGCCGATCGACGAGGTGCGCGAGATTTTCGAGCGGCGACCGAACCATTTCGCCTCGATCGAGGAAGAGGCCGAGGCGTTCACGTCGGTGCTCGATCCCGGCGACGACCTGCTTGGCGCCTTGAAGGCATGGCTGAAGCGCGAATACGGCATCGTGGTCAAGGTTCTCCCGGTCGCCACCATGCCGAACTGGCGCCGCCGCTACGACCGCCACTCGCAGCGCCTGTTCCTGTCCGAGCGTCTGTCGCCGTTCGACCAGTTGCGTGAAGTCGCGATGGAGGCCTGCCTGATCCGCATGTCGGTTGCGGTCGCCAGTGAGATCCAGGCACTGAGGCTGACCACGGACGAGGCGCGCCGCCTTGCCCGCTTCGAACTCGGCCGCTACGCCGCCCATGCGCTGATGATGCCCTATCTGCCCTTTCACGCGGCGGCCGTTCGCTCACGCTACGACATTGATGTCCTGCGCTCGCGCTTCGGCGTTTCCTTCGAGCAGACGGCAAACCGGCTGACCATGCTGCAGCGGCCAGGTGCTTCCGGCGTGCCCTTCTTCATGCTGGAGATCGACAATGCGGGAAACCGCTTCCGCAAGGCCGGCAGCCAGGGCTTTCCGCAAAGCCGCTTCGGCGGGGGCTGTGCCAAGCTTCCCGTGCATGTCGCCTTCACTCAGCCGGGCCAGATATTCGTCGAGGCGGTGGAAATGCCCGACGGCGCCGAGTTCCTGTGCATCGCCCGCACGCTGGAGGGGCCGCAAGGCGCGTTCTCCGAACGACCCCGCCGCACGGCACTGCTGCTCGGCTGCGACATCGGCTTTCGCGACGACATCGTCTATGGCACGGTGCTGCCTGGCGCGGCGACCGGCGCGAAGATGGGGGCGGGCACCGTCGCGGCGACGCCTGTCGGCCCCGCTTGCCGGCTTTGCGAGCGCGTCGGCTGCCTGGCGCGCGCAGAGCCGCCGGTGACGCGACCGCTCGGCCTCGACGAGATGGTCACCGGCTTGAGTGCCTTCGACTTCCAGTGATGTCGTGGTGACTTGCCGCGCGAAGAAGAAGACTGCTTCCTACTCAGGAAGACAATAAGCCGTCACGCTAAACATAGCGGATGCAATATTGATTAAGCATTGCTGTTAAGATATCAACGACAATCTGTGCAGCGATCGGGGGGATTGATGAGCCGGATAGCTCTTTGGCTTGGTTTGGGCCTTGCCCTTTCGGTCTGGCCCGCTCAGGCGGAAAAATCCTCGGATTTTTTTAAATCTTACCAAGGGTACAATGACGACGGCAAGGCTTTCCTGGACAAAATCGAGCCGAAGATCGGCACGGTGGACCTTGCCGAAGGTGTACACCTGACCCTTGGCGATAAGTTCTATTTTCTTAACAAGAAAGACACTGCCTCTGTTTTGACAGAAGCCTGGGGCAATCCTGCCAGTTCCGCTGCCGATTCGGTCGGCATGATCTTTCCGGCCAAATATGATCCCATTGCCGATGGCAATTGGGGCATAGAGTTGCGATGGAGAAGATAGGCTATGTCGATGATGGCGACGCCGCATCCATCGACTACGGCGAGTTGCTGCGCACCATGCAGGCGGACACATTGTCAGGCAACGATCAAAGGGCAAAGGATGGCTTTCCTCCCATTACCCTGATCGGCTGGGCCTCGCCGCCAGTCTACGACTCGGTCAACAAGCGTTTGCACTGGGCAAAGGAACTGCAATTCGGAGACGATACCGTCCACACGCTCAACTACGACGTCCGTTTTCTGGGTAAGGAGGGCGTTTTTGTGATGAGTTATATCGCTACGGTGGAGCAATTGCCGGAGATAAGGCAAAGCCTGGACGAAGTCCTTGGCCTCGCCGCCTTCAATACCGGCAAGAAATACACTGATTTCATACCCGGCTCCGATACAGTTGCGGCAGTTGGCATTGGTGGCCTCATAGCGGGAAAATTGGCGGCGAAGGCGGGCCTTCTGGCCGTGGCGCTCATTGCGCTGAAGAAATTCGGTTTGATCTTGCTGGTTCCCTTGGCCGGAGTCTGGCGCTTCATTCGCGGCAACAAGCGCACGTCGTAGGCGTCGCCCAAGCGCTGCTGACTGTTGTCGGGCGCGCCGGTAGGGTGCCGGCAGTGCGCCAAACGGAACACTGCACTGGATCACGCCTCGCCAATGCCTTTGCGGTACGCGAACAGGGTACGTTCTTGTCGTCTCCTGCGCATCGTGCCGTCCTCAAAATCTCGACAGTCGCGCCCATGACCGACACCACATCAAGGCAGATCGCCACGTCCGCGGCCATCCCGCTGCGCGAGGAGCGCATCGGCTTCCTTCTGGTGTTCCTGTCGGCGCTGATGTGGAGTTTCGGCGGCACCATCGCCCGGTTCATCACGGTCGGCGACAGCTGGACCGTGATATTCTGGCGCTCCGCGTGGGCTGCCGTCTTCCTGCTTTGCTTCATGGTCTGGCGTGACGGCTGGCGCGGCATGCTGAAATCATTCCGCGACATGGGCCTGCCAGGCATTGCGGTGGGGTTCTGCTTCGCCATTGCGTCGACCTCGTTCGTGGTGGCGCTTGCCTATACCACCGTCGCCAATATTCTTTTGATGCAAGCCGGCGTGCCGCTTCTGGCGGCCCTGTTTGCCTGGGCGCTGTTCCGCGAAAAGGTAACCGTCGCGACCTGGATAGCAATCGTCGCCGTCATCGCCGGCGTCGCCATCATGGTGTCTGAATCTGTTGACGGCGCCGTCTCGCCCATAGGCGATGGACTGGCGCTGCTGATCGCGTTCATGTTCTCGATCGCCACCGTCATCACCCGGCGCTTCTCCAGCGTGCGCATGACGCCGGCGACGTGTCTCGGCACGATCCTTGCGGCGGGCTTCGCTGCCTCGCAGGCCTCGACGTTCGCGGTGTCGGTCGGCGACATGGGCTTCCTCTTCGTCTTCGGCGTGGTCAATCTCGGCCTTGGTCTTGCTTTCTTCGCCACTGGCGCGCGCTTGATCCCGGCGGCTATCGCGGCGTTGCTCGGCACGTTCGAGCCGATCCTGGGGCCGATATGGGTCTGGCTCATCCATTCCGAGGTGCCGTCCGGGCGCACCATCGTCGGCGGCGCGGTGGTGGTCACGGCGCTGCTTGTCCATATTGGGCTCGAATTCAAGCGCCAGGCGCGGCCTCAGCGGGCTGGGGTCACCGGAGTGCCTTCGCCTAATTGATGCGGGCGCCGAAGCTTTGCCCATTGACAATGTCGCTTCCGCCCGGGCAGGCTGGGAACACGGCAACAACAAGACAGGCGTATCTTGCCAAGTCTCCCCGGCGGCCCGATCGAGACCGGACCACATTCTAGTATCTCTGACCGCACGGCGGCGAAAGCTTCTGACGGCATCGCAATTCCTTCCCGCCCCGACCGTGCGGGCGGCCGTCGGCGGCGTGCCGAATGGCGGCCGTCGACCTCTGGAAAGCTCAACAGTCTAAAGCAAATGCCCGGCCGCGCGAGCATGTCGCGACGCGCCGGCAATGGAACACTCACCAAAGGAGAATAGCATGATCCGCAAAGCACTCTGGCTTTCGGCAACCTCGGTATTTCTGGCGCTTTTGACGCCCGCCGGTCACGCCGCGGACCGCGTCGTCAACGTCTTCAACTGGTCAGATTACATCGACAGTTCGATCATCGATGATTTCACCAAGAAAACTGGCATCAAGGTCGTTTACGATACGTTCGATTCCAACGAGATCCTCGAAACCAAGCTGCTCGCCGGCGGCAGCGGCTACGACGTCGTCGTGCCGAGCGGCAATTTTCTGGCCCGCCAGATCCAGGCCGGTGTGTTCCAGAAACTCGACAAGTCGAAGCTGCCGAACCTCTCCAACATGTGGGACACGGTTACGGAGCGCACCGCCAAATACGATCCCGGCAACGAATACTCGGTCAATTACATGTGGGGCACGGTCGGCATCGGCTACAACACCAAGAAAGTGCAGGCGGCGCTCGGCACCGACAAGATCGACAGCTGGGATACCTTCTTCAACCCCGATAGCCTGGCCAAATTGAAGGATTGCGGCGTCTATGTGCTGGATTCTCCATCCGACATCCTGCCGGCGGCGCTGAAGTACCTCGGTCTCGACCCCAACAGCACGTCGCCCGACGATATCGCCAAGGCCGAGGAAGCTCTTCTCAAGGTCCGTCCCTATATCAGGAAGTTCCACTCGTCCGAATACATCAACGCACTTGCCAATGGCGATATCTGCCTGGCGGTCGGCTGGTCGGGTGACGTGTTCCAGGCTCGCAACCGCGCGGTCGAGGCCAAGCAAGGCGTGGAAATCGGCTATTCCGTGCCGAAGGAAGGCGCCCAGATGTGGTTCGATCAGATGGCGATCCCCGCCGACGCGCCGCACGTTGCCGAGGCGCTTGAATTCATCAACTACATGATGACGCCGGAAGTGATCGCCAAGTCGTCGAACTATGTCCTTTATGCCAACGGCAACAAGGCATCGCAGCAATTCGTGGACAAGGCGCTGCTCGACGATCCCTCGGTCTATCCGGACGCCGCGACCTTGCAGAAGCTCTATACCACCCAGCCTTACGATCCCAAGACCCAGCGCATCGTCACGCGCAGCTGGACCAAGATCGTCACCGGCCAGTAGGCAATCCGGCGCGACCCCGGCAGCCAACTGCCGGGGTCGATTTCTTTTGGGGAATAAAAAAGCACGGAGTGGGGATATGAAATCGCTTGGCAGCATCCGCAGGGACTTCGCGCCATGGAACGACCCGAACGCCAAGCCATATATCCAGTTCGACAATGTCACCAAGAAGTTTGGTGACTTTACCGCCGTCAACAATCTGTCGCTGACCATTTTCGAGCGTGAATTCTTCGCTCTGCTTGGCGCATCGGGTTGCGGAAAGTCGACGCTGCTCAGGATGCTTGCCGGCTTCGAGGAGCCGACGGCCGGGCGCATCCTGCTCGACGGCCAGGATCTGCGCGGCATTCCGCCCTATCGCCGGCCGGTCAACATGATGTTCCAGTCCTATGCCTTGTTCCCGCATATGACCGTCGAGAAGAACATCGCCTTCGGTCTCAAACAGGAAGGCATGCCGAAGCCGGATATCGAAAAACGCGTCGCCGACATGCTGAAGCTGGTCAAGCTCGAGCAGTTCGCCAAGCGCAAGCCGCACCAGCTTTCCGGCGGCCAGCGCCAGCGCGTCGCGCTTGCCCGCTCGGTAGCCAAGCGACCGAAGGTGCTGCTGCTCGACGAGCCGCTCGGCGCGCTCGACAAGAAACTGCGCGAGGAAACTCAGTTCGAACTGATGGATCTGCAGCAGGAGCTTGGTCTCACCTTCGTCGTCGTCACCCATGATCAGGAAGAGGCGATGACGATGGCCGATCGCATCGCCATCATGGATAAGGGCGAGGTGATGCAGGTGGCGACGCCGCCGGAAGTCTATGAAGCCCCGACCTCGCGCTTCGTCGCCCATTTCGTCGGCAACGTGAACATGTTCGAGGGCAAGGTTGCCGAACAGGCGGCCAACACGACGCGCATTACAGGTCCAAGCGGAGCTCAGATCGTCGTCGAGAACGGTGGCGCGGCTGCGAAGGCCAATGCGGATATCGTCTTCGCCGTCAGGCCGGAGAAGATCAGGGTCTCGTCTAAGAAGCCGGCCGATGCCGTCAACGCGCTGGAAGGTGAGGTTTACGACATCGCCTATCTCGGCGACATGACTGTCTATCACGTCAGGCTGGACGACGGGCAGATCGTGCGGGCAAGCGCCTTGAACGCGGCCCGTGTGACCGAGGATCCACTGACCTGGAACGACCGTGCCTGGGTGTCTTTCCGGCCCGACGCCGGCGTCGTGCTGGCACGGTAGGGGGCGGTCATGTCCAACATCGCCGTTACCGATGCCGCCGCGCCACCGACCGCCGCCAATCCGTTCCTGACGCGGCTCGGTGCCGGCTTCGTCAGCCGGCTCGTCATCATCGTTCCCTATCTCTGGCTGCTGTTCTTCTTTCTTGTCCCCTTTGTCATCGTCTTCAAGATCTCGTTGTCGCAGACGGCTATCGCCATGCCACCCTATACGCCGGTGCTCGATTTCAGGGACGGCGTTTCCGGTTTCTTCGCCGGCTTTCGCGACCTCAACTTCGACAATTATGTCTGGCTGACGCAGGACGCACTCTATTTCAAGGCCTATCTCACCAGCGTCGTCATCGCTGCCATCTCGACGGTGCTGACCCTGCTGGTTGGCTATCCCATCGCATATGGCATGGCCCGCGCTCCGGCGACAATCCGCCCGACATTGCTGATGCTGGTCATCCTGCCGTTCTGGACGTCGTTCCTGATCCGCGTCTATGCCTGGATCGGCATCCTCAAGCCCGAGGGCCTGCTCAACCAGCTGCTGTTGTCGCTGCACATCATCAACCAGCCGCTGGTGATCCTCAACACCTACACGGCCATCTTCATCGGCATCGTCTATTCCTACCTGCCGTTCATGGTGCTGCCGCTTTATTCGTCGCTGGAAAAAATGGACTATTCGCTGATCGAGGCAGCCAAGGACCTCGGCTGCCCGCCGACGTCAGCCTTCTGGAAGATCACTTTTCCGCTGTCGCTGCCCGGCGTCATAGCCGGCTGCCTGCTGGTGTTCATCCCTGCCGTCGGCGAGTTCGTCATCCCCGATTTGCTCGGCGGCTCGCAGACGCTGATGATCGGCAAGACGCTGTGGAACGAGTTTTTCGCCAATCGTGACTGGCCGGTGTCGTCGGCCGTTGCCGTCATCCTGCTGCTGCTGCTGATCGTACCGATCGTGTTGTTCCAGCATGCCCAGGCCCGCGCGCAGGAGCAGGACAAATGAACACCACCTGGAGCCGCTTCAACATCACCTCGATCACGCTCGGTTTTGCCTTTCTCTATTTGCCGATCGTGCTGCTCGTCGTCTTTTCCTTCAACGAGTCAAAGCTCGTCACCGTCTGGGGCGGCTTTTCCACCAAATGGTACGTATCGCTGTTCCACAATCAGGGCCTGATGGACGCCGCATGGGTGACCATCCGCGTCGGTCTGATTTCAGCGACCGTGGCCACCGTTCTCGGCACAATGGGGGCCCTGGCGCTGACCCGCTACACACGCTTCCGGGGCAGGGTCCTGTTCTCCGGCATGATCTTCGCACCATTGGTCATGCCTGACGTCATTACCGGCCTGTCGCTGCTCCTGCTGTTTGTCGCAATCGGCATGGATCGCGGCATGACGACCGTGATCCTCGCGCATATCACCTTCACGATGTGCTTTGTCGCTGTTGTCGTGCAGTCGCGGCTTGTCAGCTTCGATCGCTCGCTGGAAGAAGCCGCCATGGATCTTGGCGCGCCACCTGTGAAGACCTTTTTCCAGATCACCCTGCCAGTCATTCTGCCGGCGATCGTGTCTGGTTGGATGCTGGCCTTCACGCTGTCACTGGACGACCTGGTCATCGCCAGCTTTGCTTCCGGCCCTGGCGCCACCACGCTGCCGATGAAGATCTACAGCCAGGTCCGCCTCGGTGTGACGCCGGAGATCAATGCCGCCTGCACCCTTCTGATCGCGATCGTCACGGTTGGCGTCATCATCGCTTCCGTCGCCAATAAGCGGCGCGAGGTGCAGCGGCAGCTTGACGAGCGGGCCGCGCAACGCGGTTAGAAGCGTTTCAACTGAGGGGCCAGGCCTTATTCGCCCGAAACGCCGCGGCTGATGGGTGAAATGAACGGCGTGCTCCAGGTTCCGCCGACGAAAAACGACGACTGGTTGGGTCCCTGCTGGCCGCTCTTCTGCGTTGCTGGCTGATCCGGCTGGATGACACCGCCCGACAGCGCCAGTCCGCGTCCTGCGTAGGATGCGATGCCGGAAAGCCAGATCTTGTATTTCGCCGAATTGGCCTCGGCCTTGTCCAGTCTGGCCACGCCTCGCGAAATGGTTGCCTTCACTTCGGCGCCATCGATGGGCAGCGTCCCGTCCGAGACATCGTCGAGCGCGAAGAAGCCGCCCTGTTCGGTATGCTTGAGAAAGGCCGGCAGGTTGAACTTGCTGAGCGCGCCAGGGCCAAAGGTCGCCGAGACAGAGCCGTCGGCGTTCTCAAAAACCGAATCCCAGGTCCTTCCTGGTCCCTTGAGGATGACCGAGACGGTGCCCGTGCCGACCGGCACCAGCCGGGTCATCCCGGCCGCGGTGCCGAACGCCCCGCCATCGACATCGGAGGCCAGCAGCCGGATCTCGACCTGAGTGCCCTCGGGCTTGCGGTCGAAACGAAGGCTGGTCTGGATGTTGCCGCCGAAGGCGGAGGCGTCGGAGATGTCAAAGACGGAAAGGCCGTCCTTGACCTGCGCGGTGGCCGCGACATCGGCAAGCTGGATGCTCCCCGCCGTGGCATGCGCCGCCGATAGCCTGAGATCGAGGTTGACCCGGTCGGCGAAACTCGTGTCGATCTGACCTGGTTCGCCGCTGCTCGCCGGTCCCAGCGACGTGAAGGCGGATAGAAACGACCTGAGGTCGAGCGTGTCGAAGGCAAGTGTGCCCGAGATCACCGGCTGTGCCTCGCCAAGCGACACGTCCAGCGCACCCATGCCCGGATTGTTGTCCAGCGCCAGCGCCGTGTTCTCGAACTTGACGCGTCCGGCCGATGCCGTGACCTTGCTGGAAATGCTGACCGAGCCGATCGCGGCGCTCGGCGCGATGCCGGCCTGCGACCATTCCAGTACGCGGCGCAGCGAAGGAGCCGCGAATTTTACCTGGCCGTCGAAATAGGCGTTTTCGGACATGCTGGCCGTGCCGTCGAAGGAAAAGGTGGCCGGCGCCGCCTTGAAGGACAGGGTCAGCGGCGCCATGCCCCCGGCAAACAGCACCAGCGGCCTCGGCGAGGCGGCGTCCACGGTCACGCTTTCGCCACGCCAGATCCCGGTCGCGGACAGCGTCGCATTGCTGTTCATCGCCGCCCAGTTGGCCTGGCCGCTAAGACTGCTCAGGATCTCTTCATCCTTGCCGTTGACGGACGCCACCATGCGGCCGTCCCTGAACTCCACTGTGCCGAAAGTATCGGCCGGCAGTTTATCGAGGTCGGGCTTGGCGGGGTCGGCGTTGACCAGGCCACGGGCCGCGTCGATCGAGCGCGCGATGCGCCCGCCGGTCGGCGCCGTGGGCAGGAACAGACCGTCGGCCGTGCGCTGGACCCGGATCGTCGGCCGCACCAGTCGTGCCGTGGAAAACACCACATCGCCCTGCAATGCCGCCATGGCCGAGAGGTCGACCTCGACCCGTTCGGCTTCGACGACCGGCGGCGCATCGCCGTCGGTCCATTTTGACAGCGTCACATCGGTCAGGATCGCGCGGAAATTCGGCCAGACCTCGATTCGTGGCGACCCCTCGATGGCAACCCGAAAGCCACTCCAGGCGCTCAATTCCCACGCGATGCGGTCACGCACGATCCGCGTCGAGGCGATCAGCGGCAGGGCCGCGACCACCAGAGCGATGACGATCGCGGCAGCGCCGATCGCCCATACTCCGCGGCGGATCAAGGATGATGGCATATAGCCCCGTATGCTTCCATTCCGACAAAAACGAGCGTCCGACGGGTATAACCCCTGTCGTCACTACGACTTAGGGCCGACGCATTTCAAGTCTTTATGGCCCGGCGATGGCATTTGCGCACACCTGACCGCATCGGCCCAACAAAATCTTGCTCTGCCGCGCAGCGATATGCATAAGCGATGGCGACCGTGGGAGGATCGATCATGGCTGGCGAACTACCGCTCTGGACCCCGACGCAAGACCAGATTGATGCCTCGCCATTGACCGCTTTCATGAAGGCCGCGGCAGCGAGTACCGGCAGTCCATTCTCGTCCTATGCCGACCTCCACCTCTGGTCGGTCGAGAACCGGGAGGCGTTCTGGGGTCTCGTCTGGGATTTCTGCGGTCTTGAAGGCGACAAGGGTGAACGACTGCTGCTCGACGGCGAGAAGATGCCCGGCGCCTCTTTCTTTCCGGACGCATCTTTGAATTTCGCCGAAAACCTTCTGAAAAAGACCGGCGCTGGCGAGGCCATCGTCTTTCGCGGCGAGGACAAGGTCGAGAGGCGGCTGTCGTGGAATGAACTGCATGGCCTGGTCTCGCGCCTGCAGCAGCTTTTCCTGGCGCTCAAGGTGAAGAAGGGTGACCGTATAGCGGCGATGATGCCCAACATGCCCGAAGCCGTCGCCGCCATGCTGGCGGCGGCCTCCATCGGGGCGGTGTGGTCATCCTGTTCTCCCGATTTCGGCGAGCAGGGCGTGCTCGATAGGTTCGGCCAGATCGAGCCCGTCATCTTCATCGCGCCGGACGGCTATTGGTATAATGGCAAGGCGATCGAGGTCGCCGACAAGGTCAAGGCGGTCGCGGCCAGGCTCGGCGGCGTCCGCAAAGTCCTGCTCGTCGACTATCTTGGCACCTCCGCCGACGTGGCTGATACCATCGACAAGGCAGTGGCGATGGAAGAGGCCCTGTCGCCCTTTGCCGTCAGGCCCGTCACCTTCGAGGGGCTGCCGTTTTCGCATCCGCTCTACATCCTGTTTTCGTCCGGTACCACCGGCGTTCCCAAATGCATCGTCCATTCGGCCGGCGGCACGCTCATTCAGCATGTCAAGGAACACCGGTTGCATGCCGGCCTCGGCGATGGCGACCGCTTCTTCTATTTCACCACCTGCGGCTGGATGATGTGGAACTGGCTGGTTTCGGGCCTCGCTTCCGGCGCCACGTTGCTGCTCTACGACGGTTCTCCCTTCTATCCCGACGGCAATGTGCTGTTCGATTTCGCCGACGCTGAGAAGATGACCTTTTTCGGCACCTCGGCCAAGTTCATCGATTCAGTGCGCAAGGCCGGCCTCAAGCCGATCCGCAGCCATGATCTGTCGACGATACGCGCCATATCCTCCACCGGATCGCCGCTTTCGCCCGAGGATTTCCGCTTCGTCTATGATGGCATCAAGAAGGACGTGCACCTTGCCTCGGTGTCCGGGGGCACCGATATCGTCTCGTGCTTCGTGCTCGGCGTGCCGACCCAGCCGGTCTGGACCGGCGAGATCCAGGGGCCGGGCCTCGGCCTCGCCGTCGACGTCTGGGACGATGACGGCAAGCCGGTCCGGCAGGAGAAGGGAGAGCTGGTGTGCACCAGGGCTTTCCCGTCCATGCCGATCGGCTTCTGGAACGATCCCGACGGCAGGAAATACCAGGCGGCCTATTTCGAGCGTTTCGACAATGTCTGGTGCCATGGCGATTTCGCCGAATGGACCGATCATGGCGGCATGGTCATCCATGGCCGCTCCGACGCGACGCTCAACCCCGGCGGCGTGCGCATCGGCACGGCCGAGATCTACAACCAGGTCGAGCAGATGCCGGAAATCCTCGAGGCGCTGTGCATCGGCCAGGATTTCGACAATGATGTGCGCGTCGTGCTGTTCGTGCGGCTTGCCGCCGGCGTCAAGCTCGATGACGATCTCGAAAAGCGCATCCGGGCCAAGATCCGCAGCGGCGCCAGCCCACGCCATGTTCCGGCCAGGATCGTCGCCGTCTCCGACATCCCCCGCACCAAGTCGGGCAAGATCACCGAGCTTGCGGTGCGCGACGTGGTCCACGGCCGCGCCATCAAGAACAAGGAAGCGCTGGCCAACCCGGAAGCGCTGGAACTGTTCCGCGACTTGCCGCAGCTCGCGCAGTGACCACGACCGCCATGGTTAACGAAATATGTCGCACGAATTTACCTAGATTTCACGAGTGGTACACATTCGTAAATTTTTTGGCGCCCCGGTAAGGACTTGTTAAGGCCCGGCGTCGATAGTCGCACGTAACTTGAGGGAGAAATCCCGTTCCTCAGCCCCGAGGATCTGAATTCAGCTCAAGCCCCCGTTGTGACAGCAATCCAATTTCCTAAGGCGTCCTTACCGGGCGCCTTTTTTCTTGGCTTGCTACTCCGCGAGCACCCGGGTCGAGGGGAACGCAACCTCCACCAGCGTGCCTTCGCCGGGCGTCGAATTGATGGTGAAGCGGGCGCGGTTGGCTTCCACCATCGCCTTGGTCAGCGGCAGGCCAAGGCCGGTGCCGTCGCCGCGCCCGCGCTTCAGCGCATTGATCTGCTTGAACGGCTTCAGCGCCTGCTCGATCTCGGCCTGGCTCATGCCGATGCCGGTGTCGCGCACCCGCATGACGACGTCGCCCGAGGTCTCGTAGGCGGTCGAGACGATCACCTGGCCGCCAGCCTGGGTATAGCGCACGGCGTTGGACAGGATGTTGAGCGCGATCTGGCGCACGCTGCGCAGGTCCGCCACCACTTCCGGCAGCCGCGAGGCGAAGCTGGAGCGGATGATGACGCGTTCGCGGTTGGCCTGGGGCTGCATCATCGCCACGGTTTCGGCCAGTGTATCGTTGAGCGACACCGCCTCATAAGCCATTTCCTGCTGGCCGGCCTCGATCTTCGAGATATCCAGGAGGTCGTTGACCAGATCGAGCACGTGGTTGCCCGAGCGGTTGATGTCGCGCAGATAATCGCGGTAGCGGTCGTTGGCCACCGGCCCGAACTTCTCGTCGACCATCAGTTCGGAAAAGCCGATGATGGCGTTGAGCGGCGTGCGGATCTCATGGCTGATGCGGGCGAGGAAATCTGTCTTCTGCGAGGAGGCGCGTTCGGCCACCGCACGCGCCTGGGTGAGATCCTCTTCGGCCCGCTTCCACTGCGTGATGTCGCGCACCACGGCACAGAAGCCGCTGTCGTTGGGCAACCGGCCGATGGTCATGAACAGCGGGATGAAGCGTCCCTGTGCTTCGCGGCCGATCACCTCGCGGCCGTCGTTCAAGACGCTCGCCACACCAGGCTCCGACAGGCCGGTGAGATAGTCGCGCGCCGCGCGCTGGCTCTCGATGGCAAACAGCGAGGCGAACGGCTTGCCGGTCACCTCGTCGCTGTCGAAACCGAACAGCGCCTCGGCCGGGCGGCTGATCGAACGGATGGTGCCGTCGCTGCCGATCAGCACGACCCCGTCGGTAGCTGTGTCGATGATGGTGCGCATCTCGGCGATGCGTGCCTTGAGCTCGGAAATGTCGGGCTGCGTCGGCTCCTCGCCGATCGCATGCGCCGCCGCGGGCGCATCATCCTCGCCGGAACGGCGAACGACCAGCATCAGGGCCTTGCCGTCGCGCCAGGGCACGGAGCGCAGGATGGCGTCGATCGGGAATTCCTGCCCGTCGCGCGTCTTCAGCCGCAGCGCCCGGTCGCTGCCGTCGGAGGCGCCGTCATCGGCATAGGGATCGGCAAACAAAGCGCCGAGGCCGCCCGCATCCTCGAGGTCCTCCAGCGTCGCGTACCTGGTCAGGTCGAGGAATTCCTCGTTGGCATAGTGCAACTGGTCGCCTGAATGGATGATCAGCGGCACCGGCAGCTTGCCGAGCAGCGATGTATCGGGCGTCTTGTTTTCTGTGCCGACGGAAAAAGCCGACGGCATGAACCCTTCGGTCTTGAGCGGCGGTACCTGCAGCCGTGGCGGCTGGATGAGCGTCTCGGCCGCGTGATGCGTGCCGCCGGTTCCGCCGGTGGCCGCAATCGCTTGATCGCCGGATGCAGTTGCTGCGTCGCCGGCCCAATCCTCGTCATCCTCGGCGTCGCGAAAATCGTCTGACGTCATGCTGTCGTCATCGGCCGGTGCTTGGGCAGGTTCTGCCTGGGCCGCAGCCTCGCCATCCTCGGCCGTCGCCGCCTCTTTGTCGCTATCGTGGGCGGCATAGTCGAGCAGGGAGCCCGAGGCCTCCGGCGGCGGGGATCCGGAGGCCGGCGCCTGTTGTTCGGCCTGGTCCGGTTGCGCACCGTCGAGCCGCGCCAGATCCCTCTGATCCTCGGCATCGCTTGGGGAAAATTCGCCCGCATCCGGCTCGTCTTCCGCATCGGGCGCTGCCATCTCATGCGCCGGGCCGCTCGCCGGTTCTTGGCTCAAGCCTGCTGGTCCGGCATTCGGGTCGGCGATATCCGCCCGCGGCTTCGCATCGGCCTCCGGCTTGGCCGCGTCGTGCGGCCCGGGCAAGGACCCTATTCCGGCACCTTGTTCCGCCTGCCTTGCCGGCTCGGCTGCCGCCGGCGGCTCTGCCGTGGAACTGTCTTTTTTCAGCCGCTCGCCGATCTCGCGGAATGCGCTGCGTTCCAGCGAGGACAGTCCCTTGTCGTTGGCCGGCTGCCGGTGTTCGGCCAACCGGATGACCTTGTCGGCAAAGCGCCGCTCCGGTTTCGGGACGATGGTCAGCGCCGGCACTTCGCCCTTGAACGGATCCGATGCTTTTGGTTCTTCGGCCTTTGGGTCTTCCGGCATTGTCTCCACGGTTTTCGGCTTGGGTGCCGCCGGCATCTCGCCATTGGGCACCAGGGCCATGCCGATCGCTTCCGGATCGACGACCGCATCCCCGCTTCGCGCGACGCCGAAGCCGCGAAAGCCTTCGAAGGCGCGGCCGCGCCCATAGACAGGCAATGCCGCCAGGTCGACAGGGATCTTCAGGTCGGTACCGACGACCGGCCACAGCACCGAGCGGCCGGACCAGGTGTCGCGCCGCTCCAGCAGGCCGGAGATCTCGCCGGATGCATCAAGGCCGAAGGCCGCCGCCACATCTCGGAAGCGCCGGCCGATCACGTCGGCGGCCGGATGGCCGACGATATCGGCGAATTCCGGCGACAGGGCGCTGAACTTACCCTCGGCGTCGGTCCGCCAGACAAAACGCAGCGGTGCGGCCGAGCGGTCTATCGTCCGGGTGGCCATGGTCGCGGTCGGGGCTACGGGCGAGGTGGCCTCGTCCTGCTTTACGCTGTGCACCGCAGCTTCGGTGCCGACCGCCTCTGCCACGTGTTTCGGTTCCGGCGCGGCTGGCGCGTCGTCTTCTCCGGCATTGAAATACCAATGATCGTGCTGCCCCGGCGTGCCCGCCGCCGGCTGATCATTGTCGGCGGCAGCGGGTGTCGGCCCGGCCGGCTCCTCGATTTCCCGCGCTGTCGGCTCCGGCATCTCGCCAGCCATGGGTTCGGAAGGGACGTGTTCGTGCTCGGTCGCGGCAGCGACGGGCAACCGCTCGCTCGCCTCTGTCGCGGCGGTTCCCACCATCCGAACGCCAACCTCCTCGGCAGGGCTTTCCGTGGTCGCGGGCGAACCGTCTGCCGGAGCCGCGCTGTCCTCGAGTTGGTCCTCGTCTATCACCACCAGCAGATGCCGCTCCGGCGTCAGCCGGGCGAGACCGGCGGGGTAGGAGGTCCTGCCGCCCGGAACGAGGCGCTTGACGATGCGCTCGCCCTCGGCCGCGACGTCTGCCACCAGGGCCGCCAGTGTCGCGGGCTGGATGCCAAGCGCCGAAAATCCCTCCGAGGCGGCCTCGACATTGCCCTTGGCATCGATGAAGGCGATGAAATGGCCGTCTTCGGTAAAGCCGCTGATTGCCCGGCCGGCGATCTCGGCGGCACTGCGCGAGCCGGTCTGCGCGGCCGGCACCGCCAGCATGATGGCATTCTCGCCGTCGGGCAGGGTCACGGCACTGGCGAGAAAGCCGACGGCACGACTGGTCATGCCGGTCGCCAGGCGCACGGTGATCGATCGATCGACCCCGATCTGGGGAAAACCGCTGGTCGCCATGACCTGGCGGCGTGCGACCAGCGGCAGCCGGGCCGAGGCCCCAATGATCGCTTCGATGTCGCGATAGCCGAACATGGCGGCGCCCGGCCCGTTGGCCCAGATCACCTGCTCGAGGTCCACCGACAGGATCGCGATTGCGTCGCCGGCGGCAAACCGCTGGCGGACCGCGTCAAGCACGGCGACGTCGAGGAAGGAATATTCGGACGGCATGCGCTTGGCGAACCCTCACGGAGCGGCGAATTTGCAGTTAACGCTTTGTTAATAAAAGCCGCAGCCACGAAGGTCCACAAGCCAGAACGTGCAAAGGCTGAATTTTGGCCGTTTGGTTAACGTCCGAAAACATTTTTTTGTGCACTGCAACAAAGATATTGCAATGCACAAGATTTGCCTTTATATTGCCATCATACATGAACGAGACGGCTTTCTGTCAAAGCCGCTGCCGCTGAAAAGGATGGAAAATGTCCAGGACCAAGACCGCCGAGACGATTGAAAACGTTGAATTCCCGAGCTTCGACGCTTCCAAGGCCACCGACCAGATCCGCGCTTTCGCCGAAAAGGGCGTTGAGCAGTCGAAGGAGGCCTACGCCAAGCTCAAGACCGGTGCCGAGGAGACCCAGAAGGCCCTGGAGTCGACCTACGAAACCGCCAAGGCTGTTTCCAGCGACCTGTCGCTCAAGACCATCACCGCGCTGCGCGCCAACGCCGAGGCCGGCTTCTCGCATCTCGAAGCCCTGATCGGCGCGAAGTCGCTGTCGGAAGTCATCGAGTTGCAGACCGCGTTCCTGCGTAAGCGCGTCGAACTGACCGTCGAGCAGGCCAAGGACTTCCAGGCCGTTGCCTCCAAGGCGGCCGAGGACGTCTCGAAGCCGATCAAGACCGCCTTCGAGAAGGCGATCAAGGAAATCAAGGCCGCCTAACAAGTGCGCATCGTCCGCGGATGCAACAAAAGGTCGCATTTTGTCGGACAAATAGATGTGAGACAGTGGCGACCGAGCGAATACCCGGCAAGTGGAACCTCCTCCCTCTGCTCTTCGGGGTGACCAGCCAGCACCTCCTCCCGCTGGCTCGTAACAGGAAAAGGCCGGCACCTCCTCCCGCCGGCCTTTTTCTTTGCCCGGCGAAAGGGGCGCCGCTGTGGGGAAGTGGCCTTTGCTTTGCAAAAGCCTTGAATTAGAATTCATAAGCCCGTAAGGACGCATCGCCGAACGAAAGAGCGGATCGCGGAGAGTGAACCTTCCACCCCGATCCTGCTACCAACGTTAAGACGTGCCGTTGTAGCTCAGATGGTTAGAGCGCCGGATTGTGGATCCGGAGGTCGCTGGTTCGATCCCAGCCAACGGTACCACTAGCACTCTCCCCATAACCGGTCGAAACTATTGGAGAAGGTTTTTCCAATAGCGGGTCCTTTCCTGATTGCATCGCCTTCGATGCTGCGCCCCTTGCTCTCGCGCACCGCAACTTTCGCGGTGTTCCGGCGCATCAGTAAGTGATGGCTCGACCCGCAAAACCACGCCCCGCTCTTAAACCGTCGGCTGCGGCCCGGGCCTCGCGAACCCGACCCGTCAGCTGTAGAAATCCTGGTACCACTCGACGAACCGCCCCACCCCCTCGGTGACGGAGGTGCGGGGGCGATAGCTGACCGCCGCCTGCAGCGCCGAAGTGTCGGCGAAGGTGTCGGGCACGTCGCCGGCCTGCAGCGGCAGCAGCTCGATCACCGCCTTGCGGCCGAGCGCGTTTTCCAGCGCCTCGACATAGGCGGTCAGCTTCACCGGGTTGTTGTTGCCGATGTTGAAGATGCGCCAGGGCGCGCTGCTGGTCGCCGGATCCGGACGGCCGGAATCCCAGGCCGGGTTGGCCGCGGCGGGGCTGTCGCTGGCACGGATCACGCCCTCGGCGATGTCCTCGACATAGGTGAAGTCGCGCGTGTGGTTGCCGTTGTTGAACAGCTTGATCGGCTCACCGGCCAGGATGCTCCTGGTGAACAGGAACAGCGCCATGTCAGGGCGGCCCCAGGGGCCGTACACGGTGAAGAAGCGCAGCCCCGTGGTCGGCAGGCCGAACAGGTGGCTGTAGCTGTGCGCCATCAGTTCGTTGGCACGCTTGGTGGCGGCGTAGAACTGCAGCGGATGGTCGGCCGGCCGATGCTCGGAAAACGGCATGTCGGTGTTGGCGCCGTAGACGCTCGAGGTGCTGGCATAGGTCAGGTGCCCGACACGGCTGCCGCGGCAGGCCTCGAGCATGTTGGTGTAGGCGATAATGTTGCTCTCGACATAGGCACGCGGATTTTCCAGGCTGTAGCGCACGCCGGCCTGGGCGGCGAGATGGATCACCCGGTCGAAGCCATGGTCGGCAAAGCAGCCGTCGACCACGCCCCTGTCGGCGAGATCGCCATGGATGAAATGATAGCCGGCATTGGTCTTGCGGCTCGCCTCGTCCAGGAGCCGCAGCCGCGCCTGCTTGATTTGCGGGTCGTAGTAATCGTTGATGCTGTCGATGCCGACGACCTCGTCACCGCGCTCCAGGAGCCGCCTGGCGACATGATAGCCTATGAAGCCGGCAGCGCCGGTGACCAGTACCTTCATCAGAAGGCATTATAGGTTGCGCCGCGAAACCGGCATCCTGCGGACGCATGATATGTCCAGCCCATGGCTCTCGGGCTGGACCCGGCATGCGGAATTCCAGGCCTGCTTAGCGGAAAGCCCTGGAAATCTGGTCCGTGAGAGGTTTCAGCATATACGACCAGACATTGCGTTCATCCGTGCGGATGTGAACTTCCGCTGGCATGCCCGGTCTGAGTTGCCTGGCTTCCTTCAAGCACTCCGACTGACTGTCGACCTTGATACGGGCCGAAAAGTACGAAAGCTGGCGTTGCGGATCTTTGATCAGGTCCGCCGAGATGTACTTGACGGAGCCGTTGCAAACAGGGGTAGTCCCGGCATCGAAAGCTGGAAACCGGATCGAAACGCTCTGTCCCGGGTTGACGTCGTCTATGCGGGAAGGAGGGATCAACGCGTCCACGACAAGGTTGTCGGCCTCGGGAACGATCGTCATCAGCAGTTCGCCCGGGGCGACCACGCCGCCGACAGTGTGAACGGACGACTGCTGAACTGTGCCGGATTGCGGAGCGCGGATCTCGGTTTTGGTCAGTTCGTCTTGCGCCACGATCTTGCGTTCGTTGAGTTCGGTGCGCTTGGCTTCAGTCTCGCGCAGTTCACCGGTCACATCGCTTCGCCGTTGCTCGTCGAGCTGCAGGATTTGCAACTCGATCTCGCTGATCTTGGCCTGTGCCTCTGCTACCGCGGCTGCAAGTCGCCCCGACTCGCCCTTGGCTCGCGTCGCATCCAGCCTGACGTTGCTGATCCTCTCTTTGGATACCAGTTTCTTCGAATAGAGGGCATCGACATCCGTAAGGTCAGTGCTCAGCAGCGCCGCTGATTCATCGGCTGCAACCTGCTGCGCCTTCAGGCCATCGATCTGACGCTCGAGTTGCTTTGTTTGGCTCGACAAGAGCGCCTTCTGCCCGGCCAATGCCGAGGCACGGGTTTCGAACAGAGCGCGCTCGCCGCTGACAAGGGCGGCCAGCTCCGGCTTTGGCATCCCGGCCTCAAGGCCGGCTGGAAGCTGCATTTCACGCAAACCGCCGCGTTCGGCCTCCAGTCGCGCAAGCCGCACCGTGGTGCGATCAAGATCTTCGCTGATGATCTGCAGATTGGCCCGTGGCAGCGTGCCGTCCAGCCGGACCAATATGTCACCGGCCCGAACATGGTCGCCGTCTTGCGCAAAGATGCCGCCGATCGTGCCGCCGGTCTGGTGCTGGACCTTCTTGATGTTGCTTTCGACCACCACCGTGGCGGGCGCGATCACGGCACCAGCTATCTTGGTCAAGCCAAGCCATGCTCCGCCGCCGACCACCAGCAGGCCAGTCACAACGAGCCCCAGCGTCATGCTTGGCCAAAGGGTCCCTGGCGCAGGGATGCTGCCTGGCACCTTTGGCAAGTCGGTTTCGGCGGGCTGGTATCGAGTTCCGAACCGGGCAAGTGTCGGCATGAACGCAAGCACGCGGGGCAAGATGTCACGCATGTCCGGTCACTCCCGAGTGGATGGGCGCGATCGAAGATGGACGTTGCGCGGCAGGCGAGGGCGGCCGCCGCATGCCGGCAAGCACTTCCTCGCGCGAGCCGAAGGTGCGCAGCCTGCCATCCGCCAGGACCATGACCTGATCGATGTTGGTGAGGGCAGATGGCCTGTGTGCAACAACGATCACAATACCCCCACGCTGGCGGACGGCCATGATGGCTCCGGCCAGGGCGGCGTCACCTTCAACGTCGAGATTTGAGTTTGGCTCGTCCAGCACGACCAGGAACGGGTTGCCGTAGAGCGCCCGGGCAAGGCCGATAAGCTGCCTTTGCCCTGCCGACAGCGCTCTTCCTCCCTCGCCGATGCGCGTCTGGAAGCCTGCCGGCAGATGCATGATCATCGAGTGGACGCCCGCGGCTTTCGCCGCGGCGAGCACGCCCTGGGGGTCGCTCTTGCCGCCAAATCTCGAAATATTGTCCGCCACCGTCCCGTCGAACAGTTCAACATCTTGCGGCAGATAGCCAATGTGGGCGCCGAGCCGTTGCGCGTCCCACTGGTCGAGAGAGGCCCCGTCCAGCCGTACCGTGCCGTGCAGAGGGCTCCAAACTCCCACCAGCGCGCGCACCAATGTTGTCTTTCCCGAGCCGCTTGGGCCGATAACGGCCATTCCCGCGCCGCTCGAAAGCTGGAAGCTTACATCGATGAGCGTCGGCCTGGGTGTACCCGGAGGCGCTACCGCCAAACTATCGACCGCCAGACGAGCCTCTGGCGGCGGCAACTTCATGGATTCGATTGGACTCTCGAACGCACGGAGCGCCGCTTTCAACTGGGAATAGCTCTGCCGGGTGGACAGGAAACCCCGCCAGTTCGCAATCGCCGCATCGACCGGGGCTAGCGCGCGACCCAGCAATATCGACGACGCGATGATCACGCCAGGGGATGCTTCGCCTCCGATGACGAGATACGCGCCGAGCCCTAGCACCGAAGATTGCAGCACCATCCTAAGCGCCTTCGACAGCGAGCTGATTCCACCCACGATGTCGGAGAGCCGCTCCTGATAGGAGAGATAAGCGTGAGTGACTTCGCCCCAGCGCCCCGCCAGCCGTTCGGAGAGGCCCATGGCGTGGACCACCTCGGCGTTCCGACGGCCGGAATCAGCAAGCGCGCGCTGTGTCAGGATCGCTTCGGACGCCAGCGCCGCAGGGCGGCGGCTGATGATCTCAGCCACGATGGTCAGCACGACGACGGCGACGGAGCCGAGGGTCGCAAGCACGCCGAGCGACGGATGCAACATGTAGATAATGAGCAGATAAAACGGGATCCATGGCGCGTCGAAAAGAACCGTCGGCCCCGTTCCCGAAAGGAATGCGCGCAACTGATCCAGGTCCCGCAACGGAAGCACCCGGTCCGCTTCTCGACCGGCCCTGAGCGGAAGAAGCAACGAAATCGCGAATGTTCTCTGCTGTAAACTGCAGTAGAATCGACTGGCGATTCGGACCAGCAGGCGAAGCCGCACGAAATCGAGCAGACCGTAGGCCGCGTAGAGGCCCAGCATTCCGATGGTAAACCCGACCAAGGTCGGGACGCTTTGCGACGGCAGGACGCGATCATAGACCTGCAGCATGTAAACGGATCCGGTCAACGCAAGGATGTTTATCATTGCGGAAAAGAGTCCGATGCCAGCTATCCCAGGCAGGCAGTCCAGTATTGCGGAGCGTAGCGGAGAGGCGTTTTGTGGTTCTTTATTCATAGCTTATTGCTATGACACGACGTTGTCGTGTGTCTTTCTTTGTTCATCCGAAGGTAACCTTTTCTGATTCCACCATATCACATGTGCCCCCGGGACATGATGGCTCGCTAACATATGGCGAACTTTATGCAAAATGAAGCGAAATCGTGGCCGGGAGTCGCGGTGGGGAGAGGGGTGCCTGTGAAAACAGTGGAGAACTGTGCATGCGGTCGTCAGTGGAAAACCCGCAGATTTCTCTGCAAGCCACTGACTTTACAGTAAATTGCACCGACCCGTTGATGTGGCCATCCCCACAGCGATCAAAAACTTCGTTCAAAGATGTTGGTATGTGATTTTCATCTAATGTAGCTTTCGGTCTAACCCCCATCCAGGGCGGGGTGTTGCCAAACAAGAAGGAAAACGCATGGCGACTCTCCATTATGCATCAGGCGGTTCGGCTGCCGAAGTTGCGGGCGCCGGATTTAACCTGGCGGACGTTCAGTATCTTTCGCAGGTCAATGAGCTGCCCAGCGGAATGAAGGGGCTTGTCTATCTAAGCGCTCATGACGGGGTGACCTCGTCGTTCATCGAAAAAGTCACGCCCTTCCTCAACAATCCAAAAGTGTTTGGATTTTTCCTGATGGACGAGCCGGATCCTACCGGCAGATGGGGCACCTACGCGAGTGCGGCAAATCTGAAGGCTGAATCCGACTGGATCCATTCCCATTTCCCGGGCGCCAAGACCTTCATCACCATGATGAATATGGGGTCGTCCACCAACCCGGACTTTTCCAACACCTATAATCCCGCCAACACCGGGATCGACTACTATGGACTGGACCCATACCCGGTTCGCACGGGGATAAGCAGCGTCGACTACAACATGATCGACAGAGCCGTGGCTGCGGCCGTGAAATCAGGCATTCCGGCTGACAAGATCGTTCCTGTATATCAGACATTTGGCGGCGGCGGTTGGCAGACGGACACCGGCGGCAAGCACGTCATGCCGACGTCGACCCAAATGCAAACGATGATCGATCACTGGGCAAAGTTGGTTCCGTCCCCAGCCTTCGACTATGCGTATGCCTGGGGTTCTCAGAATGGCGACACCGCCCTGGAGAACTCCCCTGAGTTGCAGGCCGTTTTTCGCCAGCACAACCTCGCCAGCCCTAGTCCTTCGACACCGCCTCCGAGTTCTGAGCCGACAACGCCTACGCCCACCACGCCGACTGTCCCCGATCCCACGCAGTCGACCCATCACATCTTCCATGGCGGCCCTGGCGCGGACGTATTTCATTCGACCAGCGGGGACGACGTTTACTATGTCAACAATGCACATGATAAGGTGATGGAGGCATCAGGCGGCGGCTTCGACAAGGTGGTCGCCTCGGTCAGCTACGCATTGTCTGCTGGTTCGCATGTCGAGCAACTCTCGACCGACAAGACGGGCGGCACACATACGATCAACTTGACGGGCAACGAGTTCGGCCAGGCGATCAATGGCAATTACGGCGCCAACAAGATCGATGGTCGAGGCGGCGCCGATACAATGAAAGGCTATGGCGGCAACGACACCTATTTTGTCGACAATGTGCATGACAAGGTGGTGGAGCAGCCAGGCAACGGCAAGGACGCGGTGTTCGCCTCGGTGAGCTATGCTCTCTCGGCGGGCTCATCCGTCGAGAAACTTGCGACCACGCAGGCTTCGGGAACGGGGCAAATCAACCTGACCGGCAACGAGTTTGCCCAGACGATCCAAGGAAATGCCGGCGCCAACAAGATCAATGGCGGGGGTGGTTCCGATACGCTGACGGGCTTTGGCGGCAAGGACGTCTTCGTGTTCAACACCGCGCTTGGCTCTGGAAATATCGACAAGATAACCGACTTCAAGGTTTCCCAGGACAAGATCCAACTTGATCACAGCGTATTCACCGGACTCCAGCAGGGCGCCCTTTCGGCCGCGAACTTCCACATCGGCAAAGGTGCGCATGATGGAAGCGACCACGTCATCTATAACAGTTCGACCGGCGCGCTCTCTTTCGACAGTGACGGTATCGGCGGCCATGCTCAGACGCAGTTTGCGACCGTTGCTCCGCATCTCTCAATTGGCGCGAGCTCCTTTTTCGTGGTTTGACGCACGCAATTGTGCTTCCGGCAGGAGCTGAGCGCTCCTGCCGGTCGGCTCCTCCGCTCGCCGTCGAGTTGAGCGCGCACGCCGCTTTTTGGGCTAAAAACGGCTGCCGTCCGAGGCATTGCGGGAACATTCTGCCTTGATCGTGGTTTGGTGCCATCGCGCAGGGGATGGATGACGTGCCAAGCTACGAAGTCGAGGAGATTTTCGCCGGCCAAGTCGTGGTGACCCACAAGGTAGTCGCACCAACTCCGTTTCGAGCAGCCAAGCTCGCGACAAACCGGGAAATCACGCTTCGTGCTTCCGAGGTCCGCTGGATCCGGGTATTCGAGCAGGACGGCCGCCGCCGAGCCTATGAATATACGTTCTCGGATCGACCTCAACCCACCCCAACGAGCAATCTTGATAGTCCGATCACCCGTTCGCGATGAATGCGCATTCGCGCGGCTGATCCCATAGCGCACGGCGTCTCGATCCAAACAGTCCAGCCCGCGGTCTGATCCTTGCGCCGTTGGCACGCAAGCATGGTTCTAGTTGCGTCATTCGAACGGACGAGGACAACGGCCAGCCCTGCCCGTAGCCTGAATTGCTGGTGTAAATCGCAACGAAATCGGGCCATGGGAAACGATCCAAGTTCGAGCCGCTTATGGGAGCCGAAGGCCTGCTGGATTTCGGGAGCGGCACGATGAACCCGCACCTGGTCTGCATCGGCGGCGAGGATCACGCCCTGAGAATCTCGTTTCTGATGGAACTCCGCGAGCGGGGTTTTCGGGTCACCGCGGTCTCGACCGGCGATGAAGCTCTGTTTTTACGGCACGGCATTCCGCACCGCCGCTACGAGTTCAATCGCTTTGCCAATGGCAGCGGCAAAGCCGGGACGATCAGGACATTGCGAAGGTTGTTGCGGGAACTCTGCCCCGACATCGTCCAAAGCTTCGATACGAAACCCAATTTGCTAACCCCGCTGGCGGTGCGGGGAGAAGTCCCGGTCGTCCGCACGATCAACGGCTTGGGCTGGACCTTCTCATCGCTGGAGCCGCGAGCCTTGGCCATGCGGCCCGCCTTCTGCGGTCTGCAGTGGGTTGCTTCCTTCTGGACTGCTGCCACGGTTTTCCAAAATCGCGACGACCAAGCCTTTTTTGAGCGCTATCGGCTGATCCCACGCGGCAGCGGACGCCTTATTCAGGGGTCGGGCATCGACGTCAATGCATTCGCGGTGGCAAGACGTCTTGCCTCATCTCCAGCGGCAATGCGGCGGGAATTCGGACTGGAATCGGCCGAGATCGTCATTTTTGTCGGCCGGCTCACCCGCCTTAAGGGCATTCCGACCCTTCTCGAGGCGATTCCGCACATTCTCTCCAAAAGACCTCATGCGCGTTTCGTGCTCGTTGGCCCACGGGAATCGGAAGGACCATTCGCCGTCGAAAAGTCCGAAATCCAACGATTTGCTTCTCATGTAACCGTGCTGGGCAAACGGCATGATGTCCCCAGTCTGCTTGGCATGGCTGATTTGTTCGCCTTCCCAACACAATATCGGGAGGGCGTTCCGCGCGTCTTGCTGGAAGCCGGACTCGCTGGATTGCCGATAGTCGCATCGCGAATGCCCGGTTGCAGCGACGTCGTCGAAGATGGGTGGAACGGTTATCTGGTCACGCCGCGCGATGCTCGCGCCCTTGCGGACCGGATAGTCGACATACTGTCGGACCGCACCTTGGGAGCGGCCATGGGGCAGCGCTCCGCCTCGCTTGTCAGGGAGCGTTTTGCCCTGCCGGGCATCGTCGACCAGTACTGCGATGTCTATAAGAGCAATCTCAGGACCAAATCTCGCGGCTTGCTTGCTCCATCGCCTCTGGAGAGCGGCATTGCGAACCGCCGGTTGGACGGGGCGCGGCAATGATGCGCGACGCGTTGCTTGCCGGCGGTGTCATCCTGTCAGCCGCGTCGCAGCTCTCCGTCCCCGGCATGCCATTCGGCTATGGCGAACTGCTCCTGGCGCTTTGGATCATGCTGTCGGCCGGACGAATGTTGGTCGGCGGGCGCGTCGAAGCGACACCAGCCTTCGCGCAACTCGCGACTTTTTGGCTGCTCCTTTCTCTCGCATTGGGGATCGGCACGATCGTCGGCTACTTGACGACCCTGCTTTACCCGACAGGGTTGTTGCACGACACAATGGCCTACGTGCTGTTGGCCAGCATCACTTGCCTGGCGAGTGTTGAGCCCGACGCGGGGCGTCGTCTTCGGCGCAGCGGTTGGTGGACAATCGTGTTCGCCGACGCAATATTTGCCATCCAACTCGCCATCGCGTGGGGCTGGCTCCATCAGCCCGGCGTCGATCCGTGGTATTGGGACCGCTTCCGCGGCTGGTCTGAAAATCCGAACCAGCTCGCGCTCTATTGCGCGCTTCTTGGTCCGCTGGCGCTGCACCTTGCAACCACTACTCGCAATCGGTGGGGTCAGGTCCTTGCGCTCTCAAGCCTCGTGTTCATCTTTTTTGTCGGCCGCCTGACCAGGAGCGATGCCTATCTCTACACCACGATTGTAAGCGGCGTCGCCTTCCTCGGGTTGCGGTTGAAGGCATGGTTGGCATCCGATGGCAATCGAACCAGCCTGCCCAGGCAGATCGCACTTCTGCTGATGGTCGGCGCTGTCCCCTTGGTGATAGCGATGACCCCCTATCTTCTTAGCGAGGAAAGCTTTGCGGCGAATTTTGCCAAGAGCCTCACCAAGGACGGAGGCGGCGAGGCCACGGCTGAAACATTCGAACTTCGGGTTTATCTGTGGGATGAGGCGCTTCAGAAGGGGCTGCAATCGGCATCGCTCGGCCTCGGTCCTGGCCCCCACCTGGAGCGCCCGCCGACGGCCGACATGCAATTTCTGGAGCGGCCGTTCGAAGCGCACAATACGGTTCTCGACCTCTATCTGCAGGGCGGGCTGGTCGCGGTCATCGCCTTGCTGTGGATCGTTGGATCGGCGGCCATGTCCGCCTGGCGCGCTCGCTACGACGCGCTTTTGGTGCTCGTGGCGTCCGCAGCCGTGTTCAGCATACCGCACCTCATCATTCGTCATCCGATCGTGTGGTTTGCATTGACCTTCTGCCTCGTCGCGGGACCGCCAAGCGTTTTCCGGCGCGAGCTTGAGCCTTCAGAGGTGATGTGATGTGCGGGATAGCCGGGATACTTCTCGCGTCCAATGCTGCCGACCCCAAGTCGCTCGATCAGATCGGGCAAATGATGATGGCGCTTCGTCACCGCGGTCCGGATGGCGAAGGACTCTGGACGGATCGCGAAGCAGGCATTGCCTTAGGCCACAGGCGGCTGGCGATCGTCGATCTGTCGGAAACGGGGCAACAGCCCATGCTGTCCACAAGCGGTCGGTATGCGATCACCTTCAACGGCGAGATATATAATTTCCGTGACCTGCGTCTCGAGCTTGAAGGCGTCGGGCACCATTTCCGCGGCACCAGCGACACGGAAGTCATGTTGTGTGCGATCGAGAGCTGGGGCCTCGAGGCCGCACTCCAGCGTTTTGCTGGCATGTTCGCGTTCGCCTTGTGGGACCTGAAGACGAGGACCCTCCATCTCGCGCGGGATCGACTGGGCAAAAAGCCCCTCTACATCGCTTCAGCCAGGCATGCGCTGGTCTTTGCTTCCGAACTGAAAGCAATCAGCCGCTTTTCAGGCTACTCTCCGGAGATCGATCTGGATGCCGCCACTGCAATGCTTTCCAAGGGGTGGGTCCCGGATCAGAGTTGCATTTGGCGAGGTGTCTTCAAGCTGCCACCCGGCTCGGTCCTGACCCTCACGGCCGCGACTGTGGCGGAGGGGCGCGGGGCCGCCTCCCTTTCGCAGGGCGCAAGTCGCTGGTGGTCGCTGGCCGAAGTCGCCAAGAACGGCCGAGAACACCAGATCGCCGGCAGTGACGACGATTTGACCAATGAACTGGATGATCTGCTCCGGCTTGCCGTTCGCGAGCGCATGATCGCCGACGTTCCGTTGGGCGGTTTCCTGTCGGGAGGCGTCGACAGCTCTACCGTTGCAGCCTTGATGCAGGCTCAATCGCCAAATCCCGTGCGCACTTTCACCATCGCCTTCGCGGAGAGCGGCTTTGACGAGGCCCCTTACGCCGCCGAGGTAGCGCGCCATCTGGGCACCCACCACACGGAACTACACCTTTCGGCCGCCGCCGCGCGTGACGTGATCCCCGAACTGCCAACGGTGTGGGATGAGCCATTCGCCGACGAATCGCAGATACCGACTCTGCTGGTGGCGCGGCTGGCCCGCCAGCACGTGACCGTGGCGCTGTCGGGGGACGGCGGAGACGAGTGCTTTGCAGGCTATGGCCGCCACTTCATGGCGGACCGGCTGAAACGGTACCAAGGCCTACCCGCAAGTGCACGACGAACGGTGGCGGCCGGCGCAGGGATGCTGTCCAGGGCGGCTCGTCACGATTTCATTGGCAACCTGCCACTTCCGTCGCATGTGCGGCATGCGCTGCGCAGCGATCGGCTCACTCGCTTCGCCTGGCTTCTCGCCGCGAAGGATGAAGACGAGCTGCACAGGCGGCTGACGGGATCATCGGCCGAAAACCTCACCCGGCACGAGACTCCTGCATCCATAGTCTCTGCACCGCGGCTCGACGGGCTGTTGTCTCGCCTCCTGTACGACGACATGTCCGGTTACCTCGCTGGTGACATTCTCGTCAAACTGGATCGAGCCAGCATGGCCAACAGCCTCGAGGCGCGTTGTCCCCTGCTGGACCACCGCGCCGTCGAATTCGCTTGGCGCCTTCCGGCTGCCATGAAGGTTCGCAACGGCAGAGGCAAGTGGATCCTTCGAAATGTGCTGCGTCGTTATCTTCCGCAACGGCTGATCGACCGGCCGAAGCAGGGCTTCGACGTGCCGATCGCGGCTTGGCTGCGGGGCCCGTTGCGCAGCTGGGCCACCGATATTCTGTCCGATGTTCGCAACCAGGGCGAAGGCTTGCTGGACAGCACAAAGGTGGACGCCTGCTGGCGCGATCACGTTACAGGACAGGACCGCTCCCGTGAACTGTGGTCGGTGCTGATGTTTCAAGCCTGGTGCAACGAGGCCAAGCGGCAGGCGTCGGCATCGAACTCATCCCGTGAACTCGATCTGGCAGGAGTATGAAATGGCGGGTTCCGCAGTCAGCCGAATTGAATTGCCACGAGCCACCCCGGTGGCTGCCCCGGTTCCTGAAAGCAGGGCCCGCGTACGGCCTCCCAGAAGCGCCCCGAATTCAGCAACCCCGTCTCGCCAACTGCTGGTGACATTAGCGAGCAGGAAATGGATCATTCTGCTCTTCGCGGTTGTCGGCGGCATCTTGGCGGCCTTGGCGGGAATAACCCGCCCTACCATGTACGAAGCCACCAGCCAGCTTATCATAGACGCTCCTGCCAGGGCGGCCCTTCCCGCCAGCCCGGGCTCAGCGCAGGACATGATCGATTCAAGCATTGACGACCACATCACGATGCTCTCGTCGGAGAGCCACCTTCGTCGAGTCGCCGCAGCGCTGCGTCAACCGAGCGCGGCCAACGCGACCGCACAACCGCAAGCCGGGAAGGGAAGCTCCAGCCAGGGGCCAACGCCCGCCGATCCGCCGACATCGCACTCTTTCGCTGGCGATCTGCTGAAGCGCCTTTGGCCGCGGGATGTTGTATCCACCAATGCGCCGCAAGCAGCAGAGGCCGCCGAGATGAAAGCGCTGCGCAAAGGGGTAAGGGTCGGACAAGAGCTCCGGTCCCGGGTCATTTCCGTCGGCTTCTCGGACGATGACCCGGCGCGCGCGGCGCTGGTGGCCAATACATTCACCAAGATCTATGTCGACGACCTCGCGCAGAAAAGTCAGGCGTCGAACATGCAGGAACTTGACGCCGTCGTCGCCAGTTTGCCCAAACTGCAGAATGAACTGGTGGATGCGTCCAATCGGCTCGAGGAGTATCGGCTGAGCCATGGCGCGGTCGATCAAGGCTCGGCTGACAAGGTGGCCGGGGAGAGGGCGGATCTCAGCCAACAGATATCGATGTCCAAAGCGGATCTGGCGGCGCTGGAGTCCCGGCTCCAGCGTATCCAGGAGCTTCGAAAGCAGGGCGCGCCGGCCGCGACCCTGGCCGAGGCCGCCGGCACGCAGGAGTTGGCCGACCTTTCGGCTCGCGTGGCCAGGGCGCCAGCGGACAAGGATCTGGCCAATGCCTTTTCCGTCGCGATCGAAAAGGCAATCGCTGATATCGTCGCTGAAGCGGACATCTATCGTGCCCAGGTCGAGGTTCTGGGAAATCGAATGCATGTGCTCGATGCGGTCGCGGCCGACACGGCCAGCCGGCTCGCCGGTTTGCGGGCGCTCGAACCTCAAGTCAGCCTCCTGACGCAACGCTACAACGAACTTCTCGGCCGCCAGCAGGACCTGAAGCGGCGCATCGGAGCTCCGTCCGCCGGGGTCTCGGTCCTTTCCGTTGCATGGCCGCCGACAATTCCGCAGACATTGCCGCCGGTTTTTTTGGTTCCACCGGGAATGATTGCGTTCGGCCTCCTTGGCGCCGTTTTGGTCCTCATGCGAAATCGCTTCGATCGCACCTTGCGCGGTGAAGCGGAGGCGGAAGCCGTGCTCAGGATACCGTGCGTGGGGCTCGTGCCCGAACCGGGCAGGATGCACGCCAAACAGTTGCGTGACTTGGTTTTGGGCCAGCCCAAGTCGGCCTACAGCCGTGCGGTGACGTCGCTGCTGGTCGCGGCCGCGCCAAATCAGGCAAGGGGTCGTGCTCCGCACACGATCCTGCTCACGCCAAGCGTCCGGGCTGACGGAGCGACCGAGCTTGCGTGGGGCCTGGCCTTGGCGGCCACCCGACTGGGCAATCGTGTTCTTCTGGTGGATCTCCAGCGGGCGGGCTCCCAACTTACGCCCGAGTTTCTGCGCCAGTTCAACGGACCCAAGGCCCGTCATTCCTTCGCGGACTACATCAGCAGTCGTTGTACCTTGGATGACGCGGTCGCCAGCATTCCCGAAATTGGCATCGACCTGACGACCATGGCACCTGCAGAAGATCTTTTGGCTCTCCTGGCGCGTGTCGACACCGCCAAGTGCAGGGAAGATCTGCACTCGGCGTACAGCCTCGTCATCATAAACGGGCCATCGGGGCTGGCTGGGCCAGAAGCCATGTTCCTCAAGAGCTGGGCGGACGCGGTTCTCGTTACCGTTCGCTGGGCAAGAACCTCGCGGCATGTCGCGCGCGGGGTGGTGGAGCAGCTCCTGAGCGACGGAACGCTCTCGGTTCCGGTGGCGAGCGTCCTCACCCGGGTGAACCTCACCCGGTACGGCAGATATCGGTTTGGCGACAGTGCCGATCTTTTGCGCGAGAGGATCTCATGAATTCGAACGGCATCGGCCGTGAGCAAGGCTCGCCATGATCCGACTTCCTCAAAGCCCGATCGGCAAGGTCCTTCGAGCGGCCGGTGGCGTGTCGGCCATGGCAATTGCCGGTCAGCTCATTCTTGTCGCGACCATTCCGGTGTTGGCTAGGCTCTATTCTCCTGCTGATTTCGGCTTGTTCACGATCTATCTTTCGACCGTGAACATACTGGGGGCGGTTGCGGCACTGCGCTTTGAGGCTTCGCTGTACGGCGTCAAGAGCGACGCGCAGGCATACGTCACGGTTAAGCTCATTCTTTTGGCCGTGTCGGCAACCGGCGTTCTTGCCTTGACGGCGGGGGTTATGTTGTCGAGCACCGTTCCGGTCCGCGCTGTTGACCTTGTGTGGCTGGTTCCGATCGGCATGGCAGGCGCAGGTCTTGTGGAGACCATGAATTGCTGGAGCCTGCGTGCCGGCCTGCTGCGCGACTTCGCGCTCGGCCGCTTGATCTTGCCCGCGACGATGGCGTTGTTGCAGCTGATGTTCGGCATCGTCCATCTCGGAGGAGAGGCGATGGTGCACGCTCACATTCTCAGCCAATTCATCTTCATTGGGTTCCTTGGCGTTCGGATTTTCCGCTGGGAGGACGTGTGCGGTATTGCCCGCGCGCCGTGGCAAACGGTCTTTGAAAAGGCCAGGCGCGAATACAAATTTCCACTGTTCGACATCCCGGCAACGGTCGCAAGTTTCGCCATCAACAACCTTCCGGCGATACTCGTCGGCTCGATGTTCGGGACCGCCTATGCTGGCTATCTGGGCGTCGCGTCGCGGCTCGTCACCGGCCCCGTCACACTCATTGCCACGCCGCTCAGCAATGTCTTTGTCGCCGAAGCCAATAAGGGCGGCGGCCGCAGGCATCTGCTCGGCCTCGCACGAGGCCTGCTGATCCTTGCCGGCGGGCTCACTTCACTGCCCATTCTGGCTCTTGGCCTCGCCGCACCGCAGCTCGTCGTACCCCTATTGGGACGGCCATGGCTGCCCGCCGCCGAAATCATGACGGCGCTGGCGTTCATGGGCGCGGTGCAAGCTTTGTCGACGCCGCTTCAGGATGTGCCGGCTCTCCTGCGACGGCAGGAGGTGCGCCTGGTCGTCGATGCCGTAAGGACGGTGCTCGTGTTTGGTCCGCTTCTAGCCGGCGCCAGAGCTGGCTGGGAACCTCTCACTGTCATTTATCTCATGGCTGCCGGCGGCGCCGGGGGCTTCTTCATCAAGACGGCAGCCTCTCTCTATCTGTTGAAGCAAAGTGTTCAACCGGACGAGACGTCGCCTCGCAGCCGGTGCATCGCCTTGGAGGAAAGATAACATGACGCAGATGGACAGTCGCGACGCCCTTCCTTCCGCAGCCCTGCCAACAGGGGTCGGACCTTCGCAAGATGAGGGGTCGGCGGAGTTGGTGACACTGCGGCCGTTCATTTCAGTGGCCATCCCGACCTTTCGCAGGCCAGATACCATTCGAAGGACAATCGACAGCATCCTCCAGCAGGATTTTGCGAATTGGGAACTGGTGGTTAGCGACGACGAGGGGCAAGGAGGGCTGTCCTGGAGGATCGTCGACGAATATGCGCGTGCCGACGGTCGCATTCGGATTGTCGAGAACGGCAGGGGGCGAGGCCAGGTCGAGAATACCAACAACGCCATGCTCGCTTGCACCGGCACCTGGATCAAGTTGCTGCATGACGACGACTGGCTCGCGCCCGGCGCGCTCAAGCGATTTGCCGAGGTGTCCAAGGAGCATCCCTCGGCCGCATTCATGACCTGTGCAGCCAATATCGTGGAAGACGGCAGGATCATGCTCCGCTCGACGCCATCGGAGGAAAACCGCGTTTCAGTCTATTCGAGCCAGCAATGCCTCAGGGATCTTTACCTTGTCCGGACGACGAGGAGCCTCGGCATCATCCCCTCGACACTGTTGATCAACAGCAAGGTTCTTCAGGCTGGATGCCGAATGCGTGCACACAAATCGATCCCCGCCGGCGTTGACCAACTGTTCTTCGTGGACCTGGCCGGTCACGGAGACATGGTTGCGATCAATGAGGGTCTGATTTTTTACGACGCGACGAACCATCCGAGCATCACCACATCGAAGAGCTACACGGAAGTGGACGAAGTTACGCTTGCCGTTAAGCAGCTTAATTGGCAGCTGCTCGAAAACAGAAGGAATCTTCCTGACCCCGAGAGCCTCTTGCGAGCATTGCGGGTTGCACGCGTACCCGCCAGATTTCATCACCAGTCCTTGCCCGTGACTATCCGCGACACGCTGCAAATTCTTCGCCCATCAGTGATGAAGATCGCAAGCCAGTACCTCGTGGAATACCTGTTCAGGATCCGCCCGGTACTAGGGCCATGGTATACCCGAAGACAGTGATGGAGCTGACCGTTCAAGGCCGCGCACGGGACGCGGCACGCGCCGAACCGATTTATGGAGCACGGATTCACGACGGCCGCCCCTGCGGTGGCCGCAAGGCTGGACACGATCATCCCCGAATGTTCAGGGAACTAGGGCAACACCGAGACGCGTGCGAGAAGGGTGACCAATTCTGCCTGACGCCTGGTTTCAGTTTTGGCGAACAGTGATGCGAGCTGGGTTCGGATGGTCGTCCGGCTGAGCGCACAGCTTTCAGCGATTTCCAATGGGGTGTAGCCCTTTGCCAGCCGCACCGCCAGATGTGTCTCGGCTCCGGTCAAACCGAACATTCGCTGCAGGGTTTGAGGATTGGGCGCCGATTTCGTCTCTCGGTCCAACAGGGCGACGACGATCGTGTTGTCGGCTGCGAAGAGGCCGCGCTCGTTGATGACAACGGGGCGATCTCCGCTGCTGCGGATCACAATCCATGCAAACGATCCGGGGTTGAGGTGGCACGGCACGTTCGCGATCAGGCTTCTGAGCGCTCCCGAAAGGCCGTCGGCGTTGTTCACCTGGCTGCCATAACCGCTGAGAATGACGCGCGCGGTGGCGTTCCACTTGAGGACTTTCCTGGTTTCGCTGAGCACGAGACATCCGTAGCCAAGGCGATCAAGCATACCCGGGAAAGAATGCAGCGGCGGTTGGTCACCTTCGGTGGCGGCAGCAGGCCTTTCAACCTGCCGGTCGGAGCTTTGGGCATGGCGCAAGGGAGACGGCCTGCTGCCAGGCCCCATGGCCGCCATCGCACGTTGCACTTGGAAAACAGTACTTCTCGGCCGTTCGACCAGGTTCATTGTCGTCACCACTTTCCGGTTTCGCTGTCAGATCGGCGCCAGCGCATGGGCTAAGTGTTGGAACTTTCTTCTGATGATTCTGATAGGCTGACATTTCGGCGCGCGAAAGCGAGCAGCAGCACTAGGTCCGATAACCAAAGGCTCTAAGCCGCATTGGCTAAGCCAAAAGTTGTAGGTAGTCAGGATGAGATTGCGGATAGGCGGTCCCGTACTGTCGGACAGGCTACGACAACATCTGGTTTCGTCGGCCGTCCTGCTGGCTACCCTTTTTATCGAGATGAAATCGTCGCTGACAGGTGGTGGCAGTGCGGCCTTTCTGGAATGTGTGCCGGCGATTGTCATCATCGCCTTCCTGGAGGACCGCTGGCCTGCGATGGCTGCCACGTTTGCCATGGTGGCTGTCGGCTTGGCAGTTCGCCTGGCGGCGAACGGTCAGTTGGTCGGAGATGATCTTTCCGGGGCCATTCTCCTCGCCTTGTCCGGCGGGATGATCGCCTTTCTTTTCCATCGTTCAAGGCAGGAGTTGAGGAGCGCGCTCGATGTCGCCGAGAACAGGCTTACCGCCATCGAGACGACCGAAGCGCGATATCGCTGGGCTTTCGAGCGGGCCGCCTTGGGATTTGCGACCGCAAATGACCGTGGTGAGCTGCTGCAGGTCAACATGTGCATGTGCAGTATGTCCGGCTACGCACAGGAAGAGCTCGTCGGCCAGCATATCGAAACGCTCGTTCATCCTGACGAACGCGATCTGTTCGCCAGGCTTGGACGTGGTCTAAGCGCGGAGGCGCCGTCGTTTGGCTTGGAAATGCGCTTGAGAAGGAAGGATGGCACTGTTTTCTGGGCTCGCGTGACCCTCTCTTGGTCTGGTCCGGAGAAACAACTGCCGATGGGCATATTTGTCGTCTTCGAGGATATCACTGAACGCAGGGCTGCAAGCGAAGCGCTCTTGAGCCAAAAGGAATGGCTGGACCTTGCGCTGCTCGCCGGAAGGCTTGGCACATGGCGCGTGGACTACAAGGAGAGAATTGTCTCCGGTTCAGATCAATTTTGGGAAATTCTTGGTTTGCCGCCAGCCGCTTCCCGTCCTCTGGACGAGCTGTCGGCGATCATTCATACGGCGGACTGGCCAAAACTCGGGGCCCATTCAGAATTCATCGCGGCAACCGCCAACTACGACGCAGAGGTTCGAGTTCGGCGGTCGGACGGACAGTTCCGCTGGATTGCCCTGCGCGGCCGTGAGGACATCCGCGATGGCTATCATCAGCGGTTCGGGATCGCGGCTGACCTTACCGAGCGGCGGCAGACGACACTGTTGCGGGCCGCGGTGAGAAGACAGGAGCGGCTTATACTTGAACAGCGGCACCGGCTCAGTAATCTGTTTGCCGTGATCACGGCTGTCGTGAAAATGATCCCTGCTTCAGACCAGGATATTTCCAAGTACAGAGGAGATCTTTTAGAGCGAATTCGGGCGCTCGAATCCACGCACCTGCTGTTGATCAACAATGCAGAGTTATCATCTACGATCCGCGATATTGTCGCACATGCGCTTCGCCCCTACGCGGAGGCACACAGAGCAACGATCACAGGGCCTCATGTCAGAATCGTCGGAGGCGCTGCGGAAAGTTTCGCGATGGTCGTCCACGAACTCACGACAAATTCGGTCAAGCACGGGGTGCTCGGGAACTCCCAAGGCCAGGTGGAGGTAAGGTGGGGCGTCGCACCCGAGGGCTCGGACGGCGACATCGTGTTCGACTGGATCGAACGAGGCGGCCGAAATGCCAAGCCTGTCCTGCGGAAAGGTTTTGGGTCGATTGTCCTTGGCGCCGATGGAACGCCCTTGGTCGGTCACTCTTCGAAACTGGAAATGTCGGCTGGTGGATTGCGATATCAGCTACGCCTATCCCAGGGCGAGATTCAGCCTTAACTTAGATCGTTCCAAGCCATGTCCTCATCAAAACAGCGACCTCGGTGCGGTTTCGGACTCCCAGTTCACGCAAGATTGCGGCGGCATGGATCTTGGTCGTGGCCTCGGCGATGTCGAGATCGCGGGCGATCTCCTTGTTCGAATAACCTTCGGCCATAAGCTTGAGCACGTCCTTTTGCCTTGACGTGAGCCTTCCCAGAGAACCTGGGCTGGCCAAGGCCTGGTGCGAAGCCTCCACGGGAGATCTATGCGTCTGAGGCGCGGCTGCGCCAGAGCTTCGCGACAGGAGGGCTGGTACATAGATGCGGCCTGACAAGATCTCTTTGACGGCCAGCACCACCTCCTCATCCGGCTGCGACTTCACGATGTAGCCGTGGAGGCCAACTGAAAGGGCCAACAAAATTTCCGATCGTGAATCGTTTCCTGACACAATCGCAAACCTGCTTTTGGGATAGGCGGCGAGAACATCGCCGAGCACTTCCTGGGTGAGCAGCCCGGGCATGTTCAGGTCCAGGATCGCAAGATCAATTGTTTCGTGTTCGGCCAAGAGCCCAACCACGGCATCAAAACAGGTCGCCTCGATTATTTCCGTACCAGGGATTCCGGCTGTCAGCGCCATGCGCAAGCCACGTCGATAAAGGCCATGATCATCGGCTATGACGATCTTGTACATAGAAACCCCCACGCACAAACAACCCGCACTACCTGGCCGCGCCTTGCAGGAGCGCCGGTACGTCCAGAAAGGTGGACCCCGACGTCCTACAACCCCGTCCTGCTAATTACCGTACGCTAATGTAGCTCGGTTTTAGGAAAATGTTTACCTTCAATCGCAATTCAAGTGGGACCTTGGTCTGTTGCGCGTCTCGACCACGCCCGTCAGGTCCGCGGGATATGTTTCGTCCCCTACGGTTCCGGGATCAGAGAAATTCGCCCGTGCCATTCAAACGCACGACGACAGTATCCCGGTTGGCTCCCTAATCTCTCGCAGGTTCGGACAACTGAAACCCTGCTGCGCGAGGCGGTTCGCCGTCTTGGCTCCGGATGCGGTTTCAGCCGTCAAGGCCAACTCTGGCCATGTGCGTAGGGAGGATCGAATGAAAGCGGTAATTCAATGCGGTGGCATGGGAACGCGCCTTCGGCCATTTACATCGGTTTTGCCCAAGCCGCTGATGCCAATTGGCGCGCGGCCAGTCCTCGAGTTGCTGCTGAAATGGCTGCGGCGTAGCGGAATCGAAGACGTCTACGTCACCACCGGCTATCTCGGGCACCTGATCCGGAGCGTGTGCGGTGACGGCTCGCAGTGGAATCTGAGGATCCGCTACACGCAGGAAATGGAACCGCTCGGAACGATCGGCCCGCTTTCCTTGATCAGAGACGAATTGAATGAGCCGTTCATTGTCTTGAACGGCGATGTGCTGACCGACCTGAGCATCAGCCGGTTTACCGCGGCGCACCGCCTGCACAAAGACTCCGTCACGATAGCGACGTCGCTGCGGCTTACCAAGATGGATTTCGGCGTCATCGACGAGGTTGACAACACCGTCCAGGTGTTCCGCGAGAAGCCTGCGCTGTCGCATCTGGTAAGCATGGGCATCTACTGCATGAACCCGGACGTCCTCGACTTCATCCCATCCGGGATACCGTTTGGGTTCGACGACCTCATGCTGCAGATGCTCCAGGCCGGACGCGTCGTGCATGTCTACAAGCACGAAGGTCTTTGGCTCGACATCGGACGCGTCGAGGACTTCCAGAACGCGCAGACAGTTTCCTGGGAAGAGCAGTCGGCGTCCATCGAAGTGGCCGCCGCGGCAGCGTAACGGCCAGGCGCGAGGATCATCGAGGAGGTGACGATGCTCTTGGTAAGTTCCCCGGTCCTGGGAGTGCCAGAAAAAGCGGCTTTGGCGAAAGTGATCGACAGCGGTTGGCTGACGATGGGTGAACGGGTCCGGGCTTTCGAAGAGGCGTTTGCCTTGATGCACGAGGCAGAGGACTGCGTAGCGGTTAGTTCCTGCACCGCAGCCCTTCATCTTATCCTTCACGGATTGGGGATTGGTCCGGGCGACGAGGTGCTGGTTCCTTCGCTGACCTTCGTGGCTACCGCGAACGCAGTGCTCTATGTCGGCGCCACTCCTGTCTTTGTCGACATAGAATCGGCAGACGTCCCTCTGATGTCGCTCAAAGAAGCAGAAGCACGCTGCAGCCCTCGCACCAGGGCCGTGATCCTGGTTCATTTCGCCGGCTATCTTGCCGACAAGGACGCCTGGCAAGCATTCGCCAGCGCACGCGGGCTCTCGATCATCGAGGATGCGGCACATGCTCCCGGCCTAAAAGCGGTTGGCACCTTTGGTGCGGGCGCCGCCTTCAGCTTCTACGGCAACAAGAACATGACGACGGCGGAGGGTGGGGCCGTAATTGCCCGGGACCCCCAACTGCTGGACAGGATTCGCCAGGCTCGCGCGCACGGCATGACCACCGGAACACGCCAGCGACTAAACAGCCGCACCGCGCACTACGATGTGACCATGCTCGGCTTTAACTACCGAATGGATGAAATGCGGGCCGCGATCGGCTTGGTTCAGCTCCAGAACCTGCAGGAGTGGAACGAGATAAGGCGCATTCTTGTCGTGTTGTACCGGCGCCTTATCGCGTTGCGTTGTCCGGCGATCACAATACCGTTCGAAGAACCGCGAGCCTCGGCTTACCACATCATGCCGATCCTCTTGCCGCGCTACGTCAACAGGCAGCATGTCGTCGATGAGCTGCGGGCGCAGGACATACAAACCACGGTCCATTACCCGCCCGTTCATCAGATGACCCTCTACCGTGAGCTTTACCCGGGTACCCACCTGCCGCGCACCGAGGATTTCGCGGAACGCGAGTTGACCATTCCGCTGCATCCTCAGATTACCGCGCCCGCGGTTGAAGCCGTGGTGGACGTCCTGGCGACCGCGCTCAATAGCGGCATCCACGCGGGAACCGCCGCATGAACGCGTTTGATCTGTCCATCCACCCGCCCGTCGTGTCAGGCGTGAGCCATGGTTTTGGCAGACGGGCGATGGATGTCGTGGCCGCATCCTTGGCCGCGATCGTTTTCGCGCCGCTGATGTTGCTGATTGCATTTGCGCTATTTCTCGAGGGCGGACGCCCCGTGCTTTTCCGGCAGCCTCGCATCGGTGCAGGGGGGCGCATGTTTCATATCTATAAGTTCCGCAAATTCGAGGTTCTGTGTGATCCTCAGGGCCCTGCGTTGACCAGCATAGGCGACCGTCGGCTGACGAAGATCGGGCGCATTTTGGCCAGCACCAAACTGGATGAGTTGCCGCAACTCTGGAATGTGCTCAGAGGCGACATGGCCATCGTCGGGCCACGGCCGGAAAGCCTCGCCTTTGCTGACTGCTTCCATGGCGGCTTCGAGGCGGTCCTAAGATATAAACCCGGCTTGGTCGGCCCGACGCAAGTTCTTTTCCGTCACGAAGCCTCTCTCTACCCGGCCTCAGGAGACCTGTCGTCCTTCTACAGGGAGGCGCTGTTTCCGATCAAAGCCAAGTTCGATCTTTCCTATTATCCCCGACGAACCATCGCTTCGGATGTTGTGTGGATGATCCTCGGTTTTCTGGCGGTAATCGGCTGGGTGCCTGTCGGGCTACTCAGGCGTTGAAGGCTGTTTGTGTGTGCGCGCTCGGCAACCGGAGCGCTTCAGGTGAAAGAAGGAACACCTGGTTATGAGCTACAATGGCAAGAGAGTTCTGGTCACTGGCGCGGATGGGTTCATTGGATCGCACCTGACCGAGGCACTCGTCCGCAACGGTGCCGAGGTGACCGCATTGGCCCTCTATAATTCGTTCGACAGTCATGGATGGCTGGATGATCTGCCAGACGACATCCGAGGTCATCTGAAACTCGTTCGAGGCGATGTACGCGACGGTGCATTCCTGAACCGGATCGTGCGCGGCCAAGCCGTCGTGTTTCATCTCGCTGCGCTTATCGCGATCCCGTACTCATACGCGGCCGCCCAGTCCTATGTGGAAACCAATATCATGGGGACGCTGAATGTCCTTGAAGCGGCCCGCCAATGGGAGACGGAACGGATCATTCACACCTCGACCAGTGAGGTTTACGGCACGGCGCTCAGCATGCCGATCAGCGAGTCCCATCCTCTTCAGGGACAATCGCCATATTCGGCGTCCAAGATCGGCGCCGACATGATGGCGCAGTCCTATGCCAGATCGTTCGACCTGCCCGTCGTGATCCTCCGGCCGTTCAATACATTCGGGCCGCGACAAAGCGAACGAGCCATAATACCGACAATCATCCGGCAGGCGCTCGATCCAAAATGTGTTTCGATCATGGTGGGAGATACCAGCCCGGTCCGCGACCTGACCTTCGTCGAGGACACAGCGGCTGCCTTCCTGAGCGCGGGTTCAGCCACACTCGAATTCGGCCATGCCTACAATGCTGGAAGCCAGCGTGCCGTGACCATATCGGACGTGCTCGATCTCGTGCGCGAACTGAGCAACTGCAAGAAGCCCGTTCACCGCGACGAGAGTCGATTGCGGCCGCAAAACTCCGAGGTTCGCGCTCTGCTGGCCGATTCATCACGGCTCGAACGCGAAACCGGATGGACTGCGCAAACGAGTTTGCGCCACGGCTTGGCCAGAACCATCGATTGGTGGCGGGCGCGCCTAGGCGAAGGTCGGGTACGCCGCGAAATGAGCTACATGACATGAGGTTTTACCCATTTCCATTGGCACTGCTCCTGATCGCCTTTGCCGTCCTGCTGCGGGCGGCCGACAGCCAGGGAAACAGCATGTCCACGACGTTCGTCGCGCCAATGCCGATGGATCTCCCAGATTATCTGCATCCCGCGACAGATCCGGCATTCGGCACGAATTTCATGCGCATCACTAAACCCGGCGCACTTGGGGGAGGTGTCGTGTGTGGGACGAAATATTGCAGCCATCGCTATTCGAGCGCTCAAGCCTGGAATGCGGACCAGAGCCTGCTCGTGCTGGCCAATGGCTGCAACGGGCTGTGCTTCCTCGACGGCAAGACATATGCTCCGCTATTCCACCGCGACAAAGGCGGTGAATGCGAATGGCATCCACGAAACGCAGACGTGATGATCTGCGTTGAGGATCGGAAGATCTCGACATGGGCGCCAAGGACAAACCACGAAGAGGTTGTCTTCGTCACGGCTCAATACCACGATCTGCAGTTCGGGCCGTCGAAGGGCAATCCAAGCCGTGACGGCAAACGTATAGCCGTCCGCGCTGTCCGCGCGGATGGAAAAGCCGTGGTGTTCGCCTTCGATCTCGCGGATCGATTCAAATTCCCGGACATCGATCTCGCTCAGGTTCCCGGAACCACCAGCTCCTGCACCATCTCCCCGCTCGGGACGAACATCCTTTGCTTTCAAAACCTGGCCGACGGCACCGAGCAGAGGGCCATTTTCAGTGTCGATGGCACCTTGCGACAGAGGTGGACGGACCATCACCGCCCCGGCCACGGAGACCTTACGCTCGATGACGACGGCAGCGAGGTCTATGTTGGCATCAGCAAATCCGGCCCCGACAAGTATCACGTGATCAAGCGAAGATTGTCCGATGGGAAGGTGACCTCCCTGACCGGATACGGCGAAGCAGAGCATGCATCGTCGCGTGCTCTGAAGCGGCCCGGCTGGGTCTTCCTGACCTATGGCGGCAACCCTGAGGAGATATCGGCCAATCCAGGCTGGGCACCATATGCACGGGAGGTCATCGCGTTGCGCATCGACGGCAGCGGCGAAGTTCGGCGCATCGTGCAGACACGCAACGCGCCCTTCGACTACTGGAGCGAGACGCATGCGTCACCTTCGCCGGACGGCACACAGGTGATCTGGTCCAGCAATTGGGGCGTGGCCGGTGGACCGGTTTACGACTTCGTCACCCGCGTCGACTGGCCCGAAAACCAGGACAAGAAGGAGATTGTCGCGAATGGTCAACCTTAGCCGATTCTTCCTTGCGACACTTGCGATGCTTTGCGCCCTGCCGATGGCTGCGGCAGCCGATGCGACGATCTATCGAATTTCGCCCGGAGACACCATCGAGATCGCAATCACCTCGCTTCCCGAGCGGACGCAGCGTGCGGTGGTGCAGATGGACGGCACCATCGTTCTCGCCGAGGCAGGCACGGTGCCTGTCGCCGGCCTGACCCCGTCCGAACTTCAGACGCGCTTGCAGGCGATCCTGCCGACCAAGATCTACCACATACGCATGCCGGACGGCCGTGAGCAGGTGGCGGTCGTCAGGCCCGGCGACGTGACGGCGATCGTCGCTGAATACCGTCCAATTTATGTGACTGGCGAAGTGCTCGCTCCTGGCCAGCAGGCCTTTCGTCCGCTCATGACGGTTCGGCAGGCGATAGCCGTCGCCGGCGGCTTCAGCCTCTTGCGTGCACGGGCGAACCAGGCTGGGCCGGACCCAACGGACCTGCAGCGCGATTATGAGACGATCTGGGGAGAATACATCAAGGACTATTTCCACAGTGCGCGCATACGTGCCGAACTTCAAAAACAGCCCGATTTCGACATGAAGGCCCCCCAGGGCTTTCCGCTGTCTTCTTCCCTCGCAACCGAAATCGCGCAGGCCGAGGCAGAAGGGCTGAAGCTCTCGCTGGACAATTTCGGGCAGGAGCAGAGCTTTCTGGAGAAGGGCGCCAAGGATGCAGCGACCCAGGTCCAGGCGTTGCTCCAGCGCGAGCAGGACGAAGCCGATGGAGTCAAGGCCGATGAAGAGGATTTGGCGCAGGTGACCAAGCTCTTCAAGGCTGGCAACCTGACCAACAACCGGCTCGCCGATGTCCGGCGCGCGGTGCTTCTGTCCTCGAGCCGTGCGCTTGAAACTTCGGTCGAACTCATGAGGGCTCGGCGCCAACAGGATGATCTTGCAAGGCAGATCGAGCGCAATGACAACCAGAGGCGTGCCGGTTTGTTGAACGAGTTGCGGGATACACAGGCGCGCCTTGCCGACATCACCGCAAGGCTGCACGCGGTCAGCCAGAAATTGCAGCCGCAGGGAGCATCCGCCTTGCCGCAGCCGATCGGCGGCGAAACCGTGCGGGCCCAGGTGACGATCATCCGCTCCGTCGATGCGCAATGGCGCAAGCAGCCGGCCGACCAGGATACCGCGGTGGCGCCGGGTGATACGATCGAGGTCAGGTTCAGCAGCGCGCTCGAAAACGCGGCGGTGCAATAGACAATCGCTGCCGGCGTCGCCGGTAGCGGCAATATCTTCGATGTCGTTGCGAGAACGGTCGTGAGCGAAGAGATCAGCGTCGCCGGCGCTTACAACAAAGGCAGCATCATCTTCATGGGAATGAAGATCCTGGTTGCGCCCGGTGCACTGGTGCCGCGGCCGGAAACAGAGCTGCTCGGCTCCATTGCCGTAGATGTCCTGCGCGCAATGGACCTGCCGGCGCCGCGTGTCGTCGACATGTGCTGTGGCGCCGGCAACCTGGCCTGCGCGATCGCTAGCCATATCCAATCCGCCCGAGTTTGGGCCTGCGATCTTACCGACGGCTGTATCGACGCGGCGCGGCGAAATGTCGTTCATCATGGCTTGACTGACCGGATTTCAGTGCATCAGGGTGATTTGTTCGAAGGCGTGTCCGGACTGGAGCTCAACGGCACGCTTGATGCCATCGTCTGCAATCCGCCCTACATTTCGGAGAAGCGGCTCGAGGGTGATCGCCGCCATCTGGTCGTGCTTGAGCCGCGAGAGGCATTCGCGGCCGGTCCTTATGGGCTCAGCATTCATATGCGGGTCGTCAAGGACGCGCTGCGCTACCTCCGACCAGGCGGCGTCCTGCTGTTCGAGGTGGGGCTTGGTCAGGACCGCCAGGTCATAAGTCTTCTGGAGCGCAGCAAGGGCTACGAGCAGATACGCACCTTCGCCAACCATGCCGGTGAAGTGCGGGTGGTCCTGGCAGGGGCCAGGCGGCAGGCATGACCGCGTTCGGCCGGTATCGGGCCGACCGTCCAGATCATTGCTTCTTGCGCCAGATCATTTCTTCTTGCGAACGATGAACCGCGCGATTCCTTGAATCGAATCGAGGTTTTCCGGCAGGAGTTCACTGTCTTCCACTGTGATGCCGAAAGTCTCTTCGATGAACCCGATCACCTCGAGCACTCCGGTCGAGTCGACGATCCCCTGATCGAGCAATGATGCGGTGAGGGATAGCGCCTTGACGTCCGCGATGTAGAAATTCGAGGCCAGGAAGCTGCGGATCTGGTTGATATGAATGTCGTCGCTTTCCGCGGCCGATATCATGGAATCCATCTAATCCATCCTCCGTTGCAAAGGCGACTTGCGATCGCGCGTCTGGAAACAATCTACGACAGGGCCGCTTTCTTGAGTTTTCCGGTATCGGTCATCGGCAGGCTGGGCACGATGACGATGGTCTTTGGCACCATGAAACTCTCCAGCCGTTTCCGGCACTCCATCAGGAGCTGCCTTTCGCCGACAATTCTTCCCTGCTCGATGACGACGAATGCTTTGACAGCTTGCCCGAGGAGGTCGTCGGGAACACCGATGACCGCGGCTTCCTTCACCCCAGGGACGTCCATCAGCACGCTTTCCACCTCTTTGGGAGCGACCTTTTCGCCTCGTGATTTTATGATCTCGTCACCACGGCCGACGAAGTACAAATAGCCTTCAGCGTCCATCCGGCAGTAGTCGCCCGTGTAGAGGACCTGCTCGCCCGGCAGCGGCCCCGGCTTCAGCTTCCTTGCCGTGGCCTCTGGCTTGCCCCAATAGCCTTTCATCACCGTTGCGCCGCGAACTACAAGTTGGCCAACGACGCCCGGACCGACCCGCCTGCCACTCTCGTCGACGATCCACACTTCTGTGTTGGGAATGGCAATGCCTACGCTGAGGGGCTTTCGCCCGAGATCGTCGGGCGGCAGATAGCTGCAGCGTTTGCATTCGGTGAGGCCGTACATGGAATAGATGCGTGCGCCCGAAAACAGCTCCCTGAGCATGGCAATCTGCTTGAGCGGCAGGGCGGCCGCGGTATTGGTGACATAGCGGATGCTCGCGAAATCGTTGCTCTTCAGCGATCTGAGTTCCGCAAGCGCCGCGAAGATCGTGGGCACGCCCGGAAAACCTGTGATCTGCTCGTCCTTGATGACCTGAAGGATCTGCGCCGGAAAGGCGAAGGAGCGCTCGAGGACGAGCCGTGCGCCGGTGCGAAAGGCCATGATCATCTGATAGAGCCCGTAGTCGAAGGCGAGGGGCAGAACGTTGAGGATCACCTCATCCTCACGCAGCTCCAGATAGGAGGCGATCGATGCGCACGCGGCAGTCATGTTGCCGTGCGTCAACATGACCCCCTTGGGTTCGCCGGTGGATCCGGAGGTGTAGACGATGGCGGCGAGATCGATGTCGATCGATTTGCGCGGCGGCGCAACAGAAGGTCCTTCGATGATCGTGTCCCAACGCACGGCGTGCGGCAATCGGTTGAACTCGGCCTCGTCGACCGGCCCAGAGACAATCACCGCCCGCAGCGAGTGACAGTCGCGCGACGGCTGGGAGAATATCGAGTGCAGATGGCTGTCCGTGATCAGCGCCGCTGGCAGGCAATCGTTGAGCAGGTAATGAAGCTTCTCGCTTTTCGTAAGCGGGTTGACGATGCAGACCACGGCGTTCGCCTTGAGGACCGCCCAGAAGCTGACGACGGTTTCGACCGTATTGTCGGCGAAGATCATGACGCGGTCGCCGCGCTCGACGCCGGCCGCAGCCAGGAAATGCGCGATCCTGTCGGAGCGCTCATCGATCTCCGCGTAGGTGACGCGTTGCTTGCCGGCCACCAACGCGACCTTGCCGCCAAGCCGGCCGGCGGAATGGATGAGGTAGTCCTGCAGGAGTGGTACGGCGCCGTGGATCATGCCAGGACCCTTTCCCGCTGTTCGTGATCAACGTCGATCCTGAGCTCGGCTTTGTCCGCTCCGCGTGGGCGGCTCGCGATGAACTGCTGATGCAGAAGCTGGGTCGACAACACGCCGACCAGTGCCATGTTGTCGGAGTTGGAGAGATCGCCGTCGCCGGCCTTGGACCGGCACTTTCCAAGCAGGAAAGCCACCGATTTCGGATCGAAGACATTTGCCGCGCGCAATGCCGTGTCCGACAGTGCTTCGCGAATGTAATCTGGTGCATCATGACCAACGAAACTAAGCGCGTTTGGCGCCCTGTAGGGCTGCTTCGTGCGGGCAACGACTTGCGGTGGCACGATCGGCTGCGCCACTCGCTTGAGCACGTGCTTTTCGTCGAGGACGCGCAACTTGTAAGCATCCGGAAGCGAATTCGCGAGCGCCACGACATCGTCGTCGAGATAGGGGAAGCGCCCCTCGACCGAGTGTGCCATCAGCATCCTGTCGCCCTGCGAGGAGAGCAGGTAGCCCGACATCAGCGTTCGGATTTCGAGATACTGGTCCTGGGCAAGGAAGCTCCATCGCGAAAATTCGGCGGGGAGAGGGGCGAGCAGTTCGGAGACTGCATTGCGGTGCTGCGAGGCGCCGCGCATGTCGGGGCAGAATAGGCGCTTGATGGCGCTCGTGGTGCGCCAGCGCGTGTCATGTGCAAAGCCGGGCCTGTCGCAGGCATCAAGATCGCGCCCGAAGAACTGTCGCGCCATGGCCTGTTGGTGCACCGGTGAGCGCGACAGATAGGGGTAGAGTCGCTCAAGCAGTCGCGCACGCCGGCTCGAAGCAGGTTGACGCCCCCAGAAGCGGCGAACCTTGCCTTCGCGGAAAAGGTCGTAGCCGGCGAACATCTCGTCGGCGCCTTCCCCTGTCAGCACAACCTTGATGCCGCGCTCGCGGACCAACTTGGACAGAAGGAAGAGCGGGGCCGGCGCCGTCCTCAGGATTGGCCGCTCGGCGTGGTAGACGACCTCGGGAAAAACCGCTGCAATGTCGCGGCGGGAAATCACCACCTCGTGGTGCTCGCTCGCGGTCGCGGCGGCGACCAGGCGCTGGAAATAGGTCTCGTCGTATTCGGCGTCGGCAAAACGCAAGGAGAATGTCTGGAAGCGCTCCCCCGCGAAACGTCTCCCGAGCGCCGCGACAAGCGAGCTGTCGAGCCCACCGGACAAATAGCAGCCCACCGGCACGTCGGCCTGCACCATCCGCAGCGCCGTCGCGGCTTCGAGCGCACCGCGGACCGCCTCGACGGCATCATCGCACGAGCCGGTGAACCATTCAGGGTCGGAAGCGGAAATTCGGGGATAATGCGGCTCCCAGAAGGCCGTCTCCCGTGCCACGCCACCTTCATAGAGCCGGATATGTCCAGGCTGCAGTTCCTTGACGCCTTCGAAGACGCTCTGCGGCGGGATCACCGTCCAGAATGTGAACGTCTGATCGATTCCTGCCGGATCAAAGGCGCGAGGAATCGCTGTTTCCGCGGCGAAAATGGCTTTGACTTCGCTTGCAAAGAAGACGCGGCCGCCGTGCTCGCAATAATACAGCGGGCAGATGCCGTAGCGATCACGCGACAGGGTCAGGCGGCCGGCAGCAGAGTCCCATATCGCGACTGCCCATTGACCATTCATCCGCCCAAAGGCGGCCTGGCCCCAGGCCTGGTAAGCATGGAGCACGACTTCCGTGTCGCTACGCGTGCGGAAGCGGTGACCAAGCGCGATCAACTTGTCACGCAATTCGACGTAGTTGAAGATTTCACCGTTGAAGACGATCCATGTCAGGCCGCTCACGTCGGCGAGTGGCTGCTGGCCGTGCAGCAGGTCGACCACGGACAGGCGGGCATGCGCCAAACCCGCACGTCGTTCGCGGTACAGCCCCCGCTCGTCGGGTCCGCGGTGTGCGAGCGCGCCCACCATACGCAACAGCGCTTCCCGCGAAGGAGGTGGGGCAGTGGCGCTCAGCGCGACAATTCCGGCGATCCCGCACATCCGTCAGTCCACCGTCATTGGCACCGAAGGCAAAGGCTGGGCGTGCAGATAGCGCGCCGCTCGACGCTTGGCTTCGATATCCTTGAAGACCTTCTGGACCTCGTCTGGTGACAACCCGGCAACATCAGCGACCTCATCGGCGCAGATGCCATGGTTCACGCCGTAGAGGCATAGGTCCGTCTGATGATAGGGCAGGGCGAAGTAGAACTCCTCCTGGCTCTGCGCCATGGAGAAGGTGTCGGTCGTCGGCGGCCTGCGCCGGATCTCCCCGTCCACACCGAGATATTCCGCCAGTTGATAGACCTGCGTCTTGTAGAGGTGGACGATCGGCATCAGGTCAGCGATTCCGTCGCCTTGCTTGACGAAAAAACCCTGATCATATTCGAGCCGGTTAGGCGTGCCCGCCACCGCATAGCCGAGACGGTCCGCGTGATAGTACTCAGTCATCTTGCGAATGCGCTGCTTGTAATTGGTCGCGGCCACTATCTGCAGATAGGCCGCTCCTGACAGGCGCACGGTATCGATCTTCCCCTGGGGATCCTGAACGGTGAGACGGGTGATATTGAGGCCTTTGCTCTCCAGCACCGAGGTCAGCACCAGCTTGCATTTCCACCCTTCGCCGTAGTCCGGAACAACGGTGCGAATGGCCTCTATCTGCCGGCTATAGGCACCGATGGCGTCGAGAGCCGGCGCAATGTCCTCGGCGATGGTGTCGATGCCCAGCTGACCGGCGATAACGCGCCCCAGCCTCAGCGAGTCCCCGGACGAGTCACGCTCCGGCATGAAGATCCCGAGCACCCTGTCCTTGCCGAAGGCAGCCACGCACAACGACGCGACCACCGAACTGTCGATGCCGCCTGAGAGCCCGACCACCACTCCGCGCCGGCGGAGCGCGACCAATACCTGCTCGCGCACGGATGCTACGATGCGGTCGACCTCCGCGGCCGCATCCAGTGCCAGAACATCCTTGCCGAACCGCGAAGTCACGCGAAGCTGCCTTTCATGGTTGAAGACTCGGCCGGCGAATAAGTGCGAGCGACCGCCTCCTCGATCAGCGGACGATTGACGCCGATGTGAGGCTCGACGACCAGATCAATGTGGTTGCCGGCAATCGGGATGACCTGCAGGTCCGCGAACACCCGATCCCATCCGATCGCAAGAGGCATTCCCGGTCGCGCGCAACGGAACAGCGTTCCGGTGATCGGGAGCACCGTTCTTGGCTGCTCCAACCAACGGAAGAAGGCCTGCGCACGCAAGACTTCCTGCAACTCCAGCTTGATGCGGAAGCTGGTTGCGTTGAATTGTCCTCGGGAAAAGTGGTCGATGGCTTGGGCAAGACGAGCTTCCTGGCCGACCTTGACCGTGAGCTTCGCCAAAACACGGCAAGCCATTCGATAGGGTGACATGCGGTTGGATCGGACCCGGCGCAAGGTGCGGGTGATTGTCTCCCAGGGACGGCTCCGCTCGCCAGCCAGGCTGGTGTCGAGGATACCGACAAACTTCACGGACCTTCCCTCCTTCAGCAGGCGCACGGCAACTTCGAATGCGACGGCTCCGCCGAGCGAGTGGCCGAGAAGCCTTACATGGCCCGACGGCTGGATGCGGTTGATCTGTTCAAGCGCGGCGTCCACCATGGCGGCAAGATCGTTCTGGCCGCTGAGAATGGTCGCGAGGCTGGGATATCTTATCGGACGGACCGTTGCGACTTTGCCCATGGCTGAGGCGAAGGCTGCAAGACTAGGCCCATAGCCCACGGAGCCGGGAAACAGAAAGAGAAAAGGCCGATCATGCTCCAGCACATGATCGGGCGCATTGCCGGCTTGTGCGGACGCGACCGCGCTGACCATCGCTTCGGCGCTCATCCCGACGGTAAATGCCTCAAGATCCAGTTCCTGGCCGATTTCGTTCTCGATCTCCATGACGCAGTGGAGCAGCTTCAGCGAGTCCCCTCCCGCTTCATCCCATCGCCCGACGGCTGCCCGCGTGTTGAGGACCCTGGTCCAGGCATTCTGCACTGCTTGATGGGCCTTGAGATCGCTGCCTGAAATCGGTGGATCGGCAACTTGGGTAGGCTTCTTGGCCAGAAGATCCATTTTCCCGAGTTTCGCCACATCTATTTTTCCGCCCGCCAGGCGCGGAATGTCCTCTACCCTGTGGAGCCGAAGCGGCCGCAATGGCGGCGGTAGCGTCTTTGCAAGCAGCTGGCGAAGGTCGTCGGCGAAGGCCGGACCGGCGGAATTCCTGGGGATCGCGAAAGCGACCAGTTCGTTGGCCTCGGTCACGATCGTCACCGCATCCTCGACTGACGAGGCGGAGCGCAGGATCCTCTCGACTTCGGCCGGCTCGATGCGCCGACCGTTGATCTTTATCTGGCGCCCCTTGCGGCCGACGATCCTCAGCAGGCCCCGATTGTCCAATTGGACGAGATCGCCGGTCGCGAATATCCGTTGACTTGGATCATCGGGATCCGCCTCGGCAGGGATGACGGTGCCGTTTTCCCAGTGGCCGAGCAAGACGTAGGGGCTCTTGATGACGAGTTCCCCGCTTCCGCCCCGCGGTACGCTGTCACCGTCCTCGTTGACGATCGCAAAAGCTATTCCTGGCAAGAGCCGGCCGACCGGCACGGACGTTTGGTTCTTTGGTTGAACGCGAGGCAGAAACCATTGTGACCCGGTCGTCTCGGTTGACGAGTAGCCGATCTGTACGAGGCAATGAGCAGGAATCGCCTTTCGCAAAAGGGCAATGTCGGTCCAAAGCACTTTCTCGCCGCCGACGCGGACCACCCTGAGCGATCCGAACGCATCGGCGGGGGCATTGGCCATGAGGGCGCGAAGCAGCGCGGGCACGAGGTAAGTAAGCGTCGCGCCAACCTGCTGCATTCGCTCGCGAACCGCACGCAGGCCGATCGCTTCCACGTCGACCATATGCAAAGTGGCGCCGCACAGGACCGAAGTCAGGATTTCTCGACATCCGGCTATGGTGGCCGGCCCGGTCAAGGGGAGGAAGACATCGTCGGAATTGATGTGACACGCATCGGCATATTGGTGCACCCGCCAGAGCAGGCTGCGCTGGCTGTTGACTATGCCCTTTGGAGATCCGGTGCTGCCAGACGTGTAAAGAACCATCGCCGGTGCATCGACGGATACGGCAGGCAATTGCGTCGATGACAGCGGCGCCGTCGACTCGGGGCTGGCAGTCACATCGATCCACCGGATGTCCTCGGGTAAACCCGCATGCCGGTGTCCAACGCCAAGAATGGCGCGGAGCCGCGCGACGCCGACAATCTCGTTGACACGGGCGATTGGGTCCCGGGCGTTGAGGGGAACCGAAATCCTTCCCGCCGCCATGCTCGCCAGGACAGCAACGATGTACCAGACGGAGTTTGGTTGATAAATTCCGATCGGCTGCCCCACGGGAACGACGGCAGCGATCCGGCGGGACAGGACTTCGACGGCAGTTGCAAGCTCGAAGTACGACAGTTGATTCACGCCGTCATGCACAGCGGCTTTTTCGGAATATTGGGCCGTGACTTTCTTGAGCTGATCGGCAATCCCGACATCTGCAAATGCCGGGCCCAACTTCTGATGAAGGCGCAGCGCCGGGCCACCTTGATCCAGGGCGTAGGCCGGGACGTCTATCCATCTGCGGGAGGGCCGAGAATCCTGGTGATGGTCCTGATCCGCTGCTGGTGCATTCAAATACGCCGGGAGCATGGCTTGCCTGGGTTTACGGTTGATACCCGGTTATGAGCTTGCAAGAGGGGGAATTCATCGATCATTCTGATGATGAACAAGGCACGGAAAGAGATTAGGCGTCGGGTTTCCTTGCCACGGGCGCAGCGTTGGAACCGATCCGCTGTTGATCTGTTGTTTACCCAGCGTGGAGATGTCCCCTCAACTCCTAGCCGATCGCCCGCTGCACTCCCCCGAGGCAGTGGGCTTTCTTTTTCAATTGGAAATCGCGGGCTCTCGAACAAGCCTGTCAGGCGAGATGAGCCGCTGCTGTAAATAGGATTTAGCGTCTTCCCGAGAGACCTGGAGGCTTCCGTCAGGTGCTGTCCTTGTATGACTTCGCCGCCTCATCGATCTTGCGCCAATCGTTGCCGTGGCGACGTACCAGCTCCCTTGCCTGAGCGGGCGACAGGTCATGCGTTTCGACGACATGCCGGACCTCCGCGTCCTCGCCCTTCAAGGGACGTGTACGACGCCTCTTGGTCGGTTGATCCCCCATTTCTCCATCTCGCCTTGACACGATCGTTTCCTCCGGTGTCGCAAACAAGCTGCGAGTAGGGAAAAGGTTTCACTGTTGGGTGCACGAAGCCCCAATAGCCTCTGCGGTACGGCAGTTGTCTTGCCGAAGGCATCAATTCCGCCCAAGCGCGGCGTCCCGTAAAGTAACTGAAGCGGAGAGGGATTGGTGTGCCTCGGACAGTGACCATTCACTTGCGATCCAGCACCTTACGGATCTTCTCTGCCAATTCGTCAATCGTGTAGGGCTTGGTTAAAAGCTCCGTTCCAAAATCAAGTGTGCCGTTGTGGACAATCGCGTTTCGTGTGTAGCCGGTGGTGTAGAGCACTTTTAGCGACGGGTGCATGCTCTTGACCTGATCCACCAGTTCCCGGCCGGACATCTCCGGCATGACGACGTCAGTGAACAGAAGCGACGGCACTTGCCCGCTTGCGACGGCCGCCAGCGCGTCCCGCGGCCCTTGCATTTCCAACACGGAATAGCCCAGTTCCCGCAGCGCCTCCGCAGCCATCAGCCGGACGCGATCTTCATCCTCGACAACCATGATGATCTCGTCCTCACTGCCGGGGTGCTCGCCCGCCACGGACTCGGCCGGGCTGTCGACCACGTCGCCGTGCGAGCGCGGCAGATAGATTTTCAAAGTGGTTCCGATACCCTGCTCGGAATAGATCTTGACGCTGCCGCCGGACTGGCGAACAAATCCATAAACCTGGCTGAGCCCCAGCCCGGTGCCTTTGCCAACCCCCTTTGTGGTGAAGAACGGATCGAAGGCTCTGGCCAACACGTCAGCGGTCATGCCGGTTCCGGTGTCCGTGACAGCTATCATCACATACTGGCCGGAGGGTATTGCGTTTTCTCTCGCATACCGGTCGTCGACATGGGCATTGGATGTCTCGATGGTCAGCCTTCCACCAGCGGGCATGGCATCCCGCGCGTTGACGCAAAGGTTGAGCAACGCGCTTTCCAGCTGCCCTGCGTCGACTTCCACATGCCAAAGTCCCGCGGCGAGCACGGTCTCGATTTGGATTGTCTCCCCAAGCGTCCGGCTCAGCAATTCACTCATATCCGAGACGAGGCGATTTGGATTCAGGCGCTTGGGCGCCAGAGGTTGCTGGCGAGAGAAGGCAAGCAGCCGCTTGGTAAGTTCTGCAGCACGTTGGGCTCCATCGATCGCGCCGGTCACGAACTGGTGGACGTTGGTATCGCCGTTTCTGAGCTTGCGCTGCACAAGGTTCAGTCCGCCGATGATGACAGCCAGCATATTGTTGAAGTCGTGCGCGATGCCACCGGTAAGCTGTCCGACAGCTTCCATCTTCTGGGCCTGCCGCAGGTGCTCTTCTGCTCTGGTGCGTTCGGCGACTTCGTCCATGACACGTTGTTCAAGGGTGCCATTGAGCGTCTGCAGCGCCTTGAACAGTCGAGAATTGTCGATTGCCGTCGCGGCATGGCCCGCAAGCCCCAGCAAGGCCTTCTCTTGCTGTTCGGCGAAGACGCCGATCTCTGCATGACCAAAGAAGAGGCCGCCCAGCACCTCTCCCGAACGCGAGACGACCGGTACCGCAAGATAGGAACGCACTGGCAGATGGCCCTCCGGCATTCCCTTGCGGGGCCAGTTCTTGCCGTAGCGGGGGTCGGCGAGGATGTCGTCGGAGCGCACCACGCTTGTCCCGCGGAAAGTGGGGTCGAACACCGCCGTGTTGCGAGGCATTGGAAAATTTTCGAACGCGGAGCGAGGTGCGCCCGACAGGGCGTAGAGCATGTAGCTGTCGCCCTTGTCGTCGATCACATTGTAGAAGAAAGCTCCGAATTGTGCGCCCGACAGCGCTACGCCGGCATCAGTTACCGTTTGAACAATCCGCTCCACGTCGAGCTCGGCCGCTACCGCGGCAGCGGTGACGTTCATCATCTGAAGCTGATGCTCCACCCGCTTTCGCGCGGTGATATCCATGACGGTACCAATGAAGCGGACCGCGCGCCCTGACTGGAAAAGCGACTCGCCCGCTGCCGCAATCCAGCGTTCCTTGCCGTCGTGCAAGCCGACCGTCCGATATTCGATGTCGTAGCGGGAAGACGTGCCCGGCGCGAGCGCCTGGCGTACGGCCTCGTCGGCGCGGGCCCGATCTTCTGGATGAATACCCGCCAGGAACGCGCTTTCATATGTTACCTCCGCGTCTGGCGGGAGGCCGAAAAGGGCTTTGCACCGGTCATCCCACCGCAGCGCCTTGGTGACGGGATCGTAGTCCCAGGTCCCGATAGCGGCTGCGTCCGTGGCAAGCCGGAGGCGCTCCTCACTGGCCCGGGCCGCCTGTTCCGAGCGAACGCGCTCGATGTGAGCCCAGGACCGCTCCGTCACCTCCGTCAGCAAGGACAGTTCGCGCTGTGACCAGACGCGGGGCTGCTTGTCGTGAATGGCCATCAGGGCGGTCAGCCGGCCCTGTTTTACCAAGGGCATGCAGATGGTTGCCGTTATGCCGATGTCCTGAAAGGTCTTTGCCTCCTCGGGCGCGATTTCCTCGAGGTTGTTGTTGATGATGAGCGGCCGATTGGCGCTGAGATTGGTGACCGCCAGGCGACCAAAATCGGTAAGACTGTAGTACCCTCTGATGCTGGGCGAGCCGGGTGCGCTCCAGTCGCCACGGATGGTGAAATGGTCCCGGTCCTGCTCCATGTCGGCGTAGGCGCAAATCGAGACGGCAAGATGTTCGCCCAACAGACGAGTGGTGATCGCCATGACGGCGTCGGCGTCGGCCGCGAGGGCAATCTCCCTTCCAAGACGGTCGAGAAAAGCCAGGCGTTCGGCGTTCTCACGCAGCGCTCGCTCAGCGCGAAGCCGCTCGATGGCGGTACGCGTCCGGTCCGCCACTTCCGAAATAAGGGCAACCTCCTCCTTGGCCCAGCGTCTGGGCGCGGAGTGGTTCAGGTATAGCAGCGCCACCAAACCGCCATGCTCGGTAACCGGCATGTTGATGACGGATTGGGCGCTGATGGCTTTGAGAGCCTCTGCATGATCCCTTGTTCGCGGGTCTGTCTCGGCATTTTCGAAGACAACGGTGTCGCCCCGCTTCAAGTCCTCGATATACGAGCCGTAGTTCCTGAAATTCAGGGTCCCAGCCAGGCTTTTGATGCCTGGCGCGTTCCAATCCCTCTCGATCGTGATGGTTTCTTTCTCAAGATCGATCGTGCCGTATCCGGCTCGGCTGACATCGAAATGTCTCCCTACCAGTTCCGCGGCAGCGTGGGCCAGTTCGGCAGGATCAGTAATCTCGCGAATCCGGTCGCCCAGCGCCGCCAACAGCTCGAAGCGCTGCAGTTCAGATTGACGATCGCCTGAAGTGACCCCCATATCGCCCCCGTTTTGCCCGGACTGGATAATGCAGTTGACGGCCAAGAGTTCCATTGCGGCCCGCACGCGGTCGTGCGGCTTCCATTGGGCGTGGCGCTAGCCGCGTCGCTATACGCAATTGGATCTTTTGTGCGCGAACTTGCCTCGGTCCATCATAGGTTAGCGACACGTCGTGCGCTGTGCCGCATAAGCGAGAGGTCAGCGGGCATGTAACGGGCTCCGCTGCTTGGGAGACCATCGCACTCTCGCTCGTTTGGAGACGCTTGATGCTTGACCGACCCATTCGCACGGATACCCTCTACCCGAATGACCTGGACACGCTTCGCGCGGTCTTCGACGCGATGTGCCAGGAGTTTGCCATTTTGCCGGACACCGCGGCGGCTCACTCCATCGCGAGAGAGCTGATCAGGCTGTTCCAGACCGGGATCACGGAATCGGCCATGCTGATGATTGCCGTGCGCGCGCGTTGGCAGGACGACTGGCAAACGGAAGCCAGCAACGCTGCCTGACCTCCGGTTCAGGCACGCACAATCGGTGCATCCTTTTCGAAACGGTGGCGTTGACCGTCACCCTGCCAGCAATGGCCGATCCGTTATCACCACCGACAGGAGGGATCGATGCCGAAATTTCGCTTCGAGTTTATCGAAGGCATGTCCCAGCCTGCAATCTTCGCCGACATGGCTGATCGGGATGAGGCCATCAAAGAGGCGAAGCGCGCAGCCAAGGAGGCCATGCTTGACGGAATTATCGATGGCGCGGACCCGACCAACTGGGTGACGAAAGTCTACGACGAGGCGGGTTATCTCGTCGTCACACTTGGATTCCAGGATCTGGTCGCCGCCCCCGAGGATTCGCAACGATTAAGAGAGGCGGACGAACCTGGCGTCATGCGGTCTGGCTGAAGCCCGATGTCTCGGTTCACCGGGGCCAGTCGAGTTCGATCCAGGCTGGCGCGTGATCGCTTGGCTTGTCCCATCCCCGTACCGTCTCATCCACGCCCGCGCCGGCCAGCCTGTTCGTGAGCGAGGGGCTCACGAGAAGATGGTCCATGCGAAGGCCGGAGCTGCGGTCGTAACCGCCCCGATAGGAAAAATTCCAGTAGGTATAGACGCCTCTCTCGGGACGGATCAGCCTGACGGCATCGGTCCAGCCATCGGCAAGCAGGTCGGCGTAAGCCTGTCGGCTCTCCGGGAAGTAGACGGCGTCGCCCAGCCATCGTGCCGGAACCGCGGCGTCGATCGGCGCCGGCACCACGTTGTAGTCGCCGCAAAGCAGGCTGGCGGGCGCGTCCTTGATCAGGAGCCGTCCGTAGTCGATCAGCCGCTCGAACCAGCGGAGCTTATAGTCGAACTTCGGACCAGGCGCCGGGTTGCCGTTGGGCAGGTATAGGCAACCAACGACGAGACCGTCGATCTCCGCCTCGATGTAACGGCTATGCGTGTCATCGGCGTCACCGGGCAACCCGCGCCGACGCTCATGCGGCTGCTTGCCCCGAGCGAGAATGGCTACGCCGTTGTACGACTTCTGTCCGTGCCATATCGCCCCGTAGCCGGCGTTGCTGATGGCATCGGCAGGAAACTTTTCGTCCGATGTTTTCAATTCCTGGAGACAGATGATGTCGTGGTGCGTCTCACCCAGCCATTTGAGTAGAACCGGCAATCGACCGTTGACGCCGTTTACGTTAAAGGTAGCGACCCGGATCATCTGAAGCCTTGAGGCATCCATTCATAAAACGGCGCTCCCCGTTTGAGCGAGTTCGGCAGCGCCCTTTGTCGGCGGCCTCAGCTCTTCACTCATATCATTCATGGCCTGCGAGCCGCCCGACGTCGTTTGAGGACGAGGTCAACGGTTGTGTTTCGCAGGTGCTCACCTTGTCCGTCAGGATTAACCCCGAAGCGGTAAGAAGGTTTCGACGCCGAGCAGGACCGGTGTGACAACGAGATCGAAGCTCTCTGGCTGCGGCTGAAGCCGGCCGGGCTTATGCGGTCTCTCCGCGTGTCGTGCTGGAACATCGAACGAACCAGATAGTTCGCCGCTGATGAAGCAAACCTGCGGTGAAAGCCATGCCGGTCACCCGCTCGCCGACGCTGAAGATGTGCTGATCGTCGGAGGCGGGCCAGCGGGACTGACCGCAGCCCAATATCTCGCCCGTTTTCGCCATCGCGTGCTGGTGGTCGATGCCGGCCAGCCCCGTGCCGCTCTGATCCCGAAGAGCCATAATTGTCCGGGCTTTCCCGAAGGGATAAGTGGCCCCGACCTTCTCGATCGGCTTGGCCGCCACGCGAGCTTGTACGGAGCAACCTTGATGCGGGGGCAGGTGTTTTCGCTGGCCGCTGGCGAGGGAGGCTTTGATGCTGAGACCTCGATCGGCGCAATCCGCGCGCGTAAGGTTTTCCTGTCGACCGGGATTGTCGACACGACACCCGAATTGCCCCGCTTGGCGGAGGCAATCGCGGCCGGTGTCGTTCGGCTTTGTCCGGTGTGCGACGGATATGAGGTGATCGACCGGAAGATAGCGGTCGTGGGGCAGGGTGACAGAGCCTTGCACGAGGCCATTTTCCTCAGCCGATTCACACCACACGTAACGATGCTGGGGACCCATGCATCGGACTTTTCAACCAGCACGCGTCGCGCGGCGGGCGAAAGAGGGATAGTCATCCGTCACACTCTCGACAGGCTCAGCCCGGCTGCTGACGGTTGTGCGGCGATTTTGCAGGATGGAGCGACCTGCCGCTTCGATGCAGTCTACGCGGCCTTGGGATGCAAGGTGCGCTCGCACCTCGCCCTGGCCGTCGGCGCGAGATGTTGCGCGGAGGGCTACGTCACGGTCGATGAGCACCAGCAGACTTCCGTCGCCGGCATGTACGCCATCGGCGACGTTGTGAAAGCGCTGAATCAGATTGCGGTCGCGTTTGGACAAGCTGCCATCGCCGCGTCCCATGCCCATAGAGAGCTTACCGCCTAGGCCGTTTGAGCCGGCTACAAAGCGTCGTCTTTGTCCAGCGGAACAAGCCGCCACTCCGAAGGTTTGGGCAGGCAGGGCACCGGGCAGGGCAGTTGCTGGCAGGCATGGGCATGGCGTTCGACAGGGATGGACCGAAGCTATCGACCGTGCTGCTCATCGCCGCATTATCGGCACTTGCCGGGTACAATCACGCCCGCGCCAAACGTGCGCTTGTTGGCCGGGCGCACGGCCATGTCATGGAGGTTGACGGTCTTCGCCTGCATTTTATCGAAGCCGGCACCGGCATGCCGCTCATTCTGCTGCATGGAAACGGATCCATGGCACAGGATTTCAAGTCGAGCGGCATCTTCGATCAGGCGGCAAAAACCTATCGGGTACTCGCATTTGATCGGCCGGGCTTCGGGCGAAGCACGCGGTCGCGCGGCCGGCGGTGGTCTGCCCGCGACCAAGCCGATCTCATACATGCCGCCGCCGGCAGGCTGGGTATCGAGAACTACATCGTGCTTGGACATTCGTGGGGCGCTTGGGTAGCCCTCGAATTGGCGCGCAGGCATTCTCGTTCGGTTGCCGGCGTCGTGCTGGTCTCCGGCTATTACTATCCGCCGCCGCGGCTTGATCTTGCGCTGGCCGCCCTCCCGGCTCTGCCATTCGTCGGCACCGCGTTTCGCCACACCTTGCTGCCGGTGCTTGTGAGGCTTGCCTGGCCTTGGACGATGCAGAAGATCTTCCACCCAGCGGATGTCGCTGCCGACTTCGCCGTTCTCGCAAAAGATATCGCCAGCCGCCCTTCCCAACTGCGGGCGGTGTGTTCGGAATCGGCATCGATGCTGGCGGCGGCCCTGCTGACGAAGGCCAGCTACACGGACATTGGTGTCCCGACAGGCATCCTGGCGGGTTCTGGAGACCGGCTGTTCGACGCCGAGGGGGAGGCACGACGCCTGCATGCGGAGGTCGGTGGGTCCCTCCTCGACGTCGTTGAGGGCGCCGGCCATATGGTTCATCAGAGCGCCCCGGGGGCGGTGATCGCCATGGTGGACACGATTGCAGGACGGCACTCCTCGTCTGAAGAGACCGGCGGCCATGAGCCCGCGAGTTCAGGCGGTGCAGCCTCGCCGGACGTGCCAGGCGGGCGATGAGCAACGCTCGGACGACATTGGCCGCCAAACCGGGCTTTCAAAGATGAACGATCAGCATCCCGCCGACATGCAGTCGGTCCTTCAGCAGAACATACAGGCTCTGGTCGACCACAGGCGACAACAGGAGGAGCACCAAGGCGTTCAGGTGCGAATTGCCGGCATCATTTCGCGCTTCGCGGGAAGCATGCCTTTTGTCTATTTGCATCTCGCAATTCTGGTCGCCTGGATCCTTGCGAACCTTGGCCTGATACCGGCCGTCCCAGCTTGGGACCCAACTTTTGTGATCCTGGCCATGGTGGCTTCGGTCGAGGCGATCTTCCTGTCCACCTTCGTGCTGATCAACCAAAACAGGATGGCCGAACACAGCGAGCGCCGAGCGGAGCTGGATCTGCAGATCAGCCTTCTCAACGAGCACGAAACCACGAGGCTCATCGAAATGGTGGCTGCTTTGACGGAGCGCCTCAATGTCTCCACACCGGCCGATCAGGAGCTGCCGCAACTGGCCGAGAATGTCGATCCCCGGCAGGTGATGACGGAAATCCAGCAAGCTTCTGGAGATCAGGAGAAATCTTGAGCAAAAACGAAATGCCCCGCATTGGAGGCGGGCTGCCGCGGAGGCTAATCGAATAAGAGCCTACATCCAGAGGAACATTCGCTGCACTTCAAGGTTCGGTCGCGGGCCTACAATCCTCCCTTGTCTTGGCCTTCGAGGCTGTCGAAGCAGCTTCAGCCCGTCTCGGCTTTCCGAGGCGGGCTTCTCATGACTCCGCCGCGAGGTCGCGGTGACAACAGGCCGATGCGTGTCATATGGAACCAAGTTGACGCCGAGATCGTAGTAGCGGTGGCGACTTGGGGATATCCCGGATGAGCGATGGCGTTGTTCTGATCGTCGAAGACGAGACGATGATACTGCTCGACCTCGAGTCAGCTTTGGAGGAGGCTGGCTTTCAGGTCGTCGGCGTTCGAAATGCTGCCGAGGCGCTGGCGGCCTTCGACCCCGATCCCACCAGGTTCAAGGCCGTGCTCACCGACATCCGTTTGGGGCCGGGACAATCCGGGTGGGAGATCGCCCGGCATTTGCGTAGGTCCAACTCGACCATCCCAGTTGTCTATATGAGCGGCGACAGCGCGGTACACTGGGGAGCGGAAGGAGTGCCCAACAGCATTATGATCACCAAGCCCTTCTTTCTGCCGCAAATCATAACCGCCGTTTCGCAGCTTTTAAACGCTCGGCAAGCCCCAGAAACTCACATCTAGCGCTGATAAGCTTTTTCTCCTTCCACGAAAACCCATGGAACATTCTGTCCCGACCAGCGTTAGGGCGCGCCGGAGAATCCTTATTGTAGGTTTCTTGCAGTGCATGGGCGGGATGAAATGCATAGGGATGCCTATACCCCATCGGAACTTGCCGTACTGAGCCGTGTCCTTGCACGCAGCAATCTCAAGAACGAGACTGAAGCCGAGAGAGAACGGCGCGCATCGCGCATCCTTGCTTACTACCAAGCCGGGATCACGGACGAGAACGAGCTTGAACAGCTGTCCCGGCAGCCGCTGGGAAGATGACGACTGAGCGTCCGTGTCTCGGCAAGCATGCACTTATTCGTCGAGCTTTCGGTCGAGTTCGTCGAGCAATGACCGATGCTCGCGCGGCATGTCAGCGTCTGTCGGTAAGTCCAGCAACTGGCGAAGCTGGCGACGACTGGCGTCCGATGCAATCCACTGACGTATGAGACGGGCTATGGCCTTCTGTTGCGCCTTGCCGATTTCTTCCATGTTGGGAACCCGAGCTTGTCCGAGGGTCGAACTCGGCGGATCCCCTCATGGTTCCCTGTCATGGATAACAAACCGGCGGTTGAGCTATGGGCCACCTCAAGGCAAGCGATGTGTGGCTGCCTGAAAGGCATCCCGAATTTTTTGCCTTGAACACGGCCGCTTTGCTCACCGTCAATTCGATTTTTCAGGCGTGGCTTCCGCCGGGACGCCCGACAGGACAGCCATTCTTGTCCTCGCATCCTGTATCCGGCCCTTGATGGTGGCTGTGTCGCAATCGCAGATGTCGGCGGCGTCTTCATAGGACAGTCCGAGCATGCAAACCAGAACGATGGCCTGCCGCTCCGGATCCGCCAGGAGGTCAATGGCACGCGCTACCCTGGGGCCGGCTTCCATCTGTTCCTGTGTGTCGGTGGCAAAAGGTTCCGACAAGCAACTCGCCGACCCTCGAGCCTGGGGGGCTGTGCCTTCAAGCCTGGCCAAGGAAGCCCTGCGCATGGTGGCGAAGATCCAGGGCTTTACCCGGCTTCCATCAAGACCATCGAGATCTGCAATCCCTTTGACCAATGTTTCTCGAACAAGATTGTCAGCTTCGTCGATGCTGCCGCTGAGCGACCGTGCGAATGCCCGCAATGCGGGAACAAGGTCGACCAGGTTCGTCTGTTCGCCAGAACCTGGCAAGGACGAGCCGCCAGGGTAGGTAACGGGCTGTGTCTGCTCCACAAGCGCCGGATCGGAAGCTTCGAGCTTGCGACGGTGTTCAGCCATCACACCGATCCTCCAGAGACATGGGACCTCTTTCGTGTCGGTCTGATCTGGTGGGGTGAAGGGTCCAAGAAGCGACAATTGTCATGTTTTGCTCCAGGCTGATACTCGGGCCCGTCATCAGCAGGGTCCTGCGTGCGAGCAAGGGTGCATTGTCCCCCGGCACGCACAGACCCAATTAATCCGGTCGCCGACTAGGCGCACTTACATAGATTAAAGCGCCCACCCACTTGCATTCATGGATCTACTCCATGACCGAGCACTGAGTGATCTATGGCTCGCGGCCCTTCGAGAGTTCTCGCTCGATGCAGTCCGATGGCCATGTTGAAGCTGGTTGGGTGGGGGGCTGATCCGATAATGGCGCGAAAATCGGCCGAATTCATCTCATCAATTTGATCTGAAGCGAGAGGCTTAGCCGCAGAACCTTGTCGCCATTTTCATCACGCACCTCGACAAACAATTTCTGTCCGTCGACGCTTTTCAATGCGTCTCTCGTAAGATCGATAAGGCCTTCGAATCCGACTCGGCGCACCTCTTCCAGGCCAGTGCATTCGACACCTATCTCATCCTGCAAGACCAAATCGCGATCGCCGGTGTCAAAGAAAAATCGTGCCATGGGAGAGCTTCCGTCACCACTAATCTGCCGGGTTCTTTTGATGCAGGTAAGTCGTGTCGAAATCCCCTGCGTGAGTGAGGCCGGGCCAGTCGATTGCATGCATTCTCGACCCCGTGGTGGCGATCAGGCCTTCACGTCGTAGTTCCTGAAGCATTCGGTTGACGTGGACCGTCGACAAACCCAATGCGTCGCCAAGTGCGGCTTGGGTTATGGGAATATCCGCAATGTGATCCTGAATGCGTCCGACCGCCCGCAAGCGAAATATGAGTTCGCACAAAATGTGAGCCATGCGGGTGTAAGCCTCACGTCTTCCAACGTTGGTGACCCACTCCCTGTACATCGCGGCGTCGATCAGCGTCGACCGCCAGAAAGCGGTGGCGATGCGAGGGTGCTGGTCACAGATGCTGCGTAGAACATCGTGTCGCATGAAGCCCACTCGGGCCGGCGTCATGGTCGAGAAATTACAATCCATGACCGACAGATGCAGCCCGTGCAGATCGGGAATGTCCCCGGCCACGAAGAAAGACGTGATCTGTCGCTTTCCTTCGCTTGTGTATTTGGTGGACCCGACCAAACCGTCCAGGACGACAAACGAGTAAACAGGATGGTCACCCTCACGCACCAGGTCGTGGTTGGCCGAAAAATCTTTCTCCTGAATCGGTATGCTTTTCAAAACCGCGATTTCGGCTTCTCGAATGTCCGAGATGGTCTGAAGCTTGCGGATAAGTACATCCGAGGACGAAGAGGGGGACAAAATGGCTACCTAGCTGATGTTGCCCACCGAACTTTTATCCCAGCCAAAAGTTCCGGATGGCGGTGAAATCCGAATGAGCAGAACCTGGTTTGCCAAAGGCGCGATCAAAACCGCAGCCCATGGAACAAACGCACCCACGGCTTTGTACGTTTTCATACCTAACGCAGCTCCGCCGGAACGTAGGGTAGGCATTCGCGGTTACGTCGGACTCTTCGGGGAGTTCGCCATGGATGAGCCTAAGACAGCTTTCATTGATCGCCTGATCAAGGAAACCAGCGTCAGCGAAAAAGACGCCCGCGAACTGATAGCCCTCCTAGGGCTCAATTGGTCGTCCTTGGTCCGGGAAGCGAAGCTCCTGAAGCCACAGGCCCACGGTGCCTCTTATATGAGCGTGGACGGCGGCGGCGTCTCTGATTTCCAAACGAATTCTAACCAGGTCTCCGAGCAAGGCGGCCATTCTAGCCCGCTGGTCGGCAAGGCTGACACGTAGCGCCCGCGCCATCACGAGCTCGTTCAAAGTCCTTGTGGAGACTCTGGAAGCATGGCCGGCTAAACGGCCATCGTCGGCGGCGGTGACCGCTGCCAACAGAAGCGGCTCATCGAGAGCCGCATCGTTGGCGCGTTGCTCCATAGAACGCAAGACCGCGCGCGCTGCCACTGCCTGCAACACTTTATCCGCCCCCAAGGAACGGGGTGGTTCCACTGACGTTCTCCGACGATGGCAAGGTGAGACCTCAGTGAACAGACCCATTTCGCGGACGGAAATCATCGAAGAAATGGATCACCCGTCGAATGACGGGGACCTCGCGAGAGACCAGGGCGCCTCGCCTTCCGCCGCAATCGCGGCGGCGCTGGCCGACTCCCTTGAGAGCGGTCCAAACAAGCATATTGTCCATATAGCCGCCTCGGAACGCAGTGCCGAAGAGACCGCTGCGGCTTTGCGTCAGTTTCTGCCGAGCGCGGACGTCATCTTCCTGCCGTCCTGGGATTGCCTGCCTTACGACAGGGTATGGCCGACACGCGCCAATATGGGGCGGAGGCTTCGCGCTCTGCGTGAGATCGCAAGCGAGCCAAAACGTCCGCGCATCGTGGTTCTGTCGATCGAGACCACGCTCCAGCGGGTGCCGCCCGCACCAGTCATTGCTGGCGGTTTTACAATTCTGGAACTCGGACAAAAGTTCGACCCGGATGGTTTCCGAACGAGAGCCGAGGCGATTGGATACGGTGTCGATGAAAGGGTCGACGAACCGGGCGAGATAGCTTTTCGGGGCGACCTCATGGACATATTCCCTGCTGGCGCCGATCACCCGGTTCGTGTCGTCATCGGTCCAGATAGCTGCATCCGGGAACTCAAGACCTATGACCCCATCAGCCAGCTTAGCGAACACTCGCGCGAGTCGGTCACGGTTGGGCCAGCATCCGAGTTGATTTTCGCAACGGGGGATCATCCTGAGTTGGCAGCGATGCGCGCGACGTCGATGGAAGAACGCCTCGTCGCGTTGTACGGCAGCATGCCGTCGGTCTTCGATGTGGCATCCGGCGCCTGTGTCTCCATCGCGGAAGGTCTCGAAGGCGCGCCGCTCGACCGCTTCCTGGGCCTGATCGAAGATGCTCGTGGTGCGAGGCAGGAGGTTGCCGCGCCCGCCAAACCCTTGCCGGAACAGTTTTACCTGTCGCGTCAAGAATGGGACGTCGCAGTCCGTAAACGCCACGGCACGAGTCTCGCCGTTTCTGCCGCGCGAGTTCCCAAATTCTTCCAGCAGGTGCGATCCGGGCATCAGTTCGCCGAATTTGTGGAAAGGCAGACAAGGTTGGGTGTCACCGTGGCATTCGCGGGCGAAACCTCCGAACTGCAGCGAGCCGATCGTCTGCTCGATCGGAAGCTTGGTCGGCGAATGGGGGAAGTGGCTGACTGGCCGCGGATCCGTTCGGCCCCAAGGGGCTCTCTTCTCAAGGCCGAGATCGTTCTCGACGAAGGGTTTGTCGACGAGCAATCAGGAATCGCGGTGGTGGCCGCGGCCGACCTGTTTGGCCACGCCGTGAAAGCAAATGGCGGCGCGGCCACCAGCATACTCGAACCCGAGTTGCGCATCGGCGACGTCGTCGTCCATGAGGACCATGGCCTGGCCATGTTGGTGGCGGTCGAACAGGTCGAGTTGGCCGGTGAGCAGCAGGATGTCGCCAGGCTGGAATATCAGGACGGAGCTTCCTTGCTGGTTCCGGTCGGTGAGTTTGGGCGGATATGGCGCTACGGGTCGGAACCCGGTGCAGTGCCGCTCGATCGCTTGAACAGCGATGGGTGGCTCAACCGACGCAAGGCGGCGCTGCGCGATATCGACAGGCTGGCCAAGCGCTTGAGGGACCTTGCCAATGCCAGGTCCAGCCGGCCTGCCGCGATCATAAAACCCTCTCGCGCCGACCTTGCCCGATTCGCGGCGCGGTTTCCTTATACCGAGACTCCCGACCAGGCTGCCGCCATTAGCGACGTACTCGGCGACCTGTCGTCGGGGAGAACAATGAATCGCCTTGTCTGCGGCGACGTCGGCTTCGGCAAGACAGAGGTGGCCCTGCGGGCCTGCGCCGCCGCGGCCCTCTGCGGGAAGCAGGTGGCGGTGATAGCGCCAACAACGGTGTTGGCACGTCAGCACTACGAGACGTTCAGCAGAAGATTTGCGGGAACCGGCCTCGACGTCGCCCACCTCTCGAGAATGGTCGGAGCGGCGGAGGCGAGAGCGGTGAAGGAGCGGCTGCGGAGCGGTCAGGTCGCGGTGGTTGTGGGTACCCAGGCCCTGGCGGCCAAGAGCGTCAGCTTCGCCAATCTCGGGCTGCTGGTGATCGACGAGGAGCACCGGTTCGGTGTCAAGCTGAAGCAGGCGCTGCGGAACATGGCGCCCCGCCTTCATACGCTGAGCATGAGCGCCACGCCGATACCGCGGACGCTGCAATCGGCGATGTCAGGCGTCCAGGAGGTCAGCGTCCTCAACTCTCCGCCCGCCAAAAGACGTCCCGTTCGCACCATCCTGGCGCCCTTCGATCCAGCTTCGGCAAGAGCCGCCCTTTTGCGCGAGTTTCGTCGGGGCGGACAGAGCTTCCTGGTGGTTCCGCGCATCGAAGACATCGATCCGGTTCGCCTGCAGCTAAACAGACTGGTGCCGGAACTCGCGGTCAAGACGGCGCATGGCGAAATGAAAGGGAGACAACTGGACGACATCATGGTCGGGTTCGCTAACGGTGACGGCGACGTCCTGTTGAGCACCGACATCATCGAGAGCGGCCTCGACGTGCCGCGGGCCAACACCATACTGATCTGGCGAGCGGACAGGTTCGGTCTGGCACAGCTGCACCAGCTTCGCGGCCGGGTCGGAAGGGGGGCGGTGCAGGCTATTGCTCTTCTTCTGACCGAGCCTGGCGTCGAACTGGCCGAAGGCACAAGAGCCCGACTTTCGACCATGATTGCGCTCGATCGGCTTGGCTCCGGCCTTGCGATCAGCCAAAGGGACCTCGACCTGCGCGGGGCAGGAGACCTTTTCGGCGAAGATCAAGCCGGACACATGAAGCTGATCGGAGCAGGCCTTTACCAACATTTTCTGCAGCGGGCGGTCTCGCTGGCTGCGGGAGGGGCCGATACCGACAAGCAGCTTGCCGACATCAACGGCGCCGGAAAAGGGGCCTTTCCCGAAAGTTACGTCAACGAGCCGACGGTGCGCGTCAGCCTCTATGCGAGGCTGTCTCGTTTAGCTGCCGAGACGGACCTCGATGCATTCGGCGAAGAGCTTGAGGACCGCTTTGGAGACATGCCCGGCGAAGTGGCGGATTTACTGGAACTGACCAGGTTGCGCATAGCCGCGGCGGACCTGGGCATCAGCAAAGTCGATGTGGGACCAGAAGGGATCGCGATTACCTTCCGCAAGAAGCCGGTGGCATCAAAATGGCGCTTTAAAAACGCACAGGGCTTCGAGTTCCGCAACGGCCGGCTGATTTTCAGGCCCCCGATCCAGTCTCGCGGCTCAGGTATCGATGCCGTCCGCTCGGTGCTCGGTGCCTTGCGTGCGGCCCGGCCGGCGCGGCGCCGCCCATGATGGGTTCGCTCGGATCACCGGTTCCAGATCGTGGGGAAAGTCCGGCGCTTCGATGGGCAGTTCGTCAGCCGGCGTTCTTTCCCTTTGAGTCACGGCCGGAGCATTTCGGCGACCTCGATGAGGATATCCTTGACGAAGTGATTGATCTGGGCGCCCATCTACCGCGAGCCTGTTGTCTCCGATGGCGTCCGAACTTGCTGCCCGAACCAAAGTTCCCGCCTGAGACGCGTGACGAGGCGAGCGAAAGTCAGCTAATACCGTGTCCGGCGTGCGGTTCGCTCAAGGCATCACTCCGGCTTGATGGGCGGTCATGGCAGCCATATTCTGATCCAGATGGGCCATGATCCAGACTGAGCCCAGAACCACCAGCGCCACGATCAGCACGCCGAAGGCCAGGGCCAGGACGTTGTTGGTGTTGTCCCGTCCGGTCGTCAGGTGGAGAAAGAAGACAAGATGCACGCCCATCTGCGCGACAGCGAGCACCACCAGGGCCGAAATTACCGCCGGCTGGTAGATCAGGTTGGTCTGAGCCGCCAGGAACGAAGCGATCGTCAGCAGGATGGCCAGGCCGAAGCCAAGCAGGTAGCCAGAGAGGCCCCCCGCCATTTCGTGCTCGGTTATGCGTTCCTCGCCCGGTGCTGAATCGCGGCGGTCTGGCGTCTCGCCTGTCCCGCTCTCGCCCCCGATCTCGGTCATGGCGATGCTCCTAACAGGTAAACCAGGGTGAAGATGGCAACCCAGATGATGTCGAGCGCGTGCCAGAAGAGCCCGAAGCAGTGGAGCCGCCGCAAAATATCGGACCGAAAACCCTTGACCCACAGCTGCGCCATCATGGTGCCGAGCCAGAGCAGGCCGAGGGCGACGTGGGTCCCGTGGCAACCAACGAGCGCAAAGAAGGCCGAAAGAAATGCGCTGCGAGACGGGCCTGCCTGCTCGCCGGCCATCGCCGCGAACTCCTGCACCTCCAGGAGCAGGAAGGCTGCCCCGAGCAGGCCGGTAACCAGCAGCCAGAACTGGGTGGCAGCCATCGATCTGCGGTGGCTCGCGAGCGTTGCCAAGCCGCCGGTGAAGCTCGAACTGAGCAGAAGGCCCGTTTGCACCGCAACGCGCGTGGGCTCGAACAGATCCTTGCCGGCCGGCCCGTCGGCGGTTGCCTTGGCGAGCACGGCATAGGCGGCGAAGAAGGCCGAGAACATGATGATGTCGGACAGCAGAAAGATCCAGAACCCGTAGGCAACGGTGACGAACTTCGACGCTGGGCCGCCCTGTCCGTGGCCCGTCGCGGATCTTGCACCATGGCTGCCGGTGCGATTGACCCGGTATTGGTCGCGTGTCTGGCCGTCGGCGCTGATGTCGCTGGTGAAGGCGTGATCGCTCATACCGGACGTTCCCAGCTGCGCAGGAAGGCAAGCCGCGCGGCTCGGCCGTTTCGGTCTATTCGCGCGACCTCATCGGCGGGGATCTCGTAGTCGCCATGATCGCGCCAGGCGAAGACGACGAAGGTGGCGTAGGCGCCGATGAAGCCGACGATCGCCAGCCACCAAATGTGCCAGATCAGCGCGAAGCCGATCAGCGTGCTGAAAAAAGCGGTGACGAAGCCCGTCGGGCTGTTGCGCGGCATCTCGATAGGCTCGTACGCGGCCTCCGTCCCCGCGCCCTGCTCCTCGATCCCCCGCTGCTTGATGCTCCAGTAGGGTTCTTCGTTCTCGACGTGCGGCAGCCACGCAAAGTTGAAGGCGGGCGGAGGGGAGGATGTCGACCATTCCAGCGAACGCCCGTCCCACGGGTCGCCGGTCTCGTCGCGAAGCTTGTCGCGCTGCCGGATCGAAACCACCAGCTGCATGATCTGCAGTGCGGCGCCGATGATCATCACCAGCACGCCGAACGCGGCCACCACCAGCCACGGTGCCCAAAGATCCATGTCGATGTGCTGAAGGCGCCGCGTCATGCCAAGCAGGCCGACGATATAGAGGGGCACGAAGACCAGCATGTAGCCGACCAAGGTGACCCAAAACGCCGCCTTCCCCCAACCTTCGTGCAACCGGAAGCCGAATGCCTTGGGGAACCAGTAGGTGAAGCCGGCGAAGGCGCCGAACAGCACGCCCGAGATGATGACGTTGTGGAAATGTGCCACGAGGAAAAGCGAGTTGTGCAGCACGAAGTCGGCGGGCGGGACGGCTAGCAGAACGCCGGTCATGCCGCCGACGGTGAAGGTGGTGACGAAAGCCAGTGCCCAAAGCATGGGCGTGTCGAAGCGAACGCGCCCGCCATACATGGTAAAGAGCCAATTGTAGATTTTTACGCCGGTGCCGACGGCGATGACCGAGGTGGCGATGCCAAACGCGGCATTGACGTCGGCACCGGCGCCCATGGTGAAGAAATGGTGCAGCCAGACCATGAACGAGACGATGCAGATGAACATCGTCGCCGCGACCATCGAACGATATCCGAACAGCGGCTTTGACGAGAAGGTCGAGAAGATCTCGGAAAAAATCCCGAAGGCTGGAAGCACCAGGATGTAAACCTCGGGATGGCCCCAGGCCCAGATCAGGTTGACGAACATCATCTGATTTCCGCCGGCTTCGTTGGTGAAGAAATGGAAGCCGAGATAGCGGTCCAGCGTCAGCATCGCGAGCGTGGCGGTGAGGATCGGGAAGGCCGCGACGATGAGCAGGTTGGATGCCAGCGATGTCCAGCAGAACATCGGCATGCGCAGGTACCCCATTCCCGGCGCACGCATCTTGAGGATGGTCGTCACCAGGTTCACGCCGGTCAGCAGCGTGCCGACGCCGGAGATCTGGATCGACCACAGATAGTAGTCGACACCGACGCCCGGCGAGTAGGTGGTTTCCGACAAGGGTGCATAGGGCAACCAGCCGGTGCGCGCGAACTCGCCGATGACAAGCGAGATGTTGACCAGCAGGGCTCCGGTAGCCGTCAACCAGAAGCTGACCGAGTTGAGTGTCGGAAAGGCGACATCGCGGATGCCAAGCTGCAGTGGCACGACGAAATTCATCAGTCCGATGATGAAGGGCATTGCCGCGAAGAAGATCATGATCGTGCCGTGCGCCGAAAAGATCTGGTCGTAATGCTCGGGCGGAAGATAGCCTGGACCGTGGATGGCCAGCACCTGTTGCGTGCGCATCATGATGGCATCGATGAAGCCACGCAAAAGCATGAGCATCGCGAGCACGATGTACATCACGCCGATGCGTTTGTGGTCGACCGAAGTTATCCACTCGCTCCACAGATAGGGCCAATATCCCTTGAGACTTATCCAGCAGAGCACCGCTGCCGCGGCGAGGAACACCGCGAAGGCCGCAGCGAGGGGGATAGGTTGGTCGAACGGAATCGCCGACCAATCGAGCTTGCCGAGCATCGTCATTCTCCCCCTTCTGCCTGCTGGTGGTGCGCCATGGCCGCCGCTCGTAACGCCTTCGGACTGACCTGTGGCTCACCGCTGCCGGCACTTTCAGCGGGGCCGGGGCCGGGCGGCAGCGTCTGCTGAACAACCGCTTCGAACAGCCCGGGCTGCACGTGGCCGAACGAAGCCGGCGGCAGGTTTGTGCTTTGCCGGGTGAGCTCGCGGTAAGCGTCGGCGTTGAGCACGCCGCCGCCGCCACGCAACGATGACGTCCAGCGGGTGAACGCATCAGGCGAAACCGCGGTCACGCTGAAGTTCATGTCCGAGAAGCCGTCGCCGCTGAAATGCGCCGACTGACCGAAATAGCTGCCCTCGCGGTCGGCCTGCAGATGCAACTCGGTCTGCATGCCGTTCATGACATAGACCATGCTGCCAAGCTGAGGCACGAAGAACGTGTTCATCACGCTGGCCGAGGTCAGCTTGAAACGCACGGGAACGCCGGCCGGGATGACCAGCTGGTTGACCGCCCCAACACCCTGCTCGGGATAGAGGAACAGCCATTTCCAATCGAGCGCCACCACTTGGATGTCGAGCGGTGGCCGCGCCGAGGCGATCGGTTTGCGCGGATCAAGGTGATAGGAACCGTAATAGATCAGTCCGCCAAGGAAGAGGATGGTGAGCGTCGGAATCGACCAGACGATCAACTCGATCCGACCGGAATAGGTGAATTCCGGGTCGTAGCGGGCATTGCTGTTCGAGGCGCGGAAATTCCAGGCGAAGGCCAGCAGTGCGATCAGCGTCGGAATGACGATCACCAGCATCACCGCCAGCGAGTTCAAAAGGATCGTGCGATTGCCCGCGCCAATTGGCCCTTGCGGGTCGAGCACGCCCCCCGCGCAGCCGGGCAAGAATGCGGCTGCGGGTATCCAGAGCAGCGAACGCGCCGGCTTGAAGGTGGGTGGCAATAACAGTGGCTGCGCCACGCATCTCGGGGAGGACGCGTCGTGAGGGCACGCGTTCTTCGCGTTTTCCATCTAAGTCTTCCCTGACGCAGAATTCGAGAAACGCCTGGTGTCGCCTGCCGCCCAACGAACGCCCTAACTGGCGCCCGTGGCGTTTGTTCCGCCGCCTCCGTCTTGGGCCGCCCGAGCGGCAAAGCCGGCGCGTTTTTGACAATCTTGAGAGCAGCAGCAGAGCGCTGCGCTCGGACAGGCTCAGCTATTTGGAACCGTCGCCGGCTCGCGCACGAATTTCATCTTCGGCGGCACGGCAAACTCCGTGAACCGATCAGCCAGGCTGTCAAGAGCTTGACGCATGCCCATGCCAGCCGCCGCCGCCCCATGTCCACTGATGACCATCTGCGGCTTCAGCGCGGCCAGGCGCTTCACCGATCTTTCCGCCGCATCCCAGTCCGGCGTGAAATAGCGTGGCGGACCGTGCATCTCGAGATCCTGAACGGCGACCTCATAGACCGACTCCTGGCCTGTGGTGATGAAAGCGTCCCCTACGATCAGCGAGCGGTCCTCCTCGCGCCAGAGCGAGATATGCCCCGGGGCGTGTCCTGGCGTGTGCAGCCACTGCCATCCGGGCATTCCGGGGATCGAACCGTCGGCCGGCAAGAGTTCCAGACGGTTGCCAAGATCGATCGGCCCGCGTGGAAATAGCGGCGAGAGCAGCGCCATCAGTCCACCCCCGACCCAGGGGTCCGGCGGCGGATAGGATGTGGTCCCGTCCAAATAGGGGCGCTCGAGCGGGTGCGCGAAGACAGGCACGTCCCACGTAGTCGCCAGGTCCAGAACCGTTCCCACATGGTCGAAATGGCCGTGCGTCAAGATGATCGCAGCCGGCCGCGCGTCAATCCCGAAGCGCTTCTCCGCCACAGCAAGGATGCTGCTCCGGGACGTCGGCAACCCGGTATCGATCAGCACCCATTTCCGGTCTCCGCTGCCCGGTGCGCCGAAGAACACGACATTGACGATTGCCAGCCGCAAATAACCCAGATCCGGTGCGATGCTCCAAGCACCGTCGCCACGATCCTCGCGCCTGGCGTGGTCGATATCGGAAAGTTGAATTTGAACGGTCATGTGATCCCGTGCCTCTGTTGTTTGCCGGGCAGCCGGTCGAGTTAAGCGACGCCGGTGCTACATCGCCCCGAACTTGGCTCGAGCCTCCTTGTTCCTGATGTCGCCAATCGCCACCCAGCTCGCGGCTGGTCGACCACCGGAACAAAGGCTCGGCCAGTCGGTTCGGCTTTACCCCGCTCAGGCAGGATGAGGGGTCAGCTGAGCTGAGCAATGGGACGCGGCTTGCCTGATCGGATACGGCGTTTCGCCAAGGCAATTCGCGGTCCAAACAGGGCGGCCGAGTTTGAAACCGACTGCCCAAAGGAGACTTCGAATGGACGAAGTGGAACGCACGGACTGGCACGAAGTGGGTGAGTCGGCTCCGAAAGCTTCGCGCTTTGCCAGTTTTTTCATGGCGGGCTTTGAGTGCTCCTCGCATCGGCGCAAGGATGGCGTCCGCCTCGACCTTATTCGTGCGACCTCGCATAATTTGCATGCCCTCGGCGATTACCGGGCCTGCGCCGAACTCGGCCTGCGCACCATTCGCGATGGGCTACGCTGGCACCTGATCGAAACCGCTCCCGGAACCTATGACTGGTCAAGTTGGATGCCTATGGTCGAGGCAGCCCAATCGGCAGGGGTCCAGGTCATCTGGGACATCTTTCATTATGGATCCCCGGATCATGTCGATCAGGGGTCCATCCAGTTCATCGATGCCTATGCCTCGTTCGCGGCGGAAGCCGTGAGGGTGTACCGTTCGATAACCGGAACATCGCCTCTGTTGTGTCCGATCAACGAAATCTCCTTCTTCGCCTGGGCCGTCGAGGTCGGCTATTTCCCGCGCGTAGGGCCGAACAAGCGGGGATGGTTCAAGCGGCACCTCGTCAAGGCTGCCATCGCCGGTGTTCGTGCAATGCGGGAGGTCGATCCGGCATGCGGATTTGTCTGGGCCGAGCCGCTCATCCACATCGCGCCTCGCGACCGGACCCGCGGCGAACGGCGCCGCGCCGAAAACGCCCGACTGGGACAGTTCGAGGCCTACGACATGTTGCTGGGCCGCGTCGAACCGGAGTTGGGCGGCAGCGAGGATGTTGTCGACGCCGTGGGCCTGAACTTCTACCCACACAATCAATGGTACATAAATGGACCGACCATTCCGATGGGGCACCACGAGTACCGTGCTCTGTCGGAAATGCTGATCGAGGTCGCTCATCGATACGGCAAGCCGATGTTCATTGCCGAAACCGGCTCGGAGGGATCGGGCGGGGCGGCTTGGCTCCACTATGTCTGCGACGAGGTGCGTGCGGCGATAAAACTCGAAGCGCCGATCGAGGGTATTTGCCTGTATCCGATAACCGCTTACCCCGGGTGGGATAATTCCCGACATGCGGAGGTGGGATTGTTTTCCGTCATCCAGGCGGATGGCACGCGACGCCTCCGCCAGCCCGTCGCGGACGAACTGGTTCGGCAGCAAGATCTGTTCGCACCAAACCGGACGCGTTGAAGGAGCGGCCGGCGACCAGGCGGGGGCGGCGTTGTGGATGCCGCCCCTGGCCGTTGGATCAGCTTTTTGCGGTCTCCCCCGCCGCGCGCAACTTGGCGTACCGCAGGGTCACGTCGCTCAGATTTTCCTTAAGCCAATCGGCCATCGCTTCCTCTTCGCTCAGATTTTGCTTGAGGACCGTTTCGGCATCCTGGAAGCCGCCGGCCTCGGCGAGCACCAGGAGCGAATTGTAGGCAGCGATCTCGTAGTTCTCGAAGGCGAAATTCGCTAGGCTGTTCTTGATGATCTCGTCGCCTGCCATCGAGTGTCCCATGGCAGCCATGCTGCCAACCATCGACAGGGCCGTGTCCTTGAGAGTCGAGTGCTCTTCATCGAGACCCTCCAGGACCGTCTCGAGCCGAGTGATCTGGCCCTCGGTCTCTTGAATATGCCGGCGCAAGCGATCAGCCACCTCAGGATAATTCTCGATACGCTCGACCTGTGGTTTCATGATCGACAGCGCTTGGTTCTCCATGGCATGGGCGTTGCGCAAGCCAACAATGAATATCGAACGGCTCTCCGAGTTGAAGTTTGTATCCATCGCAATTCTCCTTCTGTTTTCTGCCGCGGTTAATTCAGCTCCCATGTGCGGGAGAACTCGCCACCAGTCCGGCCAGGGACGTCCTTCCCGTGCCCGCCCATTCCGGCAGACTTTTCTGGATGCGAGCGAAAGTGGCCAGAGCCTGTCCGACCACCTGGTCCATGTTGTAGTAGCGGTATGTTGCCAGGCGGCCGACAAACCACACGTCGGGACAGGTTGCGGAGAGCGCTTCGTAGCGCTTGTAGAGCGCTTCGTTTTCGGCTCGCGGCACCGGGTAGTACGGGTCGCCGATATCCGTCGGGTATTCGTAAGTCAGGCTGGTCCGCGCGTTCTGCTGGCCGGTCAGATGTTTGTACTCGGTGATGCGGGTGTAATCTTGCGTCTGCGGATAATTGACGACGGCGACCGGCTGAAACTGCTCGCGGTCCAGGGTGACGTGCTCGAAACGCAGCGAGCGATAGGGAAGATGCCCAAGCTGCCACCCGAAATATTCGTCGATCGGACCGGTATAGATCATCCGCCTGAACGGGATCTTCTCACGGATTTCGCGGAAATCGGTCTGCAGCATGATCTTGATGTTCGGATGGTCGAGCATGCGTTCAAACATCCTGGTGTATCCGCCGGCCGGCATTTTCTGGAAGCTGTCGCTGAAATAGCGGTCGTCACGGTTGGTCCTGGTCGGCACTCGTGCCGTCACCGACTTGCTCAGTTGACTGGGATCGACGCCCCATTGCTTCCTGGTGTAGCCACGGAAGAATTTTTCGTAGAGCTCGCGGCCCACCGTGCTGACAACGACATCCTCGGCCGTGCGAACGTCCTCCACAGTCTCGCGTCGCGACGCGAAGAATTCCTCCAACTGGGCCGAGGTCAGGTCCAGTCCATAAAGGCTGTTGATCGTGTCGAGATTAATCGGGATGGGAACGAGTTTCCCGTCCACCGCCGCCAACACCCTGTGCTCGTATGACCGCCACTCGGTGAACTGCGACAGGTAGTCCACGATCGCCTGGCTGTTGGTGTGGAAGATGTGCGGACCGTAGCGGTGGATCAGGATGCCGGCTTCATTGTAGCAATCATACGCATTGCCGCCGACATGGCCGCGACGATCTACCAGCAGGACGCTTTCGTGACGCTGCGAGGCTATCCTTTCGGCAAGCACGCTGCCGGCAAAACCCGCCCCGACGACCAGCCAGTCGAACATGGCTAAGCGCTCCTGCGAAGAGGGACGATTTTCTTGCGTTCATGGGCGCGCTCGATGTGAGCCGCCATGGCATTCCATGTTCGCTCCCAGGAGGTATCCGCAAGGTAGGCGTCGACTTGTTGCCGGAGCATCTGGCGCGGTCGCGAAAGAGCCGAGCGGAGCTTGGTTTCCAGATCGTCGCTGTCGGCGATTTCCACCAGCCCGGCAGCGCCGTAGCTGCGCACCACGTCCACGATCGCCGTCGAGACTACCGGCAGCCCCGCCGCGAGGAACTCCGGCGTCTTGGTCGGGCTGATGAAGCGGGTCGCTTCATTGAGGGCGAACGGCATCCAGCCGGCATCCCAATGGCGCAGGTAGTCGGGCAGATCGCGGTAGGCTTTCCCGCCCAGCCAGTGAAGGTTCTCGGCGCGCGGCAGGCTTGCAGCGTCGATCTTGACCACCGGGCCGAGCATGACGAAATGCACGTCCGGCATGGTCTCCGCCGCCTGGGCCGCGAGATCGACGTCCAGCCGCTCGTCGATGACGCCGAAATAGCCGACCCTCGGGTGAGGAATGCCGGCCTGATCGGCCGGGTCTTTTCCCGGCTTCCTGGCCTTGTGAAAGTGGTTCACGTCGATGCTGCTCGGAAAGGGATAGATCGCGTGATGCAGGTGGCGCTTGGTCTCGAACAAGCTCAGGCCGCCGGTGAAAACAAGATCGGCGCGGTGCAGAAGCGCCTTTTCCATCTGCCTCAATTCAGGCGGCGCATTCTTGAACGCCGAGAGTTCGTCCATGCAATCATAGACACATATGTCAGGCTCAAGGTACTCCGTGAAGCGGAGAGCCATTGGCGTATAATACCAAGCGATCAGCCGGCTGTGCGGCATAGAAGCGATTGTCTGCTGAACAAATCTGCGCTGCGTGGCATCTGCTTTCGCAGCCGACGTGCCGACCGGGAGCACTGGTGTCACAATCAGAATGTTTGGCGAGGCCTCGCTCGTCCGCATTAGCGGCTGCGGCAGTTCTTCAAAGACAGGTTCTTCAAAGTAGACAACCCTCTGCTGCATGGATGCGAGTGTGAGGATATGCTGCGGGCGTTGATGAACGAAATTCCACCTTAAATGAGAGAAGCAAACCAGTAGATTTTGCCTGCCAGCCTGTTTACTGACGGTGACCCTGCCCAAGGCTGCTTCCATTGAGATATTCCTTTTATAGACGGTGGTTTGTGTTTCGACTAACATTTGTTAATCGGGGATGAGGGAGAACTAGACTTCGGTTTCAGCTCCTAACTTTCGGGTAGGTGAGTTGTTCCAAGGTGAAACGGAGAGCCTCGGTCGCCGCTTCGGATTGGACGAATGCAAAGCGCCGGCTGCGCGGAGGCAGACTGGCTGTCTCAAATGGCGGTCATCGAAACTGCCCCGACCAAGTTTGCTGGTGGAGAACCGCCTTCGCCGTATTTGCGTTGAACTTGCTGGCTATAAAATGTGCCGGACATCAACTTGATTCGCCCGCGGCTTGGGCGGGTCCGGGGCAAGGGCAAATTCCGGGGCTAAGATGAAGATCGACTTCGATACCAACGTGTTTCCGCTGTTCCATCCGCAAAGCGTGGATGATCTCAAGGACCCATGCCCCGTCTTCGATGGCAGGCTGTGGCATGTGTTCGGCTCAAGCGGGACGGTGACGACCGAGACGTGGAGGATCCTGCACGCCACGGCCCCCGACCTCTATGGGCCTTGGACCGAGCACGAAGCGATCGAGCTTCCCATCAACGGGACCGGGGTCGCGGCTCCGGGCGTCATCCACGAAAGTGGCGTCTTCCATATGTTCATCCAGACCGAGTTCATGAAATCCGGGGGCCGCTGCGAGCATGCGGTTTCCAACGACGGCTTCCATTGGGTGGTTCTCAGCCCGGCCATTCTCGCCATCCCCGACACGGAAGAGGATGGCATCTACGATCCGCATCCGGCGGTCATTGGTGGCAAGCGCTATCTCGTTTACTCTGCCATGCCGAAATTCAACAGGGTGCCGCAGCCCGACATCTATCTCGCACGCAGCCAGTCCGACTCGTGGTTCGGGCCGTGGAAGCGGATCGGCAAGATCCTCGATCACGCTGATGTCCCTCATCACAATACGAGAGAGGACCCCGACTATGAATGGGGCATAGAAGGTGCCCAACTGGTCGAGTTGCCGGATGGCCGAGTGCTTCTGAACGCCACTTGCTTTCTTCCAAATGGCCTTCGTGGGAATCGCCAGCGCGTGTTTTTTGCCATCGCTGACGAGGTTGCCGGACCTTACGTGTCCATAGGCCCGGTACTCGAACCAGGCCAGCCGGGCGAGAACGGTCATTCAACGGTGATGATCGAAGGCAGCCAGCTTTCCCTGTTTTACCAAAGCCGGGTTGCCGCGACCGACCACCGGTGGCGCTACGGCTTGGCCCGATGTGACGTGGCTCTGTTTTCCAAGGTTGCATGATCCTGGTCTGCCGGCCGGCACGACTGCGTTCGACCGGCCGGAGCGGCTGTCGTCGTCGTGCAATTGAGTTCCGTTGACACGAGGCGATCCGTTGCCAGTTCTTTCCAAATTAAACGCCTACCCGGGCGGAACAATGCTTCCGGGCTGAGGTTCGGCTGACTTCAAACGGAGAGTCAGCCATGTATTACACCGACAAGAAATTGCAGTTCCCGGTTCGAGTCGAGACGCCGAACCCAATCTTTGCACGCGCCTTACAGCAGGCCATAGGCGGAGTGGAAGGCGAAATTCGTGTCGCCTTGCAGTATTTCTTTCAGGCGTGGGGGTGCCGTGGACCGGCCAAGTACCGCGACCTGCTGTTGAACACAGCCACCGAGGAGCTCGCCCATATCGAGATGCTGGCGACCGCGGTCGCGCTCAATCTCGAAGGGGCACCGCTTTCGCTGCAGGAGGACGTGTCGTCCGATGCGGTCGGCGGCTCTGTCCTCAACGGGATGAATTTCCGTCATATCTTGTCGACTGGGCTCGCCGCCCTACCGGAAAACTCCAACGGTGTTCCCTTCAATGCTTCGCATGTTTATGCCAGCGGCAATCTTGCCGCCGATATGGTCGCCAACGTAACCGCGGAAGGAAGCGGACGCGTGCTTGCGACCCGCCTCTACAACATGACCAACGATGCTGGAATGAAGGACATGCTGTCATTCCTCATTGCGCGCGACACCATGCATCAGCAGCAGTGGCTGGCGGCGATCGAGGACATGGGCGGCCTGACCGCGTCTCTGCCGGTGCCCAATTCCTTCCCGCAGGAGAAAGAGCGTCAGGACGTATCCTATGCCTTCATCAACTGTTTCATCGAAGGTGTAGCACCGGCGCAGGGACGCTGGAGCGAAGGCCCGTCGATGGACGGCAAGGGCGAGTTCTCCCTGGTGCCCGGCGCACCGATGGGCGAGGAGCCAATGCTTTCGCCGCCACGGCCAAGCTCTGGTGCGCAGAGCGAGCAGATGTTCGACAGGAAGGCAGCCGAATAGTCATAGTCGCAGGCCGAAGGCGGCGGCCAAATGGGGGCCGCTTCCGCTTTGTGCCGTTCGTACTTGTCAGGTCGCGTCGGGCCGAAGGATCCTGGCGCAGACATCGCGAATGAGCTGCGGCAGGACGTCGAACGCATAGCCGACATGCAATCGTTCGAGCGGCGTGTGATAATCGCGTCCCCACGGACCGATGTTGATTGTCGGTATGTTGGCCAGGGCTCGCGTGAGGGGCCAGCGCACGCTGTCTTTCCAGGCTGGTGTGTTGCGGGCGACGATGTCGAGGGAGGACTCGGCCGCTTCGCCAAAGAAGCTCATGTCCGAAATCCCGGCGAAATAGTCCGCGCAGGTGACCACGCTGCCATAGCGAGCCGCTGCCTCGTCGGCCACCTCGACGGCAGCGGCTCGCAGCCTGGCGGCTGCCGGCTGCGCGGAAAGGTTCGTCGGCAGATAGGGAATGGATCCGAAGCCCGTCACGATGGCTGGTCCGGCCAAGCGGCTGAGTTCCCAGGCCTGCTCGGTTATCAATCGGCACTTCTCGGGCAGGGGCTGGTCGCCGGCGGCGATCGAAGCGGAAACAGCTTCGAGCCGCATCCGCTCCGGTTCTTCGAGACGCACCAGCAGAGTCTCATACCGATGGACCGGGATCGATTGCACCATCTCCAGCAGACCTGTTTCGTGCTGAGCGGAGACGCGCCGCCGGAGCTCCTGTAAAAGACGCGAGGCCGCTTCGGCGCATAGGCTGTCGAACCGGTCGAGCACCTCACTGGGCGCCCGGCGATAACTCAGCACATTGAAAGTGGCATGGGCGGTCCGCGGTGTCGTGACATCATACCCCGTCTTTCCGTCCCGAATCCCGAGCAGGCTGGGCGGGGTGCCGGGTTCGGTGCCGCACATGTCGGTGAGCTCGGGCGCCCATTCGATCCGCGCGGCGATTGCCGCGGCGATCGCGCCGGCATTGAGGCCATTCAAGGGAAAGCCGCTATGTGTGGGAACACCAACCACGCAGGCGGCCGGAAGCAGCTTGCCGACGGTTCCCAGAGCGATGACGCGACCCTTGCTGCCGTCGCCATCATCCGCGATCGCATCGAGATTGATCACCGCGAGCAAATCGAGGTCGCGCTCTTTACAGAGTCCAGGCAGCATCTGCGCCGCCTTGCGGGTGCCGGCGGAATTGTTCTCCTCGTCCGGCACTGCGATAAAAAGCAGATTTCCAGCCGGCTTTGCGCTTTCGGCAAATTCGGCGCATACGGCCAGCCCGGCTGCAAGGCCCGTCTTCATGTCGAGAAGACCGCGTCCGGCAAGGAACTCCCCGCCCGCGAAATCATGGTGGGCCAGAATGGCGGCTGGAGCGTTCGCGGCGACGAGGGAACCGTGCAACGCCTTTGTCAACGCGTCGGGCCGAGTGGCCAGAGGCTCCAACTGTCCGTAGTCGCTTGTCCCGACGGTGTCGTAGTGACCGGTCAAGAGCACGGTCGAGCGACCAGTGCCGCGCAGGAGCATCGCCACGCAGTGACGGCCGTCGTGAGGTCCGACCTCGATCGTCCAGACCTCCGCGTTCTGAAATGCCGTCTCCTCTCGGAGTTCCGCCGCCAGCCACGGGCCGAAGGCAGCCTCGCCGTCCGTGCCGGTGACGCTCTTCTGCTCGGTCAACCCGATTGCCCATCGCCGCGCGCGACTGGACAGCGTCTCGATAGGGTTGCGGGTCATTGCGATCCTGCCATTCGGGTGGGAACGGTGGATCCTATCCTGGTCAAGCGATTTCTCTCAAGCGCACTTCGGCGGTGGCTCAGTGGAATCCACTTGGAAGGCATTCGTGCTCGGAGGGGAACTCCCGGGCCGGGGCAGCTCGTCTCGATGACCAACTGGCGACGCTCTGGACCGGTTCTTCCTGCATTGCTCTTGGATCGCAAAAAGCTCTTCGCCGACGGAACATCGCAGGGTCCATGAAGTTGGGCTGCCAAGGAGGAACGTGCCATGAACGGTGTCATTTATCTTATCGGCCTCGTCGTTGTCGTGCTCGCGGTCCTCTCCTTCCTCGGTTTTCACTAGGTGACCCATGCAACGTAATGACGGCCAGGGCCGTAAACCCACTGATTTCGACAAGGCGACAAGCGACGTCTCCGACAGACTTGGCCGGGAAAAAGAGCGCGCGAGCGAGTTGCTTCACGATGCTCGCGACGGACTGACCCGCAAGGCTGGCGACTACGCGACAGAAGCCACGCAGGTTGTTTCGGACAAGGCGGAGGAGGCGCAGCGCGACATAGGATCGAGCTTGGCGGCGTTGGGCGGCGCGTTGCGCGCGGCCAGCGAGCATCTGGCCAACAATGATGAAAGGACCGCGTCGAAATTTGCCCTGGACGCCGCTGGTGGGCTGGAGCGGCTTTCCTCCTCGTTGAAACAAAAGCCGTTTGGCCAGGTGCTTGAGGATGTGCAGTCTTTCGGCCGGCAAAACCCCGGTGTCCTGCTTGCCGGGTCTGTACTGGCCGGATTGGCGCTGGGTCGGTTCATCAAGGCTTCCCCGCCCAGAAGCCCCGAAGCATCTCGAAATGCCTCGGGTGGTGCAAATTCGCAGACCGGCGAAGCTGCTGGTTGGTCGGCCGATGGGGCGCAAGGATTCGGCGGCGGCGTTGACGATCTGGCCACGCAGTATGGGGAGCAAGACAGATGAACACTCAAGATAATCCCAGCCTCGCGACCCTGGTGACCGACTTGGCCCAAAACGTCACCACGCTGGTGCAAACCGAAGCCAGGCTTCTGCGGGCGGAGCTCTCTGAAAAGTTTACCAAGACGGGAGCTGGCGCCGCCGAGGTGCTGGGCGGGGCCATCTGCCTGCTCGCGGCTCTGCTCGTGCTGCTTCAGGCACTGGTCATCGCATTGACGCGGGCAGGGCTGGGGGCCGGGTGGTCCTCCCTGTTGGTCGGCGTGGTGGTGGCAATTCTTGGCGTCATTCTGCTGCGCACCGGCATGGCAAGCATGGCGCCTTCCGAACTTACTCCCGACCGAACCCAGGAACAGCTCAGGCGCGACGCGACTGTGATCAAGGAACAAGTGAGATGACCGAGAAATCCGCAGCCGAACTCGAACGCGAGGCGGAAGCCGCGCGCGCCAGGGTGGTGGAGACCGCCGAATCCATTCGAGGCAAAATGACACCGGGACAATTGCTGGACGAATTCACCGGCATCTTCTCTGGAGGAGAGAGTTCGGCAATGCTCAACAACCTGAGAACGCAGGTCAGGGACAATCCCTTGCCCGTGACCATGGTGGGCGCCGGTCTGGCTTGGCTGATGCTGGGCAGCGGTCCGTCGAACGGCAGCCGTCGCCCGGCCGGCTATACGGCGCCAACCCCGCCCAGCGGGGATGACGAGGCGGAGGGCGGCGGCTTGGGCAGCACGCTCTCCGGAACCGCTGAATCGCTCACGTCGGCCGCAAGCAGCGCTGGCGCAGCCATATCGGGCGCAGCAAGCGGCGTCGCCGAAGGGCTGACGAGCAACGCCGCCAGCGCAGGATCGACGGCTGGCGACATGGCTGCGAAAGCCAGCCGCTCGGCACAGGAGCTGTTGAACGATCAGCCCCTCGCCGTTGCGGCGGTCGGTCTCGCCATCGGCGCCGCGATAGGCGCCATGTTGCCCCATACCGCAATGGAGGATGAGCAGCTGGGCGGCTATGGCGAGAAGCTTCGCAACACCTCGGAGACCATGCTCGAGCAAGGCCTCGATCAGGCCAAGCAGGTTGCCGCGGACGCCTATGAGACGATCAAGCAGCAAGCTGGACGGCAGGACACGCAAGCAGGCACGGTGGCCGACCAGATTGGTGAAATCGTCAAGTCCGCGGCCGACACGACGGAGCAGTCCCTACGGGAACGGATCTCTCCCCCGTCGGAACAAAAATCCTAGCCGAGGATGCTGGAGCCGCCGTAACGATGTGCGCGATTCTTGCAAGGCAAGGCGGGAGCTTCAACCCGATTGGCAGTGGGGGCTCCGCCATTTCAGCAACCACGATCGGGCGCTTCGAATGAAGCGCCGCCTTCGATACAACAGCTCGCCAAAGGGTTGTAGCGCCAATTTTCAGAGCTCTTTTCGCAGGAAGATGCGCGCCGCGACAGGAATGCCAAATTCAACCCTGCCAAATTCCTCGTATCCGTGGCGAACATAGAAAGCCAGGTGCTTGGAAGCTGCTGGTCTCGACCACGGCGCGCGCGCAGCCACGCTTTCTTGCCTCTGTTTCAACGGCTGACAGGAGCCGGCTGCCATACGACTTTCCTCGTACATCCTCAGCCACGAAAAACATGTCCAGGAACAACAGTCCAAGCTCAGTCCTGCCCCACAAACCCCCAACGACCTTTCCCGAGGCATCCCGCACTATGGCGCCGATCGGCATTCGACCCGCGACGCCGGACTTGGCCACATTGTAGGGATAGAGCGCAGCGCCCGCTTCTGCCTTGGCATCCCCGCCGGTTTCAACCAACTCGATCAGGAGATCCGGCTTCCGTGCTGCGCGGCTCGCCGAACATGCCCAGCCTGAAACCTGCTTCGATCTTGTCATCGTTGGATCTGCGGAGGAGACTTTCGCTTCACTTGCCGGCCCCGCCGCCCACAACCATTCGAATGCCAAGGCCGACAATGAAGCAGCCGGCTATCCGTTGTTGCCAAAGTCTCACGCGGGGTCGACGCATGACCCATTCGCCGAGCACACCAGAAGCAACCGCATAGGTCCCCAGGACCAAGACGCCAGTCAATTTCTGGGTCGCGCCGAGCATCAGCATCTGGAACCAGACAGAGCCACGGTTCGGATCGACGAACTGAGGCAGGAAGGCGATCATGAAGGTCATGGGCCAAGGATTGATGAGGTTGGCTATCATACCTTCCCGCATCGCGGCGAGCGGCCCGACGCGCTCGACGCAATCGAGATCCAGATCGCTTTTCGTGTCCGAGAGCAAACTTATGCCCAACCAGACCAGATAGGCTGCTCCAGCCCAACGGAGCGTGTCAAATGCCAATGGCGATGCACGCAAGAGCGAGGAGACACCCAGGGCGATCAGCGGCAGTTGCACCATGCCTGCGCCCAATGTCATTCCCACGACCGTGAACAACGCCACACCACGGCCTTGCCCGATGCCACGTGCCATGACCAGCATGCTGTCGGGCCCAGGCGGCATCTGCAACAGGATCACGGTGCCGAGAAAGGCGAACCACAGATTGGGATCGATCTTACACCTCCTTGGCCCAAGCCTATTTGGTGCGTTCAATGGTGGCCCCCTGTCCCGGCAAGCGGCGACATCCTTGCCGGCGCGATCGCCCCTGGCGCCGTCTGGCCGGCCTTGTCAGACCGTATGGCGAGCCCTGCTCGATGAGAACTCCGTCGCAAGGCGATATTTCCGGCCCGGAGCATGCGGCATTTTTCTCGGCGTCACAATTTTCCAAAGGGAGATTTGTTCCCGGGGAACGAACGCTGCGTGTCATCCGGCAGCGGCTGTTCAAGCAAGGAAGTCCAGGATCGCCTTTGCCAACAGGTCCGGTGCTTCTTCGGCGACATGGTGGCCGCTGTCGATGCCTCGGCCCTGCAGGTGCCGGGCCCATGGGCGCCAGATCGCCAGCACATCACCATAGAGCCGTTCAAGATCGTCGCGCAGCGACCACAGGACAAGCGTTGGGCATTCGACCCGGAGCCCTCGGGCGCGATCCTCCGCATCGTGCCGGCGATCGATCGTGAGCCCGGCCCGGTAGTCTTCCAGCATGCCATGCACGACATGCGGACTGCTGATCGCCGCCTGATAGTCCTCGAAGTTTTCTCTGCCCATCGCCTCGGCCGATCCGCCATACCAGGCCTGCGGATCGGCATTGATGGCGCGCTCGGGCTTGTCTGGCTGGGCAAAGAAGAACCAATGCCACCACTCTGTCGCAAAGCGGCTGTCGCAACGCTCCAGATGCTCAAGGACCGGAATGCCATCGATTTCGACAAGGTGCGAAATACTGGCAGGATGATCCATCGCCATCCTGAACGCGGTAAGGGCGCCACGGTCATGCCCGGCGACGGCGAAACGATCAAAACCAAGCCTGTGCATGAGAGCCACGCAAATGCCGGCCTTTGCCCGCTTTGAAGATCCCGCGCTTTCCCAGGCATCGGCCGGGACGGACGATTGCCCGAACCCCGGCAGGTCCGGGCAAATGACGGTGTGATGTCTTGCCAGGATCGGCGCGACGCGATGCCATGTGGTGTGGGTTCGCGGGTGCCCATGCAGGAGCAACACTGGCGGGCCAGCCCCACCATGGCGCACGCGCAATGTCGCATCCGCAAGCTTGACGATCTCCAGGCTAAAGCCGTCGAACATCATTTTTGCCGAGGATCGGTCAGCGACTGTCCAGCGGCGACGAAAGTGCCCTCCTTGCGAGCGACCGCAGCGGCCAGAAGCGTACGCGCCGCGTTTCGGACTTCTTCCTGCAGGTCCATGTCGTCGTCGAGCTCGTTGTGGCTGGTAGCGTATGGCTTCCAATAACCGGTGTAGCGGTCGAGTTCGGCCTTCGGCCCCGCCGGGACCATTTCGATCGATTTCAGCCAATCCGATAAAGAGCGCCGGACGTTTTCGGCTCCCTCGGTATCGCCGTGCACGATTACCGAGAAGAGCCGGCCGGCAAGGTGCCGGGGATAGTCCCATCCCTCGAGTTCCAGCGCCTTCGCCTCCCGCGCCTCCTTGCCGTGCGTGGAACTAGGATCGGGATTGCCGCCATCGGCGCATACCAGACGGTCCATCATCAGCTTCAGCGGCGAGGTGGCCTGATACCAGTGGACAGGCGTTATGATCATCACCGCATGGGCGGCAACCCACATTGGATAGATCTCGTTCATCCAGTCCTGCGTCTGGCCGAGCGAATGATTTGGATAGCAGGAGCAAGGCCAGTGACAAAGCGCGGCAGCGGTGGAGAAGCAGGCCTTGCAAGGGTAGATTTTGCGGCCGTATTCGGCGGCCAGCCGGGACAAATCCAGGATCTCGACTTCCGCGCCGCCGGCCTTGAAGATCTTCCGGGCGATTTCGACAAAACGATAGGATTTGGACATCTCGCCGGGGCAGGTGTGCTCGCTGCGCGGCGATCCGTTCACGATCAGGACGCGGCGTCGTTTGCCCAGCTCGTTCATGCGCTTTGCGCGCTCGATTGCTTGTCTCGCCTCGAGCCAATCGACCGCCAGATCGTAATCGGGATCGGCGAAGCCATGTCCCGCCTTTCGGGTCCGCGGGCTCTTTCTGGAATCCCTGTAGGCTTGCCAGGCTACCTCCGTTATCCGCTCGATGTCGGCGGCCAGGGGCTCGAACGCCGGATCGTTGAACTGTTCGCCATAGCGACGCTTGAAAGCCTGTTCGTCGAGGCGGGGGCTGGGCATGCCCTTGCGCGGTTCTGGCGCGCCGCGCTTCAGCCAATCGAACATGGAGTTTCACCTCTGCATGGAAAGCGATCCAAGCTCAAACGCGGCAAACAGGCGCGGCGTTCCGAACGCGCATAGCCATGATCTGCAATGACTTTTGGGCGAGTACAAAACAAGGCGCGCCGGAATCACCCGAACCGGCGTGTTTCGAATTGATTCGCCAAGTTCGGTACGAAGGCGTACACAAAGAGGTCGTCAGCAGCACGATCCGGGCGTTGACGCTTGGGAGCGACCATCGCACTCCTGCCCCAGCGTGAGGCTAGGATGTCATGACAAAAGACCCTGAGCGCCCCGGTCTGGCGGCCGAAGCCGTGCGTACACTTGCCCGGGAATCGGGCGCTACGGAACAGCAGATCCGTGACATAGTGTTGCTGGTAGGGTTTGACCGTGCCTCGATCCTCAGAGAAGCTCGTCTTCTGGCGAAGGATGGATAGCCGACAAAACTTGCGATTTGTCCACAGCAGCTATTGTCGGTTTCATACCGACGCGGCCGCCTGCCTAGTGCTGGCCGGGTGGGACAGTTTATGTTTTGCCACCGTCCCCTCGTTCGAGGGGCGCGGCCGGCCGAGAGATCCCAGTGCTCTTGCCCAAGTGGAGAGCGTCTCGTGGATCCCAAGATTCTGCAGGCCAAGAGCGAGTTGTTGCGCCGAATGAGCGTGGCCGATTTCGAGCGGCTGCGGCCGCATCTCGAAAGTGTTTTTCTAGAGTTGCGCTCGCCGTTGGAGATCGAAGGCCAAAAGATCGAAGCTGTCTATTTCCTGGAGAGTGGCATCGCATCGGTCGTCGCCAAGACTGCGGGAACGGCTGAATCAGAGGTGGGAATAATCGGCTTCGAAGGTATGACCGGTTCGGCGCTGATCATGGGCGACGATCTGGCAAGCTTCGATTGCTACATCCAGTCGACGAGCGAAGCGATACGGATGAGCGCCGCGCCGTTCGTCGAAGCCTTGGAAGAGAGCCCTACCTTGCGGCCGTTCCTGTTGCGCTACGTCCAGTATCTCCACGTCCAGACCAGCTACACGGCATCGATCAACGCGCGACACAGCCTGGAGGTCAGGCTGGCGAGATGGCTTCTGATGTGCAGCGACCGGACCGTTGGCGACAGGCTTATGATAACCCACGAATTCCTTTCCGTCATGCTGGGCGTCAGGCGCCCCGGGGTTACAGTGGGGCTTCAGACAATCGAGAGCCATGGCTACATCCGTGCCCGCCGCGGCGAAATCACGATCCGGGATCGGAAAGGTCTCGTGGCGCTGGCACGGGAATCTTACGGCCCTCCCGAACTGCAATACCGTCGGCTGGTCGGGGACCTCGGTTCAAAGAACCCTTCGAGGCAGGACCGCCCGCCCAGCTGACCGCCATCATGCCGGCATTGCAGGGCGAGGATCGCGGAAGTGGCCGACGCGACGATGCCGGTGACGGCACATTGCCTAAGCCCGCATCGGCCACTGCGGCATGATTTGGGGATGCCGCCTGGTTAATCTAGTCATCTGCCAATGACTGACAATAAAGGGCCAAGGCTCGGTAAGAAACGTACGAAGCCGAACCTAATCTCACTGACGGGAGGCGATACGGGCCCTGCTCATCTCGCACACGGAATGGAACTGGCGTCCCACCGCTTGCCAGGCAATGTTACTCGCGCTGCGGACATTGCGAACTTGAATTCCCGGAGCACACCGCGCTTCGCGCCATTCACCGCCGACAGTGATCGACATTGGTCAGGGCAATCACAAGTCCTTGAACGCAAACAGTTCCCGGAACATCTCAACTTCAGGTTTGTTTGAAGCCCAGATGCCATCTGGAGCAGGGGCGGAGAAGATCCGTGGCCAATTCGCGATCGATACCGGTGGTCGTCGGCCGTCCGATCCATCGGACACCGATGGCGGTCGCCAATGCCTGTTTCATCGGCACGCTGCTGACCGACCTCACCTATTGGCGAACGGCGGAGATGATGTGGGCCGATTTTTCCGCATGGCTGCTGTTTGCCGGCCTCGTGATGGGCGCTCTTGCGGTGCTTGCGGCGCTTTTCGATCTCTTCACCCGTCGAATTCTCCGTACCCACGGAGCCTATCTGCTCGGCAGCCTGGTGGTGCTTGTGCTGTCGTTCTTCAACGCGCTGGTGCACAGCCGTGACGCCTGGACGTCGGTCGTGCCGACAGGGCTCATCCTCTCCGCGGCGGCCGTGATCGTCTTGGTTCTCGTGTGGTTGCTGGAATGGAGCACCGGCCGCACCCGCGTGGAGGTGCTCGAATGAACGCCCTGCAGGTTTCGAACACTCACATCCGGCGTGCCCTTGGGTTCAGTCTGTTGTGCGGATCGCTTTTGGCATTGCCCGCCTGCAGCAACGACGACCCAGACCCAAGCGGCCAGGTCGGGCCAAATCCGACACTGCCTGAACCAACGCAATATCTTGTTCCGCCCATGCATGTCGCTTCGGTCGTCGGCTGGAAGCAGGACGAGAAACCAACGGTCGCGAAGGGTTTGCAGATCCAGGCATTCGCCAAGGGATTGAAGCATCCACGCTCGCTCTACACCTTGCCGAACGGTGACGTTCTCGTGGTCGAGTCCGTGGCGCCGCCCGGCGCCGCAATCAAGCGTCCGAAGGACCTGATCATGGGCTGGATCGAGTCCATGGCGACGTCGGGCGGCGGCACCGAGGGAAGCAACCGCATCACGCTGTTGCGTGATACGAACGGCGACGGCGTGCCCGACGTGCAGGATGTCTTCCTCGATCATCTCAATTCGCCCTTCGGCGTAGCCCTGGTCGGCAACGATCTCTACGTCGCCAACACGGATGCGATCGTGCGTTATCCCTACACATCCGGCGAGACCAAGATCACCGCGCCAGGCACCGTGCTGACGCCGCTGCCCGGCGGCCCGATCGATCATCACTGGACCAAGTCTCTCGTCGCCAGTCCGGACGGATCGCTGCTTTATGTCGGCGTCGGCTCCAACAGCAACATCACCGAGAACGGCATCCAGGCGGAAAAGGATCGCGCCGCGATCTGGGAGGTCGACAGGGCGACAGGCCGTTCGCGCATTTTCGCAGGCGGGCTGCGCAATCCCAACGGCTTGAGCTGGGAGCCGCAGAGCGGAGCGCTGTGGGCCGTCATCAACGAGCGCGACGAACTCGGCCCCAATCTGGTTCCCGACTACATGACTTCGATCAAGGACGGCGCGTTTTATGGCTGGCCCTACAGCTACTATGGCCAGCATGTCGATCCGCGGGTGATGCCGCGGCGGCCGGACCTGGTCGCCAAGGCCATCCCTCCGGACTATGCACTGAGTTCCCATGTCGCGCCTCTGGGCCTGGCATTTTACACCGGCACCAATCTGCCCGAATCCTATCGCAATGGCGCCTTTGTCGGCGAACATGGCAGTTGGAACCGCAAGCGCTTCAACGGCTATAAGGTCGTTTTCATACCGTTCAATGGAGGTCATCCCGTCGGCAAGCCTCAGGACGTCGTCACCGGTTTCCTTGACAATGACAACAAGGCACATGGGCGGCCCGTGGGCGTTGCCGTCGACAAGGCGGGCGCGCTGTTGATTGCGGACGATGTCGGAAACACGGTCTGGCGCGTGACCGCAGCTCGGTAGCTATCGGATTGTATGCGCAGGAAGCCCGGTAGTGAGACTGATCCTCACGCTGTTATCGGCGGCGTAACCTATACTGAGGATTCAAAGCATGCGTTACCCGGCACTCGCGATAGGTCGAGAGGAACAAAGGTCGCGCCGCCTTGTTAGCAATGATGGCGCGCTATTATTTTGATCTAGTCGACAACGGAACCTCCTACCCGGACACTGAAGGAACCGAGCTTCCGAGCTTGGAGGCAGCTGAGGATGAGGCGGCAAAGGCGTTGCTCGAAACAGCAAAGGACCAGATGCCTGAAGGCAATTTCCGAGAGGTTGCCCTGCATGTCCGTGCTGGTGCTAGCAAACCCCTCGTTATGGTGAAGGTAACGTTCGAACTGGTGCGCAACGGACCTGATCGCGATGGACCCGTGGGAACCTGACTACTTCCTCAATGAAAGTGCGCGCCTATATCAACGGAGGGCGGCGGCACAGATTGCCGATCTTCGCTCGAATATTGAAGACACGCGGCGCGTAATCGAGGAATCGCGCAAGCTGCTGGACCGGCTTTCCGCCAAATCAGGCGCTATCCACCCGTAGGGAATGACAAGGCCCGCTCGTAACGCGGGCCGCTTGAGTTGTGGTGGAGCAATCCGCCTCATAACTGAGTTCAAGGCTGCTCATCTCGGTTCGTTGTTGATGCTCAGATAGGTAGGGTCGAACTCGGCAAGCCTGGCAAGCTGGTCCCAGTCCAGAATGGTGACCATATGGTTCGTCCAGGTGATTACCTTAATCTTCTTCAAGCCTCCGATCACCCGGTTCATGTGCACGACCGACAACCCAAGCACGTCGGCCATTTCAGTCTGTGACAGCGGTAGATGAAAGCTCATGCCGCTGGTGCGTTTCACCGCCTGCAGCCGTACGAACAGTTCGCAGATGAGATGGGCCAGATGCGAGGTCCTGGAGCGGCGGCCCATTGCCACGATCCATTCGCGATGTATGGCCCCATCGACCAGCGTATCGAGCCACAACAGCCGGGTCAGGTGAGGGGCCTGTTCCGTAATGGCTTTCAGCTTGTTGTGGTCCGCGTACATCACCCGGCAAGGCGACAGCGCGACGATACCGTGATCCATGGTCTTGAGCAAAAAGGCGTGGAGATCGACGAAGTCGCCGGGCACCTGCAAGGACGTGAACTGCCGGCCGCCGTCCTCGAGCACCTTGTAGCGTGCCGCCAGGCCATCCAGCAGCATGGTGCTATAGGTTGGCCGGGACCCCGCTTTGACCACATCTTGCCCCTTTTCGAACTCGCGTCCGAAAACAACCGTTTCGGCCAGCAAGACCTTCTCGACGTCCGACAGAGTGTCGTGCTGGCCGAGTTGCAGATAGAGGGACTCTAACATCATAGCCTCGAGGCGATCGGGGTTGAAACGCCGATCGCCAGATGTCCTGGACGCAAGGATAGCAGCCGGACCTTAGGCCTTCGGAAGATGGCGGACCCTATCATCGGCAGCCTGCGCGTATTCTGGCGCAAGCGCCGGAGCGGGAACCACCAGTGTCGCTGGGTATTAGCACGCTAGAGGTGTCCAAGGCTGCCCCGAAAATGAAACGGTGTCATTTCGATCTCTATAACGGTCATGGCCCCGTACCCAACGACGACGGCCAGCCATTTGAATCGCGAGAACAGGCGAGGGCAGAAGCCAATCGCATTTCGCAGGAAGTCGCTCGCGATGAAATGCCGGATCGCGACCTGGTCAAGATACCGGCAAGGTGCGCAATGAGGCGGGCGCCCAGGTGTTCGAGGCATCGCTTGTCCTGACCGCCGGGTGGAGCGCGTGACCTTGATGCCTTCAGCGTAGGAGTCGCTGTGGAATTTGCACCACATTTTCCGATCCGGGCAGCTCAAAGGCCATGGCGAACCGACGCAAGGAAGCCATTTCCACGATCAACTCTTCGATCGAACGATCCGGCAATCCCGTCTTCACTTTCTGCCTTACCCTTGCTGTGAGTTCATGAACGCGGACAGGCACGAAAAGCGCGCTGTCGTCCAGCAATCTGCTGATTTCGATCACCACATCGGCGTCAATGTCTTTCGGCAATTCCCGCATGGGCGTCACCTTGGCCTCGAAGCGATCCGAAGGCAGCCAGGCATTGCGCATCAGAGGGCATGCCGGACGCGGATCGATCATCGGATTCATAAAACCACCCACCCAGCGTGTCACTAAAAACGTTGGTACGAAAATTACCAAACGGGTTGGTTCCCGTAATCCATGTATTTTGGCATCGCGCGACTACAGGCACCGTCCAGTGGCGCTTGTCGCATGCCAGGACGCGATTGCCGCCAGCATCCCGGCACTCACTTGGTGAACTCGTCGTCAAGAATGCGCAATGCTTCTTCATACTTGGCCGTGGATGCTCCGATCTGCTTTGATTGCCAGATATTGTCGGCCAGATCCGCCCGCTTTACCGGCAGCGCCAATGGGTTCGATGCGGCCCGGCGAACGAATGCGAAATAGTCCTCGCCTTCTCTGCGTGTCATGGCGTCGACCGCGGCGGCGATCGTCGGTCCAAAGCCCGCCTCTTCGAGCTTGGCCCGGCTCCAGCCTTCGCTTTTTTCCAGGACGTCGTGCAGATAGGCGACGACTTTCTGATCTATCGTTTCGACGGCGTCGACCACTCGACGGCAATGGTCGATATAGGGGCCTCCTGTCTTGTCATGCTGCGATGCATGCGCCTGCTCCGCAATCTTGGCCGCCCGATAGAAAATACTCATCACATCCATCTCCGCCTTTTCGCCAGCGAGCCACGTTGCTTTCAGGCGCCTACCAGCGTTCCTCGGTTTCGCGGTGCGGCAAGTCCACGCCGCAGCAGACCCAGCCAAGCCGCTGCCCTGATCCGTAGTTGTAGCGAGGCTCCAGCCGCGCTGGATCGTCGAATGTGCCGACATGCAGCGCGATTTCCCCGGGCGAGACGTCATAGGCAAGGCTGAGCGGCGATCCGCAGGCGGGACAGAACCCCCTTTGGGCGATTGGCGAAGATCGGCGATAGGCGGGAGTGGCGTCGATCCAGGTCAGGTCTGGCGAAGGCACCCACGCCAGGACCGCAAATGCACTGCCGGTCGCGCGCCGGCACATATCGCAATGGCAATAGTGCACTCTCGGTTCGCTTGTGACGTTGAAGCGAATCCGGCCGCAAAGACATCCGCCGTTCAGTTCCACCTTGGCTCCAGTCCGATGAGCCTGCGTTTCGGCAGGCTCTCCAATCTCGTGCGGGCAGCTTCGTTCATCTGGCGAAAACGTCGGCCGCCCTCGTCGGTTCCTATGCCCCGCAGGAGGGGTTCGCGCACGGGGCTCTCGTCTTTTCGAGCGCCGTGGCATTGAGGCCGCTTCTGTCGGCGACCCTGCGGAAAATGGCCAGCCAGGTCCAGAGCCAGGCCGCCGATCGGCTATCGAGCCGCTTCGGTTTCGACGAAGCAATGGGCAGAAAAAGACTTCTTTTTGCGATCCGGCCCGGATGCTCTGTTGCAAACCTTAGAACACGCAAGGCTCGCTGGGAGGCGACGCCCAAACAAGAGCGGCTGCCGAAACGCAACCGGCATAGGCCGCGAGAATGAGGCCGATGCCGGCAACAGCCATAGGGGAACCACGACAATGAAGACATTTCGAAACTGCCTGATGGGCGCGGTCGGCGCAGGCCTGCTGGGCCTGGGGCTTGCAGCTCCCGCCAATGCGGGCGCCATCCGTCTCGGCATGACGACCTGGGTAGGTTACGGGCCGCTGTTTCTTGCCCGCGACCTCGGTTACTTCAAGGAGGCCGGCGTCGACGTCGACCTGAAGGTCATAGAAGAATCAGCGCTTTACATGGCTGCGGTCGCCGGCGGCGATCTCGATGGCGCCGCCTCCACCGTAGACGAGCTGATGAAGTACCGCTCGGACGACCTCTGCTTCAAATACGTCCTTGCACTCGACGACAGCCACGGCGGTGATGGCGTCGTCACGCAGCCCGACATCAAGTCCCTCAAGGATCTGAAGGGCCAGCAGGTGGCCTTGAACGAGGGCTCCGTTTCCGAATTCTGGTTCAACGTGCTCCTGAAAAAGGAAGGCATGACCGAGGACGACGTTACCATTACCAACATGACCGCCGATGACGCGGCGACCGCCTTCATCGCCGGCCAGGTTCCCGCCGCCGTGACGTGGGAGCCGCACCTCACCGAGGTCCGCAAGGGCGGCAAGGGAAAGGTGTTGATCGATTCCACGACCACCCCTGGCTTGATCGTCGACGTGATCGCCCTCAAATGCGATCTGATCGAAAAACATCCCGAGGACGTAAAGGCCCTCGTCAAGGGCTATTACAAAGCGGTGGAATACATCAAGACCAATCCGGAAAAGGCCTATGAGATCATGGCCAAGGGCATTGGCGGCTATCTCGAAAAGCCCGAGGATTTCGCCGCCGGTGCCAAGGGCGTGCGCTATTACGATCGCGATCGCAACCTGGAATTCTTCGGTATGCCGGAAAAGAGCGAGGCGTCCGAGCTGGTGAATTTCGCGCAGGACATCTGGGGCAAGGCCGGCAAGCTCAAGATGACGATCGACGCGAAAACCATCCTCGATACCGACTTCATCAGGGAACAATGAGCCTTCGAGAAACCGGGGTCGGTCCGCTTGGGCCGACCCCTGTTTACCGACAGGCCGGAGCCTTCTCGCTTCAGAAAATCAACGGAGGCCATGCCATGGCACAGAGGCGGACGGCGTGGACACGCCTGACGACCCCATTCGCCAACATTCCCGCCAGCACGGCAACGACACTCGCGCTGGCGATGTGGGTAGTCGTGATCGGCGGCTGGGCGCTGCTGTCCTATGGCCGCGTCGTGCCGAACATGTTCCTGCCGACGCCCGGAACCGTGCTGCAGACGACCTATCGCATGTCCCAGGACGGCAGCCTTTTTTACCACACTTTCACCAGCGCCAAGGTGGTGATCCTGGGCTTCATCGTCTCCTCGCTGATCTCGGTGCCGCTGGGGCTGTGGATGGGGACCTATCGGGTGGTGCAGGCGCCGCTGGAGCCCTTGGTCAACTTCATCCGCTACCTCCCTGTGACCTCCTTCGTGCCCCTGTTCATCCTTTGGATCGGCATCGGTATCGAACAGCGCATAGCGGTCATCTTCTTCGGCACCTTCTTCCAGCAGCTCGTGATGATTTCGGACTGTGCGCGCAGCGTCTCCAGGGACCTGGTCAACGCCTCCTACACTTTGGGCACCAAGCGCAGCGAAGCGGTGTGGCACGTCATTTTCCCGGCCGCGCTTCCAGCCATCCTCGACACGCTTCGCGTCACCATGGGCTGGGCCTGGACCTATCTGGTCGTGGCCGAACTCGTCGCCGCGTCGAGCGGCCTCGGCTATATCAGCCTGAAGGCGATGCGAGGCTTCCAGGTCGATGTGATCTTCATGGCAATCGCCGCGATCGGGCTTCTGGGCCTTATCACCGACACGGCGTTCCGCATCATCCGGGCCAGGGTCGCGCCATGGGCATCCTGATTTTGAACGCAAGCTCGCAAACCGCAGTCGGATCAAGGGTAGCAATGAGCGAGACCATAAAGGCGAACGATCTGGCCGGCACGGCCGCGACGACCGGCGATCCGCGCTCGACCGGCACGACGATGGCCGTTGAGGACGTGACATTGCGTTACGGCGACGCCAACGGCGTGCTGGCGCTGGACGATGTGTCGCTGAAGGTGGCCAAGAACGAATTCTGCGTCATCGTCGGCCCCTCGGGATGCGGCAAATCGAGCCTGCTCTACCTTGCGGCCGGCCTCAACGACGCGACTTCAGGCAGCATCAAGGTCGATGGCAGGGAAGTGATCGAACCGGGTCCAGACAGAGGCATGGTGTTCCAGAGCTACACCTTGTTTCCCTGGCTCACCGTGCGCGCCAACATCGAGTATGGACCCAAGCGCAAAGGCCTGCCGGCGGGGCGGCGCAAGCAGATCGTCGACCAGTATCTCGACGAAGTCGGCCTCGCGCCGTTTGCCGACCACTACCCCGCCCAGCTTTCCGGCGGCATGAAGCAGCGCGTGGCGATCGCGCGCGCCCTTGCCAACGATCCGGCCGTTCTGTTGATGGATGAGCCCTTCGGCGCCCTCGACAGCCAGACGCGCGGCACCATGCAGAAACTGCTTTTGCGCGTCTGGGAGCGGCAGCAAAAGACGGTGCTGTTCGTTACTCACGATATAGACGAGGCGCTGGTCCTGGGCGATCGCGTCCTGGTGATGACGGCCCGGCCCGGCAAGATCAAGGCGGAGATCAAGGTCGACATCCCAAGGCCGCGTTCGATGGATGTGATCCTCGAACCCGAGTTCATCGCCCTCAAGCGCCGCATCCTCGGCCTCTTGCACGACGAGATCGATGAGGATCATTGAGAGCAATCTCGAGGAAACACAAACGGTCGTCGGCAGGTCGGCGTTGCCAACGCTGAACTGCCGACAATGTTGAAAGGCGGGGCGGGTCCTTACCTTTCGCCGCGATACGCCGAGCCCAGGATCATCTCCGAGCACTTCTGTCCGATCATCATGCTTGGCGCGTTCGTGTTGCCGCCGATCAGCTTCGGCATGACTGACGCATCGGCGACCCGGAGACCGTCCACGCCTCGCACTTTCAGCGTCGCCGGATTAACGACCGCCATCGCGTCCGTCCCCATCTTGCAGGTTCCGACAGGGTGGTAGACGGTCAGAGCTTCGGCGCGCAGATAGGCCAGGATCTCGTCGTCGCTTCGAACATCCTTGCCGGGAAGCATCTCCTTGCCACGAATGTTATCGAACTCCGGCGCGGCGAGAATCCTGCGCGCGATCTTGATGCCTTCGAAAAGCACTATGGCGTCGTCCTCGTCCGCGAAGAAGCGGTGGTCGATGAGAACGTCACGGCGAGAACTGTCCCGTGACAATTTGATCTCGCCAACGCTTTTAGGCCTGAGAACGCAGGTGTGAACGGCGTAGCCGTGGCCATATTCGATGAGCCTGCCGCGATGGCTGCGATAGCCCGGCACGAAGTGGAACTGAATGTCGGGCAGGCCGTTCGCATGCCGAGTCTTCGCAAAGCCGCCGGCCTCGACATAGTTGGTCGTGAGGATTCCCTTTCGGCGCGCGAAATACTGGAAAGGCGCTGCCGCGATGCGGGGCAGGTTGGCAAACGACAGGCCGAGCGTCCTGATGCTCCTGGAGCGCACGGTGATCATGCCGTCGACATGGTCCTGCAGGTTCTTGCCGACACCTGGTAGATCGAGAATCGGCGTGATGCCGATCTGCCGCAGCTCGTCCGCGGGGCCAATGCCGGATGCCATCAGGATCTTGGGCGAGTTGATGGCCCCGGCACAGAGCACGATCTCGCGGCCAGCCGCGAGTATTTTTTGCTCGCCGTCGTGGCGCACCCGCAGGCCGGTGGCGCGCCCTTCGGCGACGACAAGGTCGACCACCTCGCATGCACTGAGCAGCGTCAGGTTTCCGCGATGGAGCACCGGACGCATGAAGGCGGTAAAGCTGCTGAAGCGTTGGCCCCGGTTCTGGGTGACGTTGTAGATGCCGAGGCCGAACTGGCTCTCGGCGTTGAAGTCGTCGTTGGCGGGCAGGCCGGCATTTTTGCCGGCCTTGACGAACATGGTGGAAAGCATGTTCGGATCGCGCGGATTGTCGACCATGAGCTCGCCGTCCGTGCCGTGATAGTGTGGGTCCTGGGCGATCAGGTTGCGCTCCAGCTTCCTGAACACCGGCAGCACGTCGCTGTAAGCCCAGCCGGTGCAGCCGAGCCCGGCCCACTCGTCATAGTCCTGCGCGGCACCGCGAATATAGACCATCGAGTTGATCGAACTCGATCCGCCCAGCGCCTTGCCCCGGTTGACCGGAATGCGGCGGTTGTTGAGATGGGGCTGCGGCACGCCGACGAAACAATAGTCGTAGTTCGGGTTGCCATAGAGCGACAGAATGCCCGCCGGAATCCTTACCCGCAGGCTGTTGTCGCTGCCGCCTGCCTCTACCAGGCACACCCTGACCGACGGATCGGCGCTCAGCCGATTGGCCACCACGCATCCGGCCGAACCCGCGCCGACGACAATGTAATCATAGCTCTCAGTCTTCATGCCAGCCCCTCGAGAATGCCGGCTCGTGGCATTGCCGAACGGGCCGCTGCGAGGCTGCATCCTGTTCCGCAACAATTCGGTGCCGACACGTGCCCGGCTTCGCGGCCAGCTCATGCGGCGCTGCGGATCCGGCCGCTGAAACTGTAGATGCGTCCATCGGCACGAGAAATTCGGAAATGGTTACGCGTGACTTCGGAGATTCGTTATGGGCGCCCACCGGCACGTGCTGCTACTTGTGAGCGCCAATGGGGAGGCGACCGGATGGCGCACGGCCTGTCCGGAACACGGCGAAATGGATCTCCGGGGCTGCGTTTGCCGGCCGCCGGAAATCGGTTTCATCGCGTGCGGCGGGAGCTGTCGGATGGTCAGAAAAGGACTGGGCATGTCGGTTGAGACGATAGACACGCTTGTCGTTGGTGGCGGCCAGGCTGGGGTGGCCATGAGCGAGCACCTGAGCAAATGCGGGGTGCCGCATCTCGTTCTCGAACGCGGCCGCATCGCCGAGCGCTGGCGCTCGCAGCGGTGGGACTCCCTGGTTGCCAATGGCCCGGCCTGGCACGACCGCTTCCCGGGCATGGAATTTCCTGTGACAGGCCCCGATGGCTTTCCCTCCAAGGAAGAGGTCGCCGACTATTTTGTCGCCTACGCAAAGCAGATCAATGCGCCGGTCCGCTGCGGCGTCGAGGTCAGGCTTGTGCAAAGAAACATAGGGCGGCCCGGATTCCGTGTCGCGACGTCCGATGGCGTGATCGAGGCCAACAGCGTTGTCGCGGCGACCGGCCCTTTCCAGGTCCCGGTCATCCCGCCCGTCGTTCCTGCCGATGCCGGCATCCTGCAAATCCACTCCAGCGCCTACCGCAATCCCGCGCAGTTGCCGAAAGGCGCGGTGCTGGTGGTCGGCGCGGGATCCTCGGGCGTCCAGATTGCGGACGAACTCCAGCGTGCTGGCAAACGCGTCTATCTCTCGGTCGGCGCGCACGACCGCCCGCCGCGCGCCTATCGCGGCCGCGACTTCTGCTGGTGGCTGGGCGTTCTCGGCAAATGGGACCTCGAAACTCCGGGACCCGGCACGGAGCATGTCACGATCGCGGTGAGCGGTGCGCGGGGCGGAGAAACGATCGATTTTCGCCGTCTGGCGGCGCAGGGGCTTACGCTCGTTGGCATGACGAGGGCGTACCAGGACGGTGCCATGACCTTCGCGCCCGATCTTGCCAAAAACATTGCCCGCGGTGATGCCAATCTGATGGCATTGCTGGACGAGGCCGACGCCTATGTCGCGCGCAACGGTCTCGACCTTCCCGAAGAACCCGCTGCCCGCCGGATCGGCCCTGACCCGGACTGCGTGACCAATCCGATCCTCGAGCTCGATCTGACCGAAGCCGGGATAAGTTCGATCATCTGGGCGACGGGCTTTGCCGTCGATTACAGCTGGCTGAAGGTCGATGCCTTTGACGAGCAGGGCCGGCCGAGGCATCAGCGCGGCGTCTCGACCGAGCCAGGGATCTATTTCCTGGGCCTCCCCTGGCAGTCGCGCAGGGGATCGAGCTTCATCTGGGGCGTGTGGCACGATGCCAAGCACGTGGCCGACCGTATTTCGACGCAGCGCAAATATCTCGCTTATCACGCCGCCGCGAAGCGTGAGGCCGTGGACGCCTGACCAAAGCTGGCGACGGCCGCGAGCCCGACCTGATGGAGATCAAGATGAAGCATACCCGAATTCGTACCTTCAATACGAAGGACACTTATCCCGAGCAGAAGCTCGACAACGATCTGTGCCAGGCGGTCGTCACACGGGGTGGCCGGACGATCTATCTGCGCGGGCAGTGCCCGCAGGATCTCGACACCGCCAAGAATATCGCCAGCCACGATCCGGTCGAGCAGACCCACAAGGTGATGCAGAATATCAAGCAGCTCATCGAGGAATGCGGCGGCACCATGGAGCATCTGGTGAAAGTGGTGGTCTACATCACCGATGTCCGCCATCGCGAAGCCGTCTACCGAACGATGGGCGAATACATCAAGGGCGTCTATCCGGTTTCGACCGGCCTTGTCGTGTCGGCCCTGGCAAGGCCGGAATGGCTGGTCGAGATCGACGGCACGGCCGTAATTCCGGACTGAGCGCCATGACCTTCTCCATCGTCGCACGGTGCCGGCGCACCGGCATGTTCGGAGTGGCGGTATCCTCGTCATCCCCCGCGGTCGCGGCCCGCTGCGCCTATGCACAGGCCGGCGTCGGCGCCGTTGCCAGCCAGAATGTCACGGACCCGACGCTCGGGCCACGGGCGCTGGAGCTGATGGCGCGAGGCGCCTCCGCCGCCGAAGCCGTCGCGATCCTGAAGCGCACGGGTGCTTTCAGCGAATACCGGCAGGTCCTGGCGGTCGACAAGGCCGGCGGCAGCGCGATCCATTCGGGACCGAAAGCGCTTGGCATCTGGAGCGAGGCACGCGGCGAGGACGTCGCCTGCGGCGGCAACCTGCTTGCCAGCGATAGGGTTCCGCAAGCCATGGTGGACGCCTTTCTCGCCTCCGAAGGCGATCTTGGCGACCGGCTGATCGCCACCATGCGAGCCGCGCTCGAGGCCGGCGGCGAGGCGGGGCCTGTCCGCTCCGCCGGCATGAAACTGGTACGCGATGTGTCATGGCCCGTCGCCGACCTGCGTTGCGACTGGACCGAAGGGTGTCCGATCGAGCAGCTGGCAATGCTGTGGGACATCTATAAGCCCCAGCTCGATGCTTATGTCACGCGCGCCCTCAACCCGTCCGGTGCGCCAAGCTACGGCGTTCCCGGTGATGAGTAGTTCGACAATCTGGAGCCAGCATGAGCGAACTCAGTCATAAGGATTGGATCAGCAAAGCCTCGGCTATCCGTTTTCGCGACAGGGCGTTCATCGACGGCAAGGCAATGCCCGCGCGTTCCGGCAGAACATTTACCAGCATCAATCCGGCCACCGGAGCAACGCTCGCTGAGGTGGCTTCCTGCGGCGAAGAGGACATCGACCTTGCCGTCGCCGCGGCACGCCGCAGTTTTGAGGCCGGCGTCTGGTCGAGAGCGACCCCTCAGCATCGCAAACGGGTGCTGCTGCGGCTGGCGGAATTGCTGCGCGAGAACCTGCAGGAGCTCGCGCTGCTGGAATCTCTTGATATGGGCAAGCTGGTCAAGGACGCAGCGACCGTCGACGTGCCGGGGTCGGCGGCGATCTTCCAGTGGTATGGCGAAGCGATAGACAAGGTCTATGACGAGGTGGCGCCGACGGCACGAGGCGACCTTGCTTTGGTACGGCGCGAGCCGCTCGGGGTCGTGGGCGCCGTCGTGCCGTGGAACTTTCCGCTCGACATGGCGACCTGGAAATGCGCGCCCGCGCTGGCTGCGGGCAATTCGGTGGTGCTCAAACCCGCCGAGCAGTCGCCTTTCTCGGCGCTCAGGCTGGCCGAGCTTGCCATGGAGGCAGGGCTGCCCGCCGGCGTGCTCAATGTGGTGCCCGGCCTCGGCGAGACGGCCGGCCAGGCGCTTGGCCGCCATATGGACGTGGATTGCCTTGCCTTCACCGGATCGACCGCTGTCGGCAAGATGTTCCTGCAATATTCCGGCCAGTCGAACATGAAGCAGGTCTGGCTGGAGACCGGTGGCAAGAGCCCCAATCTGGTGTTCGCCGATTGCGGTGATCTGGACGCGGCAGCCGACATGGCCGCCTTCAGCATCTTCTTCAACCAGGGGCAGGTATGCTCGGCCAACTCCCGGCTTCTGGTGGAGCGCGGCATCAAGGATACGCTCGTCGAGAAACTGGCGCAGCGCGCGACGGCGACCCAGCCCGGCGATCCGCTCGACCCTGCATCCAGGATGGGTGCGATGGTGGACGCGCGCCACGCGGCGACCGTCATGCGTTTCGTCGATGGCGGCAAGAAGTCGGCACGGCTGGTGACCGGCGGCGACCGGGTTACCGTCGACGGGCGCGGCAGTTTTGTGCAGCCCACGATCTTCGACGACGTCTCGCCCGACGACCCGCTTGCGCGCGACGAGATATTCGGTCCGGTCCTGTCGGTGATCGCCTTCGACACCGAAGACGAGGCGCTTCGCATCGCCAACGACAGCGTCTACGGCCTGGCCGCATCTCTGTGGACCGACAGCCTGTCGCGGGCGCATCGTCTCGCGGAAGGGCTGCGCGTGGGCACGGTTTCCGTGAACACCGTCGATGCGCTGAGCCCGATGACTCCCTTCGGCGGTTTCAAGCAGTCCGGCTTCGGGCGCGACCTGTCGCTGCACGCGCTCGACAAGTACACCGCGCTGAAGACTACCTGGATAAAATATTGAGAAGCGGCCGCGACTTGATCGCCGGCTGCAAACCGGCAACATAGCCACCATGCCGCTTCGCTTCACGCTGAGACAACTCGAATATTTCGTCGCCGTTGGCGAAGCGGGTTCGATCGCCAAGGCGGCCGAGCAGGTGAATGTCTCGCCGCCATCGATCTCGGCGTCGATCGCTCAGCTCGAAGCCGAGTTCGGCGTGCAGCTTTTCGTGCGCAAGCATTCGCACGCGCTGGCGCTGACGGCGGGCGGGCGCCTGTTCCTCAAGGAAGCAGCGCGTCTGCTTAACGATGCGGACGCGCTGCACGACATTGCCGGGGATATCGCCGAAAAGGTGCGCGGACCGCTGGCGATCGGCTGCCTGCTCACTTTCGCCCAGATCGTGCTGCCGGCACTGCGCAAGAAATTCGAGGACGCCTATCCCGATGTGCGGGTCAGGCAATTCGAGCGCAACCAGGGGCAATTGTTCGAGATGCTCCAACGTGGCGAAATAGACGCCGCGCTGACCTACGATCTGGAGCTGTCGCAAGACATGACTTTCGAGCCGCTGATGCAGTTGCCGGCCTATGTCATGCTGCCGGCCGCGCATCGCCTGGCGGCGAAGGCAGGTATCACGCCCGAGGAACTGGTCGATGAGCCGATGGTGCTGCTTGACCTGCCCTACAGCAGGGAATATTTCCTGTCGGCTTTCCAGCCCAGGGGCCTGCGGCCCAAGATCGTCGAGCGCACCGGCGACATCGCCGTGATGCGCTCGATGGTCGCCAACGGCTTCGGCTACGGCATCGCCAATATGCGGCCGCTCAACACCATGTCGCCGGACGGCAAATTGCTGGTCTTTGTGCCTTTGTTGGGCGACCTCAGGCCGCTGACCATAGGGATTGCCCTGCCGAACGCCGAGCATCGCACGCTGACGGTGCAGGCCTTCATCGACCACTGTCGCCGCTTCGTCGTCGAGCAGGGCGTCTTCGGTACCGAGCGCATCGTGAAGTGAGGCCTGCCATGCGGCTCACGGCCAGCCGTCCGTGAGCCGTTCCAGCAATCTGTCCAGCATCGCGTCGCAACGACGCAGCTGTTCGACGCTGACAAATTCGTCGGGCTTGTGTCCCTGCGCCATGGAGCCCGGCCCGCAGACGACTGCAGGCGTGCCAAGATCGCGGCTGAACAATCCGCCCTCCGTGCCGAACGCGACTTTCATCGTGTCGTTGGCACCGGTCAGCGACTTGACGAAAGCCACCGCCTCCGATGCGGCCGGGGTGTCGAGGCCCGGATAGGTGTTGGTGATCTCGATGTCGATCGCTGCCTCTGCCGCGATCGAAGCGGCGTCCTCGGCAATGCGCACCGCGGCGGCGCGCAGCCTGTCGAGAATGCTGGCGGCGTCGTCGGCGGCAATGTTGCGGATCTCGAAATCGACGTGGCAGAGGTTGGGCACGATGTTGAGCGCGACACCGGCGTTGATCTTGCCGACATGAACCGTCGTGTAGGGAATGTCGTAGTCGCCGTCGCGGGCGCCGTCGCGGGCCAGCCGTTCCTGTTCGTCACGCAAGGCGCGCACGAAATCGCACCCGAGGTGGATCGCATTGAGCGCCAGCGGGGCGAGCGCCGAATGGCCTTCGCGTCCCCTGCAGACGGCGCGAGCGGCAAGCTTGCCCTTGTGCCCGGTCGCCACCTGCATGTTGGTCGGCTCCCCGACGATGCACAGCAGCGGGCGTTGCGGCGCCGCACGCAGCATTTCGATCAGGTCGCGCACGCCCAGGCAGCCGACTTCCTCGTCACAGGAGAGCGCCAGATGCAACGGCGTCCGAAGCGCGATCCTGGAGGCCTTGATGCAGATCGCGAGCGCAGAGGCCACAAAACCCTTCATATCCGCCGCGCCGCGCCCATAGAGCTTGCCGTCGCGCTCGGTCATTTCGAATGGGGGCAGCGTCCAGTTCTGGCCGTCCACGGGAACGACGTCGGTGTGGCCGGACAGCATGACACCGGGTCTGCCTGCCGGGCCAATGGTGGCAAAGAGGTTGGCCTTGTGCCTGTCCGCGCCGTGGACGATCTGGCAGGCAACGCCGCTCGCTTCGAGCAAGTCGGCCGCATAGCCGATCAGGTCGAGGTTCGAGTCGCGGCTCACCGTGGGGAATGCGATCAGCCGTTCGAGAATCCTGATGCTGTCCATTTTCTGTCTCTCGGTCGGGTTCTGGCTGTCTAGCATCATGCCGCCGATGCTCTGAAGTCGCATTTCGCTCAGCCCCGGTTCAACGCAGACTAATTCGCGCCGGCGCGCGCGATTAGGCGCGTCCTAATCGGCACAGAAGAAATCCGTAGTTTTCCCGCGCCGGCTCGAACTTATGAGTAGTCTCGGCAGCACCGGCGGTGCCGAGCCGGCAGGGAGGAAGCTACATGCGCGACCCACGCTACGACATCCTGTTCGAGCCGATGAAGATAGGTCCGGTGACGGCCAAGAACCGCTTCTATCAGGTTCCGCACTGCAATGGCGGTGGCTATCGCGATCCATCGGCGGCGGCAGAGATGCGCCGCATCAAGTCGGAAGGCGGCTGGGGCGTGATCTTCACCGAGCAGACGGAGATGCACCATACCTCCGAGATCACGCCCTTCATCGAACTGCGGCTATGGGATGACGCCGACATTCCGGCTTTGGCCAAGATGGCCGAGGCCATGCACGAGCACGGGGCGCTGGCTGGCATCCAGCTCGCCTATTCCGGGATCAACGGTCCCAACCTCTACACCAAGGAGGTGCCGCGCGGGCCGTCGGCCTTGCCGATCCGCACCTTCACCAATGATCCGGTGCAGGCGCGCGCCATGGACAGAGAGGACATACGCGACCTGCGCCGCTGGCACCGCAATGCCTTCAAACGCGCCAAGCAGGCGGGTTTCGACCTTGTCTGCCTCTATGGCGCGCATGGCTTCGGCATCATCCAGCATTTCCTATCGACGGCCACCAACCAGCGCGGTGACGAATATGGCGGCTCGCTGGAAAACCGTTCGCGGCTGATGCGCGAGCTGATCGAGGAAGGGCGCGACGCGATTGGCGACACGTGCGGCCTGACGCTCAGGCTGTCGCTGGACGAGATGATCGGTGAACTCGGCTTCGCCAATTCGGAAGTCCGCGACATGATCGAGATGCATGCCGAACTGCCCGATCTTTGGGATCTCGCGCACGGCGCTTGGGAGGATTGCTCGGGTCCGTCACGCTTCAAGGACGAGGCGGCGCAGGAAAGCCTGGTGTCGGGCATCAAGAAGCTGACCTCGAAGCCGGTCGTCGGCGTCGGCCGCTTCACCTCGCCCGACGTGATGGTCAGGATGATCCGGTCGGGCACGCTCGACTTCATCGGCTGCGCGCGCCCGTCGATCGCCGATCCCTTCCTGCCGAGGAAGGTCGAGGAGGGCCGCATCGAGGACATCCGCGAATGCATTGGCTGCAACATCTGCATCACCGGCGACATGACCATGTCGATCTCACGCTGCACGCAGAACCCGACCTTCATGGAGGAATGGCGCAAAGGCTGGCATCCTGAGCGCATGCAGGCGAAAGGCGACAGCGACAGCGTCCTGATCGTCGGCGCCGGGCCTGCCGGACTGGAGGCCGCGCGTGCGCTCGGCCTGCGCGGCTATAAAGTGGCCATCGCGGAAGCGGGCACTGAGCTTGGCGGACGCGTGGCGCGCGAAAGCAAACTTCCAGGCCTGTCGGCCTGGGGCAGGGTGCGCGACTATCGGCAGTATCAGCTCAGCCAGATGCCCAATGTCGACATCTATTTCGAAAGCCGGCTGTCGGCCGGTGACATCCTCTCGTTCGGCTTCCAGAACGTCGCCATTGCCACCGGATCGACCTGGCGCCGCGACGGCGTCGCGCGTGCCCATGTCGTGCCGATGCCGATCGACGCCGCGATGCCGGTCTACTCACCCGACGATCTGATGGCCGGCAAGGTTCCGGCCGGCAAGGTCGTGCTGTTCGACGACGACCACTATTACATGGGCGGCGTTCTCGCCGAGCTGATGGCGCTTCGGGGAACGAAGGTGACCCTGGTGACGCCATCGGCTTATGTCTCGGACTGGACCCGCAACACGCTGGAGCAAGGGGCCATTCACCGCCGCCTGGCTGAACTCGGCGTCGATATCGTCCTCAACAGGACCGTCACGAGTGTCGCTTCAGGTGGCGTCGTGACGGCCTGCGTCTACACCGGCGCTAAACAGGATCTGGCGGCCGATGCCGTCGTCCTGGTCACGTCACGCAATCAGGACGACGCCGTTTGGCGCGAGCTCAAGGCGCGGGAAAACGAGTGGGGCGACAACGGCATCCGTTCGGTCAAGGTCATTGGCGACGCCGAAGCACCGGGGCCGATCGCCTGGGCAACCTATGCCGGCCATCGCTTCGCCCGGGAGCTGGACGAACCTGACATCGGCGACGCATTGCCATTTCGGCGGGAAGTCGCCGCACTGGCGGCGGAATAGAACGCCGGGGCGCGGCAGATCAGATCGCCCGCCCTTCCTGGTCGAAGAAGTGCAGATGCCCGGGTTCGGCCCGCAGGCCGACCTCGGCGCCGGTTTCGGGCGGCAGGTCTGGCCACTGTCCATCTCGACATGGAGGAGCGTGACGGCGCCGGTGTATTCGGCGAGCCTTACCTTGCCGCAGCGATCCTGTTCCTCTGCTCCGACGCCACGAGCTTCGTCTACGGCGCCGCGCTCGACGGGGATGGCGGCTCGATGCTCCGCTGACCGGGAGGGCAGCGGCTCCGGCGACGCTCGCTGACCCTTCCGGCCATTTATAGAGTTCAGTCGGTCGGACGGTCCGCGACCGAACGCCGCCCGTCGATCCACAAGGCAAGCAAGGTGCAGGCCGCGCCCGAGAGCAGGTAGGCGCCCGCCGCGATGAGGCCGAAATTGCCGGCCAAAAGCAGGGCTGCGAGCGGCGCGAAGCCGGCGCCGAACATCCATGCAAGATCCGAGGTTATCGCCGAGCCGGTATAGCGATAGTGCCGCGAAAAGCTCGATGCGACGACGCCCGACGATTGCCCGAAACTCAGCCCCAGCAGGATGAAGCCCAGCACCATGAACAGGGCCTCCCCAACGGTGCCGCCATCCAGAAGCTGCGGGGCAAAGCCGCTGAACGTCGCGATGGCGATCGCCGAACCGCCGAGCAGCGCACGGCGTCCGACACGATCGGCCAGTGGCCCCGATGCGACGATAGCCGCGATACCGAACAGAGCGCTCACCGCCTCGATCGTCAGGAAGCGCGCCGGCCCCTCATTGGTGAACAGGAACACCCAGGAGAGCGGAAACACCGTCACCATGTGGAACAGGGCGAAACTCGCCAGCGGCGCGAAGGCGCCGATGACGACGTTGCGGCCTTCGGCCCTGATCGTATCCCTGATGCGCGTCGGCTGCAGGTCGCCGCTCTCGTACAATCTTGAAAATTCGGGCGTCACCACAATGCGCAGCCTGGCAAACAGGGCCACGACATTGATGGCGAAGGCGACGAAGAAAGGATATCGCCAGCCCCAGGCAAGGAAGTCGTCGGCCGACAGGTTGGCGACGAAGAAAGCGAAGAGGGAACTCGCCACGATGAGGCCGATCGGCGCGCCGAGTTGCGGGATCATGGCGTAGAAGCCGCGCCGGTTCTGAGGCGCGTTCAGCGCCAGCAGCGAGGGAAGTCCGTCCCAGGTTCCGCCGAGCGCCACGCCTTGCCCGATGCGGGCCAGCGCCAGAAGCCAGATCGCAAGCGCGCCGATATCGCCATAGGCGGGAAGGAACGCGATGGCGACGGTCGAGGTGCCGAGCAGGAACAGCGCGATCGTCAATTTCGCCCCGCGGCCATAGGCGCGATCGACGGCCATGAACAGAACGGAGCCGAACGGACGGGCGATGAAGGCCAGTGCGAAAATGGCGAAGGAGTAGAGCGTTCCGACGAGCGGGTCGTGCGTCGGAAACACCAGCTTTGGGAACACGATGACGGACGCGATCGCATAGACGAAGAAGTCGAAGAATTCCGACGTCCTGCCCACGATCACGCCGACCGCGATATCGCCCGCGCTGACCTGGCCGTGGTCCGAGCCGATCAGCCCGCTGTTTGTTTCGGCAGTCGAAGTCTGAGCCATCTTGTCCGTCGCCACCGCGTGGAATGAAATATCTGGGACCCAATCATAGGGATTCCATTGTGCGCTGCACACTGTGCCAGACCCACCCCGGCTGGGCATTGGACAAATTGTCCAATGTCAGCGCGCCGCCGCCGGCAGTAGCCCTTTGTTGATACCGCACCGCAACATCCCTCCACGTTGCGGCGGTCCATCGAGGGCAGCATCTGATGAAACGATTTGGGGCCTTGCTTCTGTTTCCCCTGACCGGGCTGTTGAGCGGCTGCGATATGGTCGTGCTCGCGCCGGCAGGCGATGTCGCGGCCCAGCAGCGCGACCTGCTGGTGGTCTCGACCTTGCTGATGCTGATCATCATCGTGCCGGTCATGGCGCTGACTGTCTTTTTCGCCTGGCGCTACCGGCACTCCAATGCCTCGGCGACCTATGCACCGGATTGGGATCATTCGACGAAACTGGAACTGGTGATCTGGGCAGCACCGCTTCTCATCATCATATGCCTTGGCGCACTGACCTGGCTCGGCACGCATTTGCTCGACCCGTACCGCCGGATCGACAGGATCGAACCCGGCCAGCCCGTCACCCAGTTGAACAAGCCGCTCAGGGTCGAGGTCGTGGCGCTCGACTGGAAATGGCTGTTCATCTATCCCGATTACGGCATCGCTGCCGTCAACGAGCTGGCGGCGCCGGTCAACCAGCCGATCGACTTCCGCATCACCTCCTCGGCGGTGATGAATTCCTTCTACATTCCAGCCCTCGCCGGGCAGATCTATGCCATGCCGGGCATGGAGACGAAGCTGCACGCCGTCATCAACCGGCCGGGCACCTATAGCGGTTTCTCCGCCAATTATAGCGGCGCCGGCTTTTCGGGCATGCGCTTTGCCTTCCACGGCCTATCCGATGATGCCTTCAGCCAGTGGGTGGCACAGGCCAGGACCGCATCCGCGGCTCTCAACCGCGACAGTTATCTCGAACTCGAAAAGCCGAGCGAGAACGAACCCGTCCGCCACTACGCCTCCGTCGATCCCGACCTCTATGGTGCCATCCTCAATCTGTGCGTCGAGCGCGGCAAGATGTGCATGAACGAGATGATGTCCATCGACGCCAAGGGCGGTCTCGGCCTTGCGGGTGTGCGCAACACCTTGCCGCTGCAATATGACAAGCTCGCGTGGCGCGGCGCGGTGTTCGGAAACGAACCCTCCTATGTCGCCAGCATCTGCACGGCGGAGGAGGCCGCTGCCGTCTCGCGCGCGTCGCGCGATGCCCGGCCGACCTATTGGCCGGCGAAGAACCTGTCCCCGCTGCGCGGGGCGGGACTGCTCCGGCCCCGGACAGACAGCCGCAGCGCGGAGGCCGACACGCCGGCCCTCGGCCTGCTGCGGCGCGAATTGTGAGAGACTTGCGATGCCCGATACGCTGACCAAATTCATTTTCGGCCGCCTCAACTGGGACTCGCTGCCGCTGCATGAGCCGATCGTTGTCGCCACCTTCGCCGCGGTGGCGCTCGGCGGCATCGCGCTTCTCGGCGTCATCACCTATTTCAAGCTGTGGGGCTACCTGTGGCGTGAATGGTTCACCAGCGTCGACCACAAGAAGATCGGCATCATGTACATGGTGCTGGGGCTGGTCATGCTGCTGCGCGGCTTCTCGGACGCCATCATGATGCGCCTCCAGCAGGCCATCGCCTTCAATGGCTCCGAGGGCTACCTGAACTCACATCACTACGACCAGATCTTCACCGCCCATGGCGTCATCATGATCTTCTTCGTGGCGATGCCCTTCGTCACCGGGCTGATGAATTTCGTCGTGCCGCTGCAGATCGGCGCCCGCGACGTCTCCTTTCCGTTCCTCAACAATTTCTCCTTCTGGATGACGGTCGGCGGCGCCATCCTCGTCATGGCCTCGCTGTTCGTCGGCGAATTCGCCCGCACCGGCTGGCTCGCCTATCCGCCGCTTTCCGGCATCGGCTACAGTCCCGACGTCGGCGTCGACTATTATATCTGGGCGCTGCAGGTGGCGGGTGTCGGCACGACGCTGTCGGGCATCAACCTGATCTGCACCATCATCAAGATGCGCGCGCCCGGCATGACGATGATGCGCATGCCCGTCTTCACCTGGACGTCGCTCTGCACCAACGTGCTGATCGTCGCCTCCTTCCCGGTGCTGACGGCGGTGCTCTCGCTGCTGGCGCTCGACCGCTATGTCGGCACCAACTTCTTCACCAATGACTTCGGCGGCAATCCGATGATGTATGTCAACCTCATCTGGATATGGGGTCACCCGGAAGTCTACATCCTCATCCTGCCGCTGTTCGGCGTCTTCTCCGAGGTCACCTCGACCTTCTCCGGCAAGCGCCTGTTCGGCTACACCTCGATGGTCTACGCCACAGTGGTCATCACCATCCTGTCCTATCTCGTCTGGCTGCACCACTTCTTCACCATGGGCTCCGGCGCCAGCGTCAATTCCTTCTTCGGCATTACGACGATGATCATCTCGATCCCGACGGGAGCGAAGATCTTCAACTGGCTGTTCACAATGTACCGGGGCCGCATCCGCTTCGAATTGCCGATGATGTGGACGGTGGCCTTCATGCTCACCTTCACCGTCGGCGGCATGACCGGCGTGCTGCTTGCCGTGCCGCCGGCGGATTTCGTGCTGCACAACAGCCTGTTCCTGATCGCGCACTTCCATAACGTCATCATCGGCGGCGTGCTGTTCGGGCTGTTCGCCGGCATTGCCTACTGGTGGCCCAAGGCCTTCGGATTCAAGCTCGACCCGTTCTGGGGCAAGGTATCGTTCTGGTGCTGGGTGGTCGGCTTCTGGTTCGCCTTCATGCCGCTCTACGTGCTCGGCCTGATGGGCGTGACACGCCGCATGCGCGTGTTCGATGATCCCTCCCTGCAGATATGGTTCGTCATCGCCGCCTTTGGCGCGGTGCTGATCGCCTGCGGCATCGCCGCCTTCCTGATCCAGATCTTCGTCTCCATCCGCAGGCGCGAGGCGCTTGCCGATCCGACCGGCGATCCATGGGACGGCCGCACGCTCGAATGGTCGACCTCCTCGCCGCCACCTGCCTACAATTTCGCCTTCACACCTGTCATTCGCGACAACGATGCCTGGTTTGACATGAAGCAGGCCGGCTACACCAGGCCGCTCGCCGGCTTCAAGCCGATCCACATGCCCAGCAATACCGGCACCGGTGTCATCCTGGCCGCCTTCAGCGTCGCGCTCGGCTTCGCCCTGATCTGGTACATCTGGTGGCTGGCGGCGCTGAGCTTCGTTTGCCTCATCGCCACCGCGATCGGCCACACCTTCAACTATCACCGCGACTTCCACATTCCGGCAGCCGAAGTCACTCGGACGGAAGAGGCGAGGACGACGCTCCTCGGGGCTGGGGTTTGAGCATGGCATCGACAGCAATCATGGCCGGCACCGAACCGGTGTTTCACCTGGAAGAGGAGCATGCGCACGCCGAAGGCGGCTCCACCATGCTCGGCTTCTGGCTCTATCTCATGAGCGACTGCCTGATCTTCGCGATGCTGTTCGCCGCCTATGGCGTGCTTGGCGGCAACTACGCGGCCGGGCCGGCACCCAAGGACCTGTTCGACCTCGATCTGGTGGCGGTCAACACCGCCATGCTGCTCTTCTCCTCGATCACCTATGGCTTCGCCATGCTGACCATGGACAGGGGTCGCGTGGGGGCGACGCAAGCCTGGCTCGCCGTCACCGGCCTGTTCGGCCTGGCGTTCCTGTCGATCGAGCTCTACGAATTCTCGCACATGATCCATGAAGGCGCGACACCGCAGCGCAGCGCCTTCCTGTCGTCTTTCTTCACCCTGGTCGGTACGCACGGCCTGCATGTCACCTTCGGCATCGTCTGGCTGGTGACACTGATGACCCAGGTCGCACGATTTGGCCTCGTCGAGGCGAACCGCCGCCGGCTGATGTGCCTCTCGATGTTCTGGCATTTCCTTGACGTCGTCTGGATCGGCGTCTTCACCTTCGTCTATCTGATGGGAATGTTGCGATGAGCGCTCATGATCATGCCGAGGGTCACGGCCACGCCCATGGTGGAGCAGCACACGGATCGTTCCGGAGCTATCTGACCGGCTTCATCCTGTCGGTGATCCTGACCGCCATCCCGTTCTGGCTGGTCATGAGCGGCGCCATCGACGACAAGCAGGCGAGGGCCATCGTCATCATGGCCTTCGCGGTCGCGCAGATCGTCGTCCACATGGTCTTCTTCCTGCATATGAACACCACCTCGGAAGGCGGATGGTCGATGCTGGCGCTGATCTTCACGCTGATCCTGGTCGTGATCGTACTGACCGGCTCGCTCTGGGTGATGTATCATCTCAACGCCAACATGATGCCGGGGCTGCACGACATGCGCGAGATGTCATGAGCCCGGTTGCGGGCTCTGGGAGAACCAACGCCGAGGCGACGGGCATCGGTCCGCGGCCCGCGTCGCAAGAGGGCGCCGGCCGGTCGTCCGCATCGCGCCTTGTCCTTGTGCTGCTCGGGCTCCTCGGCGTTTTGGTGTTTGTCGGGCTCGGCATATGGCAGCTGGAGAGGCGGGCCTGGAAGCTCGACCTGATCGCCCGTGTCGACCAACGCATTCATGCCCCGGTTTTCGAAGCGCCTGGCCCGGAGAGCTGGAACGGCATCACCGCGGCCCGCTACGAATACAGCCATGTGCGATTGGCCGGACGCTTCCTGGGCGGCGCCAACACGCTGGTCCAGGCGGTGACGGAGCTTGGCGGCGGCTATTGGGTGCTGACGCCGATGCGGACCGACAGTGGTTTCGTCGTGCTGGTCAATCGCGGCTTCATTCCCCCGGAGCGCAAGGCCGAGTTCGGACAAGAGAGCGGCGGCTCAACCGCGCCGGCCATCATCGATGGACTGTTGCGCATGAGCGAGCCAGGCGGTGGCTTCCTGCGCAAGAATGACACCACGGGCAATCGCTGGTATTCGCGGGATGTCGCTGCCATCGCAACCGCGCGCGGCCTGACGGATGTCGCACCCTATTTTGTCGATGCTGAGGCATCCGGCATCGACGGCTGGCCACGCGGCGGGCTGACCGTCGTGACTTTCCGCAACAGCCACCTCATCTATGCTTTGACCTGGTTCACGCTCGCTGCGATGCTTGCCCTCGCCTTGGCCAGGCCGATGACCGGCCGCCCCCAGCGGCAAGGACCAGCAAGATGAGCGTTCCCACGCAAGCGCTCCGCCGCGACAAATCGCTGGTGACGGCGTCCCTTGCCGCCAACAATGGCGCGGTACCAAATCCCGAAGCAACGAACAGGAAGAACTTGTTCCTGCTCATCCAACTGCGTTGGCTGGCGGTGGCGGGTCAGGTGCTCACCATTCTGGCGACGCAATACTGGTTCGAGATCCCGCTGCCGCTGGCGAAGATGGCCGGCGTGGTGCTTTTCCTGGTTGGCCTCAACATCTTCAGCCTGCTGGTCCTGCGCGGTATCAGGCCGATCACCAACACCCAGCTCTTCGTCGCGCTCATCTTCGACATGGCGGCACTGACGACGCAGCTTTACCTGAGCGGCGGCGCGTCCAATCCGTTCGTATCGCTCTACCTTCTGCAGATCACGCTCGGCGCGGCACTGCTGACCCCAAGGTTTACCTGGATCCTGGTGGCGGCCGCGTCGGCCTGCTTCGTCTTCCTCATCTTCCTTTTCCAGCCGATCGCCATCCCGCATCATGGCGGCAGCGATCTCCTGTCCCTGCATATCAGGGGCATGTTCATCTGCTTCGTGCTGGCCGCCGGCCTGATCGTGATCTTCATGACGCGCATCGACCGCAACCTGCGCGAACGTGATGCCTATCTCGCCGACCTGCGCCAGCGCTCGGCCGAGGAGGACCACATCGTGCGCATGGGCCTGCTGGCCTCCGGCGCCGCGCACGAACTGGGTACGCCGCTTGCCACGATATCCGTCATCCTGTCCGACTGGCGCCAGATGCGCACCCTTGCACGCAACCGCGAACTGGCGGCCGACATGGCCGAAATGCGGGCGCAGATCGAGCGCTGCAAGCGCATCGTGTCCGGCATTCTGATGTCTTCCGGCCAGGCCAGGGGCGAGGGAACGATACGCACCACCATTCGCGGTTTCCTCGACGATCTAGTCGAGGAATGGCGCATCAGTCGCCAGCCATTCAAGCTGGAATACACGAACGATTTCGACCCGGACGAGCAGATCGTGTCCGACACGGCGTTGAAGCAGGTCATCTTCAACGTGTTCGACAACGCCCAGGAAGCGTCGCAGGCTTGGGTCGGCGTCACCGCCGAGCGGCAGGGCGACAAACTGGTGATTGCCGTAAGCGATCGTGGGCCGGGTTTCGACGAGACTATTCTGGCGGCGCTTGGCCAGCCCTATATGTCGAGCAAGGGACGGCCAGGGGGCGGTCTTGGTCTTTTCCTTGTCGTGAACGTGGTCCGGAAACTGGGAGGTGATTTTTCCGCGCGCAACATGGAGCAGGGCGCCTGTGTTACGCTTTCGCTGCCGCTCGCGGCGCTGACCGATGGAGATGATCATGAGGCCTGATCGATCCCTCTTTATCGTCGAGGACGACGCGACCTTTGCCAAGACGCTGAAGCGCTCCTTCGAAAAGCGCGAGTACGACGTCATGGTCTGCCACGACAGGGAAGCCTTGCTCGACGCCCTCGAAAAAGCCGTTCCGGCTTATGCCGTGGTCGATCTCAAGCTTGGAGCCGGAGGTTCCGGGCTGGAGTGCGTCAAGCTGCTCAGCGCCCGCGATGCGTCGATCAGGATCGTCGTGCTGACAGGGTTTGCCAGCATCGCCACAGCGGTCGAGGCGATCAAGCTCGGCGCCAGCCATTACCTGGCCAAACCCGCCAATACCGATGACATCGAAGCCGCCTTCGGCCGTGCCGAGGGCGACGTTTCCGTACCGCTTTCCAGCCGGCCCACCTCGATCAAGAACCTGGAGTGGGAGCGCATCCACGAAACCCTGGTCGAAACCGGCTTCAACATCTCCGAGACGGCGCGCCGGCTTGGCCTGCACCGGCGCACTCTGGCCCGCAAGCTCGAGAAGCGTGTGGTGAGATAGCGGGAAGGTCCGGCGAGCCGCGGTGCCGCTCTCGGCACAGCCTTAAAAGAGGACCGCCCCACAGCTCCGACAGTTTTATGCGAGCGCCTCCGTTCACCGCGGCGGAGACGCTGGCCACCCGCGTCGGTTCCTGCCGGCGGCTCAGGAACGAGTTCCCGCATGCGGCGTTGCGTATCCGGATGGCAGTGCCGGAAGTCATGAGAACGCACCGCCGGTCGGAGATGCGTTGATGTCGATGCCAGGCTTGGCTTATGGCCCATTGGGCGACCGGTGCATGCATGTCTGTGTGGATATGCAGAAGCTGTTTGCCGAACCGTCACCTTGGGCGACGCCCTGGATAACCCGTGTCCTGCCTCAAATTGAGAGGCTGGTCGAAAGGCGTGCGGAACAGACGGTCTTCACGCGCTTCCTGCCTGCGCAAAGGCCGGGGCAAGGCGCTGGTACATGGAAACGCTATTATGAGCGCTGGGCCTCGATGGCGATCGACAATATCGGGCCGGAGATGATCGAACTGTTGCCGGCGCTCGCCGCTTACTGTCCGCCGGCGGCAGTCATCGACAAGCACATCTATTCCCCCTGGTTCGAAGGGCGCCTCAGGGCCTTTCTGATGGAACGCGAGATCGACACGCTGGTCGTCACGGGAGGCGAAACCGATGTATGCGTCCTAGCCACCGTGCTCGGCGCCATCGATTTCGGCTATCGCGTGGTGCTCGTCACCGACGCATTGTGCAGCTCTTCCGACGCAACGCATGACGCGCTGCTTACCGTCTATCACCAGCGCTTCGCGCAGCAGGTCGAGACAGTCGAGATGGAAACGGTTCTCTCGAACTGGACTTGACGCCAGTGTAGCGTCAGCCTTCCCTGCGGGGTCTGTAGTGCTTATCTGTCCCAATCGCGGACATTGGAGCAGGCAAACGTGGCGCAACGATCGGGCAGTGCTGATCTTCCCCTTCACGGTGGACGCGTGCCGAAATGGCTGGGCGACCGCATGACGCGTCTCGGTGCCGTCATGTGCGAGGCGATCATCCATCACTATGGCCGCAACGAATTGCTGCGGCGTCTGGCGCATCCGTTCTGGTTCCAGTCCTTCGGCGCGGTCATGGGCATGGATTGGCATTCGTCCGGCATCACCACCAGCGTCGTCGGCGCCTTGAAACGCGGCCTCACGCCGCTGTCGGGCGAACTCGGTATCCACGTCTGCGGCGGCCGTGGAGCGCATTCGCGCAAAACCCCCCACGAGCTTGCCGCCATTGGTGAGCGCATCGGCTTCGACGGAGCCCGCCTTGCGACCGCCAGCCGGCTTGTCGCCAAGGTGGACAGCGCCGCCGTTCAGGACGGGTTCGACCTCTATCTGCATGGCTTCATCGTCACCGACGACGGCGACTGGGTGGTGGTGCAGCAAGGCATGAACGGCGACAGCAAGGTGGCGCGCCGCTACCATTGGCTGTCCGAAGGTTTGAATAGCTTTGTCGACCAGCCGCATGCTGCCATCGAAGGCGCCAACCAGGGCGAGATCGTCAACCTGACCGACCGCCGCGCCGAAGCCTCGCGCCAGGGACAGCTTGATCTCCTCCAGGATCTTGGGCCGGACCGCATCCTTCGGGAGTTCGCCGCGCTGGAGCCCGGTACGGCACCGGCTCCGGTACAGCCCCTGCTGCCGCATTTGATCATGCCGGCTCATCACGACGTCCGCGAAAGCGACGTCGTGATGCATCGCCTTCATGGCAACATGGCCGCCGCCGCCGAGCGAGGTCCAGCCGATTTTGCCGAGCTTCTCCTGGTTCCGGGCGTAGGCGCCCGCACGGTGAGGGCACTCGCTCTCGTTGCCGAAGTGGTGCATGGCGCGCCTTGCCGATTTTCGGACCCGGGTCGTTTTTCGCTGGCGCATGGCGGCAAGGACAGGCATCCTTTCCCTGTACCGCTCAAGGTCTATGACGAGACGATCGGCGTGCTGAAGTCCGCCGTGCAAAAGGCCAGGCTCGGTCGCGAAGAGGAAATCGGCGCCCTGAGGCGGCTCGACCATCAGTCGCGGCAGGTCGAGCGATACGTCACGGGTCCCAGCCTCAAGGAAATTGTCGCCGGCGAATTCGACCAGTCGCATCTGCTTGGCGGCCGCAGTGTCTTTGGTTGGGAACCGGCGCCGGATGAGTTGAGCGCCGACGAGAACAGGAAGGCGTGACGGGCCGGGCATCACGCCACGCGCCGGTACCTGTGGTGGTCCTTGATGAATTTATTGAAGAAGCGGCCTTTCGAAGGAGCGCGCATGAACGCCGCATAGGTAGCCGGGGCGACGTCCTCATAGTCATAGCGGTTGCCGTGCGGCACGAACCAGACCGAGAGGATCCTGGTCGCGGGATCGTATTGCGTGTTTCGAATGACGGTCGATGGCATGCTGGCACCTGACGGCTCAGCCAAATAACCCGCCAGGCGTGGTGCGGTTCCGTGCCGCCATCCGACATTGCTACCTGTCGCTTGGGTTGCCGAACTTCGCATCGCGTTTCCTCGAATATCGATCGATGCGCGGCAGCTTGTCCGCAAAGTCGACCCAAGGCAGCCTGAGGTCCCAATAGGCATGGGCCTGTGGCCGCAGCCCTTCGGGTTTGTCGAAGAATCCGATCGTCAGATAAAGCTCGTCCGGCAGCCCTTCGTCGCTATAGCCTATCGAACTCCCGCAGTCGGGACAGAAAGTGCGGATAACACCCGGCGTCTTGGAAAAGGCCTTTGGCGCCCCCCTCAAAAGATTGAATTGGCTCGGCCGATACCCGACCCAGACGGTGAGTGGACTGCCGATGGCCCGTCGGCAATCGTCATCGTGATCGTAGCATATCCAGAAAGGCTCACCGTCCATGGTGGCGGCGATCGCCCCGCAAAAGCAGGCCCCGGTTTCAACGCGCGGCATCCGGCACTCCAAGACTAGAAGGTGTCCGGCGGCCCCCGACGGAACCGCCGTTGCTAAACTTTCACGCTCCTCTCGCGGTTCCGTTGCGCCGGTTTTGGACGTATCCAGCGGCAGGCAAGCGCGGTTCCCATATTGCCTTGTGGTCCGGCCTTCACCATCTAGGCAAAATGTCGCCGCTCAAACGGAAAACAGCCGGCCGTGTGGCCCAGCACGATCTCTTCGGTGCCGCTCAGGATGATCTGCCGGAGGGTTTCGCCTACCAGACCGGACTGATCACGCCACAGGACGAAATCGAACTCGTCCATCATCTAGAGGCACTGCCCTTCAAGGCCTTCGACTTCCATGGCCATCTGGCAAACCGGCGTGTCGTCGGTTTTGGCCTTCGCTACGATTATGACCGGCGCGAGGTGGTCGAGGCACCGCCGATACCTGATTTTCTGCTGCCCTTGCGCGAAAAGGTCGCGGCTTTTGCGCGCCGGCCGGCCGAAACCTTCGCGCAGGTCTTGATCAACGAGTACCGGCCCGGCGCCGGTATCGGCTGGCACCGCGACAAGCCGCATTTCGAGGATGTCGCGGGCGTTTCGCTGCTGGCGCCCTGCGATTTTCGCCTTCGGCGCAAGAATGGGTCTAAATGGGAGCGTCGGACCATCGCTGTCGAGCCGAGATCGGCCTATCTCATGACGGGGCCGTCGCGGTCGCAATGGGAGCACAGCATCCCGCCGCTTGCCGAGCACCGCTACTCGATTACCTTGAGGACATTGCGGCCTCGCAATCCCTGAGCATGCGCAGAGGTTTGCACGGGAAGTTCCGCATCATCTCGCCATAGTGCTCAACCCGACCCGCGTGCAGCGGGGCGGGTTGAACGATCCTGTGCTCTAACTCTTTGTTTTTACGCAATTCCGAACGGAAAACCGCTACGCACTTTTGCCTGGAATTGCGCTAGGTCAGCACCAGCACGATTTTGTATGTATCCGGATCGACGATGACGATCCGGCCGTCGGCGAGAACGAAATACTCGTACGCCTCGTAGGCCGGAACGATCTTCACGATGCGAGCCGGCAAGCGATGCAGCCTGACCTTGTGCCGCGGAACTTCGATGCCGACGGAGACGTCGAAGTCGACGTTCGTGACCGGCTCGACCTTGGTTTCCCTGATCACATGAGTGATCTGGGTCTTCTGTTCAACCGTCACATTGTTGATGGAAGCGGTCGAGGTCTTGTCCTGCGTGGAGGCCTTGCCTTGGGCCTGCTGATCGGTCTGGACCTTTGTCTTGTCCTGAGCCTGCTGATCGGTGGTGGTGCCGGCCTTGCCCTGTGCCTGCTGATCGGTCTGGACCTTTGTCTTGTCCTGAGCCTGCTGATCCGTTGTGGTGCCGGCCTTACCCTGTGCCTGCTGGTCGGTCTGGACCTTCGTCTTGCCCTGGGCCTGCTGGTCCGTGGTGGTGCCGGCCTTGCCCTGGGCCTGCTCGTCCGTCTTGGCCTTGGCCTTGCCCTGGGCCTGCTCCTCTGTCTTGGCCTTGGTCTTGTCCTGAACCTGCTGATCAGTCTGGGACTTGGTGCCCTGTGCCTGCTCCTTCATCTTCGAGCCCTTCTGGCAGTTGGTCGTGCCGGAAGCGCAATTTGTGTCCGCTCCTGATTGGCTATCGGCGGGCTGCTGCGTCTGAGCCATCGCCGTCCCGCAGCCTAGCCCGATCGCCAGCATGCTGGTAATGAGAACATGTTTCATAGGAAATCTCCTTCGGAGAGTTCGTCCCTTCAAGGAGTAAAACTTCGGCCAAAAAAGATTGTTCCGAACTGGCTGCGTTAATGCACCACTCCCGATTGGGTCCCGAGATCGATCTTAACGGTCTTACTTCACGCCGATGCCGGCGGTGAGGCCGCCATCTATCTTGTAGTCGGCGCCTGTGCAGAAGCCGGCCTTCGACGAGCACAGGAAAGCGATGAGTTCCGCCACTTCCTCCGGTTCGCCGATGCGGCCGAGCGGATGGGCCGCGCCGAAGCGCCTGTAGGCCTCTTCCACGTCGGCATCGCTGCCGCCGTCGCCACGCGCGGCCTTTTCGAGGATCGGTGTGCGGATCGAGCCCGGGCTGACCGAATTGACCCTTATGCCGGACGCGGCATAGTCGAGTGCCAGCGAACGCGTCAGCGTATGAATGGCGCCCTTGGTCGTGGCATAGGCGGCAACGTTCTGCTGGCAGGCGAAGCCCTGCACCGAAGCGACGTTGACGATGGCGCCGCCGCCACGCTTGATCATTTCCGGGATGCCGAAATGGGCGGTCAGATAGATCGAGCCGACATTGATCGTCATAGCCCGGTTCCACGTTTCCCAGTCGGTTGTCGTCGCCGTTCCGTAGGGATGCACCGCCGCCGAATTGACGATGACGTCTATGCCGCCGAATTTCGCCACGCCGGCCACGACCGCGTCGCGAACCTGCTCGGAAACGGAGACGTCAACCGTTTGCACCAGCGCATCGGCTCCGGACTTGGCGAGGCTTTCCTGCATGGCGGCGTTGGCCGCGCTGTCGATCCCGCAGGCGACGATCGCGGCGCCCCCAGCCGCCAGGCGTTTGGCGGCTGCCAGGCCGATACCGGTCGTTCCTGTCACCAATGCCACCTTGCCGTCAAAATCCTTCATTGCGGAAGCTCCTTCATTGCTATCGAAACCGGCTCTTAGTTTGACACTCATCGTGGTCAAACAATAGGTTGCCGGTCTCTCGCAGAAAGGAAGTGGCAATGGAACAGTGTTGGCGTTGGTACGGTCCCGATGATCCGGTGACGCTTGAACATGTCAAACAGGCTGGCGCCACCGGCGTGGTTTCAGCGCTTCACCATATCTATGATGGCAGGGCCTGGCCTGAGGCCGATGTGCTCGAACGCAAGCGCATCATCGAGGCGGCTGGGTTGACCTGGTCGGTCGTCGAGAGCATTCCGGTTCACAATTCCTTCAAGATCGGCGCGCCGGAGCGCGAGCGCTATGCCGGCTATTATCGCGACAGCATCCGCGCGCTCGCGAAGGCCGGAATCCAGACGATCTGCTATAATTTCATGCCTGTGGTCGACTGGACTCGCACCGACCTGGCCTACCGGCTGCCGACGACCGGTTATGCCTTGCGCTTCGACGCCATCGACTTCGCTGCCTATGATCTCTTTGTCTTGCAGCGCAAGAACGGCGCGGCAAGCTATACGCCGTCACGTATTGCCCAGGCCGAGGAGCGCCTGAAGGCGCTGACACCGGAGCAGATCGGCCAGATCGAGCGCAATCTGATCGCCGGCCTGCCGGCTACGGAGCGTAGCTATAACAGGGACAGTTTCCGCGAGGCGCTGGCGGAATACGACGCGATTGGGCCTAAGGAACTGCGCGACAATCTTGCCTGGTTCCTGCGCGAGATCATCCCGGCGGCCGAAGAAGCGGGTGTGCGTATGTGCATCCACCCGGACGATCCGCCCTTCTCGCTTTATGGCCTGCCGCGCGTCGTTTCGACGGCCGAGGATGCGCGTTTCATCCTCGAGACGGTCGACAGCCCGGCCAATGGTTTGACGTTCTGCACCGGCTCCTACGGTACGCGCGCCGACAACGACATTGTCGCCATGGTCAAGGAATTCGCCGACCGCATCCATTTCGTCCATCTGCGCAACATCACCATCGAGGAGGACGGTTCGTTCTACGAGGCCGAGCATCTCGAGGGCGGCACGGACATGGCGCATGTCATCCTCGCTTTGATGCAGGAAGAGAAGCGCCGTCGCGGAGAAGGCCGAGCCGACTGGCAAATTCCGATGCGGCCCGATCATGGCCATCTGCTTGCCGACGACATCGGCAAGAAGAAGATCAACCCCGGCTATTCGCTCATCGGCCGGCTGAAAGGCCTCGCGGAACTGCGCGGCATCATGCGTGCGGTGGAGCGGTTCGGGCTGGCCTGAAGTCATCGGGCGGCAAGCTATCGTTTGCGATCTTTCGCCGGAATGTCGCGACAGGTCTGAGCGAGCGCTTCGCTTCGTCCGGCATTCGCGTGCCCTAGCCACCCGATTGTCGATGAAGCCAGGGCTGCCCTGCGACGAGAAGCGGCCTCGACGGGTGGTCAACAATTTCATCGAGCTGGCACGCAAATTTTCGAGGCCGGTCGTGTAGTGCTCGTCGGCGCACTTCACGCTTGGCCAGTGTCCGACGAAAGCGGGCGACTTTCGCGCCACTGGGACCAGCCATCGGCGCGGGGCACGCTTATGAGAAAAGGACAGTCCTTTGACGATCTTCCCTTTCACCGAAGCCAGTCCGATCCAGTTCCAGGCGCCGCTGCCGAAGACGTCGGATGTGGTCATTGTCGGCGGTGGCATCATCGGCGTGACCGCGGCCTTGTTCCTGGCCCGTCGCAACATACCGGTGACCTTGCTGGAGAAGGGACGCATCGCCGCGGAGCAGTCCTCGCGCAACTGGGGCTGGATTCGCCAGCAGGGCCGCGACGCGGACGAATTGCCCATCGTCATCGAAGCGCAGCGTCTCTGGCGCCAACTGGCCGAGGAGTGCGGCGAGGACATAGGCTTGACGCAGACGGGCGTGACCTATCTTGCGCGGACCGACAAGGAGATGGCCGGTTTCGCCAAGTTCCTGAAGATCGCCGAGGCCCATGGCGTCGACACGCGCCTCCTCGACCGGGGCGAGACCGCCAAGCTGATCCCGGCCATGTCACGCCCCTTCAAGGGCGCCATGACCACGCCGTCGGACATGCGTGCCGAGCCCTGGGTCGCCGTGCCGGCGCTTGCCCGCCTGGCCGCTCGCCAGGGTGTCACAATCATCGAGAACTGTGCGGCACGCATGCTCGACATCTCCGCAGGGCGTATCAGCGGTGTCTGGACTGAGCGAGGCCGCATCGCCACCTCGAACGTGCTTGTCGCCAGCGGTGCCTGGACGTCGCTGTTCCTACGCGCGCATGGCGTCTCGATCCCGCAGCTCAGTGTCCGCACGACCGTCGCTGCGACCGCGCCTATGCCGGAAATCCATGCCGGCGCTGCCGCGGACGAACGCATCGCCTTCCGGCGTAGAAAGGACGGCGGGTACACGCTCGCGGCGGGAGGCAGCCACCTGCTCTATGTCGGGCCGGATGCACTGCGTCACGCACCGAAATACCTGCCTGCCCTGAAGGCAAATCCTTTCGGCACGCGCTACCTGCCGGCGGCGCCGCGTGCATATCCGGACAGCTGGTCCACCCCGCGCAAATGGGATGCCGACAAGGAAAGCCCGTTCGAACGCATGCGCGTTCTCAATCCTGCCCCGGAACCCAGGGCCCTTCGCGCCATCGATCATGGGTTCAAGGCGCTTTTTCCGCAATTCGAGGCGGTGCCGCTCAGGGCAAGCTGGGCCGGCATGATCGATTCGATGCCGGATGTCGTGCCTGTGGTCGATCGCGCCGCAACGGTCGATGGCCTCGTCATCGCCACCGGGATGAGCGGCCATGGCTTCGGCATAGGGCCCGGCATGGGCCGCGTCCTGTCCGACTTGATCCAGGGCAACGAGACTGGGCACAACCTTCACAGGTTCCGTCAATCCCGGTTCAGCGACGGCAGCCCTATCCGGATGGGACCATCGCTTTAGGCGAAATTGCCCTGACGCCGGTTGGGGCGGCAGGTCAGGTCGGGCGACCTGATTGTGAGCTTTCGGGAAGTTGTACATTCGGATCGGACCATCCCCATCATGCGAGCGCCGCGCTGATGGCGAGAAGCGCGGCTTGCCGACCTGCGCGATGGTCGCGGCGTCACGTCCGCACCGGCTGAGATGCCTCCGTCTCGTGCACGGGCAGCGCCGCCGCCAGCCGGTCCGCCCATTCCTCGATGCCCGACCGTGTCGACAACAAGTCCTGCCTGATCTCGACAAGCACGGCGGGGATGCCGCGATCATCGCCATGGATGGGTACGGCGTAGTCGGCATCGCGGCTGATCACATAGGGTACGTTGGCCGCGACATCGAGTGCCGCGTCGGTGCGCAGGCCCGAAAGGATCGCCGCGGCGAGATCGGCTGCATGACCATGCAGCACACCCGCATGCCAAGGCCTGGCGACACCCAGGAACACCGGTGTGAAGGAATGGATCGTCACGATCCGCGTCGGCCGGCCCTCGGCCACACGGCGATCGAGGTGCGCGGCCACCCGCTCATGGAACGGCGAAAACATGATTTCCGCGCGCCGGTCTCGTTCCGCTCCGTCGACGCCGGCATTGCCGGGAATGTCAGTGTCTTCCGACAGCACCGGAATGCTGCCCAGGCTGCCCAGTGGCCGGTTGAGATCGATCAGCAGTCGGGAATAGCCGCTGAGAAAGGCCGCTGCATCAAGCCGTGCCGATAACAGGCGCGTCACCTCCGCGGCGCCGATGTCCCATGCGATGTGGCGCTGCAGATGACTGGCATCGAGCCCGAGCCGGCGGTACTCCGCCGGCATATGGTTGGACGCATGCTCGCACAGCAGCACGATCTCGCAACGGCCATGCTCGTTGAGCACCTCGACGGCTTCGGGCCAATCTTCTTGGGGGCGCGAGCTTTTTTCGGCCTGCGCAGTCATCAATAAAGCGTCCGGTAGAGATCGCAGATGGCAGCCGGATCAAGGCCTGCCAGGCGCTCGGCTTCATGCTGCTTCAACCCGACGAAGGTCTCGATGAAGATCGGGGCGAACCATCCCGTAACGGTCTTGTCGGCCAGGAGCGCATCCAGTGCCGCCGGCAAGGTCTCGGGAAGCCGCACCAGACCGAGTTCCGCCCGTTCCGTCTCGCTCATCAGCGTCGGGTCGCCAGTGACCAGCGGCGGTGATGGCAAGTCCGCCTTCAGCCCCTCCAGCCCGGCGCGGATGATCGCCGCCAGCGACAGATAGGGATTGCCGGTGGCGTCGGCCGCCCGGTACTCGACATTATACTGCCGTGCCGGGTCGCGTCCGCCGATCGTCACCGTCGGACAGATGCGGAGCGACGCCTCGCGGTCGCGATCGGCGAGCCAGGTGTAGGACGAACTCCAGCTGTGCGGCTTAAGGCGATAGAAGGACGACACGCTCGACGCCGTCATGGCGGTCATCGCAGGCAGATGGCGCAGCACGCCGGCGCAGAAGGCGCCAGCCTTGGCGGACAGGCCTCCGGGACGCGCCGGATCGTAAGTTGCCGGCTTTCCGGCTTCGTCGACGAAGCTGAAATGGATGTGCACGCCGTTGCCGACGGCATCCGGGGCGACCTTGGGCGCGAAGCTCGCGCGCCAGCCGGCATTGCGTGCCACTTCGCGCGTGATTTCGCGGATGGCGACGGCGCGATCTGCTGCCGTGAGCGCATCGGCCGGCTCGTGCGTCACTTCGAATTGCTCACTGCCGAATTCGGCGATGACCACTTCGGGGCCGACACCTGCCTCTTCGAGTGCCGCCATCAGATTGGGGGCGAACGGGTCGGTGCGGCGCAGGGCGGCAAAGGACATCGAATGTGCCGGCGCGAAGCTGCCGCCGGCAACGTGGAATTCGTGCTCGAAGGCGGCGATGACGGAAAGGCCGGTGGCCGCCTTCAATTCCGCCAGCGCATCCCGGAGCATGGTCCGCGTGCAGCCAAGCCACGGGCTGCCATCGAGCTCGACGATGTCGCCGGCCACCATGTCGAAGGGCGTCGCCGATCCCGTCCGCTCGGTGCGGAAGCGCGCCTTGAGATCCGGGATCAGCCGAAGGTCACCGGACGAACCCCAGGGATTGGGATCGACTATCGAATTGAACGGCGTCATTGACAGATTGGCCTGCAGCCAGCCGATCCCTGTCGCGGCGGTCTTTTGCAATCTGCTTTCGACCACGAAGCGGCCCCGCGTAATGGCGGAGAGATCCGTGGTGACGACGGCGACGAGAGGCTCGACGGCAGATGTCATGCCTTTTTTCCCAGAGCGTTGAAGCGGTCGACGACGGTGTCGGTGTCCGTGACCCAGCAATAGCCGCCAAAGGCCTTCAGCGCGATGTCGTGGCGCTCCTGGGTAATGGTGGCGCAGGCATCCGATACGCAGGTGACGAGATAGCCGCGGTCGGCGCCGTCGCGCACTGTCATGTCGACGCACTGGTCGGTCAGCACGCCGACCACGACGAGATAGCGGATGCCAAGGTTTTTCAGCAGGTAGTCGACATTGGTCGAGTTGAAGATGCCCGACGAGGTTTTCGGCAGCATGATCTCGTCGCCGACCGGCCCCAGCGATGGCACTGGCAGGCCTTCGGGGAGGCTGGGCGCAACATGGATCGGTGTCAGCTTGTGGTCGAGCGAGCGGTCGCGGCCGTCTTCGGTCAGGCTCTGGATGATGGTGTGCAGCACTTCGACGCCATTGGCCCTCGCCGCCGCCAGCAGGCGCTCCTGGTTGGGGATCGTCTGCGAGCATGTCTGCCGGTAGAAATAATGATCGGGTCCGCGTTCTGGATGCGAAGGATCGGCACCCGGCTCCAACCAGATGCGTTGCATGTCGACCAGCAGCAGCGCTGTCTCGCCGGTACGAAAAGCTTCGTCTCGCTTGGGTAGGGCTTGGGTCATGCCTTCTCGTCCTGCTTTGCTGCTTTGGGTCCAGGTATCTTGCGCGGTCCTGATGTCTTGCGCATGCCGCTCCCTTCCGCATCGCTGTCGAGCGTCACCGCATTGGCGTGCCGCACTTTCTCGATCCTCTCGATGCGAGCCCGAGCGTCGTCGCCCAGCGTCGAAACGATCTGGGCCGTCAGCGCCTCCATCTGTGCGATCGCCGGCGCCAGCGTGTCATAGGGCGAGGCGACTTCGAGCGGGCTGACGATCGTGACTTCGGCAAGGTCCGATATCGGCGACAGCCATTGGTCGGTGAACAGAAGAATGCGTACATCGAGCGCGGCGGCTTGGCGCGCATAGGCCATCACGTCGAACTGGTAGCGGCGATAGTCGAAGACGACGAGCACGTCGCGACGACCGAGGTCGGCCAGCGTGTCGAACGACTGCGGAGAGAGCACGCCGAGATCGCGGACCCCGGTGCGGAACTGCACGAGATATCCAGCCAGCATCCCGGCGATGTGGCGGCTGAACCGGCCGCCGACCAGCAAGATTTCGCCCTTGGCCTCCATCAAAAGGCGGGCGGCACGCTCGTAGGTCTGGACCGGTGTCGCCGCGGTGGCTTTCTGCAGGGCCGTGGTAACGGAATCGAGATAGGCAAGCACCGCGCTGTCGCTGGAACCGCTTTGCCGCTTGGTCTCCATCATCAACAGCGGCGAATGCAGCCTGGCCTCGACCTCGGCGAGCAGCTTTGCCTGAAAGTCCGGGAACCCTTCATAGCCGAGCTTGACGACCAGCCGGACAACGGTGGGATCGCTGACGCCGGCGCGTCGCGCAAGCGACGATGCGGTACCGAGGCCCGAGGTCGGATAGTCCGTCAGCAGCAGCCTGACGATCTTCTCTTCCGACGGCGTCAGCGCCAGATCCCCGCGCATCAGAACATCGCGTATCGCCATAGGCCTCCCCTGAAATATATGCTGTGTCGAGTCTATTTCAGATATTTTAATTATGGTCAATAATGAAGAGGTATTGACATACTTTCCGAGACTGCCGACGATGATGAAGGTTTACAACCCGCATCGCCAGGGCTGACTGGTGTACCGGCAAGGAACAAATGATACCCAATCTCAACATCGTGCCGTTCGTCAGCGTCGACAATATGATGAAGCTCGTGCTCAGGATCGGCGTCGAGCGGTTCCTGGTTGAGCTCGCCGGCTATATCGAGGACGACTTCCGCCGCTGGGAGCTGTTCGACAAGACCCCGCGCGTCGCTTCGCACAGCGCCGAGGGCGTTATCGAGTTGATGCCGACCAGCGACGGCGAGGTCTATGGTTTCAAATATGTCAATGGTCATCCCAAGAACATGCGCGAGGGCCGCCAGACCGTGACTGCCTTCGGCATGCTGGCCGACGTCCACAACGGCTATCCCGTGTTGCTGTCCGAGATGACCATTCTGACCGCACTGCGCACGGCGGCCATGTCGGCCCTTGCCGCGAAGCACTTGGCGCCGGCCGAGTCCCGCTGCATGGCGCTGATAGGCAACGGCGCCCAGGCTGAGTTCCAGGCGCTGGCCTTCAAGGCACTGCTCGGCGTCGACAGGCTGCGGCTTTACGATATCGACCGTTCGGCAACACAGAAATGCATTCGCAATCTCGCCGGCCTCGGCTTCGACATGACGGCCTGCACGAGCGCGCAGGAAGCGGTTGAGGGTGCGGACATCATCACCACCGTCACCGCCGACAAGCAGTACGCCACCATCCTGACCGACAACATGATCGGCTCGGGCGTACATATCAACGCCGTTGGCGGCGACTGCCCCGGCAAGACCGAACTGCACCGCGACATCCTGCTGCGCTCCGACATTTTCGTCGAATACCCGCCGCAGACCCGCATCGAAGGCGAGATCCAGCAGCTCGCGCCGGATCATCGGGTGACTGAGCTGTGGCAGGTGGTCACCGGCGCCGTTGAGGGCCGGCGCGACGCCGGCCAGATCACGCTGTTCGATTCGGTGGGTTTCGCTATCGAGGACTTTTCGGCGTTGCGCTATGTCAGGGATCAACTGAGGTCGACCGGCCTGTACCAGGAGCTCGATATGCTCGCCGACCCCGACGAGCCACGCGACCTGTTCGGCATGCTGCTCAGAGCAGCCCAATAGCGTGGAGGTCGCGCGCCTGCTGGCGGTCCGTATCTGCGCGAATGATCGCGGTCATTGTCAGCTTGCCGGCGCGCGCGCAAAAAATTGTTCATCGCGGCGGCCTCGAAGGGCCGATCGTTTCTTTCTTGGCAATCTGGAGTCAATGAGACTTGCAGGCATTGCCGGCGGGTGTGACCGCCGAAAAGTGCACGCCTGTCCAACAGTCCTGGTTTGCGGACGATAACATCCGCACAAAGCCGGGAAAGGAGCCTGATATGCCCAGAATAGTACCCGTGCTCGACTTGAGCCGCTTTGAACAAGGCGCGTCGGAACGCCGGACATTTCTGGCGGATCTGCGTTCCGCGTCGCGCGACATCGGCTTTTTCTACCTGGCCGGACATGGCATTTCGTGGGCGGAAATCAGTGAAGTGCTCACCGCGTCGCGCCGCTTCTTTGCCTTGGCCGAGGCCGACAAGCTCGCGATCGAAATGGTGGAATCCCCGCAGTTCCGTGGCTATACCCGCGCCGGCGGCGAGCTGACCAAGGGCAAGGCCGATTGGCGCGAACAGCTCGACATCGGCGTCGAGCGTCAGCCCATAGCGCAAGGGCCAGGAATTCCCGCCTGGACCCGGCTGCAGGGGCCGAACCAGTGGCCCGCTGCGTTGCCGGAACTCAAACCCGCCCTGCTGGCATGGCAGGCCAAGGCAACAGCAGTGGCCATCAGGCTGTTAAAAGCCTTCGCGCTGTCGCTCGATCAAGCCGAGGACGCTTTCGACCCGATCTACCGCGAGCAGCCAAACCACCGCATGAAAATCGTGCGCTATCCCGGCCGAGAGGCGACCGGCGATGACCAGGGTGTCGGCGCGCACAAGGATGGCGGTTTCCTGACGCTGTTGCTTCAGGATGACAATAAGGGGTTGCAGGTCGACTATGACGGAAGCTGGGTGGATGTGGACCCCATTCCCGGTACGCTCGTCGTCAACATCGGCGAATTGCTCGAACTGGCCTCAAACGGCTATTTGCGGGCGACCGTGCATCGTGTCGTGACGCCGGCGGCCGGCATTGAACGCATTTCGGTGCCGTTCTTCTTCAGCGCCAGGCTCAATGCGACGATACCGCTGCTTAGCCTTTCCGAGGATCTGGCGGCGCAGGCGCGCGGGCCGGCCAGCGATCCGGACAATCCGCTGTTTCGTGATGTCGGAACCAATGTGCTGAAAAGCCGGCTGCGCTCGCATCCCGACGTCGCTCGGCGCCACTATGCGGATCTGCTCGAACCGGAAAGCCGGGCCGGCTGAATCTTGGACAAGAAAGAACGGGATTTTGCCGTTCGGACCGATTCTTAGAAAATCATTCGTCGTATCCCTCGGGGAATCGGCTCAAAAAGGAACAACCGTTCGGTGTTTTCCTCCCATTTCACTGAGCGGTGTTCCCCTCTGAAGGTTATGACCTTCTTTTTTTGGCCGGGCCGTTTCGCGCCCGGCCATTTTTCTTTTCGCCCTGCGTGTTGCCGGTGCGGCGCCGATCCGGCAGAGTTCAACACGCGCCGACCGTTGCAATCACTGGAAGAGGAGAGGGTCTCATGACATCCAACGTCGCCGTGATTGCCGGAGCGGGCTCCGGATTGAGCGCCTCGCTCGCGCGTCTTCTCGCCAGGGAAGGGTTCCATGTCGTCCTGGCCGCCCGAAACATCGAGAAGCTCGATGCCTTGCAAGCGCAAGCCGGCGCGCAAGCCGTGGCGACGGATGTCTCGGATCCGGCATCGGTCGAGCATCTGTTCGATATCGCGGACAAGGCTGGCCCGCTTTCCCTCGTGATTTTCAACGCCGGTGGCCGCGCTCGCGGTCCAATAGCCGAACTCGATCCCGAGGCTGTCCGACAGGCTTTGCTGGTCGGGGCCTATGGCGGGTTCCTGGTAGCTCAGCAAGCGGCCCGCCGGCTGATCGCTCAAGGGGCGGGGTCGATCCTCTTCACCGGAGCGACAGCAAGTGTGAAGGGGTTCGCCGGCTCCGCCGGCTTTGCGATGCCCAAATTCGGATTGCGCGGGCTGGCGCAATCCATGGCCCGCGAACTGGCGCCCAAAAACATCCACGTTGCGCATTTCATCATCGACGGCGCCATTGCTTCGGCCGCTTCCGGACAGGAGCCCGGGCCGCAGGATCGCCGGCTGTCTCCGGATGCGATCGCAGAGGCCTATCTCGCCATCCACCGCCAGCACCGCAGCGCCTGGACCTGGGAAATGGAACTCAGGCCGTGGATTGAAAATTTCTGACTGGATCAGCGATCCATGCGACTTTTGCATGGCTCGTCTGCACGGGCCTTGAGGAGAGTCGACATCGGATGTGGATGTCACTATATAGCGGCGGCTTCGCGGGCTCACGCCTTGAAGCGCAACGTCATAGGCGGCTGTAGCGACAGCCAGTGAGATTAAGAAGCGGACTGGAAGCCGTAAAAGGTAGAAGCAATTGCTCGGAGCGGGAAGACCCCGCCAACGGTACAGTCCTTCAGAATCAGAAAATGTTCTTCACCCCTCGATTTCCTTCGGCTCTGTGGACCCTGGACGGCTTCGGCTTGCCGGCTGGCCGCGACTCGGCTCGAATGGGAACATGCATCCTTCGCGGGATGCCGACGCTTATGATTACCAACCGGCTTTGCCGCCAGGGAACAGCAGTATGAGTGAACACGCGATCGAGTTCTTGCGGGGATGGATCGGCGAAAAGGTCCATTGCCAGTCCCACGCCAGGATCGAGAAGCAGGCCGAGACGTTGGCCCGCGAATGCGCCGCCAAGGCGGCCGAGGTCGGCATACCGCTGGAGGACATCCAGGAGGAAGTCGGCGACATCCAGGAATTGATCGCTTCCCGGCTCGAGGAAGCGGCCGAGGCCGACGAAAACCAGCAGGCCTCAAGCAAAGCCGCGGAATAACTGTGTCAAACCTGTTCGAAACGCGCGGGCTTCGGCCCGCGTTTTCGTCTCAGCCATTCCTCTCAGCCAAACTTTTCTTCCAGCCACGCCTTTGGCAGCGCCGGCACGAAATTGCCGTCGCGCCCGGTCATGTCGTCATTGGCGATAAGAGCGTTGAGGATGGATTCCTCCACCGTCTGAATCACCGCATCGAAGAACGGGTCGATGTCTGTATCGGGGATGAAATCGGCGCTGGCGATGCGGCCGGACAGCCCCAGCGCCGCGGCGGGATTGGCCGTCGAGAAGGCGAGGAAGATATCGCCCGAACTGTGATAGCCGAAGCCGCCCGTCAAGGCGACGCCGAGCGGCACACGGCGCGCCAATCGCTTCATCTGATGCGGCAGGAAAGGCGCGTCGGTCGCGATGACGGCGATGATTGAGCCCTTTTCCGCGCGCGACGTGGCTTCGCGGATCGCCGGTTCGGTGAGTTCGGGCTCGGCGCGCAGGCCGCGAATGGTGAAATTATGCCGCTTGCCGAAATTCGACTGCACGAAGGCGCCGACCGTGTAGGTGCGCCCCTGCCATGCGACGATGCGCGAGGCCGTGCCGGACCCTGCCTTGAAGCCGAAGGTGATCATGCCGGTGCCGCCGCCGACGCTGCCTTCCTCGACCGGTCCGCCGGCGGCGCCGTCAAGGGCTTCGGCGACGTGCTCCGACGTTAGATGGTGGCCGTTGATGTCGTTGAGAAATCCGTCATAAGTCTCCGCCGCCACCGGCAGCCCCCATGCGCTGTCGATCGCGGCCGGCAGCACCCGGTTCATCCAGCGCAGCGTGCCGTCACGCGAAACACCGCAGGAATGCGTGTTGGTGATGGTGATCGGGAAGTTGAAGGCGCCGGTTTCCTCGATGATGTGCGAGCCGCTCATCTCGCCATTGCCGTTCTGGCTGAAAATGCCGGCGAAGACCGGGGTGGCCAATTCGGAGCGCGGCCTCGGCAGGATTGCGGTCACGCCGGTGCGCACCGGCCCCTTGCCGACGATAAGCGGACCATCGCCCGATATCAGCGTCGCATAGCCTACAGCGACGCCGGGCACGTCGGTGATCGCGTTGAACGGCCCGGGCGTTCCGTCGAAGCCGATAGCGAAGCTTCGCGCGCGCGGCTTGCCGGACGGCGTTGCCAGATGGTGCGGATTGTCGATCATGCTCTTAGAACAAGGATCCCTGATTGCCGGGTTCCTTTGCCTTTGCCGCCGGTCTGGCCACGGACTTTGGCCGCGCCGCGCCACTGGTTGCCACCGCATCCGCCGTGCCATCGGCGAACTCCAGCGACAGCGCCATCCCCGACACCACGTCGGCGGCCTGCTTAATGACCGCGCCGTCGGCATCCTTCACCAGCGCGAAGCCGCGCGCCAGGACGGCCTTGTGCGAAAGCGTCGCCATCAGCCGGTCGGCCTGGACGATGCGGCCGCGCAACCGCTCCAGCCTGAGCAGCATCGCCTGGCCGCCGCGTCTCGTCAAAGCCGTCAGAAGATCCCTCTGCACACGTTGGCGCCGGGCTGTCGGCTCGATGGTGATGCGGCCCTGCAGCAAAGCCAATTGCTGCCTGTGCCGCTGCAGCGATGCCTTGGCGCATTTTGGCAACTGATCCGCGGCACGATTGAGCTCCGCGCGCCGGCTTCTGGCCAAAGTGCGCAGCGCCCCTTGCGCCCGCAAAAGGCTACGGTCGTTGGTGCGCCGCGCTTCGGCAATCCGCTGCGACAGCATTGCCGGCGTCAATTTTACAGCGAAGAATCGCGCCCGCTTGCGCTCGGTCGAAACCATCAGGCCACGACCGAGCCTCGATGTCGCCTCGTCCAGGCGCCGGCGCGGCAGCGCCAGCAATTGATCGGGCGAGGGCAGCGCACGCGCCGCCGCACGGGCTGCCTGCCGCTTGCGTTCGAAATTGCGCAAGACGGCAGCCTTGAGCCGCGCGCCGAGGCTGGCCAGCGTCGCTTCGAGGTCAGCCTTCACCGGCACGGCGATTTCGGCCGCGCCCGTCGGTGTCGGCGCCCGCACATCCGCGACAAGGTCGATCAGCGTCCAGTCGGTTTCGTGGCCGACAGCCGAAATCACCGGAATGCCCGAGGCGGCGACCGCGCGGGCGAGTGCCTCGTCGTTGAAGCCCCACAGATCTTCCAGGCTGCCGCCGCCGCGCGCCACGATCAGCAGATCGGGGCGCTGAATGGGGCTGTCCCATGCCAGCGCGTTGAAACCGGTGACGGCACTGGTCACTTCCGCACTCGCCGTGTCACCTTGAACCCGCACGGGCCAGACCAGCACATGCAGTGGAAAGCGGTCCTTGATGCGATGGATGATGTCGCGGATGACCGAGCCGGTCGGCGAGGTGACCACGCCGATGACGCGTGGCATGAACTGCAGCCGGCGTTTGCGCACCGCATCGAAAAGCCCCTCCGCCTGCAGCCGGCGTTTGCGCTCCTCCAGCAGCGCCATCAGCGCCCCGGCGCCGGCCGGCTCGAGATTGTCGATGACGATCTGGTAATTGGACTTGCCGGGATAGGTGGTGAGCTTGCCGGTGGCGATCACCTCCATCCCTTCCTCGGGACGAAATTTCAGCCGGCTCATCGTGCCTTTCCAGACCACGGCGTCGAGCCGCGCACGGTCGTCCTTGAGCGCGAAATAAGCATGGCCGGAGGAATGCGGCCCACGATAACCTGAGATTTCGCCGCGCACCCGCACATTGCCGAAGACGTCCTCGACCGTGCGCTTCAGCGCGCCTGATATTTCGCTCACCGTGTATTCGGTGGCGTTGGTGCGTGATTCGGATGCTGCTTCGCTCATCGGTCGATTGGGGGCCGGTTGGACGCCGACGTCAAGGCGGCCGTGTCAGGCCCGATATTCATGACCCGGTTTTTACCAGCCCGGCAGGATCTGGCTCGGCTTGCTTCGCTTCATCTTGGCGAAGGCGAGGGCCGCGAAATCGAACGTTCCCGTCTCCTCGCCGAGCGGCACCGAGATGTTGTCCAGGCTTTCCGAGATGTGGCGGGCAAGCGCATCGACGATCTCCGGCCGCGAGGTCTGGCCGCGCATGATGCCGATGCGGCAGTCGGGCAGGGCGCCGAAGCCGTCCGCCTCGCCCAGCACCCGCATGCCGGGCCTGAGCGCGCATTCCGGCAGCACCGAGATCGCCAGCCCCGACAGCACGGCGGCGGTGATCACGGTCGCTGAGAAACTGGTGAACAGGATGCGGTAGTCGCGGTTCTGCTGGTCCAACACGTCGACCGCGGCGCGCCTCCAGATGCAGTTCGGCCGGCCGAAGGCCATCGGCAGCGTCTCCTGTTCATGTGTCGCATGGTTGGCCGAGGAGACCCAGAGCAGCGGTTCACGCCGCACCACCTCCGACTGGCCGCGCACATCATTGTGCGTCACCAGCGCTAGGTCGAGATTGCCGCGCTTGATGTGCTCGACCAGCCCCGGCGTCGGTTCGCAGATGACGGTCAGTTCGACGCGCGGATTGGAGCGCGTGAACCGTGCCATGATCTCGGGCAGGAAACGGTCCGCATAATCGTCAGGCGTGCCGATGCGGATCGTGCCTTCGAGCCTCTGGTCATCGAAGGCTGCGAGCGTTTCGCGGTTGAGATAGAGCAATCGCCTTGCGTAGGAGAGCAGTTTGTCGCCTTCCTCCGTCAGCCTGTTCGAGCGCCCCTCCTTCTCGAACAGCGGCTTGCCGATCCGCTCCTCCAGCCGCCGCATCTGCATCGACACCGCCGACTGGGTGCGGTGCACTTCTTCCGCAGCGCGGGTGAAGCTGCCGGTATCGGCAATCGAGATGAAGGTCTGCAATTGATCGAGATCGAGCGGCGCTTTCATCGGTCCAATCCATCACTACTGTTGATATTAAAGATTAGAAACATTCGTTGGATTAATCAATCGGTCGATGGCAAATTGGCATTGTCCAAGTGAAAGCCATGCATGTCGCCCAAAAGTGGACACCGGTTTTGAGACGACGACATGCATTTCTAAAATTGTATTTGAGACCGGAACGGCCGCTGTCGCCAGCGCCGATCGTCGGGTTTCGTCCGTTCGAGTCTGAAGGAGACCGATATGACCACGATCGATTTCGCCACCGAGACCTCGCGCATCACCTCGCGTCCGGCTGTTGCGACGCGCGTGGCCAACATTGTCTCCAACACCTACCGCGCCTGGAAAAACCGCCGCGCCTTCTACCGCCTTGGCGAGATGTCGGATGCAGAACTCGCCGATATCGGCCTCACGCGCGCCGACCTGCATGTTGCAATCGACGTGTCGTTTGGCCGTGACCCGACGGCAATCCTGCGTGAGATCGCCAGCGATCGCGTGGAAACGATCGAGGAAATCGCCCGCAAGGTGGCCTGATTGGTTCAGCTTCGGTTGCGTTGAACCCTTTCACGGTTCAGCGCGACCAAGGTTCTGCAGGCTCCCCACTCCCTGCCGGTTCCCCGCCGGCCTGCCTGCACGCTGCCCGGTCCTCCCAAGGACCGGGCTTTTCCTTTAAGGTTTACCGAAGGCCGGGCGACTACCGCCGGTCCATGTCCCGCTTGAACTGGTCGAAGATCGTTTCCACGCCCTTCTGGTATTCGTCGCGCTGCTGGGCTCCGGTCTGGAACATCTTGCCGAAAATGTCGTCGAACGGGTTCCGTGGCCGTCCGCTCGGATTGGCTTGGGGCTGTGGTGCTTGGCGCTGCTGCGGTTGCGGCGCTTGAGGTTGCGGCGCCGGCTGCCCGCCGGGCATCCCGAGGGCGCCGCCTCCACCTTGCCGCAGCATCTCCTCGAAGATTTTCCCCAGCGGGTTGTCGCCGTAGGGGCTCTGTGTCTGCTGGGGCTGGGGCCGGCTTTGTGGTTGCTGCGGCGCGCCGCCACCGAACATGTCCTGCAGCACCTTGCCGAGCGGATTGTCGCCATAAGGATTGGGCGCCGGCTGCGGCTGGCTTTGCGGCTGCGGTGAGCCGCCGCCGAACATGTCCTGCAAGACCTTGCCGAGCGGGTTGTCCATGGGGTTCTGAGGCGGTGGCGCCTGGCGCTGTTGCGGCGCTGGCGCCTGCATGCCGCCTTGCCGCATCATCTGCTCGATGATCTCGCCCAGTGGATTGTTGCCGCCGCCGCCAAGACCAGCCGCTGCCTGCATCTGGTTTGTCGTCTGCTTGAACAGTCCGCCCATTACCATCGAGGCGATAGCAGGCAGCATCTGCTGCAAGATCTGCTGGCTGACGCCGCTCGCCTGCGCGGCCTGGCTGGCCACGGCGCGCGACAGGTCTTTCGAACCGAACAGATGTCCCAGAATGCCGTTGCCCTCGTCGACGCCTTGCGGCGAGAAGGCGCGCGTGGCGTCCTCGAAATATTTGGCGTGCTGGCCGCTTGCCATCGCCGTCATGAAGGCGCCGAGCCCATAGGGATCGGCGGTGTTGCGTTGCAACCCTTGTGAAAAGGCTGGCAGCAGTGCGGCGACCGCCGCCTGCGTCTGCTGCAGCGAAAGCCCGTATTGCTGGGCAAGCGCCTGCATGCCGTTGCCGTTCTGGCCTGCGCCAGCATGTCGAACAAGGTAGGCATCGGCTTCTCCTCCGGGAAATCCTCGAAAGAGAGCCTAATTCGTTTCAGCGCCCGATTGAAGTTACTTTTGCCACCCGCCATGGCTCGCGGTTAATAGGCATACTCCATGAACACCGGCTCGATCGAGCCGCCCCAGCGCGTGTGGTAGGCCGACAGCATCTCCTCCGCACTGGTGGTGCCGCGCGCCACGACCTCGTCGAGCGTGTTGAGGAACGAGGTTTCGTCGTAGCCGTCACGGTTCTTCTTGCCGCGGTTCTTCAACCCCGTGCGCGAAATGGCCATGACGTCGCGGGCGACCTCGCGCAACGTCGTGTTGCGGAAGGGCGCGGCAATGCCGAGCTCCGGCACGGCGTTGCGCATGGCCAGGACTTCCTTGTAGGTCCAGCTCGACGTCAACGCCTCGGCCGCGTCGAGTGCCACCTCGTCGTAGAGCAGCCCGACCCAGAAGGCCGGCAGCGCGCAGATGCGCCGCCAGGGACCGCCATCGGCGCCGCGCATTTCAAGGAAACGCTTGAGCCGCACGTCCGGGAACAGCGTCGACAGATGGTTCGCCCAGTCGCCCATCGTCGGCAGCCCGTCCGGCACTTCATTGCGCGCGGCCCCGGCCATGAACTGGCGGAAGGTGATATGCGTCATGTCGTGATAACGGCCATCGCGAATGACGAAATACATCGGCACGTCGAGTGCCCATTCGACATAGTCGGCGAAACCGAAATCGGGCGAGAAGCAGAATTCGAGCAGGCCCGAGCGCTGGTTGTCGGTGTCGCGCCAGATGTCGCCGCGCCAGCTCTGCAGCCCGTTCGGCCGGCTGTCGGTGAAGGGCGAGTTGGCGAACAGTGCGGTCGACAGCGGCTGCAGCTTCAGCGACACCTGCATCTTGCGGCGCATGTCGGCCTCGCTCTCGAAGTCGAGGTTCACCTGGATCGTGCAGGTGCGGTACATCATGTCGAGGCCCTTGGTGCCGACCTTGGGCATGTAGCGCGTCATGATCTCATAGCGCGACTTCGGCATTTTCGGTGTCTCGGCCAACGACCATTTCGGGCTGCCGCCGAGGCCGAGGAAGCGGATGCCCATCGGCTCGGCGATCTCGCGCACCTGCGCCAGATGGGCGTTGCCCTCGCGGCAGGTCTGGTGGATCGTCTCCAGCGGCGCGCCGGAAAGCTCGAACTGGCCGCCGGGCTCGAGCGAAATTGCCCCCTGGCCCGTCGGTTCGACCAAGCCGATGATGCGGCCGTCATCCATGATCGGATCCCAGCCAAGCTTGTTCTGCATGCCTTCAAGGATGGCGCGGATGCCGCGCTCACCACCATAGGGCACCGGTGCGTTGCCATCGACATAGAACGGGAATTTCTCGTGCTCGGTGCCGATGCGCCATTTTTCGCGCGGCTTGTTGCCTTCGGCCAGGTGCTCGACAAGCTCGTCTATGCCTTCGATGGGCCGGAAATCGGTTGTGTCGCGCGCCATTCTCAAGCCCTCAAAGGCGGTTGGACCACCGCCGGCGCTAAATGGACGAAATGTCAGTAGCCGATCAAGCGAAAAATCCTGAGCCACAGGTCAAGAGGAATTGAAGGCCACGCCCAGCAAACACCTCTTGCAAGAGACAGAGCACTACCAGTCGCCGATCGTTGCCTGCATCACCGCAAGCGCTGCCACGGCCGCCGTGTCGGCACGCAGGATACGCGGTCCGAGCGGAATGGCGGTCACGAAGGGGAGCGCCCGCAGCATCTTGCGCTCCTCGTCGGAAAAGCCCCCCTCGGGCCCGACCAGCAGGGCGAGCTTCTTCTCCTTCATCGTCTGCAAGGCGGGCAGCGGATTGTTGGTCGAGGCGTCCTCGTCGCAGAAGATCAACCGGCGTTCCTTGTCCCAGCCGGTCAGCAGGCGCTCGAATTTTTCCGCCTCGCGAACCTCCGGCACCGCCAGGATGCCGCATTGTTCGGCGGCCTCGACGACATTGGCGCGCAGGCGATCGATCGACGGCTTGGCCATCTGCGTGTGCTGGGTGATGACCGGCTGCAGGACGCCGGCGCCCATCTCGACCGCCTTCTGCACGAGATAATCCAGCCGGCCCTGCTTCAGCGGTGCGAAGCAATAGATCAGGTCAGGCAAAGGCGGCTGCGGCCTTTGCAGCGCCAGTACTTTCAGCCGCACCGAGCGCTTCGATTTCGCTGATATCGCGGCCGACCACTCGCCGTCGCGGCCATTGAAGACAAGGATCTCGGCGCCTTCGGCGAGCCGCAGCACATGCAGGAGATAATGGCTCTGCTGCTGGCCGGGTTCGACCTCGATGTCCGGTCCGAGGTCGTCGGGCACGAACAGACGTTGCATCTTGTAGTTGGCGCGCATGGCCGAGGAATGGGCGAGGCGGCCGCCGGCGTCAAGCCTTGGCGGAGGGATGCCACACAGGCTGAAAGCCGTGACGCAGGATGGCAACCGTCGTTTCCGGGGTCAGCAGCACCAGCGTCTCGTCCTCGAACCGACCCAGGCTGGTAGGCGGGCCGTATCCGGCAAAAGACCACGGCAACGCCTTGCCGTGGCACAAGGCGTAGGTGCTGCCGCCGGTTGCGATCATCGCGCCGTCGGGGAGGCGGGCAAGCGCGTCCATCGCGACGGCAGGCCGTTTGCCACCCGACGCCAACCGTTCCTTGTGCAGCCGTTTGTCCACCTGCGGCGCGCGCGGCTCGGCAATGACGAAGGCTTGGCCGAAGCGCCTGACAAAATCCCTGGCTCGTTCGCGCTGGCAAAAGAAGCAGGGACGATGCCCGGCGGCGAGCGCCGTCACCTCGTCGAGGAAGAACAGTTCGGTCCAGCCGGCCTTGCCATCGGCCCGGTTGCGGCCCATCGGCTCGCGCCGCACATTGCGGAATTGGCACACGCAGATGATCCAGGCCTGAAGCGCCCAGCGCTTTTTCAGGAGCGTCTTTGTCGCGGGGTCGTGGATGATGCCGCGATTGCCGGTGAACAGGCCGCGCTCCGGCACGGCATGAATGGCGCCGAACGGATCGACCCGGTTCTGCAGTGGCATGGTTTTCTCCTGGGATACGCATCTTGGCTGCGATACTGGCGGCATGATATCGCTGGTTTCCTCGTTTTCATGTCAGCAGGGTTTGCCATGCGGGTGCTGGTCGTCCAGAACTTCGACAATACCGGCCTTGGCCAGGTTGGCGCGGCGCTCGCGGAAGCGGGTGCCGATCTCGATGTGCGCCTTCCCTACAAGGGTGATGCGCTGCCACGGGACGCAACCGGCCATGATGCCATGGTGGTGCTCGGCGGTGGCCAGAATGCACTGGACGACGAAGACTATCCCTATTTCCCGGCGCTGCTGGAACTGACCCGCGATTTTGCCGGCAAGGACCGCGCAGTGCTCGGCATCTGTCTCGGGGGTCAACTCGTCGCCCGCGCCTTTGGCGGCGAAAACCGCATTGGCGGCGCCAATGAATTCGGCTGGCGCGGCGTGTCGTTGACCCCGGATGCCAAGGCCGACCCAGTGCTGTCTGCACTGCCGGAAACATTCCCGATCTTCCAGTGGCATGACGATACATTCGAGCTGCCGGACGACGCCGTGCGGCTCGCCGGCAACGATGTCGCCGAAAACCAGGCGTTTCGGGTCGGCCGCGCCGTCTACGGCTTCCAGTTCCATTTCGAGGCCGACCGGCCGCTGGTGAAGGACTGGAGTTCCTCCTTCGCGCCGACCATTGCCGCGCGCCATCCCGACTGGGCCGGCGAGCTCAAGGACGAAATGGCCCGCAACGGCCCTGATGCCGATGCTGCCGGCCTCGCCATCGCCCGCGCCTGGGTGGCGACGATCTAAGCATTCGCTTCCGCGTCCTACCGCGTGACATAATTGGCACGTGGGCCGGAATCCGTCTGGGGAAAACCCTTTCATCCTTGGCTTGTGTCCGCCCGCTATCCTAGAAGGCGCGCGCTATATCGGCTGTGCAACCGGGATGAACCTTTTGTGTGACCCGTGCGACACACCATCGATACAGAACACGCCTAGAAGCGCGAAATCGTCGAAACTTTGAAGCGATTTTTCCGTTTCAACGCATTGGTAACCGCCTCGTGCACAGATGCAGAAAGCTCAACAAGAGATGACGTCCGTGAAAGCAGCTCTTCTGTCCTTTGCCATGCTGTCCGCCATCGTGCTTTGCGGCCTTGGCATCTATGCCGCCGATGCCGCCAACAACCACAATGCGGTCGACGGCTACGGCGTCACCGCCTCCCTGCGCTAAAGCCCAGGCATCGCTCGCGCGAGTATCCCTCGCGCCAGTATCCTCGCGTCCTTGGGCGCCGGGGCCTCAAGGTTCCTTTATCGACATTTCCAGGATGCGTTTGTCCGCGCCGTCCACGACGAGCGCGGTAAGCTTGCCTGACTGCCAGGCAAGCGTGTCGACATTGACGCGGTTGGCCATCACTTCCGCCTCGGGGACCGGCGTGTGGCCATGCACCACGATCTTCGGGAGGAGACCGGTGTGATCGTGGAAGACGTCACGGATCCAGATCAGGTCCTGGATATTCTGTTTCTCCAGCGCAATGCCTGGCCTTATGCCGGCATGGCAGAAGAAGAAGTCGCCTGACGTCACCGAGAACGGCAGCGACCGCAGGAAGTCGATATGGCTTTGCGGCACGGCTGCGAGCAAGGCTTGGTGGCCCTTGCGCATGGCTGACTCGGCCTTGCCGAACCAAATGCCGCTGCCGTTGTTGATCGTCACCCCATAGGATTGCGCGGTCTGGATGCCGCCAAAACGGAGGAAGAGCCCTTCGGGGTCGGGTGTCTCGAGAAAGTCGAGAAAGCCGAGGTCGTGGTTGCCGGCCAGCATCATGTTTCGCTGATCGCGTTCGCGCGCTTCGATCAGGAAGTCGATGACGCCCTTGGAGTCGGGCCCTCGATCGACATAGTCGCCAAGATGGATGATGCGCCAGTCCGCGACCAGGTCCCTGGCGATCTCGGCCTCGATCTGTCCGTGCATGGCGGCCAGCAGGTCGAGCCGGCCATGCACGTCGCCGATCGCGTAGAGACGCACGCCGTCCGGCCCGCGTGCGTCGAGGAAATGGATGCCGGGTTCCGCCAAGGTTTTGGTATCTCCGTGGTCAGATGTCATGGCCTAGCGCCGGAGTTGGTCCTTGCCCATGTCGGTGACCAGACGCTTTCCGCACAGCGCCAGCGTGATGTCCATCTCCTTACGGATGATTTCCAACGCCTTGGTAACCCCTTCCTTGCCGAGCGCGCCCAGGCCGTAAAGAAACGGCCGGCCGATATAAGTGCCCTTGGCGCCCAGGCAGAGTGCTTTCAACACATCCTGGCCGGAGCGGATGCCGCCGTCCATATGCACTTCTATTCTGTCGCCGACCGCATCCGCGATCTCTTCCAGCGCCATGATGGAGGACGATGCGCCGTCGAGTTGGCGGCCGCCATGATTGGAAACGATGATGGCATCGGCGCCGGTGTTGGCTGCCATCAGCGCGTCCTCCTTGTCGAGGATGCCCTTGAGGATCAGTTTGCCGCCCCAGCGCTCCTTGATCCAGGCGACGTCCTTCCACGACAGGTGCGGATCGAACTGTTCGGTCGTCCATGACGACAACGAAGCCACATCGCCGACGCCCTTGGCATGGCCGACGATGTTACGGAAGGTACGGCGCTTCGTGCCAGCCATGCCCATCCACCAGCCAGGCCGCACAGCGATGTTGGCGATGTTGGCGAGCGTCATCTTGGGCGGCGCCGAAAGCCCATTGCGGACGTCCTTGTGGCGCTGGCCGAGGACCTGCAGGTCGAGCGTCAGCACCAGCGCCGAGCACTTCGCCGCCTTCGCCCGGTCGATCAAGTTGAGGACGAAATCCTTGTCGCGCAGCACATAGAGCTGGAACCAGAACGGTTTCTTCGTCACCGACGCGACATCCTCGATCGAGCAGATGCTCATCGTCGAAAGCGTGAACGGCACGCCGAATTCCTCAGCCGCCTGCGCTGCCAGCATCTCGCCGTCGGCGTGCTGCATGCCGGTCAGGCCTGTCGGCGCAAGCGCCACCGGCATCGACACTTTCTGGCCGATCATGGTCGATTCCAGCGAGCGGTTGCTCATGTCGACCAGCACGCGCTGGCGGAACTTGATCTTCTGGAAGTCTTCCTCGTTTGCCCGGTAGGTGCTCTCGGTCCAGGCGCCGGAGTCGGCATAGTCGAAGAACATCTTGGGCACGCGCCGGCGCGCGAGATCCTTGAGGTCTGCGATGGTGAGAATGTCGCTCATGATGGTCCCCGCTTGATCAAATTGACTAGGAGCGGCTGCGCGCTGGTTCGCTGCCGCCGGTTTCCGAGCGCTGCCTTAGCCTCAGCCGCGACACGCGTTGCCAGTCGCCGCTGCGCTCGGCTTCCGCCATCGAGCGCTCGACATAGGTCATGTGGTCCATCGCCGCCTGGCGGGCGGCGGCCGGATCGCCAGCCCTGACCGCGGTGTGGATCGCCCGGTGCTGCGCCAGCAGCGCCTCTCGCGCGCCCGGCACGGTGAACACCAGCAGCCGGTTCTGGAACACGCCTTCCGATAAGAGGCGGTAGCAGGAGCGCAGCGTGTGCAAGAGCAGGATGTTGTGCGCGCATTCGCAGATCGCATGGTGGAATTCAACGTCGATTTCCGCCTCGTCGTCGAAGTCGCCGGTGCGATGCGCCTCATCCATGCGCGCCATGATGCGGTCGAGCAGGGCGAGGTCGTCGGGTGTGGCGCGCCGTGCCGCGTATTCGGCGGCTATGCCCTCGACCTCGCGGCGATACTCCAGATAGTCCGTCACCGCCTTGCGATGCGTCGAGATCAGGTCCGCCACCGGCTTGGTAAACAACTGGCCGATAATATCGGCGACATGCGTGCCGCCGCCGGCCTTGGTCGTCAGCAACCCACGTCCTTCGAGCGCCTTCAGCGCATCGCGCAGGATGGGCCGTGACACATCGAACTGACGCGCCAGTTCGCGCTCGCCCGGCAGCCGGTCGCCAGTGCGCAGCACGCCTTCGAGGATGAGGCTTTCGATCTGCTGCACGACTTCGTCGGCGGTGCGCGAATGCTCAATCCTGGAGAAAATATCGCTCAAAGGAAGCGCCTGGGGACGGAATGAATGTCGCGCAGATTAAAGCGTCTGTCGCCAACTGGTCAAATTATTTATCCAATTCGCCTGGTTCGGTCGATTTTCGCATCGCGCCGGCACGTCGCCTCGCGCTAAACTTTGCTGTTTACGTCCCTTGTCGATTGCCGCAAGACGGCACCATTGCACGAAGGGTCGAAACCAGGGGGACCAGACGTGTCGGACGAGACGTCCAATCTTGAATTCCAGTCGCGCAGCCAAGGCAGCGTCATGGGCTTTCCGGCGCATGAAGGCCGGCCCGGCGCGCTCGGCGAGGTTCATGCCCGTCCGCATCCACTCGTCGAGAAGCCGCGCGTCCTCGTCCAGCTCTCCTTCATGACCGAAGGAGGCTCCGCGGTCGACCATGCCGTGCTTTCGGAACTGTCGCGCCGCCTCGGCATCGCCGCCCCCGAGCGTCATGCCCGCCACCACGCCATGAAATGGGGCAAGGGCACGCTGCGCTGGGAGCGGCATACGGAGTTCTCGACCTATCTCTGGGAAGGACCGCTGGCCGAGAATGGCCGGGGGCAAGAGGATTCGCCGTTCGGCAATGGCTTTTCGCCGCCGGGAACCGTCATCTCGGGCATCCGGCTCGAAATCCGCAAGTGGACGCAGGCGAACGAGAGGCTGATCGCCGGCTTCGACCCGACCAGCCTCTGTCACTCGCTCGTCGAGCGCGGCAGCGCGGCTATTGTCACCGACTTCCGCCAGGACGGCGATGGCATGACCCGCATGCTGGTGCTTGATCGTGGTCTGACCCCGGCCAGCACCGGCGCGCTGTCGCAGCGGCTGATCGACATCGAGACCTACCGTACGCTTGCCATGCTCGGCTTGCCGCTGGCGCTCACCTTGTCCAGCCGCGCCCGCCGCATCGAGGATCGCTTGGCACAGACGACCCTGGAAATGAAAGTTGCCGAGACCCGCGACAGCCAGACGCTGCTCGCCGACCTGACGGAGCTTGCCGCCGAACTGGAGGCTGATGCCGCTTCCAGCCTTTACCGCTTCGGCGCCAGTCGCGCTTATGACGGCATCGTCACTGAAAGGCTCGAGGCACTGGATGAGGAGCCAGTGCTGGGCTACGACACCTGGGCGGGCTTTCTGCTGCGCCGCATGGCGCCAGCCATGCGCACCTGCCGCTCGGTCGAGGAGCGCCAGGCCAACCTGTCGCGAAAGCTGACCCGTGCCACCACGCTGTTGCGCACCTGGGTCGATGTCGAGGTCGAGAAGCAGAACCGCGATCTGCTCGCCTCGATGAACAACCGCGCCCGGCTGCAACTGCGCCTGCAGCAGACCGTCGAAGGGCTCTCGGTCGCCGCCGTCTCCTACTATGTGGTGGGCCTCATCGGCTATGTCGCCAAGGGCGCGTCGGTCTTTGGCCACGCCTTCGCGCCGGAGGTCGTTACCGCCGCATCGGTGCCGGTCGCCATCCTGCTGGTCTGGTGGGGCGTGCGCAGGGTGCGACAGATGCATTCCGAGCCGGCGAAGCATCCGGCCGAATAGATCGCGCCAAGCTCCGAAGCGGGATGGATTGTGCAGCGGCAGATTGCCGCTGCGGAAGCCTTGCCTGCATCCGCCCCCGATACCATCAAAGCAAGATTTGCAACAAATGCCGCTAGCTGGTAAATCATTTTTACCAGTTGAGTGGAGAAAGCGCCGATGTCCGGCCTTGCCATGCCCAAGCCAGACGCCGAGACGCTGCGCCGGCGCAGCGAAATCGTCGCCGACATGCGCATTATTGTGCCGGGCGAGGGCGTGGTCGACGCGGCCAACGAAATGCGGGCCTTCGAAAGCGATGGCCTGACCGCCTACCGGCAAGTGCCGCTGGTCGTGGTTCTGCCCGAGACGGTGGCGCAGGTTTCCCGTCTGCTGAAATACTGCAACGACCGCAACATCCGCGTCGTGCCGCGGGGATCCGGCACTTCGCTGTCGGGCGGTGCGCTGCCGCTGGAAGACGCGGTTCTGCTGGTCATGAGCCGATTCAACCGCATCCTCGAGATCGATTTTCCCAACCGCATCGTCGTCGCCCAGCCCGGCGTCACCAATCTCGGCATCACGTCCGCCGTCGAGCAGGAGGGCTTTTATTACGCCCCCGATCCATCCTCCCAGATCGCCTGCTCGATCGGCGGCAACGTCGCGGAGAATTCCGGCGGCGTGCACTGCCTCAAATACGGCCTGACCGCCAACAATGTGCTCGGTATCGAGATGGTGCTGATGAGCGGCGAGGTGGTGCGGCTCGGCGGCAGGCATCTGGACGCGGAAGGCTACGACCTGCTCGGCGTCATGACCGGCTCCGAAGGCCTGCTCGGCGTCGTCACCGAGGTCACCGTGCGCATCCTGAAAAAGCCGGAGACGGCGCGCGCCCTGCTGATCGGCTTTCCGACCAGCGAGCAGGGCGGCCAATGCGTGGCCGACATCATCGGCGCCGGCATCATTCCGGGCGGCATGGAAATGATGGACCGGCCGGCGATCCATGCGGCGGAAGATTTCGTCCATGCCGGTTATCCCCTTGACGTCGAGGCGCTGCTGATCGTCGAACTCGACGGGCCGGGCGTCGAGGTCGACCATCTCATTACGGCGGTCGAGGCAATCGCCATTCGCAACGGCTCGACCACCTGCCGCATCTCGCAGTCCGAGCAGGAGCGGCTGAGTTTTTGGGCCGGCCGCAAGGCGGCCTTCCCCGCCGTTGGCCGCATCTCGCCCGACTACTACTGCATGGACGGCACGATCCCACGCAAGGAGCTGCCGCGCGTGCTGGCCGGCATGCGCGAGCTGTCGGAAAAATACGGTCTCGGAGTCGCCAATGTCTTTCACGCCGGCGACGGCAATCTGCATCCCCTGATCCTTTATGACGCCAACGTGCCTGGTGAACTCGACAAGGCCGAAAGCTTTGGCGCTGACATTCTGAGGCTTTGCGTCAAGGTCGGTGGCGTGCTCACCGGCGAACATGGCGTCGGGGTCGAGAAGCGCGACCTGATGCCGGAGATGTTCAACCAGGTCGACCTCGACCAGCAAATGCGCGTCAAGTGCGCCTTCGATCCCAATCATCTGCTCAATCCCGGAAAGGTGTTCCCGCAACTGCGCCGCTGCGCCGAACTGGGGCGCATGCATGTGCATCGGGGGCAGGTGGCGTTTCCCGATATTCCGAGGTTTTGAGGGACATGTTGTCGCTTGAACACCCCCCTCTGTCCTGCCGGACATCTCCCCCGCAAGGGGGGAGATTAGCAGTTCCGGCATCTCGCCGTTCAACAGACATTGGATGTTGGCGAAATCCGATGCGGCATCTGATCTCCCCCCTTGCGGGGGAGATGTCCGGCAGGACAGAGGGGGGTGTGAAGAAACGCGACCTATCACTTCTCGCCCGCTTTGCGGGGCAGAGGAAGGGCACGCGTGCATGACCGCCTTCACCCCCACCACTTCAGCCGAAGTCCTCTCCACGGTTGCCTGGGCGACGGCAGAAGAAGCATCGCTCGAAATTCTCGGCCATGGCTCCAAGCGCGGCATCGGCCGTCCGTTGCAGACCGAGCATACGCTCGACCTGTCGAAACTCTCGGGCGTGACCCTCTATGAACGCGCAGAACTGGTGCTGTCGGCCAAGTCAGGCACGCCGCTGGCCGAGATCGAAAGGCTGCTGGCTGAAAACGGCCAGCAGCTTGCCTTCGAGCCGATGGACTACGGCCCACTGCTCGGTGGCGAGCCGGGCAAAGGCACCATCGGCGGCGTGCTTGGCGCCAACCTGTCCGGTCCGCGCCGGCTGAAGGCGGGCGCCGCGCGCGATCATATCCTGGGCATCAATGTCGTCTCCGGTCGCGGCGAGGCCTTCAAGTCGGGTGGCCGCGTGGTCAAGAACGTCACCGGCTACGATATGTCGAAGCTGATGGCCAACAGCTGGGGCACGCTGGCCGTCTTTACCGACGTCACCTTCAAGGTGCTGCCTGCGGCCGAGACCGAAGTCACGCTCGCTGTGCGTGGCCTGCTCGATGATGCAGCCTGCGCCGCCATGGCCTTGGCCCTTGGTTCCAGCGCGGAAGTATCGAGCGCTGCCCATCTGCCGGAGCGCATCGCCGCCCGCGTGGCCGGCGGGACGCTCGGCAGTGAAGCCGCCACGCTGCTGCGCGTCGAGGGCTTTGGCCCGTCGGTTGCCTATCGCATCACCGCGCTGAAGACCCTGCTCGGCAAAGCCGGGCCGCTGGAGGAGATTTCCGGTGAGACCTCCAAGGCAATCTGGCGCGACGTGCGCGATATCAGACCCTTCGTTGACGGCAGCGAGAAGCCGGTCTGGCGGGTCTCGATGACGCCCGCTCAGGGGCACCAGATGGTTCTGGCCCTACGCATGCAGGCCGCCGTCAGTGCCTTCTACGACTGGCAGGGCGGGCTGGTGTGGCTGCGCATGGAGGAGGGCGATCCCGAAGCCACCCTGCTTCGAGGGCTGTTGCGGAAACATGGCGGCGGCCACGCGACGTTGGTGCGCGCCGCTCCCGCCCATCGTGTCGCGCTGCCAGTGTTCGAGCCGCAGGCGCCGGCATTGGCGGCGCTCAGCCAGCGCCTGAAACAGGAATTCGACCCGAAGAACATCCTCAATCCCGGCCGCATGGCCTAGGACATCAGAGATGCAGACCAATTTTTCGCCCGCCCAGCTTGCCGACCCTGATGTCGCCGAGTCCGAAAAGATCCTGCGCAAATGCGTGCATTGCGGTTTCTGCACCGCCACCTGCCCGACTTATGTAACGCTTGGCAACGAGCTCGATTCGCCGCGCGGGCGCATCTACCTGATCAAGGACATGCTGGAAAACGGCCGTCCCGCCGACAAGGAAATCGTCACCCATATCGACCGCTGCCTCTCCTGCCTGGCCTGCATGACCACCTGTCCGTCGGGCGTCAATTACATGCATCTGGTCGACCATGCTCGTGCTCATATCGAGGAAACCTACAAGCGGCCGCTGCTCGACCGACTGACTCGTGCCATGCTGGCTTTCGTGCTGCCCTATCCCCAACGCTTCCGCACCGCGCTCAAGCTTGCGAGGCTGGGCAAGCCTTTCATTGGCCTGTTCGAGAAGATTCCTGCACTGAAGCCGCTCGCGGCGATGCTCAAGCTCGCGCCTGCATCGATCCCGGCGGCCTCGCCGATGGCTTTACCGGGTATCCATGCCGGGCAGGGGGCGAAAAAGGGCCGTGTCGCCATCCTGACCGGCTGCGCGCAATCGGTGCTTGACCCTGCCATCAACGACACCACCATCTCGCTGCTGACGCGGCTCGGTGTCGAGGTCGTGGTGCCACCGGGCGAGGGCTGCTGCGGCGCCCTGGTTCATCACATGGGGCGGGAAGAAGCCGCCCTTGCCTCGGCCAGGCAAAATGTCGATGCCTGGACACGCTCCATCGAGCAGGGCGGGCTCGACGCCATTGTCATCACCGCATCGGGTTGCGGCACGACGATCAAGGATTACGGTTTCATGCTGCGGCTCGATCCGGCCTATGCCGACAAGGCCGCGCGCGTGTCGGCGCTGGCCAAGGACATCACCGAATATCTGGCAAGTCTCGAGCTCCCTGAACCGGTGCGCAAGCCGGGCACGGTCGTTGCGTATCACTCGGCCTGCTCGATGCAGCACGGCCAGAAGATCACCCGGCAGCCGACGGAGCTGCTCGCCAAGGCCGGTTTCATTGTGCGCGAGCCGCGCGAGGGCCATCTCTGCTGCGGCTCGGCCGGCACCTACAACATCCTGCAGCCCGAGATTTCGGCCAGGTTGCGTGATCGTAAGGTGAAAAACATCGAGGCGACGGGCGCCTCGATCGTCGCCACCGGCAATATCGGCTGCATCACGCAGATCGCATCCGCCGCCAGCATGCCGGTGGTGCACACGATCAAACTGCTCGACTGGGCCTATGGCGGGCCGAGGCCGGATGGCATCCTGGATGAGAGCCTGGTCGCGGCGGAGTAGGCCGGGCGCTATTCCGCCGCAAGCCTGTCGGCCGTGCCGTAGGTCGCCTCGTAGAGCGCGCGCTGGCGGCTGAGCGCGACCATGGTATTGCGCAGCAGGATCGCCACCGTCAGCGGACCGACGCCTCCCGGCACCGGCGTGATCCACGAGGCGACTTCCTTGACGCTGTCGGTGTCGACGTCGCCGACGATGCGGCTCGTGCCGTCCGGTCCGACCTCCGAATTGATGCCGATGTCGATGACGGCGGCACCCGGCTTGACCATGTCGGCTTTGATCAGCCGCGGCTTGCCAACGGCGACGAACAGCGCATCGGCGCGCCGCGCATGGGCGGCGACCGACCGTGTCATGTGATGGCAGACTGTCACCGTCGCGCCTTCGCTCATCAGCAGGAAGGCGATCGGCTTGCCGACGATTTCCGAATGGCCGACGATGACCACTTCCAGCCCCTTGAGGTCGAGGCCGGTTTCCTTCAGCAGTTCGACCGAGGCGGCCGCCGTGCAAGGCGCGAGATCGAGCTGGTTGTAAACGATGTTGCCGATCGAGGCCGGATGCATGCCCTCGACGTCCTTCAGCGGATGCACGGCCGCCTGCAGCATCTTGATCGGGATATGCGTCGGCACCGGCCGCTGGATGATGATGCCGGTGACACGCGGATCGGCATTCAGCCCATGGATGGCTGCTTCGAGTTCACCTGAGGTGATCGTGGCGGGAAAGCGCCGTTCCTCGAAATCGATGCCGGCGAGTTGAGCCTTGGCACGCTGGTTGCGCACATAGACATCGACGGCGTCGGTATCGCCGACGGTGATCGAGATCAGCTTGGGCGGAAAGCCCTCGGCCTTGGCAATGGTCGCGTCCTCGCGCACGGCGGCGATGATGCGCTGGGCAACCGGGCCGCCCCTGAGATAGCGGCTGTCGTCGGACAGGGACATGGTTCGAACCTTTGGTGGGGAAATTGTGCACTGCAATAGCAGAGCACGGCCCGGAAATCAGCCCTGAAAACGAAACACCGTGCCTCCGGGGCGACCTGTCGCACCGTGAAACGAAAAGGGCAGCCCGGTTACCCGTGCTGCCCTCTCGTGACTGGCCGTATCCCCACACGGCCCGTCCCCCGTTAACTCGTTGCCAGTCTAAGCACGTCTTCCAAAAGTGCGCTATGACTTAAGGGCAACAGCGCGCCAAACCCTGCTCAGCACTGCTTAACCGGCTGATTCGCTGCCACTATATCACCTCGACGGTGGTTCCGACATTGACCCGCTCATAAAGGTCGACCACGTCCTCGTTGCGCATCCGGATGCAGCCCGATGATACCGCGCCGCCGATCGTCCAGGGCTGGTTGGTGCCATGGATGCGGTACTCGGTCGTGCCGAGATAGAGAGCGCGCGCGCCGAGCGGGTTTTCCATGCCGCCGGCCAGATAGGTCGGCAGGTATCGGCCCTTGGCCGCTTCGCGCTTGATCATCTCGGCCGGTGGACGCCAGTCCGGCCAGACGCGCTTGTTGGTGATCTTGTGGGTGCCCGACCATTCGAAGCCGGGTTTGCCGGTGCCGACGCCGTAGCGCCGTGCCTTGCCGTTCTTCTCGACCAGATAGAGGAAATTCTGCGTGGTATCGATGACGATGGTGCCCGGCTTCTGGGCGCCGTCATAGGCAACTTCCTGCGGCAGGTAGACGGGGTTGATCTGCCGGCGCATGACCATGCGTTTGGCAGGCGCCTGCACAGCGGCCGTCTGTACGCTGTCGGGCTGTGCCGGCTGCGCGGTGCGCTGGCGCGGCTGCTGCTGCACGGCCTGTCGGTTCTGCCGCACGATTCCGGGCGCATGGCCGAGCTGCAGCACCCAGGGCGCGGAAAGGTCGGGGCTCACCATCACCGGCGGTCTGTCGGTATAACGGTCGTTGGCGGTTGAGGGTGTGACGCCGGCGGCAAACACAGCCACGGCGCCGAGCAAGGGAAACAGAACTCTTTTCATCGGGAACGCACCTTGATCGTCTAATACGCCGGGCAAGAACGCTCCCGGCTTGCGCGATCATTGGCGGCGAGCAGCAACCGAAACATGAATCGGAATGCGTAAAATGCGGTTCTGTCAGTAAACTCTTTGGTGTGGTTACCGCCCGGTTCAGGAATCTGGTAAAGCCACGGTAAAGACAGCGCGCAAGCGCGTTAACGGATGGATTTCTTGGGATGAGCAATGAAAACACCGGCCTGCTTGCCGGTCCTGACGGTGTCGTGCGCTGCTTCTGGCACGGCAATCTGCCCGATTATCTGCATTACCATGACCATGAATGGGGCCGCCCGGTGGCCGACGACCGCAGGCTGTTCGAGAAGATCTGCTTGGAAGGGTTTCAGTCGGGCCTGTCCTGGCTGACCATTTTGCGCAAGCGGGAGAATTTTCGCGAGGCCTTCGCTGGCTTCGACTTCGATAAGGTCGCCGCCTTCAACGAACGGGATGTCGAGCGCCTGCTCGGCAACGCCGGCATCATCCGCCATCGCGGCAAGATCGTCTCGACCATCAACAACGCCAAACGCGCCCGCGCGATGGTGGATGAGTTCGGCTCGCTGGCCGCCTGGTTCTGGAAGTTCGAACCCGGCAAGGAGGAGCGGCCGGAGATCGTCGACCTCGCCCATCTGCGCGCCAACCCGACCACCGCGGTTTCCGTTCGGATTTCGAAGGACCTGAAAAAGCGCGGCTGGACTTTCGTCGGCCCGACCACCGTGTACGCCTTCATGCAGGCCATGGGCCTGGTCAACGACCATCTCGAAGGCTGCGTGTGCCGTAAGGAGGTCGAGAAGCAGCGGAAGGCTTTCCAGCGGCCGAAATAGCCGGGGGCAGCTCAGGTGCCGTTGGCGCTGGCCAGGAACAGCCCGGCGACGATTGCGGCCACCGTGGCGACCGTCGGATAGATCACCAGCAGACCGGTCACCAACGCGTCGCGCAGGGAAGGATCCTTGCTGGTGCCTGCCGGCACATCGAACGGCCCGGCAGCCTGACCAACCATTTGCGGTGCATGGGTGCCCGCCGGGCGCAGGCGCGTCGGCACTTCGCCGGCCTCGCTGTTGGCCTCAAATTCCGTTGCGCTGGTCATGTCCCGAACCCCTTCGTTTCGGTGCGCTATATCGGCCGCGATTGTGTCGGCACGATGCCGCGCCCGTGGCGGCATTGTTTCATTTCTGGTGTGTTTTTGTTTCAGGGGGTTTCGATTCTTCCTGATCTTGTCGGGTGCGCTCCGGGGCGCCAACCCTTGCCGCTCCCGGCTTCATCGGTTAGGAAACGCGCGCTGTGAACGCGCTAGATTTGCCGCGTCACGAAGTCATGAACATCGGGTGCCCAGATTATGGCCGACAAATCGGAAAAGACGAAAGCGCGGCTGCCGCGCGGGTTTGCCGACCGCGGCGCCGAGGATATCCGCGCCGTCGAGAAGATGATGGCGACGATCCGCTCGGTTTATGAGCTCTATGGCTTCGAACCGGCCGACCAGCCGCTGATCGAATATACCGATGCGTTGGGCAAATTCCTGCCCGACCAGGACCGGCCGAACGAGGGCGTGTTCTCTTTCCAGGACGACGACGACCAGTGGCTGTCGCTGCGCTACGACCTGACCGCGCCGACCGCGCGCTTCGTCGCCGAGAATTTCGAACGCCTGCCAAAACCCTACCGCAGCTACCGTTCCGGCTGGGTGTTCCGCAACGAAAAGCCCGGGCCCGGCCGCTTCCGCCAGTTTATGCAGTTCGACGCCGACACGATCGGCACGCCGGGCGTCGCGGCGGACGCCGAGATGGCGATGATGATGGCCGACGTCATGGAAGCGCTCGGTATCAAGCGCGGCGACTACGTCATCCGCGTCAACAACCGCAAGGTGCTCGATGGCGTGCTGGAAGCGATCGGCCTTGGCGGCGAGGAGAATGCTGGACGAAGACTGCAAGTGCTGCGGGCAATTGATAAGCTGGACAAGTTTGGCCCGGCGGGGGTGCGACTGTTGCTTGGCCCTGGCAGATGGGACGGTGGCAAGGAAGGTGAGGGCGATTTTACAAAGGGTGTAGCGCTCACCAAGTCGCAAGCTGATCGCGTTTTGCTTTTATCCAGTCCTAACGAAAGCGATGCGATGCAAAGTCTTCACATGATGTGGGGAGCAGTCGCAGGCTCAGACCGAGGTGCGGAGGGCGTTCAAGAACTCGACGACATTCGCAGCATGATTGCCGCCGCTGGTTACGATGATGGCCGTGTTAAGATCGACCCATCCGTCGTGCGCGGCCTTGAATATTACACCGGCCCGGTCTTCGAGGCCGAGCTTCTGGCTGAAATCCCCAACGAGGACGGCCAGATTGTGCGCTTCGGCTCGGTCGGCGGCGGCGGCCGCTATGACGGCCTGGTCTCGCGCTTCCGTGGCGAACCGGTGCCGGCGACCGGTTTTTCCATCGGCGTCTCGCGACTGATGACGGCGCTGAAGAACCTCGGCAAGCTGGACGTATCGGAAGTGATCGCGCCGGTCGTCGTGCTGGTCATGGACAAGGATACTGAAAGCCTCGGCCGCTATCAGAAGATGGTCTCGGAATTGCGCGCCGCCGGCATTCGCTCCGAAATGTATCTCGGCGGCGCCGGCATGAAGGCGCAGCTCAAATATGCCGACCGGCGCGGTTGCCCCATCGCCGTCATCCAGGGCGGCGACGAGCGGGCCAAGGGCGAATTGCAGATCAAGGACCTGATCGAAGGCGCGCGTATGTCGGCGGAGATCACCGACAACGCCGAATGGCGCGCCGCGCGTCCGGCCCAGGTGACGGTGGTCGAGGGTGAACTGGTCGCCGAGGTGAAGAAGATTTTGGCGGCGCAGGCTGCTGATCGCGCCAAGGGTGGCGCTTGAGCACCCCCCTCTGGCCTGCCGGCCATCTCCCCCGCAAGGGGGGAGATGGGATGTCGCGTAGGTTTTCGCCAATCTCCGATGTTGGGAAAAACGCGCCGAGCCCGAAGCTGCCGATCTCCCCCCTTGCGGGGGAGACGGCCGGCAGGCCGGAGGGGGGTGCCTCGCGCCCAACCTGTCTATGACCTCCCGCCCCGCGATCGCCACCGACATCACCACCCTCTTCGCCGCGCGCAACACGCATGCGGTGGAAGTCGCGGTGCTGCAGCCGGCCGATCCCTTCCTCGATATGGCCGGTGAGGATTTGCGCCGTCGCATTTTCCTGACCGAAAGCGAGACCGGGCAGGCGCTCTGCCTGCGGCCCGAATTCACCATTCCCGTCTGCCTCGACCACATAGCCAGCCAGGCCGGCACGCCGCGCCGCTATTCCTATCTGGGCGAAGTGTTTCGCCAGCGCCGCGAGGGCGGCAATGAGTTCTTCCAGGCCGGCATCGAGGATCTCGGCGACCGCGACACGGCCGAAGCCGATGCCCGCTCGGTCGCCGACGCGCATGCGCTGCTGTCGCTGGTGCTGCCCGGCCAGCCGCTGGCGGTCACGCTTGGCGACCAGGCGATTTTCGAGGCGGTGCTGGCGGCGCTGGGCCTGCCGCGCGGCTGGCGCATGCGGCTGGCCCGCGCCTTCGGCTCGGCGCCTATGTTGGAGACAGCACTCGCCGATCTCGCCAACCCGCCGCGCAACAGCCAGCTCTCCGGGCCGGTCGCGACGCTTGTCCTCGATGGCGATCTGGACCGTCTTTCCCAGCATATTGCCGGCGGCATGGAGGAAGCCGGCTTGTCGGCATCGGCCGGGCGCGCGCCGTCGGATATCGCGCGGCGGCTGATCGAGAAAGCCGAGTTGCGCAGCGTGCGGCTGTCGAACGAGACTTTCGCGGCGCTGAAAGATTTTCTGGCGATCGACGTGCCGCTCGATGGCGCGGCCCAGGCATTGGAAACCTTCGCGGCCGGCGCTAGACTTTCGCTGGGTGCGGCGCTGGAAAAATTCTCGGCCCGCGCCAAGGCGATCGAGGCGCATGGCTTGCCCTCCGAAAAAATCCGCTACGACGCCGCTTTCGGCCGTCCGCTCGACTACTACACCGGTGTCGTCTTCGAAATCGCGGCCGCCGACGGCGAGCGCGCCCTGGCCGGTGGCGGGCGCTACGACCGGTTGCTGACGCTGCTCGGTGCCAAGACCGCGATCCCCGGCGTCGGCTTTTCGGTGTGGCTCGACCGCATCGAGGCGCTGCGGGGGGCGGCATCATGATCACGCTCGCCGTTCCCTCGAAGGGTAGGCTCAAGGAGCAGGCGCTGGAGGTGTTGGCCAAGGCCGGCCTCGCCGTCAGCCTGCCCGGCGACGAGCGTAAGTATCACGCCCGCGTCGAGGGTCTGGACAATGTCGAAGTGCTCTTCCTGTCGGCTTCCGAAATATCGGGCGAAATAGGCCAAGGCGCGGTCGATCTCGGCATCACCGGCGAGGACCTGGTGCGGGAAAATCTCGCTGACTGGGAAGCGCGGGCCGAGATCGTCGCCCGCCTCGGCTTCGGCCATGCCGATGTGGTGGTCGCGGTGCCCGAGATCTGGCTCGATGTCGACACGATGGCCGATCTCGACGATGTCGCCGCCGATTTCCGCCAGCGCCATGGCCGCAGGCTGCGGATTGCCACCAAATATTGGCGGCTGACGCAGCAGTTCTTCTCCCAAAAGCACGGCATTCAGGTCTATCGCATCGTCGAGAGCCTCGGCGCCACCGAGGGCGCGCCGGCGGCCGGCCTCGCCGACGTCATCGTCGACATCACCAGCACGGGCTCGACGCTGCGCGCCAACCATCTCAAGGTGCTGGCCGACGGAGTCGTGCTGAAGTCGCAGGCCTGTCTGGTCGCGTCGAGGAAGACACGTGCAGCGGCCGATGACGCCGTTTTGCGCGACATCGTCGCGAAAATGGCGGCAGCGGTCGCGTAACGATCCTCCAGGGAAGGGGGCTCCAGTACCATCGACGGGATTTCCAGCATCCCGGCAGGCTGATAGGTTCGGCCAGTCTTGGGAGGAGAGAGCGATGCCGGTCAATCTCGACGAGCTGAAGAATGCCACCAATCTGCGCGGACGCGGCGCGCGCGCCGGCAGCGTCTTTATTGCACCGGTCGATGGCAGGGCGCATGTCTCGGGCGACCGCAAAGTGCCGCTGCTCGACAAGACCATTCCCGCGCTGTTCTCCGACACCGTCGGCAAATACGGCACGCTCGATGCCGCCGTGTTCGTCGGCCAGGACAAGCGCTTCACGTGGAGCGAACTGTCGGACACGGTGGATGCGTTGGCCGCCGGCTTCCTGGCGCTCGGCCTCCGGAAGGGCGACCGGGTCGGCATCTGGTCGCCCAACCGCTGGGAATGGCTGGTGACGCAATTCGCCACCGCCCGCATCGGCCTGATCCTGGTCAACATCAATCCGGCCTACCGGCTGACCGAGCTGGAATATGCCCTGAACAAGGTTGGCTGCAAGGCACTGGTGACGGCGGCGAGCTTCAAGACATCGGACTATCTCGCCATGATCGAGACTCTGGCGCCGGAGATCGCTACGGCGACGCCCGGCAAGCTGAAGGCCGTGAAATTGCCGGCGCTCAGGATCGTCATCCGTATGGGCGAGGAAAACTCGCCAGGCATGTTCAATTTCGGCGACGTGCTGGCCATGGCCGGTCGCGACGAGCATGATAGCCTCGACCGCATCTCGGAAGGGCTGAAGCCGGGCGATGCGATCAACATCCAGTTCACTTCAGGCACAACGGGCGCACCCAAGGGCGCGACGCTCACCCATCTCAACATCGTCAACAACGGCAATTTCGTCACCTCGGCCATCAAGCTCACCGTCGACGACCGGCTCTGCATCCCGGTGCCGCTCTATCACTGCTTCGGCATGTCGATGGGCACGATGGGTTGTGTGTCGAAGGGCGCGACCATGGTTTTCCCCTGCGAGGGTTTCGATCCGGGCCTGACGCTGAAGGCGATCGCGCGGGAGCGCTGCACCGGCCTTTACGGCGTGCCGACCATGTTTGTCGGCATGCTCGACCATCCGGATTTTCCGACCTTCGATCTCTCCAGCCTGCGCACCGGCATCATGGCCGGTTCGCCATGCCCGATCGAGGTGATGAAAAAGGTGGTGTCGCTCATGCATATGGCTGAAGTGACCATCGCCTACGGCATGACCGAGACCAGTCCGGTCTCGTTCCAGAGCAGCACCGACGATCCGCTGGAAAAGCGTGTCTCGACCGTCGGGCGCGTCCACCCGCATGTCGAGGTCAAGGCGATCGACGCCTATGGCGCCACCGTTGCGGTCGGCGCGCCGGGCGAGCTTTGTACGCGCGGCTATTCGGTGATGAAGGGCTATTGGGACGACGACGAAAAGACTCGCGAGGCGATCGATAGCGATGGCTGGATGCACACCGGCGACCTCGCCACCATCGACGCCGAGGGCTATTGCAACATTGTCGGCCGCGTCAAGGACATGGTCATTCGCGGCGGTGAGAACGTCTATCCCAGAGAGGTCGAGGAATTCCTCTACCGCCATCCCAAGGTGCGGGAAGTGCAGGTCTTCGGCATCCCGGACGCCAAATATGGCGAGGAGCTGTGCGCCTGGATCGTGCTCAAACCCGGCCAGGTCGCCACCGAGCAGGAGATCAAGGCGTTCTGCGCGGGCCAGATCGCCCACTACAAGGTGCCGCGCCATATTCGCTTCCGCACGGAATTGCCGATGACGGTGACCGGCAAACCGCAGAAATTCCTGATGCGTCAGGCGATGGCCGAGGAACTCGGGCTGGTGGCGCAGAAGACGGCGTGAGGCCGGATCAGCCGTGTCGCACAAGCGCGCCGATACCGTCGAGCAGCGCCTGCTGGTCGCCGACCCAGAACCAGTGGTCGTCGCCATCGACCTCCATAAACCGCGCGCCTGGAATCTTGGTCGCTAGGAACCGCCCCGCCTCGATGCGCACGGCGCGGTCGCCGGAACGGTGTAGGATCATCGTCGGGGCGGAGACGTTTGCCAGGAGGTGACGGACATCGGTGTCCCGCAACGCGTCGAGCAGCCCGGCGACCGCACCCGGGCTGGAGGCTGCCCTGAGCAATCCGGCCCACCAGGTCCTCGCCTGGCGGTCGCCAGCGAGGCTCGGTGCGAAGGTGTCGATTTCCGCCGCGCCACCCCAGCCCGCCAGCAGCCGTTGCTTCCACAGATCATACTGCGCGATGGTCAAGGCGTGGGGATAGTCAGGTGCACGGCTGCCTTTGGCGAGCGAGCCCCACAAGACAAGGCCCGTCAGCCGATCTGGATGCTGGACCGCAAAACGGATACAGCCCGGCCCACCCTCCGACGCGCCGACCAGCAAGGCCCTGCGGCTGCCGGCCGCGTTCATGACCGCCAGAATATCCTGCGCCGTCGCCTCGACCGTGGGGCGGGCACCGACGCGGTCGGAAAGCCCCATGCCGCGCCGGTCGAAGAGGATCAGGCGACCCAGGCGCGAAACCGCGGTCAGCCAGGCGCGGCAACCCGGGTCTTCCCAGATACGCTCGACATGTGAAATGAAGCCGGGAACAAGCACGATGTCCGTCGGGCCGCTGCCAAAGATCTGGTACGCGATGTGGATGCCGCCCACCGCGACATAGCGCGTCCTGGGCACATCCAGGGCGGCGTCCTGAGTTGGCTGGCTCAGCAAGGCAAGCGTGGCGGGGTCCGGCACTACGCCGAGTTCGTCCCGCAAGAGCCGGATGCACGTGTCGATCTGCCGCTCGGCCGCCGCCCTGTCCCCGGCCGCCAGATGGGCACGGATCAGATGTCGGTGCGCGCTTTCGCTCAAGGGGTCGAGTGCCGCCAGCCGTGTCGCGTGAACGACCGCGCCACGAGGCTGGCTGTCGGCGATCTTGGCGTCGATGAGCCGCTCCAGCGCCTGCACCAGCCGGCCACGCAACGTCTCTCGCCGAAAGAAGACCCATTCCTTGAATTGCGGACAGTCCGGCAGCAAGAAGCCGGCGAGATAATCGTCTTTGTAGATCTCGGCTGCCTTGTCGAGAGCGCCGGAATTGCAGGCCTGCTCGAAAATCCTGGTGTCGATCTCGGCGGACAACGCCGGGTGCAGGCTTAGCGAGACGCCTGTGGCGGCGATGATCTCGTTGCCGAACGCGATGCGGATTTTGTACAGCGTGCGCCGAAGGCGGGCGCGTGCGGCCTGCTCGTCGGCTTCCGGCCACAATAGCGTGGCGGCGACCTCGCGCGCCACCGGCCCGCTGGCCTCGGCGAGATAGATGAGGAGGGCTGCCGCCTTGCGCAGGGCGAGTTCCACCCGCCGGCCGTTCAACCGGAACTCCGGAAAGCCCAGAAATCGGAATTCCAATCGCTCCATCGATCCGACCACGGCCATGCAGGGACGTTGAGGGGACGCCGGCCTTCTATCCATTCCCACGACGTCGGGCCGATCGGGCCCGATCACGGGACTCCCTTGGAGCGAGAAATGTCACTGGTCAATACTCTCACCCGCCCTGTCGGTGCCGCCAACACACGGCAAGGAGGCTGAGACATGTGCCAATCCTGTCTCTCCTGGTACGCGCGCTGCATTGCTCCCTACCTCGTCCACGCCGGCTGTTCGGCCAACGCTTTCACGGACATGCGAAGGCGTCTGATCCCGCGGGCAGGGGGCGTCGTCGTCGAAGTCGGCTTCGGCTCCGGCCTGAACCTTCCCCATTACGACGCCGCCAGGGTGAAGCGGCTGGTCGGCGTCGATCCCGACGGCACGATGCTGGGCCTTGCCGAACCGAAGAGCCGTTCCCTGCCATTCGATGTCGACTGCATCAGGGCCAGCGGTGAAAGGCTGCCCTTGGCCGACAGCTTCGCCGACACGGTGGTCGTCACCTATGCCTTCTGCACCATTCCGGACCCCGAGGCGGCGCTGACCGAGATCCGGCGCATCCTCAAGCCCACGGGCCGGCTGATCTTCATCGAGCACGGCCAGGCCGAAGGGCCGCGTTGCCGCCGGTGGCAAGAGCGTCTGAACCTGATATGGGGCCGGCTCGCCGGCGGCTGCCACCTCAATCGCGATCCATTGCACCTGATCCGGACGGCGGGCTTTCATATCGTCGAAGCGCAGCGCGAGCGGTTCCAGCTACCCTTCTGGCAGTTGGGAAGTCACCATGCCGGCATCGCGATACCCCTAACGGGTTGACGGGATGCCTCGTCCGCTAACGCCGCCCGCGCCGTATTTCCGCCGGCCGTGGCGCCGAACCCGGCTCCTGCACCAGCGGCCCCAGCAGCACCTCGCCGAACAGTGGCTGGTAGCTGCGGCGCACCGCCGGGTCCTCCTTGAAGGACAGCGCATATTGCCCGATCTGGTGGAAATAGGTGATGCGGGCCCTGACCAGGCTTTCGTCCTCGGGATAACCCATGGCGCGGAAGGAGCGGGTCAGGAGTTCGATGCGCAGGTCATCGATATCCTTGACCTCCTGCGCCAGCTTTTTCGACGTTCGTGACCAGTCGCGCACGGCGAGGTCGAGCAGGGGACTAAACGGCGCCTCGTCGACCCAAACATGCACGATGTCGGTGAAGAACTGCAGGCCGTCTATATTCTGCATCTCGCGCATAGCCCAGAAGGGCTCGCAATTGATATCTCGCCATTCTTGCAGCAGGCCGTCGCGAAGATCGGCCAGGCTGGTGAAATGGAAATAGAAGCTGCCGCGCGTCACCTTGAATTGCTTGGCGAGGCGGTCGATCTTGACCTCGCCAATGCCGTGCTTCTCCAGCACCTTGCGCGCCGCTGCGATCCAGGCCTCGCGACTCAGCGTCTGCCGCGCCGTCTTCCCAGGTCCCGCGGCTTTGGCTGGTCTCTTGCCTTTGGCCGGGGCGCTGTCCGATTTCATCCGATCAAGACCTTCATCGCACACGCAACGCCCACAAAACCGTTCGCCGGCTCCGATGCGCTTCGCGACTCATCAAGTGTCCATCTATCGCGGAAGGCGCAACTCAGGGCAATGCGCTGATCCGCTCCAGCATGAGTTCGAAGAACGGCGCGGGATCGATGCGCCGCAGGACGTTGCAGTTCTTGCGCCGGCCGGTGACGTGCCACCAGTCGACGACGGTCATGCCGATTGTCTCAGGCGAGACAATGTCGACCGTCACCGCGCACTGGCGCTGTTCATAGATTTGCGGTGCCAGGAGATAACCGGTGACGCAGGCGTCGTGGATAGGGCGTGCCGGCGTCTCGAATTTGTGGGTGCCATACTGGCGGTAGAAGTCGGCCAGGTTCGCGGCCTCGATCGCCGCGCGGCTGCCGCTTGCGCGCAGGCGGTCGAGCCACTCAGGCGTCATCAGCGCCGTGTAGGTGCAATCGATGCCCGCCATGGTCACCGGCGCGCCGCTGTCGAACACCTTGTGCGCGGCATGCGGGTCGACGAAGATGTTGAACTCAGCCGCCGGCGTCGCGTTGCCACCCTGGAAGAAGCCGCCGCCCATCAGCACCACTTCGCGCAGACGGGGCACGATCCTCGGCTCCATGGTCATGGCCATGGCCAGATTCGTCATTGGCCCGAGCGTGCAAACGGTCAATTCGCCTTCCGGCGCGTCCATGATGGTGCACACCATGTAGTTCACCGCGTGTTCGCCCCGCAGCGGCGTCACCGGTTCGGCAAGGTCGGCGCCGTCGAGGCCGGTTTCCCCATGGACATATTCGGCGGTGATCAGCTTGCGCACCATCGGCGCCGGGCAGCCGGCATAAACGGGCACATCGGGCCGCCCGGCGAGTTCGACGACTTTCAGCGCATTCTTCGAGGTCAGGGCAAGCGGCACGTTGCCGCCGACCGTGGTGATGCCGACCACGTCGAGTTCATCAGGCGACCCCAGTGCGAAGAGGATGGCGAAGGCGTCGTCCTGGCCCGGATCGGTATCGATGATGATCTTGCGTGGTGCCATGATGCCGCGTCCTTCCTTTTGCGATCGAAAGCCTATTGATGAGGCCGTTCGGATGTGTAGAAATACAGTACTGTATCTTATGTTCAAGACAGGGTGTTCGAAATGGATGCACAAGAGCGCGGCGATTTTTCCGAAATTCCGATCCTCGACGTTTCGCCGCTCTATGGCGACGACGAAGGCGCGATCAGGGAAACGGCAGCGACACTGCGCCGCTATCTCGAGACGATCGGCTTCCTCTATGTCACCGGCCACCCCATTCCGCGCACCGATGTCGAAGCGGTCCGCGAGGCCTCCAAGCGTTTCTTCGCCTTGCCCGAGGAGGAGAAGGCGAAGCTGAAGATCGACAAGAATTTCCGCGGCTACTTGCCCTTTGCCGGCTCGACCATCGTGACCTCGTCCGTGGCGGCCGTCAGCAAGCCGAACCAGAGCGAATCGATCTTCTTCATGCACGAGGTCGGCGCCGACGACCCCCGGGCCTTGGCCGGCAAGCCGCTGCAAGGCCCCAACCAGTGGCCTGACGAGGCCGCCCTTGCCGGCTTCAGGGAGACCATCGAGCGCTATGTCCAGGAGATGGGCACGCTCGCCCGCAAGATGGTGCGCGCCATCGCGCTTTCGCTCGGGCTGCCCTCCGACAGTCTCGACCGCTATTTCGAGCAGCCGACGACTTTCCTGCGGCTGCTGCACTATCCGACGCAGCCCCAGGAAGAGGGGCTTTTCGGTTCGGCGCCGCACACCGACTACGGCTTCATCACGCTGCTCGCCCAGGACAATGTCGGCGGCCTCGAGGTTAAGAACAAGGCGGGCGACTGGGTTCCCGCGCCGCCGGTTCCGGATTCCTTCGTCATGAATGTCGGCGACATCCTGGCGCGTTGGTCGAACGACCAGTTCGTCTCGACGCCGCACCGCGTCATCAACCGCTCCGGACGCGAGCGCTATTCGCAGCCCTTCTTCTTCGACCCCTCCATGGACGAGACGATTGCCGCACTTTCGGTCTGTGTGCCGGCCGGCACACAGCCGAAATACGAGCCAGTGCTCTATGGCGATTACCTGATGGAGCGCATCGACAAGAATTATCACTATCGAAAGAAGAAGGCGGCCGAGACAGCCGCTTCGTAAGGGACACCGAGCACGTGCCGGCCACTGGCCCGGGCTCTGCCGGAAAGACTGCAAACAAGGACAAGAAAAGGGGAACAGCAATGAACAGATATCTGCGAATGACCAGCCTTGCACTGGCGCTCTCCACCACCGTCTGGGGCGGGGTTTCCAAAGCCGCCGACGTGCCGAAATCGGCTGAGGTGAAAGAGAGCGGAACGCTCGCCGTCGCCAACACTGTGGACTTCGCGCCGTTCGAATATCTCGACGCCGACGGCAAGCAGACCGGCATCATCGTCGAACTCGCCGGCGAGGTGGCCAAGCTCGTCGACGCCAAGCTCGATATCCAGCGCACGCCGTTCCCGTCGATGATCCCGGGTCTTGCGGCGGGCCGCTTCAAGATCGCCTGGGAGACCTTCTCGGCCACGCCGGAGCGCCTGAAGCAGGTCGATTTCATCATGTTCCTGAAGGCAGGGCTCGCCGTCTCGACATCGCCTGACAAGAAGGCGAGCTTCAGCGGCGACATGCCGCTCTGTGGCAAGCGCATCGGCGTCTCGGCCGGCAGCGCCTCGGATTTCCTGGTCGACAAGCTCGGTAAGGAATGCACCGACAAGGGCCAAAAGGCTATCGAGAAATCGGTGTTCAACTCCTCCACCGATATCGTCCAGGCCGTGCTTTCGGACCGCGTCGACGCGCGTATGGACGATGCCACCGCATCGAGCTATTTCGAGGTGACGAGCAAGGGCCAGTTGGTGGTCCTGCCGACGCTTTACGAGGTCGCGCCGCTCGGCATGGCGATCGCCAAGGACGACAAGCAGACCGCCGACATGATGGTGGCGGCACTTGCCGAACTGTTCAAGAACGGCACGTACAAAGCTATCCTGGAGAAATACGGCATGGGCGCCTATGCGATCAAGGAACCCTACTTCGTCGGCACCATGGACGCGCTTCGCGCCGAATAGAGACCATCCGGCGCCTGATGAACGTCAGGCGCCGGCCCGCAAGCTGGAGACATCCGATGGGCGTTGCCCTCCCGACCGACATCGGCGTCGAGCCAAGCGTTTCCGCCGCCGTGTCACGACTGACCGTCGTGCCGCAGCGCCGCTATGGCATTTGGGTCGGTACGGCGTTCGCCCTGCTGCTGGCCTTCCTCATCATTCGTGCTTTCGCCAGCAACCCGGCCTTTGCCTGGGGCACGGCAGCCGGATACCTGTTCCATCCCTCGATCATGCGAGGCCTCGGGAACACGCTGATGCTCACCGTCATCATCATGGTGCTGGCGATCATTGTCGGCACCGTCATCGCGATCATGCGGGTGTCGCCGAGCCCGGTGCTGCGCGCCTTTTCCGGCGTCTATGTCTGGTTCTTCCGGGGTGTCCCAGCCCTGATCCAGCTGATCTTCTGGTTCAACCTGTCGCTGCTGGTGCGCGAAATCTCGCTGACTTTGCCGTTCATAGGCACGCTGTTTTCCGTGCGCACCAATGATTTCATGACGCCGTTCTTCTCCGCCGTGGTGGCGCTTTCGCTGTGCGAGGCCGGCTACATGGCCGAGATCATCCGGGCCGGCATCAAGTCGGTGCCGTCTGGCCAGTCAGAGGCGGCGAGCGCGCTCGGCATGCCCTACCGCATGATCCTGAAGCGCATCACCTTGCCGCAGGCCATGCGCTTCGTGCTGCCGCCGACCGGCAATGAGGCGATCAACCTCCTGAAGATGACGTCGCTGGTGACGTTCATCGCCGTCGACGACCTGTTCTATACCGCGCAGAGCATCTATGCGCGCACCTTCGAGACCATTCCGCTGCTGATCGTGGTCGCCTTCTGGTATCTCGCGGTGGTCAGCATCATGTCGGTGGGGCAGCATTTCCTGGAGCGCCATTTCGGCCGCAGCGATGCCAGACGCGACCCCCTGACGATGCGCACCTTGCGCAACTTGATCAGCCTGCGCGGCGTTGCTCGATGAGTGATGTGAAGTCCGAAAATCGTGCCCGCTTCGGGGTGCCCGCCAACTCCATGGTGTTCGCGCGCGGCGTGCGCAAAACCTATGGCCAGCTTGAAGTTCTCAAAGGTGTCGACCTCGATGTACCGGAGGGATCGGTCGCCTGCATCATCGGCCCGTCGGGATCGGGCAAGAGCACGTTCCTGCGCTGCATCAACCATTTGGAAAAACTCAGCGGCGGCATCCTGCTCGTCGACAGCCAGTTCGTCGGCTACGACCTCCAGGGCGACAAGCTCTATGAGGTGAAGGACGATCTTCTGTGCCGGCGCCGCGCCGAGATCGGCATGCTGTTCCAGTCGTTCAACCTGTTCTCGCACATGACGGTGATGGAGAACCTGATCGAGGCGCCGACGCAGGTGCGGCGCATTCCAGTCGACCAGGCAAAGACCGAGGCGGAGGTGCTGCTGCGGCGTGTCGGCCTGGCCGACAAGGTCGACCGCTATCCCCGCGAACTGTCCGGGGGCCAGCAGCAGCGTGTCGCGATCGCGCGCGCCCTGGCGATGAAGCCCAAGGTGCTGCTCTTCGACGAGCCGACCTCGGCGCTCGATCCGGAACTGGTCGGCGAAGTCCTGCAGGTTATGCGCGACCTTGCCGAGAGCGGCATGACGATGGTCGTCGTCACCCACGAGGTCGGCTTTGCCCGCGAGATCGGCGACCAGCTCGTGTTCATGGACGGCGGCGTGATCGTCGAACGCGGCGCGCCGCGCGAGATGATCGCCAACCCGGTGTCGCCGCGCACCCGCGAGTTCCTATCGCGGGTGCTGTAACGAGCGTTAGGGCCACCTCTCAGGCCGCCAACAGCGCCGGGCCTAGCCCCCGTATAATCTTGGCTAGCTCGACGCATTCCCCGTGCCGCGCATTGTTGCGTCGCCAGGCCAGGCAGATCATGCGCTGCGGCATCGGTTCCTGGAACGGCACGATCTTGAGGTCGGGGATGGTGCCGGCGGGGCCGGTCGCCATTTCGGGGATGAGCGTGACGCCGAGCCCGTGCGCCACCATCTGCAGGAGCGTGGTCAGGCTGGTCGCGCCATAGCTTGCCATCGCCACCGGCCGCACATTGCCGCAGACGGCCAGCGCCTGTTCGCGCAGGCAATGGCCTTCTTCCAGCAGCATCAGTCTTTCCAGCGCCGGGCTCTCGGGTGGAACCGGCGGCGAGGCAAAGGCCGGATCGTCCGACGGCACGGCCAGGAAGAACCGGTCGGGAAAGAGCGCCTCGGTGATCAGTCCTGGATGGTCGAGCGGAAGTGCCGCGATGAAGGCGTCGAGTTTTCGCGATGCGGTGTCTTCGACCAGGGAGGTGGTGACCGCCTCGCGCAATTCGAGCAGCAAGGCCGGGAAATGCTTCTTCAGTTCGGGCAAGGCGCGTGGCAGAAGATAGGGCGCGACAGTCGGGATGATGCCCAGCCGGAAGCGTCCCTCCATGGCCGTGCGGCCGCGCCGGGCCGTCGTTTCCACGTCACGTATGTCAGCCAGGATGCGCTCGATACGCGGCAACAGGGCGATCGCCTCGTCCGTCATGCGCACCGACTTGCCGCCGCGTTCGAACAGCCGGCAGTTCAGCCGTTGCTCCATTTCGGCGATCTGCGAGGACAGCGCCGGCTGGCTGACACCGGCAAGTTTCGCCGCACGCCCGAAATGCAGCGTCTGCGCCAGCGCGTCGAAATAATGCATCTGGCGAACTGTCAGTCCGATCATGCGGTCAAGGCCATCATAAGAAAATCCTATCGAAATAAACAGGAAAGACAATTTGTTTTTATCGACGGTCTGGCCTAGGCTGGAATGGTTCCAGATTGGCGCGGGCCGCTGGCCGCCCCCAAAATCTCGGCAAAAATCAACCTCGGCAAATTGGAGTGAGAGATGGACGCGAAAACCGACGACAGCAGCGCGGGCAAATGCCCTGTCGCGCATGGATCCGCCGGCCGGACCAACCGTGACTGGTGGCCGAACCAGCTTGACCTTGGCGTTCTCCATCAGCAGTCGAACCTGTCGGACCCGATGGGCGAGGACTTCGACTATGCCAAAGAATTCGCCAGCCTCGATCTCGATGCGGTCATCAAGGACCTGCACCAAGTGATGACGGATTCGCAGGATTGGTGGCCCGCCGACTTCGGCCATTACGGGCCGCTGTTCATCCGCATGGCCTGGCACAGCGCCGGCACCTACCGCATCGGTGATGGCCGCGGCGGTGCCGGAGCCGGCCAGCAGCGTTTCGCGCCGCTCAACAGCTGGCCTGACAACGCCAATCTCGACAAGGCGCGCCGCCTGCTCTGGCCGGTCAAGCAGAAATATGGCCGCAAGATTTCCTGGGCCGACCTGTTGATCCTCACCGGCAACGTCGCGCTGGAATCGATGGGCTTCAAGACCTTCGGCTTCGCCGGCGGCCGCGCCGACGTCTGGGAGCCCGAGCAGGACGTGGACTGGGGTTCGGAAACCAAGTGGCTGGGCGACGAGCGCTACTCGGGCGATCGTGAGCTTCGCGGCCATCTCGGCGCCGTGCAGATGGGCCTGATCTACGTCAATCCGGAAGGGCCGAACGGCAAGCCCGATCCGCTGGCTTCGGCACGCGACATCAGGGAAACCTTCGGCCGCATGGCGATGAACGACGAAGAAACCGTGGCGCTGATTGCCGGCGGCCACACTTTCGGCAAGACCCACGGCGCCGGCGATGCCTCGCTGGTGGGCGCGGAGCCGGAAGGTGCCGGCATCGAGGCGCAGGGCCTCGGCTGGTCGAGCAAACATGCGTCAGGCATTGCCGGCGACGCCATCACCTCGGGTCTCGAAGTCACCTGGACCACGACGCCAACCAAGTGGAGCAACAACTTCTTCGACAGTCTGTTCAATTTCGAATGGGAGCTGACGAAGAGCCCGGCGGGCGCCCATCAGTGGACGCCGAAGGGTGGCGCCGGTGCCGGCACGGTGCCGGATGCGCACAACCCCTCGAAGCATCACGCGCCGGCCATGCTGACCACCGACCTCGCGCTGCGGGCCGACCCGGCCTATGAGAAGGTCTCGCGGCGTTTCCATGAACATCCGGATCAGTTCGCCGATGCCTTCGCCCGCGCCTGGTTCAAGCTGACCCACCGCGACATGGGTCCGGCGGTGCGCTATCTCGGCCCGTTGGTGCCCAAGGAAGAGCTGATCTGGCAGGACCCGATCCCGGCGCTCGACCATGAACTGGTCAGCGAGCAGGACATCGCATCGCTGAAGGCCAAGATCCTGGCCTCCGGCCTGTCGGTTTCCGAACTGGTCTCGACGGCCTGGGCCTCGGCTTCGACCTTCCGCAACTCCGACAAGCGCGGCGGCGCCAATGGCGCACGCATCCGGCTGGTGCCGCAGAAGGACTGGGAGGTCAACCAGCCGGCCGAACTGTCGAAGGTGCTTGCCAGGCTCGAAGGCATCCAGACGGAATTCAACACCGCGCAGACCGGCGACAAGAAGGTCTCGCTGGCCGACCTGATCGTGCTCGGCGGTATCGCCGCGGTCGAGAAGGCCGCGAAGGATGGCGGCAACGACGTGAAGGTGCCGTTCACGCCCGGCCGCATGGATGCATCGCAGGAGCAGACGGACGTCCACTCCTTTGCCGCGCTCGAGCCGAAAGTCGACGGCTTCCGCAACTATGTCAGGGGCAAGCAGCCCATGTCGGTTGAAGCCATGCTGGTCGACCGCGCGCAGTTGCTGGGCCTGACGGCGCCGGAACTGACGGTGCTTGTTGGGGGCTTGCGGGTGCTCGGCGCCAACACCGGGCACTCAAAGCACGGCGTGTTCACCGACAGGCCGGGTAGGCTGACCAACGACTTCTTCGTCAACCTGCTCAGCATGAGCACGGTCTGGGATCCGGCTGTCGGTTCTGTTCCGGGTTCGGAAGAAGTGTACGAAGCGCGCGACCGCAAAACCAAGGCAGTCAGGTGGACCGGCACCCGTGCCGACCTGATCTTCGGTTCGCATGCGCAGCTGCGGGCATTGGCCGAGGTCTACGGATCGGCGGACGCCGGGCAGAAATTCGCCCGGGATTTCGTTGCGGCATGGACCAAGGTGATGAACGCCGACCGCTTTGACATCGCGGCCTGACCCGAGCTTGAGGATCTACGAAAGAGGCGCGGGCCACCCGCGCCTCTTGCATTCAGGCTCTGGAATCAATCCTTCTCGAAGACACGCGCCTTGGCAACGACGCCGGCAATGGCGCCGCCGATCAGCGGTGCGACGATGAACAACCAGAGTTGGCTAAGTGCGACACCGCCGGTAAACAGCGCCGGGCCGATCGAGCGCGCTGGATTGACCGAGGTACCGGTGACCGGGATCATGGCGAAGTGAATGCCCGCCAGCGTCAGGCCGATGACCAGGCCGGCAAACGCCGTCGAGTGCTTTTCAGCGGTAACGCCAAGGATCACCGTGACGAAGGTGAAGGTGCCGATCAGCTCCCACAGGAACGCCGAGCTCATGCCCCATTTCGTCTCGTCCCAGCCATTGGCGCCGAAGCCGCCGGTATGGCCGCCGGTCTGGCCGGAAACGATGATCCACAACGCCAGCGAGGCGATGATGGCACCGATGATCTGCGCGATCCAATAGGGGATGACGTCCTTGGCCGGCAGCCGGCCAGCCAGGAACACGCCGAGCGTCACCGCCGGATTGAGATGCGCGCCCGAAATCGGGCCGATCGCATAGGCCGCCGCGATGAGGCCGATGCCGAATGCCAGACCGATGCCTTCCTGGCCAAGCGGCAGCGCGCCGCCTAAGCCCCCCGTCACCACGGACGCCGTACCGATGAACACCAACAGAAATGTGCCTAGAACTTCCGCCAGATAAATCTTCATTGCCCTCTCCTCGTGACGATCCGCCGGTCCACGTTTTCCGCGCCGCGAATCATGACGGCAAGAGTATTCCCAACCGAAAAACTTGGAAAGCAGAGCTGTAGCGCCACACGCCGTCCTTCCGGCCGCCAGTTAAGAACATTAGAGATCTTGTATCTACTAGTCCGCCTGCTTCTAACGCCGCGAAGATTTACCGGTCGGACAGGTTTAGCCGACCATCGCCAGCTTGCGCTCGCGGCGAGGCCGGGCGGGGTTCAATCCGGACGTGAAAGGCTTTAAGAGCAGACCGGATAATGTGCTCGATTGATGGAATGACGAATGCGACTGGGCGGACGGCTGGCTGCGGCCATTGAAGTGCTGGAGGACATTGGTCGGCGTCACCGGCCGGTGGCCGACGCGCTGAAGGATTGGGGCCTGTCCCATCGCTTCGCCGGCGGTGGGGATCGCGCCGCGATCGGCAACATCGTCTACGACGCGCTGCGCCGCAAGCGCTCCGCCGGCTGGTTGCTGGGCGAAGACACGCCGCGTGCCATCGGCTTCGGGGCGCTGCTGCTCGAATGGAGCCAGACGGCGCAGTCGCTCAACGCAGCGCTCGAAGGTGACAAATTCGCGCCGCCGCTGCTGAGCGCCACGGAACTCCAGGCAATGGCGGAACGCCGGCTTGCCGACGCGCCGCCCGCTGTTCGCGCCGACATTCCCGATTGGTGCGAACCGCTTTTCGAGCGGGCCTTCGGCGAGACATGGGTCGAGGAGGGCGCGGCGCTCGCCACACGTCCGCCGCTCGACATCCGGGTCAACACGCTGCAGGCCAATCGCGCCAAGGTGTTGGCCGAACTCGCGCAGACCGGTGCCAGTGCCGCACGGATCGCACCCTACGGCATCCGCATCCCGCCGATCGACGGTGACGGCCGGCATCCGAACGTGCAAGCCGAGCCGGCCTTTCAGAAAGGCTGGTTCGAGGTCCAGGACGAGGGGTCGCAAATTGCGGCGGCGCTTGCCGGCGCGACGGCTGGCATGCAGGTGCTCGATTTCTGCGCCGGCGCAGGCGGCAAGACGCTGGCGTTGTCGGCGGCGATGGACAACCACGGTCAAATCTTCGCTCACGATGCCGAAAAGGCGCGGCTGGCGCCAATCTTCGACCGCATTCGCCGCTCGGAAAACCGCAATGTGCAGGTCACCACCAAGCCGGCCGAGCTTGCCCCATTGACCGGCCACATGGACATCGTGCTGGTCGACGCGCCCTGCACCGGCAGCGGCACCTGGCGGCGGCGTCCCGACGCCAAATGGCGGCTGACGCAGAGACAGCTTGATGCCCGCAAGGGCGAGCAGGCGACGATCCTCGATGCCGCCAGAACCTACGTCAAACCCGGTGGCCTGCTGGTCTACGTAACCTGCTCCGTGTTCGACGAGGAGAACGGTGAACAAATCGCCGCGTTTCGCGAGCGGCACGGCGGCTTTGCCCCGGTCGATCATCGCCAGCTCTGGGACAGCCGTTTTCCCGGCCATACCGCCGCGATGCGGATCGGTGCCCTGGGTGGCATTTCGCTCTCGCCGGCGCTGAGCGGCACAGACGGCTTTTATTTTTGCGCCTTGCGCCGGGCGAACTGACGCTGTCGTTGACAGCTGCCCGCAGCGCCCCAATTGCAGATGCGCGGCGTTGCGCCGCCACAGGGTGAGTGCTTGCAAAGATATCTGTCGCTTCTGCTGTTCCTCGTCCTGGTGCTGGGCGGAGGCCTGCTGATCGGTTTCGCCACCTTGCCAGGTGCCTGGTATGCATCGCTGGCCAAGCCTTCCTTCAATCCGCCCAACTGGATTTTCGCGCCTGCCTGGACACTGCTCTATGTGCTGATCGCCGTGGCCGGCTGGCGGACATGGTTGCGGGACCTGGCCGGCACCGCGATGAAGATCTGGGGCGCTCAGCTCGTCCTGAATTTCCTGTGGTCGCCAATCTTCTTCGGCGCAAAAATGATGGGGCCTGCTCTGGTCATCATCGTGCTTCTTCTGGCCGTCATCGCGCTGTTTATCGCAAGCGTCTGGACCCGCGATCGGCTCGCCGCCTGGCTTTTCGTGCCCTACGCGGCGTGGGTGGCGTTCGCCACCTTGCTCAACGCCTCGCTTCTTTGGCTGAACTAGGTGGCGTTCGATGCGGTTTGCTGCAGTGCAGCAAAAGCATTTGCCTGCCGCTCATGCCTCTGCGATAAGCTTTCCCGGCAAACGTGAAGGCAACGGCGATGGCAGCAAAGATCGTACCGGCTCCGGACTATGAGGATCGCGTCAGGGCGTCCTTCGCCCGCCAGCAGGCGATGGCGACGATCGGCGCCGAACTGACATTGGTGACCCCCGGCATCATCGAGATCGAGATGCCTTATTCGGCGGCGCTGACCCAGCAGCATGGGTTCCTGCATGCCGGCGTCATTTCGACGGCGCTGGACTCGGCTTGCGGCTATGCGGCGTTCTCGCTCATGCCGGAGAATTCCGGCGTGCTGACCATCGAATTCAAGGTCAACCTTCTGGCGCCGGGCCGGGGCGAGCGTTTTTTGTTCCGCGGTTCGGTGACCAAACCCGGCCGTACCATCATCGTTGCCGACGGCCAGGCCTATGCCTTCGCCGCCGACGGCGAGGCCAAGCTGATCGCCACCATGACCGGGACGATGATGACGGTGCTAGGCCGCGATGGTATCGCTGGGTGAGTGGCCGGTTCGCCGCAGGCGAATTTAATCGTGCCGGCGGCACGGAGCTGCCGCCGGCAGCGGCCAGGCCGTTGGTCATAATGTAGCGCAAGCAGGAGGATCGCCATGACTGGCAACGTCGTGCGCATTGGCGGCAAGGATATCCTCTTCGTCATGGCGGCGCGGGCCGAATATGGCCCGCATCTGCAGCGGCTGTTCACGCCGCTGATGACGGGCGTGGGCCCGGTCGAGGCCGGCGTGCGGCTGGGCGCTGAGCTCTCCTGGTTGAAATCGGACAAGGCATTGCCCGATCTGGTGGTATCGCTCGGCTCTGCTGGTAGCCGGACCCTGGAGCAGACCGAAATCTACCAGGCCGTCTCCGTCAGCTATCGCGACATCGATGCCTCGCCGCTGGGCTTCGAAAAAGGCGCGACGCCGTTTCTCGACCTGCCGGTGATCGTACCGTTGCCGTTGCGTATTCCCGAAATCAAGGAGGCGACACTGTCGACCGGCGGCGCCGTCATTACCGGCGCGGCGTACGAAGCGATCGCCGCCGACATGGTCGACATGGAGACCTTCGCCTGCCTGCGCGCCTGTCAGCTTTTCGACATCCCGCTCATCGGGCTGCGCGGCATTTCCGACGGCGCGGCTGATCTCAGGCACGTCGGCGACTGGACCGAATATCTGCACGTCATCGATGAAAAGCTGGCCGACGCCGTCATGCGGCTCGAACAGGCGATCGGTTCGGGCTTGCTCCGGCCGGATTCACCTGGTGACGAGGCGATACCGCTCTGAAAGTCAGGCGACGCAACCCATTGCGCAGACTCGTTTCTTTCTCTAAAGGCTCGCCATGACGACAGCCAATCACACCGACACCATCCTGATTGTCGATTTCGGCAGCCAGTTTACGCAGCTCATCGCCCGCCGCATCCGCGAGGCCGGCGTGTTTTCCGAGATCGTGCCGTTCCAGTCGGCCGAGGCGGCATTCAAGCGCATCAACCCGAAAGCGGTCATCCTGTCCGGCGGCCCGGCTTCGACGTCCGATATCGGCAGCCCGCGCGCGCCGCAGATCGTCTTCGATGCCGGCGTGCCTGTGCTTGGCATCTGCTATGGCCAGATGGCCATGTGCGTGCAGATGGGTGGCGTCGCCGAAAGCTCCAACCATCGCGAATTCGGCCGCGCCTTTGTCGAGATCGAGAAGGACAGCCCGCTATTCGAGGGCCTGTGGGCCACAGGCCAGCGCCATCAGGTGTGGATGAGTCATGGCGATCGCGTCATCGCCCTGCCGCCTGGCTTCGAGGTGTTCGGCAAATCGGAAAGCTCGCCCTTCGCCATTTTCGGCAATGTCGAACGCAGGATGTACGGCATCATGTTCCACCCCGAGGTGGTGCATACGCCGGATGGTGCCAGGCTGCTCAGGAACTTCGTCCACAACATCGCCGGCATCGAAGGCGACTGGACGATGCGCGCCTATCGCGAGCACGCGGTCGAGGCGATCCGCAAGCAGGTCGGCAAGGGCAAGGTCATCTGCGCGCTGTCGGGCGGCGTGGATTCCTCGGTGGCGGCGCTGCTCATCCACGAGGCGGTCGGCGACCAGCTCACCTGCATTCTTGTCGACCATGGCCTGATGCGCAAGGACGAGGCCGCTGGTGTGGTGGCGATGTTCCGCCAGCACTACAATCTGCCTTTGATCCTGGTCGACGCCTCGGAAAAATTCATCTCTGCGCTGGAAGGCGAGTCCGACCCGGAAAAGAAGCGCAAGACCATTGGCCGGTTGTTCATCGAAGTGTTCGAGGACGAGGCCAAGAAGCTCGGCGGCGCCGATTTCCTGGCGCAAGGCACGCTCTATCCCGACGTCATCGAGAGCGTCTCCTTCACCGGCGGCCCCTCGGTCACCATCAAGTCCCACCACAATGTCGGCGGCCTGCCCGAGCGCATGAACATGCAACTGGTCGAGCCGTTGCGCGAACTGTTCAAGGACGAGGTGAGGGCGCTGGGCAAGGAACTCGGCCTGCCCGAAAGCTTCATCGGACGCCATCCGTTCCCAGGCCCCGGCCTCGCCATCCGCTGCCCGGGCGGCATCACGCGGGAAAAGCTGGAGATCCTGCGCGAGGCCGACGCCATCTATCTCGACGAAATCCGCAAGGCCGGCCTTTATGACGCGATCTGGCAGGCCTTCGCCGTGCTGCTGCCGGTGCAGACTGTCGGCGTCATGGGCGACGGCCGCACCTACGAATTCGTCTGTGCGCTACGCGCCGTGACCTCCGTCGACGGCATGACGGCTGACTTCTACCACTACGACATGGCCTTCCTGGGCGCCGCCGCCACCCGCATCATCAATGAAGTCCGCGGCATCAACCGCGTGGTGTATGACGTCACGTCGAAGCCGCCTGGCACAATCGAGTGGGAGTGAAGGAGCGGCAATCGCGTAGTTTCGGCGGCGATTTTCGCCATCGAGAATTGTTCTCGTGTCCGTGTCTCACTTTCGCTGAACTGGTATTCTTCATCTCCAATCTGGCAAGTCCGATCTGCCCAAGTCCCTTACGAGGTAAAGACCTTTAAGAAGGGGGATACGGCGTAAAACGGCGTGCACAAAGGCAAGGTCTGCTTCGCGCCTTGTCATCCTCGGAGTGATCTGCGTTGGAGCGCGAAACTTCCGGATGTCCGGCTCGCCCGTGGCACGCTGCCCCGCATCTTCTGCCGCGCTGGCTCATATCAGACGTGCGCTCGTTCGATCTCACAAGTCGATCCAGGTGGCTGTAGCTCCTTCATGTTCGAATATTAACTGTTTGCCCAAGTTGGACGTTGACGCTTCCTCCCCAGTAGAGTTAATAATCTCCTAATATAAGCATTGTCTAAAATCTCTTGATCGGAAACCGGCGATTTAGATGATGCAATTGGGTTGGGAGACGCAGCGCTGCGACAACGCCGTCGCAGCCGCCATCATGCGATCATCATCCGCTAGCTCCAGCCGGCACTGCTTGTCCGGCAGGCTCGCTGATGATGCGCCGCACTCGCTTTCAACCCAGCTGCGTGGCGACTTTGGGATCGATGCTCGGACAGAGCGTGGTCGTACAGGACTATCAACAAACAGGCGTTGGGGCGTCTGCTACACAAACAGGGGTTGAAAATGGCTACTCAGGTTACCGGTGCCGGCGGCACCACGGCGTCGTTCTCCAATACACCGCAGGCAAAGGACGACACCTTCCTCTATTCGGAAGATGTAACCGGGGTCCTTGTCCTGAACGTTTTGGCGAATGATCTGGGTGGCGCAGCCAAACAGCTCTACTCCATCGACAACTCAATCCCAGAGAGCGGGTTGACGGCAACGAAAACGCCATCGCCAATAGACCTGCTCACGCGCGACACCACATACTCCAACGACAGTGCCGGCCTTGCCGGAACCACCGACACGAGTTTGCTTGGAGCGCGTATTTGGATAGCCAGCGACGGCACGATCCACTACGACACTGCGAATATCAATACGCTGTTGCAGTCGCTTGCGCAGGGGCAGGTTCTTACCGACAAGCTGACTTATGCCATTCAACTCGGCAACGGCACACTGAGCTGGGCCACGACCACAGTTCAGTTCACCGGCACCAACGACAAGCCGGTGATCGGCACCGCCACGCTTGTGGGCGCGGTCACAGAGGACGCCCACACCCCCACCGAGACTGCGACCGGCACCATCGCCTTCAGCGACGTCGACCTGACCGACGTGCATCTGGTGTCGGCGGTATTCAAGAGCACCGACTACAGCGGCCAGCTTGGCTCACTCGCCGCAGTGAAGACGACTGACACCACAGGCAACGGCTCCGGCGGCTTGATCACCTGGACCTTCAGCGCTGCGGATTCGGCCCTCAACAAACTTGCGGCCGGCCAGGTCGTGCATGAGACCTATACGGTCACGCTTGACGACCAGCACGGCGGTGTCATCACCCGCGATGTCGTTATCACCATCACCGGCACCAATGACAGTCCGGTGATCGGCGTCGCCACGCTTGTGGGTGCCGTCACCGAGGACGCCCATACCCCCACCGAGACCGCGACCGGCACCATCGCCTTCAGCGACGTCGACCTGACCGACGTGCATCTGGTGTCGGCGGTATTCAAGAGCACCGA